>CAZYBS010000001.1:0-64545 GCA_964645245.1 uncultured Candidatus Saccharibacteria bacterium
GGTTTCCCCATTCGGAAATCTCCGGATCAAAGGTTGCTCAGCACCTCCCCGAAGCTTATCGCAGCAACGCCACGTCCTTCTTCGCCTCTTAAAGTCAAGGCATCCACCGTACGCCCTTAAATTTCCTGTTAAGAAATTTGAAAACCACACTTAATTTTCCATTCCGGACCGCTCCGTACTTGGAAAATTTTCCTATTTCAGACACAAAAAAAGACCCTCGAAGTGTCTGAATAGCTTTTAATTTTCAATCTGCACGCCTTACTGAGAACAAAAAAACCGCCTTTCAGGCGGCCTACAGACAAAAAAGAAGTCTGCTCTTTAGCGCCGCCTTTTTAAACTGTTTCTTGTGGTATTCATACTGATAAATAGAGTATATACGAAGGGAAATATGATGTCAAGGAAAAAATTAGAATCTATATCCTGCTTACTTTTGCATATTTTCAAGCTCTGAATCTATAGCTTGGATATCCCCATCCACCATCCTAATCTCACCTTCCAACTCACGCTTTTTGAGCGTAAGATCTTCTCTCATTTTGTGCAACTGTTCTACTCTTTTCCTAATAGCTTCTGATCGTGTCTCCTGTCCTGGTATAGATTCTGGCATAAAATTTATTTACATTTTAACTTTAATAATTTCGACTGCCTGGCCATATTATAGACCCAACAATAAAATATGCAACCTTCCTCCCCTCCTTAATCAAGGAGGGGTTCGGGGTGGTAACTCAAAAATAACTCCAGAATCACCACCTCGCCCCAGTAAATCTTGGGGCACTCCTCCTCAACAAGAAGGAGGAGAGGAATTCATCCACCTCCCCCTTCGGGTACTCCTCAAGAGGAGAATACAAAAAAGATGTCCCCGCCCGTACCGAACGGTACGTTCGGGCGGGAAGGAATGACATCTTTTTTACTTGAAATTAATTTAAAAAATCTCAATTATTGTCTGTGAGACACCTCTTCTCCGAGCTTGGCAATAAAGCGCGCCGCCGCGTCTCTAGCCCCCAAACCGAAAGCCAGGGCGCCACCCAGTGCCAGCATCGCGATGATTCCGGTGAAAAGAACACTCATGTAGTACTCCGCAACGCCGAGTTGCCCTAAGGCAATAATGAAAGCAAAGACCCAGACAGCATACTTAGCAACAGCGCCAAGTAAGTTGGCTGATCTAAGATTCATAGTTCTGGCAGAGGCTGTAGCTGCCGAAGAAAGAGCTTCGGAGACAATTGTCGCAATTACCAGGACCAGAGCAGCCACGACAACCCTCGGTAGAAAACCCAACACGTCATCTTTCAGGAAAGATGCGATATAATCCAGGCCGACCAAGCTAAGTGAAGGAAGAAGAAAAACAACGACAACGAACCACTTCACTACTTGTCCGATAAAGTATCCAGTATCAAGAGTCATTCCCGCTTTTCTGAAGAAGTCATCTGCTCCAACAGAAGCAAAAAGTCTATCTATCTTCAGGGTACTGAAAACTTGCTCGAGAGCTCGAGCAATAACATTACCTAAAAGCCAACCTATAATAAATAAAACAACCGCGACAACAAGCTTCGGAGTAAATTGAACGAAGCCCCACCACAAACTTTGAAGTGATGAATTAAAAACATCGCCCCATGTAAGCCAAATATTATTCATAATATTGATAATCTCCGCCAGAGGCGGATCAGCCTATGGCTGAAATAAAAGCACTTTGTTAAGTTTCGACCTTATTAAAGTTCTAACCTACATTATATCAAATCCTAGCCCTTTTTTAAGGCTTGTGTGGATAACTCCTTAACCTCTAAAAGAACCTCATGTGGGTAATCAAGGATATCTCGGACAAGTTTATCATACATATTGAGCCTATAAATAAACTCTTTTGTGTCAAAAATAGCATAAACAAGCTCTGCACCAATTTCGGCCTCAAGCCTGCGAATCCCCTTTTCAATCTTGCCTCGCTTCATTTTATCCCCGACAATCAATAAATCCACTCGGCTATCATCCTTTTTAATAAAGATGCCAGAAACTACAACAAGCTTTACCCGCCCAACTTTTTTAAAATTGTCTAAAATAGTCTGTTTATTCAAACTATCAGACCTTACCAAAAGATCTTCAAATTTTTCCGCATATTTAAAAAAAGAATTAAAAAACCAATCCAAAGCACGCCTTTTAATAAAATTAACGGAAGAAAGCAACCTGAGTTCCCGACGAACGATAAGAGGACTGACCCGGCTGCGCTTGACAATATCCTTATTCTTGAAACCCTTACCTTTATTGAGTAGGAATAGCCTCATTATTTTTACTCTGGCTCCATTGCCCAGTATTTTTCCCAAAATTTCCATATATGTGTATTATAATGATTTTTCAAGAAAAATCAATGCTGGTAAAAACCCCTGGCTTCCGAGTCGGGAAGCATTATTAAATTCACGCCTTTTGTCCTGCAAAGCTCTATTATTTTCTCATCATTGACTGAACCGCTGGTGGAAAAAATCGTTTTTATTCCACGACCGATGAGCACTTCCGGCGCGTCCGGAAAAGGAAAGAAGCTGTCGCTGTATGCGACAGCTTCTTTCAAATCCGCTATAGTTTCGGATTTAGGAGCTAAGCTCCCAAAAGGGAGCTTAGCTCCTAAATCGTTAGCAAATGCTGCCGCCTCATCGGCACGGAAAATAGCCAGCTTGGCCGCCCCGACGCGGTCTTGCTGTCCAACACCGTTGCCATAAAGTCTGCCGCCTTTGACTAAAGTAATAGTATTGCTATTTGAGGTTGAGCCGATAGCCCAAGCAAGCACTGCGTCCTTGCTCTCAATCGCCGGCACAAAAGTATAATTGGGCTGTTCCATAAAGCCGCCCCGGACATAACGGAACCTTCTGGCATTATCTAAGGCAGACAATCCTGCTTTTAAAATGCCGCGGTTTGCTAAAAGCCGACATTTGCCTCCTTTACGAGAGAGAATTTGTTTTGCTTCTTCCGAGAATGACGGCGCGGCAACAACATCAAGCAGCCGTCTATTCGTTCCGGCATATTTGTGTATCAATTCTTCGGCTATTTTTTCATCAACATTAAAATTAAGCATTACCGAGCCGCCGAAAATTGCGCGCAGATCTCCCAATAGCATTTTGCCAATGGCATCGAGCCCTGACTCTCCTGTGCCTGCTCCGCAGGCATTGCCGTGCTTTGCCCCAATGGCAACACTTGACACTTCGCCGAAATTTTTTTCAAATCCAGCGCCAATGTGCGTCATCGTCTGCATCATTCTGTCCAAATCGCAAATATTATTATAGGAAAGAGGGCTTCCGGCAACCAGAGCCCAATTATGAATCGCAAGCTTATCTTCACTAGCTGGGTCTTGCCTAGCTAGTTTGTACAAACTGGCAGGTTTTTGATAGGCATTTTCGCCGTATAATAAGGATTCTAAATTCCCGCCCGAACGACTAACGTCATCCAGTCGGGCGGGCTTCTTCCCAAAAATTCCTTTGTATTCGCCTTTACCATGATATTCACCTGAGACAGAGCAATATCTCGCAATTAATATCTCTGCTTTAGCAGCCAAATCATTTAAAAATTCTTCGCGATTGGGCTCGCCATTTTTGAGCCACTTAAGTACTGCTGCTCTATCAGAAGGTTCGCAAATTGTGATACGTCGCCCCTTCGCGCTTGAACGAATTAAAGCCACTCCACCCATATCCGTTTTTTCCAGTACCCCTTTCCTTCCTCCCCCTACGTAGGGGGAGGTGCCAGGGGCGGAGGGGGCATATTTTGCAATTTCTTCTTCGAGCGGGTACAGATCTACGCACACCAAATCAATCCAAGGAATGTCATATTTTTCAAGTTCAGCCAAGTGCTCGGGTGTGTCTAAGGCCAAAAGTCCGCCGTGAATCTTTGGATGAAGAGTCACAACACGATGACCTAAAATAGCGGGAAATCCGGTAATATCTGCCACATCGGTAACGCTTACTCCAGCATCAGATAAATGCTTGGCCGTACCGCCGGAAGAAATGATTTTCCAGCCTAAATTTGCCAAACTTTGAGCAAAGTCCGCGATACCCGTTTTGTCATATACAGAAATTAGCGCTATTTTCTGTCTTTGTTCCATATTGAATTACTTTAATTCCACTTTCCCTCCGGCTGTTTCAATTTTTTTCTTAAGTTCTTCAGCTTCGGCTTTCTTCATTCCCGCTTTTAAGGTTCCCGGAGCGGCATCAACCAAATCTTTGGCATCCTTCAGTCCGAGACCCAAGACTTCTTTTACGATTTTCATCACCGCAATTTTCTGTTCACCGGCAGATGCCAGAACGGCAGTAAAAGTATTTTGCTCCTCCTTTGCCTCGCTCGCCTCGCTGTCGCTTTGGCGAAGCGGGCCGGAGCCTTGAGCAGACACTCCAAACTTTTCCTCCAATGCCCTGACAAGCTCATGTAAGTCCAATACGGACATAGTTTCTATTTTTTCTATAAGGTCTTTAAATTTTTCTGACATAATTCTAATTATTAGTTTTTAATTTTTGCTATTTCATTCAACACAATAGCAAGGCGCTGTATTGGAGAATTAACAAGATTCACGAACTGCGCGTATAGAATTTCCCGACTTGGAATCATTGCCAGCTCCATCATCTTTTCTTTGCCAATAAATTTCCCCTCAAAAATTCCACCCAAAATATTCAGGACTCCTTTGTGAGTTTTTTGGAAATTATAGACTCCGCGCGGTGAGGCAATAGCATCTTTCGAGTACGCAATGGCAACCTCGCCGGCAAGTTCTGGAATTTCACCTTCCGCTTTTCCTTTCAACGCACGGGCCAGAAGTGTTTTTCTAGAAACTTTATAGCTCACCCCTTTCTTTCGGAGATCTCGACGCAGTATCGTCTCGTCGCTTACTTTCAGGCCATGAAAATTTACGAAGACGAGAGACTCGCTTTCTTGTATTGCTCCTTCGAGATCCCTTATCATTTCTTCTTTTTTTGATTTTTGTAACATGATATTTTGAAACTAAAAAACGGCTCGCGCCGTCAAAGATATCGACCCACTAAACAGGACTTATTTTACCCGCCATAGCTTTAGCGACGGAGGGTTGTGCCTATCTTCTTTGCGGTAAATTCACTATAGCACAGACATTTTACTTTGCAACTGTATTATTTAGCGCATCTTTCTGCTCATTTCCTTGGTCAAAATGACTCACCAAAAAAACTCCAACGAGGCCCAAGACTATCATTCCGGTAAAAATAATCAGAGTCTTAAAAAAGTGTTTGGTCACAATTTAATTATATCATAAACCTTGCAGTTTAACGATATCCTTTGCTCCATAAGATGATGGCCAGAATAATGGACAAGAGAAGCAAAGAGTGCCAGTAGTCCCAATGCGAATATACTCTTCTTTTCTTTAGAAAATCTGCGAACATCTTATTCCCTTCCAGAAAAATAATGAGGGGCAAAATGGCTATCATATACCAAATTTTAAAAAGAATCATAAACATATGTTAATTATAGCATATTGGGAATCATCTAAATATCCGAATCTGACCAGACATCAGAATTATTGCGATGCAGACGGGCAAAACTATAGGGAGCGTTAGGTACACATGCCACGCCAATTGCCGGTGCACAATTTGTTCCTGTTCCTGTTAAAAAAGTAGCAACATAGTACCAACCTACATAATTCGCATAACCAGCCGAACCTGAAAATTTTTGTCCATTACCCATAGCGGTATAAGAACTGCCAGAACAAGAAAAAACTTCAACTGGGCCAATTGGAGACTCATTCATAAAGTTATAAGAATTATCAGTATCTGAAATAGCGTACATTACACGACTGCCTGAGTTAGCGACACAAGACAAAATAATATCTTGGGTAAATTCCCCAGTACTGGCAAAGGTGGGAAAAATTTGGATGGCAGAATTAGCTACCTGTCCATTAATTATTAGAGTATTCGCAGCTACTGTGGTATAAGCAACATTTGAATTACCAACGGCATCGGTCAAGATAACGCTAGCTGGAACAGTGCCGGATGCCCTGTTGGTATTTCCGGAAACCACAGTGTAAGTAGCTGTGTAAATATTACCTCCGGCATTTGTAAATCCAGTGGTCGCTACTCCATTAACAGTAATTGTTCCAGCGGTATAGTTCGCACCATCAGCCGTAATGGTTAAAGTAACAGTGCCACCGACTCCTTTAGAGCCAGAATTCGGAGTAAGAGTCAGGGCAGAAATCACAGGCGGGGTGGTGTCAGCCGGTGCTGGTGTCGGGTATGGTGTCGCATATGGTGTTGAATATGGAGTCGAGTATGGTGTTTGGTAAGGCAATGGCAGATTGGCTGCCGCTACGCCGCCGCCGCCAGGCAAGAGACTGGGGTGGGAGATTTCTGGTACAACCCCCTCGGATTCCCCCTTGTCAGGGGGAACTGCCTCCCCTGATAAGGGGAGGTCAGGAGGGGTTTTTTCGGTATCTGCTATGGGAACATTATCGACAACCGGTTTAGCTCCGACGCTTTCAGTCGGAGTCCCAACTTTAGTCGGGAGA
Source organism: uncultured Candidatus Saccharibacteria bacterium (assembly GCA_964645245.1). Taxonomy (GTDB): domain Bacteria; phylum Patescibacteriota; class Minisyncoccia; order Phycocordibacterales; family UBA9973; genus UBA9973. The sequence continues at coordinate 6,485 of CAZYBS010000001.1, forward strand.
TTTTCTTTGGTAGAATTTTCGGTAGGTTCGGAGGAAGTGTCCTGTGACGCAGGAATACCGGCAAGAATTACAGCTGCGGCATTATTGGGGTTTTTATTAGTAAAAGACTTAGCAAAAGAATATGCATTTGACGCTATTTGTATTACTTTATTTCCAATGGCCAAGCCAACCTTCTTAACTGTATTTTTTGCCAGAGCAATACCAGCCTTGCCAGAATCAATCGGATGATCAACAAAAGACAGCAGATTTCTTTGTAATTCATGCGCAAAGGTAACTGCGGGAGGATTTATGCATGGCATATACACATTTTGCATATTATTTGTTTGAAGTTTTTCAAGCGACGATTCTATATCGGAAACAATTTTCGCGCCTTGATATTTTAAGTAAACGTCGGAAAAACTGTGACCGTCAGGGTCATCTGACAGCTGAAACAGAATATGGGTATTGGGTGGCAATATTTTAAGTACACGCCCGACACGCGCAGCGATAACTCTATCTGTATCGGAAGTTATGTAATTTCCTCCTCCGGCCACATGGGAAGCCGGAGTGGCCACGCCATATACACCAATGGACTCTCTCGGGATAGAGGCTAAGCCTCTATCTGTAACTTTATCGTAAAAATTATTGGCATAAAAGTTGCCTTGGGAATGGCCGACCAGTAATAATTTTTGAGTGGTGACCTTTTGACTGGCATCATTCCACATTTCGATCAGATCATAATCGGATTTTTCATCAAAAAGTCCTTGCTGTACGGCGTCTATGAGATCAAGAGCTCCGCCGGCGTGGGATGGGTTATGAAGAAAATCTATAGTTACAAATTCATTTTTGTATATTTTTGTTAACTTATCTTCAAGAGCTTTTTTATTTTCTTGTGCTCCTCTTTGGTCAGTATTTATTCCGTTGATTGTAAAAATAGAATATCCAACAGGTGAACAAGCCCCCACCTGAGCAAAAACAAAACTAGGTAATAAAGATATGATTAGCGCAAAAATAACTAATTTAAAAAACAAGGTCATTACTTTAGTTTGGTAAAGTGGAATAATCAATATCACAAATTATATCTAATGAATTATAACTACTTAGATTTTTATAAAAATCAGCCTGTGCTTGATCTCTCGCTTTTGTATTAATTTGTAGTTTTTTAATAAAATTAATAAATACCTTAATTTTCTCCATATCAGTATCACTTCTGGACGACTCAGGACTTTTTCTTGGCACAAGAGTATCACTGACACAGGAACTGGCTCTGTCTTCTTCACGAATTACCTCTGTTACCGTTTCTTTATTTACTATCGGTTGTATAAACTCCATCTGCAACGCCAGTGCATACTGCAAAAGGACGGCGCGGGTTTTGGCGGAGTTGGGATATTCTTTGAAAATAGCCAGTTCAACGTCGTCACGAATGCCGTTATTATTGGCATCAATGCCTGGCACCGTTTTATCCGCATCGGCGCCGGGGTCCGGCGGAAGATTTTCGCCCAGCACGTCAGAAAACTGGAGTTTGGTGGCGTGAATTTTCGCCACCTGCTCTTTGGTCTTTTCCTCTTCCAGACGAAACGGCAGTCTGATGATTTCCGCCAGAATAAATAAACTTACTAAAACAATCCCCGTCCATTTTAATATTTTTAATGTTTTATTCATTTATGAATTATATAATACTTTATATTAAAAATAGAGCAGGCCGGCGCTTGAAAGCTGCCGGCCTGAGATTTCTCGCCGCAGACGTAAGTGTTATGTATCTACTATATGAGGGGGATGGCAACCCCTCACGCAGGACATTCCTCACCATCCACGGCGAGATTTGTTGGAGAGAGGCTAAAACTAGCCCTCAATCTCCGATGTCTATTCCGAAGAACTTGTACGCCGCGGACTGGGGGCCCAAGCCCAGCGCGATAATCGCCTCTCGCCCCCCGGTGAGAAACGCCATACCACGCTAAACACCCCAGTCCACGGCTGATTTATCTTCGCATGTGAAGTATGCCCTTGTCAATGAAAACAAGCACAACAAAAATACAGAGGATTATCCTCTGTATTTTTGTTCAGCTCGCCTCTTCCCCCTCTCCTTGAACCCCTTTGTATTCCCCCTTATCAGGGGGAAATCATTTGTCTCCCCTGATAAGGGGAGGTCAGGAGGGGTTGGAGAGGGGCTGGGGAGAGGTCGTTTCTATTTCTGAATCAGAATCGCAGCGACGTTTTGCGATTTGTCGCAATCCACATACCAAGTCGCCGGCAAGGTTAGGCTGGAGAGCTTCACTATCTTAAAACCATACGCCTTGATAGAAAACACGGAACCGACTTTGACAGCGCGGGAAATAGGAGCGCGGTTGTCAATCATAATATTCGTATTGTTCTTGTAAGTGACATTAGCCGGAGTTGCTCGGCACTCTTGGTCAAGCTGCAGACGAGCGTCTTTATATTTTACTAGAGCCTGCGCATAGCTAATTGACGTTGCCGGAAATGTAACATTGACGCTGCCATCGTTTGCATTCTCCACAGAATCTGTGGGCTGATTGGTATAAGTGGGAACAGGATTCTTCTTCACTAGCCAGAATCCGTAGATGACAAGGATTAAAACGATAACTAAGATAAAAACCGGACTATCGCCTTTATTCATGCTGTTTATTATAACACAAATTCACCTCACCCCTTCCCCCTCTCCTTAATAAGGGGAGGGGCTGGGGAGGGGTTAGATTACTTCGCCATAGCGTTCATCAAAGCTTTTGTTTTCTTGCCGATCAGGCCGTCAGCTTTCAGGCCATTGTCCTTTTGCCATTGCTTGATAACAGCAATGGTCTTGGGACCGAGTTTGCCATCCAGGACTAGACCCAGATTCAAGACTTTGTTCAAGAATCTTTGCAGCTCCTTGACCGGTTCACCTTTGCTGCCGCTCTTCAGAGTGACGGTGCCGAAATTGTAGGGTGTAGCTGGAGTAGCCGGCGTTGCAGAGCTTACTCCCGGAACTGCCGGGGTAGCCGGTGTTGCAGGAGCGGCCGTACTTACAATATTCCCTACACAGGACTTACCTGTAACTGTGCTGAAACCAGTGGTTCTATTGCCACAGCCAGTAATTGCTGTTGGGGTAGTCGCAGTTGTGGTAGGAGTGGTGGTCGTAGTAGTAGAAGGAGTACTTGAACTGCTGGAGCTGCTGCTCGAGGTACTGGCTGCGGGAGAATAAGATGCTCCTGAAGAAGCCGCAGCGCTGGCAATAAATGTTGGAACGGCTGAAGACGCGCTGCTTGCGGCCGATTCATCTCCAGTCGAATTTAGCGCGCTGATTTTAAAGTAATAAGTCGTCCCGGAAGTCAAGCCCGTTGCTTGAAAACCCACTGAAGTAGACGAACCAGCTAGAGGGAAACTGCTATTATCGGTGGATTGGTAAATATTATAACTGGCAGCGTTGGCTACGGCTGTCCAGCTGAGACCAACAATAGTTCCGCTATTAGGCTGGATAGAGAGCGTCAGACCAGTTGGTGTGGCTGGAGGAGTTCCGCCGGACGCAACCATTGGGGCAAAGTCGGACAAGTGAGAAACTGTGGCGGTCAGAGTATTAAGAGTTGTGTCCACGGTGGTTGACAAGGTGTCGTAAGTTTGGTTCGCATCATTCCACACACCAATCACTAGCGATGCTTCACTCGTGCCGGCGGGCAAATCACCTTCGGTATATGGAATGGTGATTGTAATTTCGTCATTCAAGCTGGAAATCGGCGAGCCGTCAGAACCTACCGCGTCAATTGATACCGCGTTCTTAGAAAGGATAGCGCCGCTTGGCGGATTAGGCATAGCCGTATTAACCCTAGTCGTGACCGTTGCGGCATTAGAGCCCGTGCCCAATGCGTTGGCCGGAATTTCCATTTGGAAGAAATTGCCAATGTCAGTGTTGGTTAGGAATCCTCCAGATGCGGGAGTAACAGTTTCCGGACGTTCCGCTTTAATGGTAAAGCCGGAAATCGCGGTCAAGGCAAGGTTTTGGCCTGAAGGACTATTGTTGCTGACCGTGACCGGTAAAGGACCGCCTTCGTAGCCGTGGCTATGAGCTCTTATCGTCCAGGTGCCATTATCCACGTTGAGGGTATAAGCGCCCGCGGCATTAGTCTGGGCTACGGCGTAGCCGCCGGCTCCATCGGTAGCGTCAACAAAGGCATTAGACACGCCGCTGGCATCAATGGTAATCGTACCAGTAATGGTTCTGGCAGCAGTAGTTAAGGCGATAGTGCTTACGGCAACGGTTGCGTTTGTCACCGTAGCGGTGCTTTCGGCCGGAGATTTGTATCCCGGCTTGTCGGCCCGAACTTTATACACTCCCGGCGGAACACTAATACTGAATGTTCCATTGGAAGCGGTTTGTCCGCCTAAGAAGATAGTGTTGGTTTGTCCAGTTGGAGTTCCGTTCAAAGACACCCAAGCGCCAGATAAAGCCGATCCATCTCCGTTCACTGTTCCAGTTACCGCATATAGTACTCCAGCCGATGCCGTGTAGGTAATCGTGCGCGTGGTATTAACCCCGGTGGTTGTTCCGACACTGCCATAGGCCGGATGCCCTGCCCGGACAGTATACGTTCCCGGTGGAACAACCACGGTATAAACCGCGTTGGCGCCGGAAGTGGTTGAGGTTGAAGTAAAGTTACCGCGGCCATTGGAATCACGAACTTCCACTCCGGCATTGGCAATGGCATTGGTGCCATCAGTGATATTAATCGTAATGGTGATAGGCGCCGCTTGGGTGCAATTTTTTCCGGAAGTAGTAGTGTTAGCCGTCACCGCAATACCGGTTACCGGCGTGCCTTCTCCGACTCCCGGGAAATAACAAACAAGCGAATAAGTTCCAGCTGGAACCCTTAAGCTGTAAGTGCCGTCAGAGCCAGTTGTGGTCATATTGCCGCTAGAGCCCGTAGAATCCTCCGCCCGCACCATCACGCCCTGCACGGCAACAGTTGCCTGCGTGGCAGTACCGGTAATGGTCCCCATAGATAAACTTTGCGCGGAGAAATCCTGACCGCTGGAACTGCTGGTGGTAATCGTAATAGTTTTGGTTCCCAAGCGTCCAAAGCCGGGAGCAAAAGCTTCCACGACCCAAGTGCCGGCCGAGACATACAGAGTGTAGGCGCCGTTAGCGTCAGTCGGACCACCGACAAAGTTTCCGCTATCGCCTCCAACGGCTGTGGTATTGGAAGTGGAAACGACTTTGCGTCCGGAAACACCAGCGTAAGAGATGGCATTGCCTGAATCGTCTTTAATCGTTCCGGTAATAGTCAAAGTGGTTGCGGCATCAAGCACGAAGGCGAGAGTGGTTGGAGTATTGGCAGATGCGCCCACGGTAATTTGTTTTTCTGGAACCGGCGGCATGCCCGGTTTAAACACTCCGCAGAGGTAAACTCCCTGGACTGTCTTTAAGGTAAAGGCCCCGGTAGTTCCAGTTTGGCCGCCGGTGCCGAATCCGCCGGCCGAACCAGTGGTGGATGCGGCTACTGGACGGCAGAAGACACCAGCACCGGAGACTCCGGTACCCGCAGAATCAACTACGGTTCCAGTAATGGTTTTATCAGCCGTGGATAAAACGAAGGCCAGCGCCGGGACAGTTGAGTTAGAGACACTGACACCTGCCACATTTACCTGAACGCTTGGCGGAGGCATGAAAGAAAAGTCCGGTGGTGGTGGAGGCGGAGCGCCCGGAGTAAAGGAAGTTTCCGGCATGGCTGGGCCAACTCCAATATTGTAAGAACTATTGGCCAAAACCGGCAGAGAATAAGCAACGGGAGACCCGGTCATCGTTAAGGTCTTTTTAGTAAAACCATTGGGCGAAGAAGCAAAAATGTCCACTTTCGTAGTATTGGCCCCATTGATAGTGCCGGAGATTGTTAGAGCCGCGGCATTGCTTAAGGCAAAGTTTTTGGTATGAGTTGCTGCATCCGAGGTAATCTTATGCGACTGGGGCATGGAGTTAAATGCTACATCAATCGCCGCGGTCGGCTTAAGCCCGACCATATAATCACCGTCGGCCAGATTAGTAAAGGTCGCGACACCGGCAATACTGACGGTGGCCGTAGTAGCTTCTTGTCCTCCGGTAGCCGGACTGAATAAGTAGACGGTAACACTGTTAATACCTTCTCCAGAATCATTTGTACCATTTGTGTTAGCATCTTTAAATACATTCACCGTCAAAGTGCGAGAACCGGCAGCGCCCAAGAAGAACGGCGCCGCGGTTATGGTCTGTAAAGTTGCCCGATTATTGGCAGATGTATTTTTGGTCTGCATAGTCACAGTGTAGCCACTGCTTGAAGGTACTGTAGAATTAACAATGCCCGAAAGGTCCATGCAGATGAATGAATTGGCTCCGGTGGCTGCGGCTGCGGTAGTGGTAATGGTAATGGTACCTGCATCATTGTTAGCAACAACCGTATCAATAACAGGCGCGCCGGTAGCCGGACCGTTTAAGTCGGCATTGCAGAAACTTAAGGCTACAGCCACCTTGTCCGCTGCGGTCAGAGTAAACCCGGCAGGAAAAGTCAGAACAATCTGGCCGGTAGCAGGAATAGAGGTTCCGGCCAAAAATTCCACGTGATAATTGGAAGTAGCTCCAGCTCCCCGACTCATTGGCATCACCCGGCTCGGATTCATACCTTGCATACTCATGTCAATCGTGCCCCCGCCCGGACCAATTAGACCGCCGGAAGTGGCGGAATTGGCAACTGTGCCAAATTGAGTGTTCAAGGCAGGAGTACCAGTAACATCCATAACTTGGCTACTCAAGTCTTGAACAACCGAAGAAACTGTGATTTTAAAAGTTGCAGGAGTTTCAGTGGTTCCATTTTGCAAGGACAAACCGGTAATGCGGGCCGTCTTGGTTCCCGCTTCATAGACTACAGTCTTCCCGCCTAAAGAGATGGAAGAACCGACAGGGCTTTCCAGAGTGAAGTTGGCAATATTGTCCGCCGCATTCGGTCCTCCACCTGATTTCATTTGTTCGGAGAAAGTAACAGCCACGCTGAAGTTATCGGCGTTAGCAAAAGTGAGTATTGGCTTGACCGTATCGGCGGTAGCTGTAGTGGTGAAGGCCGAAGTGTAATTGGCGGCCAGCGCGTTGGCTGAAAGGTCTTTGACGCGCGGATCACTTCCCCCACCGATTATCGTGAAGGTGTACTGTCCGTTTGAACCGCCGCCGGAACTGGATTCAAGGGCCGTACTTGGAGAAAAGCTGACAGACCGACTCTGTGGATTATAGGTAACACTGCCGGTAACTGCGGCGCTATTGCTGGTTTTCTTTAATGTTACAGTATTGGCGTTGATAGTAGAGGGATCCATATCCTCGCTGAAGCCAGCCGTCACGACTGTGCCAAGGGCAGCACCCGTGGCGGCGTTGGCCGGCGAAACGCCTGAGACTGTCGGCGCTGTGGTGTCAGCTGCACCCGATGGTGTATGGAAGAATAAGAAATATGGCGCCGTAAGTACCGCACCCGTGGCGCTCGTTGCCGTAATGTTGACTTTGGCCACATAGCCGGTTGCTGCGGTCAAGGCCGAGGACGGGGTAAGTGTGACTGTTTTGGAAGGCGAATCATAAGCTTTGGTAGTAGTCACAGCGATTCCAGGAGCGCCGTTGACATCGGTAAACAATCCAATGTTGGCCGCATCGGTAATTGAACCTCCCCCGCTTGAGGCCATATCCACGCTAAATGTTAATTTAATAGGCGCGCCAATCGGATGAGTCTGGCTTCCCGGACTTGGCTGGCTGGATTGAACAAATGGAGGTGTGGTATTGGTTCCGCCGGTTGAGCCGGTGGTAAAGGTTACTGTTCCGTTGGCTGCCAGGGCATTGCCGGCGGAATCCTTAACTCCGGTAGTGACTGTCGTAACGTAAGTCGTAGAAATAGTCAAGTTGGCGGGAGCGTTGTCTAATCGCAATGCCGTGCCATTAACCGCGGCAGCGCCGGTGACAATGTGAAAGACGTAAGAGTTATTGTTAAAGGCGTTGGCCGTGGTTTTGGCCATGACAATATCGCCGAACGAAAGCGCAGTGGCGGCAGTTACCGCTCCTTCTGCCCCTGGAGTGATTTTGGAAACTTGAGAAGAAGCGGCAAAAGTTGGAGCTCCACCGGTAGCGCCGTCTAAGCGTAAAGTTGTAGGCGCGATATCAGTAGTAATATTCTGGGCTGTAGTAACTATATGCCAAGCAAAAGAGTCAAGATTGTCTCCGTTGGTAGTAACTTTGGCAAATACCAAATCACCGACTACAAAGTTAATGCCGCTGTCTACACTACCCACCACTTGACTTGAGGCGTTAACTGCAGAAGTATCGTTAGGAGCAATGGTTGAAAATTTAGAGCCGGAAACATAAGCCGGCGCCGCTCCCGCACCGTCAAGTCTTAGAGAAGTGTTATTAACTGCAGCACCAGTTGTTACTATATGCCAGTTATATTTAACATCAGTAGGGTTGGTTGTAGTATTTACGACAATTATATCACCGGCGGTGACAGAAGTCGCAGCAGTGACAGCGCCCGTGGCCGTCGGAGTGGCAACCTTGGTGACCTGGCTGGAACCATGCAAGGGAAAACCGTTGAAAGCGAATGTTCCAGAAGTCAAGGTAGCATCTGTGATTAAACCAACGTCTGACGGGAAGGTTTCGTGCTGTTTGATGACAATATCACCAACTGTGGGAGAAGCATAACCGGTGGGCGGCTGCGGAGAAATAGGATTGGTGCCGGCAATCGGATAGAAAGCGGTGGAAGTGCTCCCGAGCTTGGCAAAACGCGAGCTGTCCGCAAAAGTTGGGGTATTGGAAACAACCACATCAAAGCCATCGGGGAATGGTCGAATACCGGCGCCCACCGGAGTGCCGCCACTGGTGAAGGTGACATTGGAAGGAGTGATGGTTGACTGGTCAATATTTTCACTGAAACAAACGTGAACGAATGTAGAAATAGGAACACCGGTTGAAAGATTGGCTGGACCGGTGCAGCTGGCGCTCACGGTCGGAACGACTGTATCAATCGTTAAAGCTTGGACTGCGGCAGCTAATAAAGCTGTGCCAAGCGCCGCTCCTCCAGTTCCCCCTGCGGTAATGGCGTTGGCTGCCATAGTCGCCTTAAAAGCGTGGCCGTTGACTGCTCCAGCAGCGGTGCTGGCTGTCACGATATACCAAGAAGCGGCTGCGCCTATCGTCTCCCCTGTAACAGTAATGGTAGTTGTGGAGCCGACATTAACCGTTGTTTGTGTTCCCTTGACTGTGTCTCCACCATCTAAAATATTATCAGCTGATTTAAAAACTTTAAGATTGGTAAAATCTCCCGTCACGGTCGGACCGGCGGTGCTTTCAATACTGACCACGACTTGTGTGATTGTGTTATCGGCATTATTTCCGGTTAACTGAAATCGAATAAGAGGGGTATCCGTGCTACTTGCTTTGATTGTCTGGGAAGGGGTTACCACGCCGGCCGGCGCTGTGGTTTCAGAAACGGCTGCGTAGACAACAGTGTATACCACTACGCTTAATAAAATAAAAACAGCAAAAATTGCTGTTAGTATTGCGACTGGAGAAAACATTTTTCTAAGAGAAATATTCATAAAAATATTTAAGATTAAAAGCTAATAAAAAAGACGACGTTCTTTTTATATATAAAAGTCATTTTTTATTATACCACTAATTTATTACACCACACTTAAGATGTGGATAACTCAAACACAAAAAACCACTCTGAAAAGTGGTTTTTTGCATTCACCTCTCCCCTTCGCCCCTCTCCATAAGAGAGCTTATGGAGAGGGGTTGGGGTGAGGCTACTAATTTACAAATTTTCTACTTCGCCATCGCATTCATCAGAGCTTTTGTTTTCTTGCCGATCAGGCCATCAGCTTTCAGGCCATTGTCCTTTTGCCATTTCTTGATGACGGCAATGGTCTTGGGACCAAGTTTACCATCCAGGACTAGACCCAGATTCAAGACTTTGTTCAAGAATCTTTGCAGTTCCTTGACTGGTTCACCTTTACTGCCGCTCTTCAGAGTAGTGGTGCCGAAGTTGTAGGGACCGGCCGAAACTGGAGAGACAACACCGCTGACACACAGTGCGCCAGTTGAGGTATTGTATTTATTGCCTCCGGAACAGCCGGGAGAAACCGTCGTCATGGTAACTTCTGGAGAAATGGTCAAGGCGACGGGTGTCGTACTCGTCGCTACGGTTGCAGTCGGTGAAGCTGAAGAGGAACCTCCCCCGCCGCCTCCGCCGGAAACTAATCCTCCGCTACCGCCGAAAGTACAAGCGGTAGAAGTAGGCGTAAAGATTACCGTCGTTGCTCCGGTAACCAGAACCGAGTTCTGAGAAAGGTTACAAGACTGAGCCAGACCCAAGTTATTCGTCAAGGTATCTCTAAGCGGAGACACCAAGGTTAAGGTACTGGAAGCCGGCACCGTCACGGTCAGCGTCGTCGCGCCGACTTCTATTGTCGTGGCCGCTGAATTAGCTGTAATCGTGTAGTCGCGGCTATTAACCGTGACTGTCGTATCAACGCTGAAAGTCAAGTCAGCCGCTTGCGCAACCGAAACGACTCCAACACAGAGAGACAAGACAGCTATTAACAAACCGATTTTTAATTTTTTAATCATTTTGTTTTTAAGATTATATATACGGGATTCGACCCAGAGAAAGTTTCAAGAAAAATCCCGTATATTTATTTGTTGATAATGTACTTAACTTAAGCCTGCCCGCAATGCTACGCATATAGCGTTGCAGGCGGGAAACAAAATAATTATTTGTTGGTATAAACACTCCAAGTATTTGCAGCTGTGTTCACGAAAGTTAATTCAATATCTGTACCTGAAGCAACTGTTGCAGTTCCAATAATTGTCATACCTGAAGCTCCAGCAGTAATGGTCAAGGTTTGAGCACCACCGAGGTTAGCAAACACTACTCTGAATGTATCCCCAACTGCGACACCTGGAATAGCAGCAGAAAGAAGAGTACCAGTAGGGAAAGTAACCGTACCTGCCCCCGTAGCACTTGTTTGAGTTAGAACACCACCTAGAGTCTGAGCTGCTGTTGGAGTAGAGTTTTGAACTGTACCAAGTGCAGTAGTCGTCGTACTAAACAATGGAACTCTTAATGTGCCTCGTCCAAGGGAAATAAAACCATTAGCACCAGCCGTACCACCATTAGCACCACCACCAGCACCTGGAACTAAGGTTACATTTCCACCAGCACCACCAGTACCAGAAGCACCACCTGACAAACCACCAGCACCTGCTGTTAAGCCCAATGCGCCACCAGCACCAGATGTACCAGCGTTAGTTGAGTTTGCTCCACCAGTACCTGTCGTAATTGATACAGCACCACCAGCACCTGAGCCATTAGTTGCACCCGTAGCAACACCACCATTTCCAACGGTAACAGTCAATGCGCCACCAGCGCCACCAACAGTAGCTGCAGCTGCAGTAGAACCAACACCTGTTGTAAGAGTAATCGCACCACCGGCCGTGCCACCTGTAGAAGCAGTACCACCTGCGCCAGCAGTTATAGCAACAGCTCCACCAGCAGCTAGAGTACCAGCAGCACCTGCTTGGACTGTAACAGTACCTGGGGTATTTCCTAAGTTAGCAGTTCCAGATTGAACTGTTACATCACCAGAAGCACCACCAGTCGCAACACCTGATCTAAGAGAAACCGCACCGGAAGCGCCGGAAGTTGTAGTACCAGAAAGGAAAGCAACAGTTCCGGAAGCGCCGGAAGTTGAACCACCAGCACCAGAAGTAAGAGCAACCGCGCCACCTGCGCCAGTTACACCACCTGCACCAGCAACACCAGTAACGGCACCACCAGCAGCAGCGACAGAACCAGCACCAGCTGTCAATGTAACAGCACCACCAGCCGCACCAGTTGTGGCTGAGCCAACACCTGCAGCACCAGCAGTAAGAGTAATAGCACCAGCGGCACCGGATGTACCGGCACCAGAAGGAGCACCAGAAGCACCAGCAGTAAGCGAGTATGAACCACCAGCACCGGATGTACCAGTAGTAGTAGTGCCACCAGCGCCGAGAGTAACAGTAGAAGCACCACCGGCGCCACCTGTACCAGCACCAGAAGCATTACCTCCAGCGCCAGCTGTAAGGGTAGATGCGCCACCGGCGCCACCTGTACCCGTGACAGTAACGCCACCAGCACCAAGAGTTACGGTAGAAGCACCACCGGCACCACCAGTGTTACCTAATGTAGCCGCACTACCTGCACCCGAAGTTAAAGAGTAAGCACCACCTGCACCTGCAGAAGCGCCGGCAGTTGTGCCTGCAGCACCAGCAACAAGTGTAATTGCACCACCTGCACCTTGTCCGCCAGTTCCGCCAGCGCCAGCTGTAACAGTAACTGCGCCACCGGCGCCAGTTCCGGCACCGTTAGCACCCGCGGTAATTGCAACCGTACCCGGAGTGTTAGCGGCAGTCGTTGTACCTGAAGAGAGAGTTACCGCACCAGAGACACCGGCTGTGGCATTACCAGAACCTAAAGCAACAGCACCCGAAGCACCGGAAGTAGTCGTGCCTGTAGCGACAGTCAATGCGCCTGAAGCGCCAGAAGTTGCGCCTCCAGCACCAGTAGTAACAGAAATAGCACCACCGGCACCAGTTGCGCCACCGGCACCAGCCGTCACTGCGCTAGCACCACCAGCCGCACTACCTTGACCTGCGCCAGCAATTAGAGAAGATGCGCCACCGGCAGAGTTGCCAGCCGTACCTGCACCGGAAGTTAACAAAATAGCACCACCAACACCCGTAGTTGAACCTCCAGCACCAGCTGTCACAGTGATAGCATCACCGGCTGCTGAAGCAGAACCTTGCGCGCTAGTAACACTTGTTGCGGCAACAGTCAGAGTTGCGCTAGCCTGACCCGCGCCGACAAATGCGACCAGAGCCAGAGACATCAAAATTAAACCTAAACCTTTAAATAATTTTTTCATAATCTTTTTCAGCCCGAGGCTGATCCGCCTTGGGCGGAAATAATAATTAATAATAATGTCACTAATAATTTTCCTCAATCGCCTAAGAGTGCCCTTAAGGGAATGCACTGTAAGACAATTCAAGATGACAAAAGCGTATTCGACTCGCCAATGTGTCCCTAATTATACAATAGGAACAAATATTATGACACAAGGGGGGTGTGGATAACCCGAACTAGGGGCTAGTTGCTAGGGACTAGGGGATAGTTTTTATGCCAAATTTGTTTTTACTTTCCTAGAACCTAGAACCTTGTCCCTAGAACCTAACCTACTTCTTCGCTGCTAAAGCTTCAGCGATTTTGCTATTGGGAAGTATCGGACCGTAAAATACGACATGTTTCCTATTTAGATATAGGTGTTTGGGCGCCCAAAGAGCTTCAGTCAGCGGATTAAGCTGGAAATTGCTCTTCTTAGGGTCGGTAGCGTCTGGTGCCGTAGCTAGAATATAGCCATTTTTCAATTCCATCATTGGAAATGTAGATAGCTTGCCTATATATACTTCCCCGGTGGAAAGATATACGACAGAAATAGAATTACCTGTATCCCTATATTTGCTCCAAAGAGCAACTCCCACGACAACCAAAACCACGATAACTATCAGCGCGATATTTTTTTTAGACATAATAAATTCTTTTTTATGTTATTTGTAATAGAGATACTATAGAGGAATTTGATACAAAATACAACCTCACCCTACCCTCTCCAAAGGAGAGGGTAAATCACCCCTCCCTTTTGGGGAGGGGTTGGGGAGAGGTGGTAAATACAAAAAACCACTCTGAAAGGAGTGGTTTTTTGAAGTTTTAGAAGATCGACCCCGCCCAAGGCGGGCAGGCATCTAAAAGCTATTTCTAGAACCTAGGCCTCACCCCTCCGCCCCTCTCCATAACTTAGTTATGGAGAGGAGTTGGGGGAGAGGTTAGCTTGATACGCCAACCGTACCGGTAGGATAGTTGTAGAAGAAGCCAGGAGTTGTGGTCGTACGGTCAAGGTATCTGTTGGATACGGTCGTAGCCGCGCTTCCGGCGACATCTATACCATTGGTAGTAGCGGCATTTCCAGCCGTGTCAGTCCAGCTCAAGAGGTCCGCATTACCGGTGCTCAATGTAGCTTGACCGGCTTTGTTCGTACTGGTAACCGCGTCAAACTGCAAGAAAATCTTGAAGGTCTGACTTGTTCCAGCCGGAATCTGATAACCACCGGTAAAGGTAATGGTTGAAGTACCTCCAGCTGTCGTACTACCCATTGCCGTATTAGTCGTAGTCACCGGATTGCCGTCCTTGTCTTTAACACGAATACCGTCAGCCGCATAACCAGGGTTAGCATTAGGTAGTGTAGCCGAAGTTAGAATGGCATTAATTGGCAGAGCGTTAAGTGTGATATCACCCTTGAGATTAGCCGTCACAACCACATTACCAATTTGAACTGACCCAGTAGTAAGTACTTGAGTTGAGGTCGTCAGCGTCATGGTAGGAGCCGAACCAACCAATTTCATAGTCGGAGCAGCTACTGTAGCCGCGGTCTGAACAGTATCACAAGTTTGGATAGCCGCCGTACAAAGCGTACTGGTCGTATTACCGCTGGTGTACTTGATGTACTCCAGAGCGACACGCGCAGTAGCGCCGGTAGAAATACCATTAGTGCCAACTTCGGCGTAGGAAACAAACACCTCCTGGCTAAGTCCGGAACCGCCGTTTGGAACAGTCAGAGCCAGACCGGTCAAGTAGGAAACACCAGCAACCGGCGCAGCTGACACATTGCCAACCTTAATCGCCGTAACCGTTGAAGGAACTAATCTAACCGCTGAAGGAGTACCGGTAGAAGCTACAGCCACATAAACAGTCAGGTTTGGAGCGGAAATTGCGGTAACCGTACCCAAACCGTTGGTGGTCGCGGCCACTAGCTGAACGACATCACCCACCGCAAACTTAGCCGTATCGGCTGAAGTCGTCAGGGTCAGTGTCTGGGCAGTAGTTGTGTTTGCATCGGCATCGGTAGAAGCGGCCGAGAAGTCTTGGCTGTTGACAGTGAATTTCATTTCTGAAATTACTGCCGAGCCGCCAGTCGCTTGAATCTTGAACACTGCCTTGGTAGCATTAGCCGCACCGCCATTGGCCGCCGGAACGAATTGCTGAGAGGTAGATGGAGCGGTCAGCAAGGCAATGTTGTTAGAAACTGTACCGACAGCCAAAGTAACTGTTTGACCGGTTACCGCTGTCGCATTACCGTTCTGACTAATTGAAACATTGCTGCTTGAACCAATAGAAGTAACAACCAGCTTGGTCAAAACTGATGCGCTGCCAGCTGTAGCACCCGTATCAGCCAACACATCAATTACTTTGGTTGCTCCAGGTAGAAGCGTAAAGTCAACGGAGAATGTGTTGGAAGCCGCCGGCTGAATTGGATTAGCGCCGGAGCCAGTAGTTTCGGAAGTTCTAAGATTGGAGAAGTTGGTCAAGGCCGGGGTGGTAGAAGTTGACAGGGCTGTGCCCGCACCATTGAATAAGGTAACAGCCAAACTGGTTACCCGAACAGATTCAGAAGAACTCTGGTTTTGCAGAACGAATGAGCCAACCTTCACACCGGCGGTGTTCGGATTAGCATTTTGACTGGCATAACCGGTATTCCTGGAAACCGCCAGGACTCCGGTCTGAACAGTCAGGATTGTTCCGGTGACGGTAGAAGTCGGGAAATTCAAAGTGGCCTTTGAATTCTGACCCTGTCCATTGCTGGAACCGACATTAAGGTTAGCCGAGACCGAACCGGCAGTATAGTTGATACTGGTAGAGTTCTGAAGGTCGGCGCGAATTTCAATATAACTGTCCGCACCGGCTGGCAGAATCATTTGTGAACCAAGCTGGAAGGTAAGCGCATCCGTGCCGTTGTAGGCAGCGCTGGAACCAACCTGTGAACCGTTAAAGTAGATAGTCACATTGTTCAAGTTGGTCGTTGAACCGGAGGCGGTAACACCGCTAGTCATGATAGGTTTAACAATAAGATTGCTAACCTTCACATCCTCGCCATATCCATGCACTTTGAATTTACCAATAGCGACGTTGGTCGCGCCGCCAGTAATATTCGTCAGCGCTTGGAAAGTAGGGTCAACATTGACCGAAGCCGAACCGGCATTAATTGTTATTTGACCGGCCGTATTGGCAGTAAAGGCAGTGGTAGAACTAACAGCCGCAGCCAAATTTACTCCAACTTGACCATCGTAGAGAACTAAGTCAGAGGCTTGCTGAACTGAAACTGTAACCGTGTAGCTTGCACCCTTGACAATATCTGCGCGCACATCAACCGTGTGCGTACCAGTTGAAAGCTTTAGAGGGCTAGCGGAAAAGTCAAACATTGCGTAGTTGGAGCCGGTAATCGTGCCCATCGTAGCGGCACTGCCTACATTGACACCATCAACATAAAGCTTGACATTGCCCAGCGCGTCAACCGGGGCTGAACCAACTGTGCGGAAGTTCGCACCCTTGAGCCAGACTTCACGTACATTTACTTGTACCGGAGCTGACCAGACTGTGTAGGCGGAGGTCCCGGCATTGACTGATGCGGCCGGAACAGCCACCGAAGCTTGCGTGGCCAGATAGACACTCGCTAAGTTACCGCTACCGTAAGTCATTGTATTACCGCTTACGTTAGCTGTCACAGCTGTTTGACCAGCGGCGGTAAAGCTAAGTAGAGTAATGCCCAGAGTGGAAGCATTAGTCACAACAGCCACATCAGCTTTGACCGAAATAGTTCTGGAACCACTGACCGCCAGACCAAGACTATTCATTGTTAGTTCACCAGTATTGTTGAATGAATAACCGTCGGTCAGACGAGTCGTCCCGTCATATAAGTAGAGATTGGACAAGGTGTTTTGGTCAGAGACACCAGTGCGCTTGAGCATAACTGTATTGACAGTGCCTGCACCACTGAAGGTAAAGTGCGCCAGGTCAGCCGTAGATTGACCGCCGATGATGTATCTGGAAGCTGGATTGTCTGCCGCAACTGCGACGGTTACTGGACCAGTTTGTGCTACTGGAGTTGTTGCTGCACAAGGAGCGCCGGTATTACTATTGTACATAGCCCCGCCCTCACAACCTGCAGCTGGAGCAGAAGTCATAGCCGCACCGCCGGACCAAGCAGCGCGTGATTTAGGACCGAAGACTCCGTCAGCCGCCAAGCCTGCATCGCTTTGCCAAGCCATGACAGCCGCTTTGGTTTTCGGACCAAATTTACCGTCGGCAGTGGCTCCGACCGCCGTCTGCAGACATTTAACTTGCTCGCCTTTTGAACCTACTCTCAAGGTGCTAGTGATTGTACAATCAGCCGCAAGAGCTGTAGTCGCGAACGCAAAGGCGAACAAGACGACACCTACGAGCAGAGCCGACGCAACCATCGCTCCAAGAAGGAATTTTGATTTTAATATATTACTCATAAATTTTTTCTAATTTTTACGCCATTAATTAGTTTCGACTCGCCCCTCACTTGCACGCAAGTGAGGGACAAAACTAAAAGCGTATTTTTTCTATCGTTATTTTTTACCCGCTAATAATAATGACCTTTTATTCTCCTTCAAGATTTTTTCGACGAAATCGTGAACGAAAACAAATTACGATTGGTGAATATAGATTGCACAAAGATGTGCAGTCAACAGACACCATGACATTATAATATACAGCTCCAGGATAGAGCAATATACTATGTGGATAACTCCCACACCCCTATATTTGCACACTTTTAACTGGAATGCAAGGGGGTAAATCAGGGGCTAGGTGCTAGGTTCTAGATTATGCTGTTTTTCACTAGTCCCTAGCACCTAGAACCTAGCCCCTGATTTGGTACCTACTCCAGCGTTTCTCTCCTGTCTTATTAAGGATACTGTCCTTGACCATAGATACTAACTCTCTCTGTAATGTCTTTTCACTACAAGAAGAAATGAGTGACCCTGCCTCGCCGGCAGGCAGGCCTGAAGCTTTGGTTTTAATATCCGTTATGGTAACACCACTAGGACTGGCTTTTATTACAGATATTATTAGATCTCGTCTTTGTTTTTTTACGGACAAAGCAAGAGTTCTATCGGACAAAGCTTTCATAAGAGTGCTCCCTTTTTGGACACCGATTCTAGTATGTCCTTTAGAATTTTCTCTCCCCCTGCTAAGGGGGAGTGCTCCGACCCGGGTCGGAGCGAGGGGGTCAGACCCCTCCTCATTCCTCCCCTTAGCAGGGGAGGAATTTTCTAAAAATTCTTCAAGCCATGTAGGTTTTATTTGCTTGGACTCACTTATGGATTGATTGAGTTCTGTGAATTCTTTTCTGAGAATATTGCTATTCATTTCAGAAATGATATTAACGGCGGAAGCTATGTCCAAAAAGGACATGATCTCAGATATTTTAGGTAAAGTATTTACCGGGGCAAAATGCATGTCCGATATAATATTAGTGCCTAATGTCCTTAACTTATTCCGAAGTGGCTCTTCTTTGTCCATAATGTCTGTTACCATATAAAGCGCAGTAATAAGTTTATTGGTCTTGGTGTAAGACATCAACCTCACCCCTTCGCCCCTCTCCTTAATATTTTTTTCATCTCCAAGCATCTGTCCGTTATACTATAGGACAAGGAAAAACGCAAGGTATTTTTACTAAAAAACTTTTCTGTGTTAAAATATAAATATCATGAAAAATAAAAAAGAAAATCCAGTAGGACTAAAAACTCAAACCAAACACGGGATAATGGCAGTCATTTTTTTTGTTTTGGCATTATTTTTTTTAATGTCCGCCTTTGAGATGACGGGAGTCGCCGGTGAATTTATTTATGAAAAACTTAATTACCTTTTAGGTATCGGCTATGCACTTCTTCCTGCCCTTTTTGTCTTGCTTGGGTCTTCATTTGTAAAATCGGAGACTCCGGATATCGGATGGACAAGTACAATAAGTGGAATAATGTTTCTCCTCTCGGGGCTCGGACTAATAGACATTGCCTCCGGTAAGCATTCGGGCGGATTGTTAGGAGAAATTTTATCAATACCTCTGGTCTCTCTTTTTGACGCATATGCGAGCATTATTTTCCTCGGCGCAATTTTAATAATTTCAATTCTGGTAATATTTGACGCAAAACTGGACATCGCGCCTTTTTTTGAAAAACTCTGGATTTTGATAACGAAGAAAAAAGCAGAGAAATACTCTTCCCCTGCTAAGGGGGAGATAGCCGAAGTAGAGGGGGTCGACCCCTCCCTAATCCTCCCCTTAGCAGGAGAGGAGGAATCAGAACCGATAACTAAAAAAATTAAAAAAGTATTGGGTATAAGTAAGGAAGACGAAGAAGAGATGCCAATTAAAAAAAGGAAAGCGGATCTTTCTACTTACGTTCCTCCCCCACTGTCTCTATTGGAAGAAGATCAAGGTAAGCCGAATACCGGCGACATAAAAGCTAATGCCAATATAATAAAACGCACGCTCCTAAACTTCGGCATTGAAGTGGAAATGGATGAAATAACAATCGGGCCGACCGTCACGCGTTATGCATTGAAACCGGCCGAGGGAATGAAACTCTCGCGCATTATCGGCCTCACCAACGACCTGGCGCTGGCGCTGGCGGCGCACCCGATTAGAATAGAGGCGCCGATTCCGGGAAAATCTTTGGTTGGCATTGAAATTCCAAATAGAACAAAGTCGCTAGTCGGTCTGGCCACCCTGCTGGCTGATGATAAATTCCAAAATTCTTCAAAACCCCTGACTATAGCCCTAGGCCGCAACATCGGAGGCAAGTCAGTATTTGGCAACCTGGCCAGAATGCCGCATTGTCTGGTCGCCGGCGCAACCGGTTCCGGGAAATCAGTAGCTATTCACGCGATGATTACTTCCCTGCTTTATAGAAACGGGCCAGACGACTTGAAATTTATAATGATAGACCCCAAGCGCGTAGAGCTCACCCTTTATAATAATATTCCGCACTTGCTCACTCCCGTCATCACTGATGCCAAAAAGACAATCCTGGCTTTGAAGTGGGCAGCCAAAGAAATGGATCGCCGTTATGACATATTGGAAGCAGAATCCGTGCGAGACATAGAATCTTACCATAACAATATCTGGAAAGAAGGGGGTGGTGATCGTCTACCTTATATTATCATTATAATAGATGAGTTAGCAGACATAATGAGTTCTTATCCGAGAGAACTTGAATCCGCCATCATCCGCCTGGCGCAACTGTCCAGAGCTGTGGGCATTCATTTAATCTTGTCTACCCAGCGTCCGGAAGTAAATATCATTACCGGCCTAATTAAAGCTAATATTCCGGCTCGAGTCGCCCTGAAAGTTTCTTCGCAAGTAGATTCACGCACCATACTGGATGCCGGCGGCGCAGAAAAACTTTTGGGCGCCGGAGATATGCTTTATTCTTCGGGCGAAGCTCAGCCAGAACGCTTGCAGAGCGCGTTTATTTCCGAAGCCGAAGTTAAAAAAGTCGTAAAGTATCTGGCCGATGTATATAAAGATGAAATATCCGAAGAGATAGCATTTTCGGCAGGAAATATGGCAGTTGATAAAAGTATTTTTTCCGCCCAAGGCGCCGCGCCTGCCGGATTTGGCGGGCAGGGACCAGCCTTGGGCTGGGAAAGCTTAGATGAAGGAGGTGATGACGATGAACTGTACGAAGAAGCGAGAGCTTGTGTCATAGAGGCCGGTAAAGCGTCAACTTCTTATCTGCAAAGAAAATTAAAATTAGGATACGCACGCGCGGCGCGCCTAATGGATAAATTGGAAGAACGTGGAGTAATCGGCCCCGGCGATGGCGCAAAACCCAGGGAGGTATTGTCCCGACGTCCAGAGGAGTCGGGATCCCGACCGCAAACGTCGGGAGAGAAAATCACGCATGATGATATGGGGGGTAATACAATATGAATCACAACGCAAAAAGAATATCACAAATAGCTGGCCTGTCTATTTTTTTTCTTCTGATTATTATTTACGCCTTTTTCCGCTCTCATGATTTAATTTTCGGAGTGAAAATAAAAAATGTAAATATAGTAGACGGGGCACCCGCCCGAACGACTGTTCAGTCGGGCGGGAAAGTTGCAAACAGTGTTCTCCAAGTGACAGGAAATGCGAGAAATGCGACAAACTTGACTTTAAACGGCCGGGAAATTTCAATAGACCAAGAAGGTAATTTCGACGAGACAATAGTTCTCCTGATAGGATATAATATAATAAATATAACAGCCAAAGATAAATTTGGATATATTGATGAAAAAAATTATCAAATTATAAATAACGAGCGAAGTGAGTATATTTTATTTGACCCTGTTAAATGATTTTTGAAGACAAAAATCAAAATCTAAAAGATTTTATTTAACAGGGTGGTGATTTTATATAGTCGCTACGCTCATTAAAAATCAACCATGTTAAAGAAAAAAGAAAAAAAAGAAGACAAGACTGTGGGAATAGCTGTGCTGGAAGATACTTTGAAGTCAATCCAAAATAAATTTGGCGAAGGAGCCATAATGAAGTTCGGTGATTCACCGAAGGTGGACGTCAATGTGGTGCCAACTGGCTCTATCGGCCTGGATATGGCGCTCGGAGTCGGCGGGATACCACGCGGCAGAATTATTGAAATATTCGGGCCGGAATCATCCGGAAAGACAACGCTCGCCTTGCATATCGCGGCGGAAGCGCAAAAGCTCGGTGGGATCTGCGCCTACATAGATGCCGAACACGCAATGGACCCGGAATATACCAAAAAACTTGGAGTTAACATAAATAATCTGCTCATTTCCCAACCGGATAACGGCGAACAAGCGCTGGAAATCGTAGAGAGCTTAGTGCGAACGGGAAAAATTGATGTCATCGTTATCGACTCGGTGGCAGCGCTCACTCCCAAAGATGAGATTGAAGGTGATATGGGCGCATATCATGTCGGCAAGCAGGCCCGCCTGATGTCCCAAGCGCTGCGCAAGCTTACGGCAATAGTGGCAAGGTCTAAGACCGTTGTTATTTTTATAAATCAAATCCGCATGCAAATCGGAGTGATGTTCGGCAATCCAGAAACTACTCCGGGAGGCAAAGCGCTGAAGTTCTACACTTCGGTCCGGCTGGATATTCGAAAAATCGCTCAAATAAAAAAAGGGGAAGAAGTTGTGGGTTCGCGCACCCGTGTCAAGGTAGTGAAAAATAAGGTCTCAGCTCCATTCAAGCAGACGGAATTTGATATTATTTACAACGAAGGCATTTCCAAAGAAGGCGAGATTATGGCATTGGGAGAGAAATTCAAAATCATAGAAAAAACCGGGAATTCGTATTTCTATGTACCCCTACCCGGCCTCCCCCTTAATAAGGGGGAGGAGAAAGGAGGGGGTAAAGAGAAAATAAAGCTCGGCGTAGGCTATGACTCTACCCGCACGTTCCTGAAAGAAAACAAAAAAATCTCCGACCAAATCCTGAAAGAAATTAAAAAGAAATTTACGGAGGAAGCGTAAAAACTCGTTGAAACATAACTTTTCGGAGGGGTTTTGAGCGCGACGGCGCGAAAACTTCAGGATTTTTTAAGCTTCAAAAAATCCGTACCGAAGAAAAGTTGTGTTGAGAAAGAGTTTCTGATAATATAGCCCCTATGTCCCAGCTTCAATACAACGAAATTCGAGAGAAAAAAATAATAATTTACAACGGCGAGCCATGCGAAGTGGTAGAGAGCCACGTCGCGCGGACGCAACAGAGGAAACCGCAAAATCAGGTAAAACTCAAAAGCTTGATTTCCGGCAGGACCATCGCCGCCACTTTTCATGTCTCTGAATCGGCTGATGAAGCGGATATTATAAAGCGTGATATTACTTTTTTGTATCACAACAAACCTGCCCGCAATGCTTCGCATAGCGATGCGGGCGGGGGTGAATATTGGTTCTGCGACCCGCAAGACAAAAGTGACAGATTCAAACTTGATGCCATACTTATCGGCGAAGGAGCTAAATTCTTAAAACAAAACGGAAACGTTACAGCCCTAGTTTGGGAAAATGAAGAAGAAAATGAAAAAATTATAAAGGTAACCCTGCCGATTAAAATGGAATTTAAAGTAAAAGAGGCTCCACCGGCTGTCCGCGGAGACACATCTAAATCAGGCATGAAAGTTATCACTCTTGAAAACGGTGCAACCCTCAACGCCCCGATGTTCATAAACGGAGGAGATGTCATCCGCGTTAATACGGAGACCGGAGAATATGTGGAGCGAGTTTAAATGAGCGAGACCCTGAGTACATTGAAGGGTGGAGCGAGTCTAATTTATAAAACTTAATTTTTATACATCAAGACCCAATTGTTGGGCCCTCGCTTTAATTTCCGCTAAGGCTTTTGTAAATAATTCTATATCTTTAACATGTTTTATTGTTTCATCTCTCGCAAGAGATCGAGTCACTAATTCAATCATTAAAATAAATTCGGGGGCAATTTCTTCATTGGATTTTTTAGGACCAAAAAATACCCCAAGCAGAATTTTGAGTGGACCCAAAATACTATCTTCTGCAATTTGTATATCTAGGGCGACATCTGAATATTTTCTCGACCGAGACAATTGCAGAGCTTCAGAAAATTGCTCGCTGGTAAAATGCAAACTCATATCTTGAATACGCTGAAGCACCGGAGATAACTTTTCAGGCTGGGGGAATCTTACTATTTCTTTTACCATAAATTTTATTTCACCACAAAAGGAAGCAAGCCTAAAAATCTCGCGTGTTTGATGGCGGAAGTCAAAGCGCGCTGATTTTTAGCAGTAACGCCGGTGCGCTTATGGCCCATGATTTTGCCATTAGGATTTAGAAATTTCTTCAGGATTTCAATATCCTTATAGTCTATGTATTTTATGTTATTGGCTGAAAAGTAATCTTGCTTCATAGCTGTGTGTTTTTATTTGCTAAAAAGGAATGTCTTCAGGATTAATATCTTCTTCCGGATATTCTATGCTATCGACTTCTTCACTTTTATTGCTTGAATCTTTCAGTGCATTTTGAGCTCCCGTAGTTCCTCCGCCACTTCCTTTGGGACCAAACTGGGTGCGGTCGGCTATCACCTCCGTACGATACTTTTTTTCTCCACTGGTCTTATCATCCCAACTCCTTGTTTGCATCCTGCCTTCCACTAAAATGGAAGACCCTTTCTTCATGTACTGCGCAACTGTCTCGGCTTGACGTCCGAATACTACGACATTGTGATAGTCAGCTGCTTCCTGGCGCACGCCATTTTTATCTTTCCAAACGCGATTGGTGGCTAGGGAAAATGAACAAACTTTAACTCCTGTCGTCGTCGAGCGAAGTTCCGGATCCCGGGTTAAATTTCCTATTAATATTACTTTGTTTAAATACATAATTTTAAAAGACTAATAATAATTATACTGCAACTAATGCGTCTATTTCTTTATCTATCTCTTCTTTATTTATAGGGACGGCTATTTCATTTTCGGTATGCTTTCTCATGACTGGCCTTTTATATTCTCCACGTACAAATCTTTTTGCCGCAATAGTATTTTCTCTGACTGTTTTTAAGAGCAGAAATCGAATAAAGTTCGGATCAAGGTCAAGATGCCTCTTCAATTCCAAAATCGCTTCTGGATTCATTATAAATTTAGTCCAACCAAAATACGCCGTGTTAAATTTATTGCGTACATTGGATGTCACTTTTTTCATAGAATAAGCAAGTGTAGTCATCCTGGGCATTTCATCCGTTATAATCTCACCCCCAAAAGATGAGACAAGTTCTTTAAGATTACCATAACTAACTGGCACATCTTCCTGCCCAATTGTAGGCACCAAAAGATAACCAAGCTCATAGACTTGCTTGTCATTTTTATTATTTTCTGCCCCACTATCCATATCTTGCATGAATTACATATTAACAAAAAGCCGCTAAATTGTAAATACTCGCTGGGCATTTGCAATCAAAGCTTGCGCAACTTCGTCTTCCGGCAGATTTTTAATCTCGGCAGTTTTTTTGACGACTTCTTTTACATAAGAGGGTTCATTACGTTTGCCTCGGTGTGGTACAGGAGTGACATACGGAGAATCTGTCTCAGACATAATCATATCAAGCGGCGTATTTCTGATAACTTCATCGTAGTCCCGGGTAAATGTAATGACCCCGGTAAAAGAAAGAGTAAAACCAAAATCCAAAAAACTTTTTGCTTCCTCCCAAGTCCCGGCAAAAAAATGCACATTGCCTTTAACTTGAGCATAAGTCTTTAGAATTTCTAGAGCATCACTATAAGCCCGCCCGAACGACTGTTCAGTCGGGCGGGCATTGCGAATATGAAGCATCAAGGGTTTATTAAATTCATTGGCCAGTTCTATTTGCTGTATAAAAGCTTCTTTTTGTTTTAATATTGACTCTTCGGTGCAACGATAATAATCCAACCCGCACTCGCCTATTCCGACTATTTTTTCATTTGCTTTTTTGTCTTTTAAAAGTTCTCGGTAAGATTCTTTATCAAAAACTTCTCCGCGCGAGGTAAATTCTTTTCCGCCAACACCTAACTCCTTTTCATCGTGATACGACACTCCAGTATGTATCGGGTGCAGTCCGATAATCGCATACACGCCTTCTTTATACTGATTGGCCATTTTCACCGCTTTTCTTGAAGTATCCATTTGCGTACCGACATTTATCACCCAGGTATTATTTTCCAAGGCGCGCTTAATCACCTCATCTCTATCTTCATCAAAGGCCTTAAAATTAACATGGCTATGTATATCTATGTATTTGGGCATAAATTTATATAATTAAATCATTATGGGTATACCCCATTTCCCTGAGTTTGATATAAAGCGGTAAAAGTAATACTACCTCTTTTTTGGGATCGTGTTTATGATGATCCTTAGCTATCATGGCTATATATTCCTTTAGCTCTTGTTTGTCTATGTTTGTTTCTTTAATGGCTTGCTCAACACTTTTCAGAAAATCATCATCTGTTTCTTCCCACCTTCTCTTACTAAAACCTCTTTCTTTTCTTCTGGCTTCTTCGTCTTTATCTGGCCGTAAGTACCATTCTTTCCATTTTTTACCTCTGTCCTCAAGAACTTGTTCTAAACTTCTGTTACCTCTTCCTAACCTAGCTGTATGTTCACGAGCATCTTTTCCTGAAGTTGCAGGTAATCTTGTATAAAAATTATTCATATAATAGTCAGCTCTCATTTCAGGAGTCCACTGCTCTTCAGATTTATGTGAAGGTCGCTCCTGGGCATTAATTTCGGCCCATATAATTTTTTCCATAGACTTTTCGGGCTTCTTAGGTTGCTGTGGTGGTTTTGGTTCCATATATTTTATATTCCTTACAGAGGTTTAACCTCTGTATTGTATTATTAATTTAGTCCTTGCGGGGGAATAATGGAGTTTCGGGCATCTTATTTTCTTTTACTAAGTTAATTATTCTTTGAGATGTATGAGGAAGCAGTGGTCTAAGCATTCTCCCAACTCTAAAAAGTGATGCTAATAGTTGTTCTATGTCTTTTTTTGCTTGATCAGGATTTATTTTTATTTTCTTGAAGGGCTCTTCTGCCTGTATATATGCATCAAGATAAGTAGTATAGGCCATAACTTCCTCAACACCTTTATTAAAATAATATTTATTTAAATGTTGACCTAATCTATCTTCCTGAGGCAAAATCTCTGGCTCTTTCTCTAGGAAAACATTATTACTTACTGCCATTTTCATTATTCTTGAGACTAAATTCCCCAAACCATTTGCCAGATTTGCATTGTAGGCGTCCTTAAATCTTTCCATCGTAAACGGACTGTCTTCAAAAGGAGAAATCTCGCGCAAGAGAAAATAGCGCAGAGCATCCGTGCCGTATTCTTTTACAATTTCTCCTGGAGAAATTACATTGCCGAGGGACTTGGACATTTTAATCCCGCCCTCGCTGGTAATGAAACCGTGATAGACAACTCTGTCGGTTGTCGGCAGGCCTGCCGACATGAGCATCCCCTGCCACATGACTGACTGAAATTTCACCATATCTTTGCCGGCAGTTTGGACCGTTTCCCCATCCTGCCAAAATTTTTCAAACAGATTTTCTTTTTCATCCGGTTTACCCGCCGTAGCTTTAGCGGAGGCGGGCCAGCCCAAGGTGGAAATATAATTTATCAGAGCGTCAAACCAAACATACATGACCTGCGTATCGTCCCCGGGTATTGGTATACCCCAAGAAAAACGTTTTTTATCGCGGGAGATTGAAAAATCTTCCATTCCATCTTGCACGAAATCAATTGCTTCCTTCCTGCGCCACTCCGGAATGATTACTTTCTCATTTGATAGATAGTCTAGAAGTTGCTTTTTATAATTTCCTAATCTAAAAAAATAATTTTCTTCTTCAACGACTTCAGGCTCTTGAGTCGGATGAAGTGAGCACTTACTATTCACAAGGTCTCTCTCTGTAATAAATTTTTCACACCCGACACAATAAAGCCCTCTATAAATCTTTTTATAAATGTCCCCCTTTTTATCACAAAGACGCCAAAATTCTTGCGCCGCTTTGATATGCTCTTTACTGGTTGTTCTGATAAAATTATTATAAGAAAGATTCAAGATGTCTTTAAGATCGAGAAATTTTTGCGCATAATGATCAACATAATCTTGAATATCTTTGCCTTCTTTTTGACTTGCTTCCCAAATCTTTTGGCCGTATTCATCCGTGCCGGTACTAAAAAAAACGTCTTTGCCCGTCAGGCGCTGATAGCGCGCAATGGCATCGGACTGCACTAATTCAAGCGCAAAACCAATATGAGGCTCCGCATTTACATAGGGAATCGTTGTCGTAATGAAGAAAGGTTTTTTTTCATTGCTCGTCATTATTTATCTATTATTTGTTGCTGGTTCGGGCTAAGGTTTTATCTTTTTCAATGTCACTCAAAAATTCCATGACAATGACCGCCACCGGAATAGCCAGCACCACTCCCCAGAATCCGCCCAATTCGAAACCAATCAAAGCGGATAAAATTATGACAATTGGCGAAAGACCCACTATTTTTTTAATAATCAGCGGAGCAAAAAGGAAAACTTCAAATTGATGAACAATTACATAAGCTCCGGTGACCATAAGTGCGCTTCCGATCCCTCCGGAAAGATAAGAAAAAGTAAAAGCGGGAATCAGGGCGACTAAAATACCATAAGGCACAAGTTCCATTATTCCCGCAATAATGGAAAGAAGCAGGGCATATTCTATGCCTAAAAGAGAGAGCACCAAATAAATGAGGACGGCCACCACCAAACCCAAGACCACTTGCCCTTTCATCCATAACGCAATTTTGCGACGTGAGCGTTCCCACA
This sequence comes from uncultured Candidatus Saccharibacteria bacterium, assembly GCA_964645245.1. Classification (GTDB taxonomy): domain Bacteria; phylum Patescibacteriota; class Minisyncoccia; order Phycocordibacterales; family UBA9973; genus UBA9973. The sequence continues at coordinate 34,731 of CAZYBS010000001.1, forward strand.
GGTCTACCACATAATCATCGTATTGAATAGGCACAATGATTCGAAGGAAATTTTCTATTCCCCTTTCTTGGATTGAAAGATAAAAAGAAATAAGAATAATTAATATAAAATTGAAAATACCTCCGAAGGCGACAGAAAGCGTTTGGAAAAATCCCCCCGAAAGATTCAAGACAAAAGCTTTGGATACTGAAAATAGTGTGGTGAGTGAAAAATTACTTGAAAGATTACTGACTATATCTTTAGCGCCAGAGAAGGCTTCATTTTGAAAATAATTCAAGAAAGAGACACCCGGAATATAAGTCGAGATAAAACTGGAAAAGTTATAAATTTCGGTTATTAAAAGCGGAGCAAAAAGATAAAATATCCCGGCTAAAACAAAAAGTGACATAGCATACAAAATCACAATTCCAAATACTCGATTGATTCCTATTTTTCTAAAATGGGGAACAGCTGATTCTACAAATGAAGCGATTACAATGGAGGTCAAAACTATCAGGACTAAATCCCGTAAATACCACAATAAAAATACACCCAAAGCAAGTAAAACGGCTCGGACCATTGTGTCGGTGGATATGGAAATAGAAGTGATATTGTTCTTTTCAAACATAGAAATACTATATCACAAAACACACCCCTCCCCAACCCTCCCCTTATTAAGGGGAGGGCGAAGGGTGAGGTGAATTTAAAATTTTAGTATTTTCAAAAATTTAGCCTTCTCTTTGAAGGGCCCGATGAGGGCCAGATTGAGCTTTTTGTTTTTAAAAATATTGTTTGCCAGGTTTTGGATTTGGCTGGCTGTGACTTTACGTATTTCATTGGCCTTTTCTTCGGCTCCTTTGATTTCGCGTTTCAAAAGTTCTTGCCCGCCGTAAAAATTAGCAATGTCATCGCTGGACTCCAGAGAGAGTTTCATATTGCCAATCAGGCACTCTTTGACTTTCTCTAATTCTTCTTTTCCAACTTTATAACTCTTTAATTTTCTGCATTCTTCCAGTACTGCTTGCACAACTTCATTTATTCTTTTATTATCCACCCCGGCCGAAATTTGCAAAAATCCGTGGTCAGTATAAGCGTCGCTGTAAGCGCGAACATAGTAGCCAACACCCATCTCTTCACGAAGCTTGACGAAAAGGCGAGAGCTCATTCCCGCGCCTAGGACTCCGCCGAGCACGGAGAGAATTGCATTTTTCTTATTAAATAAATTGAAACTCCTCACCCCTAAAACAAGATGCGTTTGGTCTGTCTTTTTAAAATTAATTAAGGCGCATGGCTTTTTTTGTCTTTCTTTTACTCTTATTTTATGACTCTTCCTGCCGCGCGGAACTCTGCTGAAAATTTTATTTACCTCTTTCATTACTTCTTTTTGTTTTACTTGCCCGGCGACTATTAATACGGTAGCTTCCGGCAGATAGTGTCTCTTTTTATAATTAACAAAATCAGCAGTTTTCATATTCAAAATATTTTTCTTTTCACCGGCAACATTCCAACCAGCTGGCTGATTTCCGTAAAGCAATTTCATAAATAAATCTTGCACATGTCTTTGCGGCATATCTTCATACATATTTATCTCTTCTATAATCACGCCTTTTTCTTTTTGCATCTCGGCGTCAGGAAAAGTGGAATTTAGATATATATCCGACACAACGTCGAAAATCTGCCGGAAATGCCGAGCACCGGATTTGGCATAATATCCCGTATATTCTTGCGCGGTAAAAGCATTGTATTGACTTCCGAGCGCGTCTAATTCTTTTGAAATATCAACGGCTTTTGGCCTTTTGGCTGTGCCTTTGAAACACATATGCTCTAAAAAATGAGAAATACCATTCACCTTTTTTTCTTCGTATTTTGACCCCGCCTCTACTAAGACCAAGACCGTCACCGTCGGATTGTCTTTCATCGGTACGGTGATAACTCTTAAACCATTCTTTAAAACTCTTTTTGAGAATTTCATAATGAATATTATACCAGAATTTTTTGTCCAACTCAAATTTACCAGAACTACGCTATAGCGTAGGCTATGTAAATAAAGGAAATAACAAAAAAACTAATAGTGTGCCAGTTTAAAATGTTTAATTAGGAAATTGTCATTTTCAATTTTATCTGCTACTACATAGAGTACATCACGCCCAACTCTAAAATCTGCTTTCATTAAAGTAATAAAATCTTCACAATCATACGGATACACCCACACACTATCCTGCAATCTTAGAAATTCCATTTTAAATAAATTGCGTCGGATTCTATCTCTGATATTTTTTCTTTTTTCTTTGACATCAAACATGAGTAATCTCCATTTTCCATCCCACCTTTTAGGTTTTTTAATCTGAAAACCATTAAATCTCAGTTGGCGCAGTTTATCTTGCCCCCTTAGGGTTAACCTAGCAAAATTTCCCCTTTCTGTTTTTTCAAAAACAATAAAACCGGCATTCTTTAACCGTGCCAATGATCTATTGAAGGAATATTTTCTATATTTGCTTTTCATAAAGTCGGGCTCAAATTGCGCCAAGACTTTTGTCATTTTCGGAGCTATTAAAGCAACACTTAAACCGCCTAGTGCAAAAATAGTGGACAGAATGGCTCTTTGTAGTTTTGCTCTTTTTTCTCTTTTTCGTACCTCTTGTTCTATGCTTCTCATGTTTACTTATCTTACCATAATTTACTTAACTTACGCTATAGCGTATCTTATGTAAATATTGGAATACTATTGAAACAATAGTTTTTAAGAGTTGAATGGTAACTTACCTTTGTATAATTCCAATTCTTTCTTAGATTTTTTCTTTTAGATAATTCTCTAAATCAGTTATTTTTACTCGCTCTTGTTCCCCCGTGTCCCGGTCACGAACAGTCACGGTGTCATCAGTTAAAGTATCAAAGTCAACGACGATGCAAAACGGCGTGCCGATTTCGTCTTGTCGGCGGTAGCGTTTGCCGATGTTGCCATTGTCATCCCAAGCTACCCTGCCAAATTGCGCTTTTAGAGGAGTGTAAACTTTGGTATTGGCATACTCCACCAGCCCTGGTTTGTTTTTAAGCAGTGGCGAGACAGCACAAATAACTGGAGCAATATTTGGCTTTAATTTTAGATATTCTCTTACTTCACCATCTTTTTTATCCTCGGCATAAGCGGACAATAATAGCGCCAAAACTGCGCGATCCACGCCAAAAGTCGGCTCTATTACATGAGGCACCATTTTCTCCCCTTCCTCTTCGTCAATGTATTCAAGCTTGTGATTGGTCAAATCAAAGTCTGCCCTATATGCCAAACCGAAAAGCTCTTTCCTGCCAAATGGATAATCAAATTCAAAATCTACCGTTCTCTTTGAATAATGAGCACGGTCGGCGTCAGGCACTTCAAGCTCGTGCACTTTACCCATATCAAGACCGATTTCTTCCATCCATTCAAGCATTTCACCTTTCCAGTATTCAAAATATTTCTCCCATTCAGTAGAACGAACAAAATATTCTATCTCCATTTGTTCAAATTCTCTTTGGCGAAAAAGAAAATCTCTGGGGGCTATTTCGTTTCGAAAAGCTTTGCCAATTTGTGCCAGACCGAAAGGGAGTTTAGGGTGAAAAGCATCCACGGTATTTTTAAAATTAACAAACATCCCCTGGGCTGTTTCTGGACGCAAGTAAGAAATACTAACTTCTTCTTTCTTTGCTCCAACCTCCGTTTTAAGCATAGTGTTGAACTGCTTGCCATCAAGTAAGTCTGCAAAATTAGCAACGTGGCCCGCTACTTCCCAGACTCTACTATTCATCAGTATCGCTGCATCAATGCCATACATATCACGCCTATTGTCTACAAATTTTTTCCACCAAGATTGCTTAATATTATTTTTAAAAGCTAAACCAAGATGTCCCCAATCATAAGTACCGGCAAATCCCCCGTAAATTTCTGAACCTGGAAAAACAAATCCGCGCCTTTTGCACAGCGAAACTATTTTTTCCATTAGATTATTTTCTTCTGCATTATCTTTATTTTCTTTTTTATTTCTTTCTGACATACGTTATTCCACCACCACGCCTCCAGCCGGAGGAAAAGAGGGATCATTATCCAATTCCGCGCGAAGCGATGTTTTACTGACTCTCACATCCACCTTAGCAAAATCATCATGTCCAGTCAAAATTACGTCATTGATAAGAACTGGAATGGTGCCAATTTGAGAAAGCGAAGGAGTAAATGAGACTTGAAAAGAAACTGCGCGGCTTGTGTTAGTGATACCGGTGCCTTTGGGAATTCTGCCGATGTTCCAAACTAGTTCTTTAGTGGAAGGGTTATAAGTTAAATCTTCATCGGCCGGTGAAATAGGACCGACAAAACGCATCCACGAGGGGATGGTGGAATGGATAATACCTTTCGAAATATTGTTAGCCGTATTGGAAAGAGACCAGACTATTGTATAAGTTGTTTCTTTTTCAACCCTGGGAGGCACAGGGCCTTTGTTGGTGAAAGGTCCCGAATAATAAAGCGCCTTAGCCGCCAGCCCGACGTCGGAAATAATTCGAACTGTTGAAGACTCAAAATTATTTAAATCTTTATTTGCATAGCCTTCAACTAACTGTTTGCCGGAAATAGAAACTTCTATATTAATAGAAGGGTTAGAAAGTAGTCCGTCTGCAGCAGAGAACAATGAAAGCGATGAAACAGAGAAGCTGACAGACCCGGAATCACCAGGGTTTACTTCCGCAAATTCATTTTGAGAATTTCTGTCCCAAGTTATTAGATTTTTTGAAGAATCATAAAAACCTTGTTGCGCATTTATTGTTTTGCGATTGACTGCATTGCCGGAAATCTCCGCTCGAATAATTAAATCATTTACCTTGGTATCTAAATTATTTGTCCATTGAATTTCGCCATTAATTGGAGTCTTTGTATCGGTGGCATATTCTCTCTGATATACGCCATTGATAAAAAGCTTCGCCTCAATGAAGGGCTTTTTTATTGTAACCGTATGCGAAAGAGAGTTAAAAACTACATCAATCACCGATTTGTCCGATGCGGATTGCAACCCGGTTGATATGTGAAAACTTTTTTCTTCTCCGTCAAAAACATCAAGCATTTTACCAAGTATAGAAATACCACGCTCGGAGCCAGGAGCCAGATCTCCTAAACTCCAAATACTGTTTCCCAGAGAAGAGGCTGGAACAGATGACGTAAATTGAAACCCCGCCGGATAATTAAGTTTCAGGAGTATTTTGGAGGCTGGTTTAGTAGCGTTTAATGTCATTTTTATATTAAGAGTGATATCTTGATTTGGACTTATTGTCAGAGGAGCATCAACGGAAAGATTTATGGGCGTAGAACTGATGGTAACTTCATAAGGTTTTTCCTTCACAAAAATAGCATTAGATCCTTCCACCCGGTACTCCAGAGAAATTTTTATAGGACGCCTGCTTCCTTGCTCGCCAAAAAGCACTATTTTTAGATTTTCATTGCGTACTGCTCCAGCCGGGATTGTACCTAATGATAAACGATTTCTCTCCGTCCCAGCCGATAAGTCCGCTTCAGAACCTGAAGAACTCTTGGGGTATTCCAGGACCAGATCAACTAAGTCTAACGGAGAATTATTTCTATTGGTAATCCCGACAATCAGCGACAGTTCTTCTCCCCCGGCAGTGAAATTGTTTCCAAGGATGGAAATATCAATATTGTCATTAGAAACAGTATTGCCTCCGGCCCAGAACACATAAGAGGCATAGAAAAGGGTTAAAATAAAAAAAGCTAGCGAAAAGATAAAAAAATTCTTGAACATAGAGGTTTTCATAAAAAATTTCTCGCCGGAATGGGAAGAATCAAGGTCAACTTTCTTTCCATTTTCCCAGGCGTCCGGTACATCTTTTCTATTTAAATGTGTAAAGCTATCTCGGTGTTCTATCTTTGTTTGATAATTCTTACTGAAAAGCTTGCCCTTGAGTTCCTCAATTCTGTTTAGTTTATTTCTATCATTTAGTGGCATTATGTAATTGTATCATATTTATAAGTGTGTTTCTCTAAGAGCCTTGTTGATTTCGGAAAGTATTTTTGTTCTATCTTTTGAAACTTCAAATATGACACTTTCTTCAAACGGGAACTTGATAAGAGCATCAATCTTCTCATTCCCGCCTATATAACCAAGGTTGTTAAGTATCCGCAAAACAATAACTGCCTCAATATTGCGCAAATCTTCTTTTGTTTCAATCTTTTCCAAAATAGATAAACCCTGGAGTAGGTCGACAAATAAAGCTTCATTTGGTTCAACACCGGCCAATAAGCGTTTTAGCAAATGTGCAATGTTTGCCAAAATTTGAAAGTTTTCAGGCTGTTTAGCGATTTGCTCTAACCCATTTGTCTTCGATGCATTCGTTACCCGCCAAAAGTCTTTGCCTTGGACAAGATCAATTTTAAGATAGGCAAAATCTTGCAACACAAAACGCAATTTTGAAGACATTTTACGTACCCCTTGGGCCGAGGCCGTTATCATTCCTAAATCGCGAGTAAAAATGGAATAATGTTTTCCTGCTTCCCCAAAATTCTTACTTCCCAATATTATTCCTTCGGTGTGATAAATGTGATGCATTAGAATCCTTTTATTGTATCACAAAATTTTTCAACTGCTCAATTACAGGGGCCACGGTTTTATCATTTATATCTTCCGGCCTGATTTTGCATTTTGAGAAAATCTGCTTTTCCATTTGCCTGACGGCATTTTCAAAGGCAATACGTTCGGGTGTATTGCCACCACGATGCTCGTAACGTTTTCTTAAGTCTAAAAATCTCTGTTCCAGGCTCACTACTCCGAAGGGAATTACGCGATCGTCGCAGTATTCTACAATCTTTTTTCCATAATCAATGCCCAAGGCATTGCCTGGTGCGCCTAAAAAACTAATAGCTTTGATTAATTCTAAAACCTCATCTGAAACTTGAAGTTCCTGTGCAATTTTCAGGCTAGCTGAATATTCATCATTGCCATACTTATTTACATATCCATCCTTCACTTTCTGCCAATATGATAAACCCTCCGGTTTCAAAAATTCAGGAAAAGAATCTAATTTAAACTTGAGAATATTCCCCATATCGTGGAGCAAGCATGCAGTAATAATTTCTTCTTTGTTTAAAGATTCATTAAAATTATCGCAAATCAATGATGCCACAGCCGCCACGCGGAGCATATGCTCCTGCAGACTAGGAATGATTTTATATTTTTTATATATTGTTTCAATACTCATGGCCATCTTATCGCCCGGAGCAAGTCCCATTTTCTTTCTCGTGTCTTGAAGCTCTCGCATAAAATCTCGATATTCCCCTTCAGCCCTAAGCTCTGGAGTGATTGTTGTATCCAGCCATACTTCTTCTGAAATATTTTTATCCTCCAAAATTCTTCCGACATTCAACTCCTCCTTCATGATCTCCAAAAATTCACCGCCCAACTTCAAACTTTTAACTTTTAACTCGCCAAGCGGTTGGCGAACTTTTATTCCGGTTTTTTGTCTGGCTTCGAGGCCTAGAGTCACAATCTGCCTGACTGTTTCCATATTTTTCAAAACCTTATTCTTCTCTCCACTAAAAATGTCAAGGATACCCTTTAGCATTTTTGGCCACTCGCACAAATGCACGCTCTCCTTGTCATCCTCATTTCTTAATTTCAGCCAAATATCCTCCGCCGCAAATGGAGCGAAGGGCGCGAGCAGTTTCGCCAGGTTTTTTAACACAAAATATAAAGTTTGCTTTGCTTCTTTATCACCCTCTTTTATCCGTTCACGCGAGCGGCGCAAATACCAAGTGGAAAGGTCTCCTATAAAATCCCGCATAGCGCGCACCGGTTCAAGCAATTTATAATTGTCCAGATTCTTCGTCGTCATTTCCGTCAGCTCATCTAATCTGGCTAAAATCCAAACATCAAGAACATGTTTTGATTTTGGTTTATCTCGACTTGCCCCGTACCGAGCTTGCTCTGGTATGGGGTAAAGCTCATAAAAGGCGAGCACGTTATAGAGTAACCCAAAGACCTGCTGGTGAAGCAAGGCTACAGTTCTTTCGTCAAAATTTTTAGACTCGCCGGGCTGATTCACCGAGTACATCCATAAGCGAAGCGTGTCCACGCCATACTTCCCTATCATAACCCAAGGGTCAACAACGTTCCCCAGAGACTTAGACATTTTTTTGCCGGCGACATCCAAAAGGTGTCCTAGACAGGTTACATTTTTATAAGCCTTGCCTCGGCCCATTAGCACTCCCACAGCATGCAAGGTATAAAACCACCCGCGAGTCTGATCAACCGCCTCGCAGATAAAATCTGCTGGATATAGAATTTTTTTGGGGTCAAAAGGATAATGGTCTTGCGCAAATGGCATCGCGCCGGAATCAAACCAAACATCCATGACTTCTTTGGTACGTATTAAATTACCGCCACAAGAGCAGACAAGTGTAACCTTATCAATATACGGCCGGTGCAAATCAAGCTCATAATTTTCATTGTGCGGTAAGGGAATAAAATCAAACTCTTTAACTTCAGCATTCTGTAGGTAAATTAGAGGATTATTCTTAATTGACAACCCGCTAAATAACAAACCCTTTAGCACAAAACTTAATGCTCGAGTAGCTCCGTCATGGCCAACGATAAGAATATTTTTGTCAGAATATTTCTTTTCTAAATCATAAATAAAATCACCAATTCGTTTAACCACTTGAACAAAATTTTCTCCGTCGGATAAAATTTCAAAAGGATCATTCAAATAATCTACATCATAGTATTTCCTAAATAAAGTTCGGTCTTTGCCTTCAAAAAATGAACTGGTCTCCCATTCTTGAACTCGTTCATCATAAATAACTTTTTCTAACGGAAAACCAATTTGTTCACAAGTTATTTTAGCGGTCTGTTTTGCCCGATTAAGTGGTGAAGAAATAATGACGTCAATTTTTCTGGCCAATTTTTGAGCACTTTCTAATACTTGTCTTTCTCCATTTTTTGTCAAATTCGCTTTATGTTCAGAATCTTGATGATGGAAATTATTTACATTATTGTCAGCCTCTCCATGCCGCATCACAAAATATTTATTGCCGGATTTTTCGGTTTTTTCTCTTAAGCCGGCAATGCTGCCTATAACCTCAACCTTCTTGCAGGATTCGCAAACCCACACCGGCAGGGGCGTGCCCCAATACCGCTCACGGGATATTGCCCAGTCTTTTATTTCGCGAAGCCACTCGCCAAAACGCCCGTCCCGAATATGCGACGGCTCCCAATTAATTTCCCTATTTTCTTTTATCATCTGCTCTTTTATTCCTGGATTTGACATTTTGATATACCAAGAATCGCGGGCATAATAGATAAGTGGGGTTTGGCAACGCCAGCAATGTGGATATGAGTGCTGATAATTTTCTTTACTGAAGAATAAATTTTTGTCCGCTAGATATTTTATAATATCCAAATCTAAAGTGGGCTTGCCCGGCTCGCCATCTTTACTGATGTCTTTTTCTTTTACAAGCCTTCCTTCCAAAAATCCCGTGCCTTTTATAAATTTGCCTTCAAGGTTTACCAAGTGATGCTTGGGCAGTCCCAGCTTTGTTCCCAATACAAAATCATCCTGCCCGTACATTACAGCAGTGTGCACAATTCCCGTACCTTCTTCTGTATTCACAAAATCTGCCGCATATACTTTGTAAGCTTTTTCCAGCTTAGACTTTTCACTTTCAGATATTGTGTCGGCAAGACACGGGAAAAGCGGCTCGTATTCCAAGCCAATCAAATCTTTGCCTTTCACCTCCTCTAAAATTTCATAGCCTTCGGTCAGTATTGAAACTCTTTCTTTGGCTAAAATTAATATTTCATTTCTAACTTTTACTTTTATATAAATAATATCTTCTTCCACCGCCAGTGCCACATTGCCAGGAAGAGTCCACGGAGTAGTGGTCCATGCCAAAATGTAAGTATTCTCTTGCCCTTTTACTTTAAATTTAACTGTTACAGACAGATCCTTGTCGTCTTCGTATCCTTGTGCGAGCTCGTGCGAGGAAAGTACTGTACCACACCTTGGACACCATGGCACAACTTTATAATCTTTGTAGAGTAAATCCTGCTCATTTATTTTTTTGACCACATTCCAAAGAGATTCAATATAATCATTGTGATATGTCACATATGGGTTCTCCTGGTCCAGCCAATACCCGATACGCTTGGTAAATTTATTCCATACATCCAGATATTCCCAAACGCTTTCCTTGCATTTTTGATTAAACTTGGCAATGCTATATTCTTCAATCGCTTTTTTAGAATTCAATCCCAGCTTCTGTTCTGTTTGAATTTCTACCGCCAATCCATGCGTATCCCACCCGCCCTTGCGACGAACGTGATAGCCACACATTGTCTTGTATCGAGGAATTGCATCCTTAAATGCTCGCGCTTCCAGGTGATGAATCCCCGGCTCACCATTGGCGGTCGGTGGACCTTCATAGAAAATAAATTCTTTTTTGCCTTCCGTTTGCCCCAAAGATTTTTCAAAAATTTTATTTTTCTGCCAAAATTCCAAAACAGCTTCTTCGCGGAAAGCGGCGTCAGATTTTTCATTTGTTCCCTTTTCAGCCATGATTGACTGATTTTAGCATATTATCCTTGTTTTTACATCTTCTCCGGAGCCTTGATGCCGAGGAGATGGAGACCTTTTTTCATCACAGAGGCAAAAGCAAAGGTAAGGGCCACTCTGTAAGGCGAAGTCGGGTCATCTTTATTTACAATGACCGTATTGCCGTAAAAGCTGTTATAGGCGCGCGCAAGTTCTATCAGATAGTTCGCAATGTAATGCGGTTCGTATTCTCTAGCAGAGCGCAGTACAACTTCTGGAAATCTATATAATAATTTTTCCACTTCGAAAATCTCGGTTAACAAAATATCGGGGTCCGGCAAGATATTTTCTTTTTTTGCCTTTTCCAAAACGGAATTTGCCCGGGCATAGGAATATTGCAAGTACGGCCCGGAATCTCCTTCAAAGGAAATAGAACTTTTAGAATCATAGACGGTATCTCCGCCAGTGGCTTGTTTCAGAATAGAATATTTAAGAGCTGCAATGGAGATTTGTTCCGCAATTTTTTCATTTTCAATTTCCGTGAAATTTCCATCTTGCATTTTTTCACGGACAAGTGTTTTTGTATCACGAATTAATGTTTCACCGGTTATCACATTCCCTTTACGCGAACTCATTTTCCCAAAGGTAAAGCGCATTACGCCATGAGTTATATGCAACATTTTGTTTTCATAATCTGGATGGATGAGAGAGATGGCCTTGGCAACCACTTTCATATAATCTGCTTGTTCATTGGCAGTAATTACAATAGATAAGCTCATATTGGGCACGGTTTTAAATTTCTCCACAGTCAAACCTAACTCTTTGGTCTCATAAGTGGGAAGACCCTGGGAAGTGATAAAAACTCTGGTGTGAAGTTTTTCATCATATTCCCCACCCTCAAAGATAACTGCTCCATCGCTTTTGTGAAACACTTTGCCTAAATTATCCTTCACAATCTGTTCACCAATCAATATCATCTCGCTCTCCAAAAAGTAAAAGTCAAACTGCGTGCCAAGCATATCGTATATGTCCTCAAAAGCTTTCATCGTTTCTTCTAAACCCCAGTCATATATTTGATTTATTTTTTCATCACTCCTATCATAAATTTTTTTATTTATTTCATCTATTTCTTTTTTCGCCTTAGGGTCATTTTCGTAAGCATTGGCGCCCAGAGCGTAAGCTTTGCCAATATTGGCGGCATGTATCGTATGATTTCCCGTTTTATCTTGCAATTTTTTATCTTTTTGAAGACCCCATATCGCTCTAGCCACATGTAAGCCCACATCACCCTGATAATTTGCCCGGGATACAATAGCGCCGGAATGCTCAAGAATTCTAGCAATTGATTCACCGATTGCATTCGTTTTTAAGTGGCCAATATGGAAAGGCTTGAAAGGATTCGGGTCGGTATACTCAATCATTATTTTCTTGCCGGACAAAACAGCATTCGCCCCGACATTTTCTCCTTTATTTAAAATTTCTTCAATACTCCCTGCAAAGAATTTACGGGACAAAAAGAAATTAATAAACCCTACAGAGGCTTCTATTTTCTCTATGTATTTATCAGTATTTAATCTCAACATTTCCGCAACAATCTTATCCGCAAGCTCTTTCGGATTGGTTTTTGATGCCTTCGCGCAAACCATCGCAATATTCGTAGAATAATCTCCCATCTCTAAAATGCTCGGGTGTTCCAGGGAAATTTCTGTAACTGCTATATCCAGGTTTTCTAACGCATCTCGTATTAAATTTTTAATTTTTTCCTGCATAGTGTAAAAAGTTATTTCTTGCCAGTACTCCCAAACCCGCCTTCGCCCCGGGCAGATTCACTCAATTTATCAGTTTCTTCTAATTCTCCAACAACCACAGGCATAATTACAAGTTGAGAAACTTTATCACCCTCTTCAAAAGTGTACGACTTATCGGACAAATTCACTAAATGGGTATTATATTCACCGCGGAAACCGGCATCAAAAACTCCGCCCATTGTATGCAATCCCGCTTTGGAAATGCTTCCTTTATCCATAACAATAGCCCCATACCCTTCCGGAAATTCAAGAGCAAACCCATGCCAAAAACGATGATGCCCCATAGGAAGAATCGTCACCGTCTCCATCGCATACATATCCATACCCACATCACCCGGATGATGATATTTGGGCAATTTCGCACCCTCCTTAAGTTTTTTAACCTTTATTTTCATATTATTCTATAATCTTTTTAATCTTTCCATAAATTTTCTGATGGATATTTTTTCTGGTATCTATTCTATCACCAGAGGTGCATTCTATTTTCATCCAATTCTTTTGCGTCTTTGCCAGCCAAAGCGCGCTTTTGCGGGAATTTTCTAAAAATTTGACATCCTTCTCATGAACGTCGGTTTTTTTTGCTTTTTTCTTGCCTAAATAACTCCTATTGCTATTTTTATTTCGAGCACGAATCAATTTCAGCACAATTGGGATCGGCACATTCAGATAAAACACTACATCCGGCTTTGGAATCTTGAAAACTTCATATTCCATTTCCGCCAGCCATTTAAGAAAACTCTTTCTTTTCTTTAAATTCGCGATTTTCCCGCCTTGATGAATCTGGTTGGCGCTGGCATATCTATTGGCTATGATAATATTTCCCTCTTTCAGCCATTTTTGGATTTTACTTCTTGATTCAAAACGGTCTGCAGCGTAAAGGACAGAAACGATCTTCGGATGCACTTTCACAAAATTATAATACTGCTCGGAAAGGCAGTGCCCGATAAATTTGCCGAAAAAATTTGAATAATAATCCGGGAAATCAACCACTTTTACCTTGTGGCCGTCTTCTTTCAAGTGCTTAATTAAAAGCTTTGTCTGCGTCGCCTTCCCGCTCCCATCCGTGCCGTCTATTACAATGAGTTTGCCCTTTTTTGCCATCTAGAAAATATAGCAGAAAAAGGCTTAAATTGAAAATTATTTTTCATACGAACCGCTTTGGTATTGGGAACTTTTTAGCCAGAGCTTTGATTTCTTTATGCACAGATTCTTTTATTTTTTTATTATCTTTGTCTTTTAAAACTGTAACCATCAGCTCGGCGATGCGTTCACATTCTTTTTCTTTTAATCCACGAGTAGTCATTGCGGGAGTACCAAGCCTTAAGCCACTAGGCCTGAAAGGGGGGTTGGGATCATCGGGAATCATGCTTTTATTAGTAGTAATGCCGACTGCATCCAGTATTTTTTCAACTTCCCCGCCCAGCATATTAAAAGACTTAACGCAATCAATTACCATCATATGATTGTCGGTGCCGTCAGTAACCAGTTTGACCCCCATTTTCATCAATCTCGCCGCTAACTTCTTAGAGTTAACCAAAACTTGTTGTGCATATTTTTTGAATTTGGGTTTCGATGCTTCATCTAAAGCAACAGCAATCGCCGCAATGGTATGCATATGCGGTCCACCTTGTAAGCCGGGGAAAACACTTCGGTCTAAAACAGTAGGCAAATTTTCTTTGGTAATTTCAATTTCTTTAAGCGGATTTCCAACTTTCCCTTTGGAAAGTATCAAGCCCCCGCGGGGACCACGCAGGGTCTTATGAGTCGTAGTGGTAACAATATCAAAACCGTAATCAAAGGGATTTCGCATCACTCCGGCCGCAACCAAACCTCCAAAGTGCGCTACGTCAGCCATCGTGAAAGCCCCTACTTCATCAGCCACACGCTTGAAAATAGAGTAATCTAAATCTCTCGGGTAACTGGTATAGCCACAAAGAATTACTTTTGGTTTGTGTTCTTTTGCCATGGCCAAAAGCTCGTCAAAATCAATCCTCCCTTTGTCTTCAGGATGTGTTTTATAGCGCACCCAATTGAATAGCTTACCCATATGAGAAACTGGGTGCCCATGAGTTAAATGTCCACCATGTGATAGATCCATACCCATAATTGTGTCCCCTGGCTTCATGAGTCCAAGATAGACTGCCTGATTCATTGGGGAACCCGAGAGTGGCTGCACATTAGCATGGTCGCATTTAAATAATTTCTTGGCGCGTTCTATGGCTAAATTCTCTAATTGATCAGTAAATTCCTGCCCGCCATAATAACGCCGCCCCGGATAGCCTTCGGAATATTTGTTGGTGAAAACAGAACCATTCGCTTTCAAAACATCCTCCGATACGTAATTTTCGGATGGGATAAGCTCAAAACTTTCTGCTTGTCTCTTTTTCTCTCCTTTTATTAGTTTTTCCACTAGTTTATCCCGCATGTTTGCACTATAACAGATTACTTACTAAAAGAAAATGTTACATTTTCGCCATTTGATTTCATAATTATAGTGCCAAGTAAGTCGGTCCTAAAAATCTTGACACCAAATTGAGTTAAGATATTTAATGTTTCTTGGTGCGGATGACCGTATTTATTATCTTTGCCATCTGAAATAACTGCATAAATTGGAGAAACAGCTTTTATAAATTCGTAAGATGTGGAAGTACGCGAACCATGATGCCCAACTTTTAAAATAGTGCTAGTAAGTTTGTCTTTAAAATTTTCTCCAAGAATTATATTTTCTGTTTTCGTTGTAGCATCACCAGTGAGCATCACGGATGTCTTTCCATAGATAAGCTTGGCCATAACTGAACCATCATTGCTCGCCCAAGTTGCTACATCTCTGTCCGGAAACAAAATATCAATCGCTGCTCCACCTCCAATATTTAGTCGCATTCCTTTTTTGGCTAAAATGTCAGGTATATTTTTGTTTTTTATTTCTGTTTTAAGGTTTTGATAAGTTTTAGAATCGGTCTGGGTGCCAGACTCAAAAACTCTATCCACTTTGTACACTTTCAAAACATCCAAAAAACCGCCAACGTGGTCTTGGTCTGGATTAGTGATGATAATTGCGTCTATCCTTCTGTCAAAGGCGGGCATGACGCGCGCAGCTGGCTTAGTATCCTCCTAGGCGGTCCGCCATCCACTAATATCTGCGTTCCAGTCGGCGACTCTATAAAAAGAGCATCTCCTTGACCAATATCCAACATGGCAAAAGTGAGTTTTGGGTGGGAATCTTGAAAGTCCTGATAGAAAATGGAAATAACTGCGAGTAAAAGCAAAAAGACTAAAATAAACAAGCCATATTTTTGAACATACTGCTTGATATTTTTAAACATGTTATAATACTAGCACGTATGAAATTTGAAGAAATGAAATTTAATATTAGCGAGCTGAAAGGTATCTCCGCTAAAAATATAGAAGAGCATTTGAAACTCTACGCCGGTTATGTAAAAAATACCAATCTAATCGTTGAAAAAATAGGTGAATATATGGCTGACTCGGAGAAGAATGCTTATGTCATCGGAGAACTACAAAGAAGATTCGGCTTTGAGTTTAATGGTATACGCAACCATGAATATTATTTCAAATCTCTAGAGGACGGGGCAAGACCGCTACCAGTAAATTCGAAATTGAGAAAGGCTATAGAAAAATTTACCCCGTCAACGGCGGGGCAAGCACCGTCTTTTGATTTATGGCTCTCCGGCTTCAAGTTACTCGCAATGACTCGTGGAATCGGCTGGGCAGTACTTGGCTATGACAAACAGACACAACAATTTGTACATATCTGGATAGACGAGCAGCATCTGGGACAGTTAAACGGAGTTGATTGGATTTTAGGAATTGATATGTGGGAACACGCTTATGTTTATGATTATCCAACTTCAGAAAAGAAAAAATATGTGGAAGCATTTTTTGAAAATCTCAATTGGGAAGTAATAGAAGAAAACTTTATAAAAGCAGAGCGTTAAGGAAAAATATAAAAATTTTCTTGCGGGCAATACAGTAGCCTCCCGCTACTAAAACTTTTATATTTCCCCTTCTAGTTTAAAAAAGCTTTTTATGCTCCTGCCGAAAAGTCTATAAATAAAATATAAATAGACTAAAAGTGTCAAAAAAAGTGGAAAATCCGGAATGGATAACGAGGCAAATGGAATATTTGCGAAAAAACTAACGACTCCCAGCTCATAATGCAGCAGCAGATATGAAATATGGCCTAATGGTACAGCTAGTACATACCAAATAATTCCTAGAAAACTAGTCAGAAATCCCAGAAGCATTGTAAATGGAATAAAGGGAAGTATTAAAACATTTGCCGGCAATGCCACCAGTGACAAATTGCCCATTTTGTAAAGAATAAAAGGTAGGACAAAAATATATACTGCGCAAGTGACTGATATAATATCTCGCAACTTAAATTTGATGGTAACCCACCAGAAATATTTTTCAATTTTGGGCGCAAAGAAAATTATGGCAACAGTAGCAATAAAGGAAAGCTGAAAGGACACATCATAAACGAGAACAAACGGATTTAATAAAATCATAACAATACCAGCCAGGAGAAGTGCCCGCGCGACATCATAGTTTCGCCCAGTCGCGCGGGCCACAAGTACTAAAGTTGCCATTATTCCCGCTCTAAGTGCGGTAGAGCTTGCGCCGGTCATTATGATAAATAAAAAGATTGCGAACATCCCCATTCCAATACCAAGATTCTTAGGAAGAAAGGCAAACAATTTCATAAACCATTCGGCAACTATTGTAATGTTGTATCCGGACAAAGCGACAATATGTATCGTACCTGTGTCTATGAAACTTTTTCTTAAATCTTCACTAAACGCTGCCTTTTCGCCCAAGATGAGCCCACCCATCAGCAAATTCTCTGGACTCCTGATGGCAAAATTAACTTTCTCTAAAAACTTACCTTTAATAGAAAATAAAAAACTTTTGATTTTATTGCCATTGCCTCGCGATACAATCTCAATGCTTGGATAATTCATCACATAAAAAACTCCGTCTTTCCTCAAGTAATTGACATAATCAAATTCTTTGCCCTGGTCGGTAATAAAATTCTTCGGTTTCTCCAGTTTTCCTGAAAAACTAATCTCATCGCCATATCTATAATTATTTTCAGCATCGGTGGTAATTAAAATTTTGGTTTCTTTGGTTTGAATAATTAACTTTTGATTGTTCTCTCTTATGTCCGGTTCATCAACTATTTCACCAAACATTGAAATGGTCCGCAGTGCCGGCTTATCGGCAACATGAAACCTGAAAATCCCTAGGCAAAATGCCAAAATAAAAATCGTCGATATTATATCCCAACGATACTTTAGTGAACTAAAGTTCTTTAGCAGACTAAAGTAAAGAATTAAGGCCCCAGTTAAGAGTAGGACCAGTAAAACTAAATACAAATTTACAAAAACAAAAGAGCGCAACAGCACCCCGAGAGCAAAACCGAAACAAGACAAATAAAAAATTCTATCTCGCATCTTTTAACTTCACCGGCATAGCTTCCGCGAAACCGGTGGCAATTTCGTCCGCTCGGTCGTTGTATTTATCTTCATTATGTCCTTTGACATAGGTCCATTTAGGATTAAGCTCTTTTGTAAGTGTATAGAGTTCTTCCCAAAGTTCACGATTAAGTACTGGCCTTTTGTTGGCATTGCGCCAATTATTTTTCATCCAATTTTTTATCCATTCTGTAATCCCTAAAATCACATATTTTGAATCAGAAACAATTTCTATATGTCTCCTGTTTGAAAATTTATTTTTTATATGCTTCAGCGCTTCTATGGGCGCAGTCAGCTCCATCTGGTTGTTCGTAGCATGCTCTACTTTGCCACCAATTTCAATGCGCCCTTGGCCGCCATAATTTTGCGGAAGCAAAATGACGGCGGCCCAGCCAGCGCTTCCCGGATTCCCCTTTGCCGCCCCGTCAGTATAAATTTTTATTGTATCTTTTGCCATAATTAAGAAATATCAACTACTCTTAATCTTAACTCTTCTTTGCCTCTAAATCTAGACAAATCAAAGGTGGCTAAAAGATCAACGTTCTTATCTTCAGTCAGGGGTATTTTAAAAGAATCGTGATTAGAAAAAAAAGAAATTGCTTTGGCTTTATGTTTATCGGCATCAGAAAAAATAATTTCTAAATGTTCGCCGGAGCCATTTTTGCCGAACTTTTTAATATTTTCTATTTTCACATTTTCAAAAAGAAAAATTGGTTTTGGATTGCCAAGACCAAAAGGCGCGAGTTTTTCCATTTCACGCCAATTTTTCATATTTACATCAACTAAAGAAAGTTTTGCATCAAAACCGACCCCCTCCCCCCTCCCCCTTGTCAAGGGGGAGGTGCTGGAAGCAGAGGGGGTAATTTTCGCGTAAGAGATAGATAAGGCTTCTTCTAAGAAATGAATTTTCTCATTATGAACTGTGAATCCTCCAGCCAGTTCGTGCCCGCCGAAATCCAGGAAATATTCTCGGTTTTCTGTCATCAGCTCCACCACCGATACTGACCCATCACTCCGGCAAGAGCCTTTGATACAATCATTTTCGTCTTTTCCCCAGACAAAAACAGGTTTTTTGTACTGATCCGAAATTTTCCCAGCCACCAGACCCAATATTCCTACACGCCAATTGGGATTACCCATTACGATAACATCTCTGTGTTCACGCAAAGGACTCATGCTAAACTTTTTATTTACTTCGCGCATAATACCGGTTACAATAGTTTTTCTCTCATCATTGATTTTGGATAAATAGTCTGCCAAGACTCCGCCCCTGGCCTCATCATCCGTTGCTAGAAGCTCAAAAGCCCGCAGTGGGTCATCCATGCGGGAAGCGGCATTAAGGCGAGGAGTAACCATAAAGCATATATCATCCTCCGACAAATATCTTTGGTCAATATTCATTTTGGCTAAAAGCTTTTGCAAACCCGGGCGAGGAGATTTTCTCAACACTTTCATTCCAAAATACGAGATAGCTCTATTTTCTCCTGTTAGCGGAACCATGTCAGAAAGCGTGGCCAAGCCTGCCATATCCAGCATCCACTTCTCAGAGCCCATTTTGATTTTAAAATATTCGCCATACTTTTTTACAAAAGCTTGCGCGAACTTAAAAACCACCCCTGCGCCACAGAGCCCGCCCGAATCGCTACGCGAAGCGTTGCGGGCGGGCATTTTCCCCGGATAACCATCCACTTTTGGGTTCAGAATAGCGTAAGCCCGCGGCAAAATTTCGGGTGGAATATGATGGTCGGTAATTATTACATCAATGCCATCTACCTCGGCTTGAGCCACCTCCGCCACGGCCGTAATACCAAGATCAATGGTTATCAAAAGTTTTACTCCTTTTTCGCTAAATTGTTTTATCGCATCAAGATTGAGCCCGTATCCTTCAGAATTTCTTTGAGGTATATAAATTTCATAATTTTTGTAATTTATTTTTTTTAACAAATCCTGTAAAATCACCGCTCCCGGAATTCCATCGCAATCATAATCCGCGTAAATGACTATTTTTTCTTTATTCTCTATTGCTTCAAAAAGCCGGACACAAGCCTTCTCCATATCTTTCATTAAAAATGGGTCATGCAAATCTCTTTCGTAATTTGGATTAAGAAAAGTCTCCGCTTGTGTTTCGTCAGTAATTCCCCTCTTTTCTAAAAGTGTCCTTAGTAATTCGCCGTACTTTTGCATAAATGGAATTTTAGCATATAATAGAGTAAATAGAACAAATTTTTTGAAGGCGACGTTGCGAAGCAGGAGTCTGAAAAAACTTTGTTCTATGAAACAATTTATGGAAAACTGTATTTTCTGCAAAATTATAAAAAAAGAAATACCTTGTACGAAAGTTTACGAGGATGAAAACTTTTTGGCTTTTTTGGATATAAACCCAATGGGTCCGGGACACACTCAGGTAATACCGAAAAAGCATTACAGATGGGTCTGGGATGTTCCAAATGCTGGAGAATTTTTTGAAGTTGCTAAGAAAATAGCCTTGGCTCAAAAAAAAGCATTTAATGCGGATATCGTGCGTTCCCAGGTTTACGGTGAAGAAATATCTCATGCCCACATCTGGGTCTGGCCGGAAGTTGCCGGCGATGAAAAAGATTTGGTCGGGAATGCGAAAAAAATTATTTCAGCATTTTAAAGTAATTACTTCAATATCAACGGTGTAAGCGCCGGAAGCTCTTTGCCGGCTAAAAATTCTAAGGTAGCGCCGGCAGCGAGGCTCACGTGTGAATAATCATCTAAATTTCCATACCGGCGCGCTATAATGGTAGTGTCTCCTCCAGCAAGGATAGTTTGTCCCCCCAGATTTTTGCTGAGTTCTTTCATGGCAGTAAGTATCGCTTCTCCACCATTTGCAAACTTTTCATCTTCAAACTTTCCCATCGGACCGGCCAGAAAAACAGTTTTAGATTGCGCAATTATGTCCATAAAATTTTTGACTGTTTTAGGCCCAATATCAAGCGCTGCCCATTGGTCTGGCACCCCTTCGGAAAAAATATTGATAATTTTTGTTGAAACTCCGTCAGAAATCACCACATCTTCTGGATACACAATTTTATCTTTATATTTTTGCAATATTTCTTTCGCATACAAAACCCAGTCTTTCTTTTCACGTTTCTTTTCATCTACAAAGACGTCTTCAATGAAAGAATCCCCAAGTGCTCTGCCTTGCGCTTTCAGAAAAACACTCGCCACGGCGCCACCCACCAGGACTGTGTCGGCTATTTTTAATAAACTATTTACCGCGTCTACTTTGTCAGAAATTTTTGCCCCGCCAATAATAACAGTGAAGGGATGTCTCGGACTCTCCAGCAAAGTAGATAACATTTCAACTTCACTCTTCAAATAAAGGCCGGCCACGGCCTCCAGATGCCGTTCAATGCCGGTCGTGGAAGCATGAATTCTATGGGCTTGAGGAAAACCATCAAAAACAATCAGGTCTTTCCCGCGGCAGAGCTTTTGCGCGAAAATATCATCATCAATCATTTCTTCGCTATAAAACCGTACATTTTCAAGCATCAGGATATCTCCCGGCTGCATTTTAGCAACTCTGTCATCAACCTCTTTACCGATACAGTCGTCTACTTTCAGAACCAGATGATGCAAAAGCAGGGAAAGTCTTTGCGCATGAGGCGTGGTGCGAAGTTGTTCCACGACATGACCGTCAGGACGCCCGACGTAAGTCAGAATAACGATTTTACAATTTTCTTTCAGGAGATATTGAAGCGTCGGAAGCGTTGCTTTTATGCGCATATCGTCAACAAGCTCCCAAACGCCATTTACTTCCCCGCCCGAACGACTGTTCAGTCGGGCGGGTTTCACATCAATATCATAAGGAGCGCGGTAAAGAATAGTTTTCTCTTTTAAGTCTATATTTTGTAATGTTTTAAGTTTCATCTGTGTTTTTATAAAAATAGCAGGATAAAGTTTTTGAATGGCGACGTTGCGAAGCAGGAGTCTGAAAAAACTTTATCCTGCTATATTTTCCGCTATTTTAATAATTTCCACGAATTTTTTCGCATCCAGGCTGGCGCGGCCGGGTAATAATCCATCGACACCCCCATTTTCCAAAAAATCCTCCGCATCTTTTTCATTGGCCGAACCGCCATAAATAACTCTGACTTTGGATGCTTCCAAGCCAAATTTATCAGAAAGAATTTTACGAATAAAGATAGCCATTTCCAGAGAATCAGCCGGAGTGGCATCTCGGCGATTAAGAGTACTGGAAATCGCCCAAATTGGCTCATAGGCGATAATAATTTTTGAAATTGAATTTTTAGAAATCCCATTTAAGCATTCTCCAAGCTGAACTTTGACTAAGTTAAAATAACTGTGATTCTCATCACGCACATTTTCCCCGACGCAGACTATTGGTCTCAATCCGGCCGAAAGCGATGCCCTGATTTTTTTATTCACCTCGTTATTACTCTCTCCTAAGGCACGCCTCTCGGAGTGGCCCAAGATTACATATCTGGTGCCAATATTGTAGAGCATCTCTCCTGAAACTTCACCTGTAAAAGCACCCACCTCTCCCCAAAAAGCATCCTGCGCGCCCAAAGATATTTTTCTAGAGAATTTCTTTAACTTTTCCAAATAAATAAACGGGGGGCAAATTACGACTTCAGTTTTTCTTGCAGTTTTTTTAATACCAGAAATATACTTTGCCACATCACTAAACAATTTCTCCGCGTCTTTCAGAGATATGGGATTCATTTTCCAGTTGCCGATGATAATTTTCTTCATATTGTAAAAAGTATAGCATATTTGTTTACTGTTCAATAAAATGTATTTTGGAATCAAAAAACCACCGAGAGAGCAGAGTCTTCCCGATGGTCGCGACTGACGATATATTTTGACTTTGGCGGGCGGGGTGTCAGCAAACCCCCGCCCGAGTGCGACCGAGGCTATTTGACCGTTACAACCGCCGACACCTTGTGGTCCGGATCTAACGGATGCCAGACTGTCACGATTGCAGTTCCAGGACCCACCGAGAACAATACAATCGTTTGATGGATTTGGTCCTGTCTACCAGACGAAAACGTGTCGACCGGCATTGTGGATGTCGCCACAACGCTCGTGTTGTCGCTGGAAACTCTCAAGGAGTCGCCACCGATGTCGCCGCCATCTTGTCTGATTGCTGTCAGGCCGATGAACCATCGCGCGCCGGCGAGGTTGTTGAGCTCCATATTGATGCTTGGAGGGAGTCCCGTCACGTCCACCCTCACGACCTTGGTAGCGGTCGGTGTCGGGCCGGTGGTGGGGCCGTCGCCGCAGGCGACAGTGGCGACGACGAGCGAGGCGAGAGCGATGAGCACGACGACGAGACAAGCCATCCTTTTCATGGTTGAACTCCGATAAGTGTGTGATTGTGAGCGCGCAATGACCACCGTGGTCGAATCACGCGGGACGAGATGTCTTTTCGCAGTATACACCTTTTGACACATTTTGTCAAGCCAAAAAACCCGCCTATATTTAAGCTCTTTAGAGAAGCTTTATTCTGTTTCTTTCCAGCTGTCTATCTCGTACCCACCCGAAGGACCGGAAGAGAAATTAGTATTGGCCAATCCGGATTCGTAGGTCACTATAGCGTTATTGGTAATAAGTAAAAGATAAGCCGTTACCTCTTTCAAGGCCGCTGAATTATTAACTTCAATTTTACCTTCACCGGCGTATAAAATAGCGGCACCGGCACCATTGCTCATCCTAATCGCGTCGGAAGCAACTCCTTCTTTCTGAGAAAGCAACATGATGTAGCTACCGCTTGTGCCTGAACCCAAGAGTTGAGCGCTGTTAGAAATTTCTATATAACCATTATTGGAATCCTCATCAATACCGGCCAGAACCATCCCGCTATTGCCTCCAAATGACGGAGACAAGCGTAGGATAGAGCTGTTGCTGAGCCTTATCTCCCCCGTAACCCAAAGCGTACCGGTGACTGTTAACTCTGCTGTATTGCTTAAAAGCAAATCGCCATTAATTTTTTTGGGACCTAAATTTCTTGTGCCACTGCTATAATTTTGAGTTCCGACAACGCCGCCGGCTACGGCTTCGGCTTCCCAGAGATCAATTTGGGCTTCCGAGATTGGCAGAGGCAAAATATCCGCGGGAACGAAAACGTCTGGATTGGGAGTGGTAATGGCTCCGGTCACAGTGCAACTTGCTCTGGTATCATATTTAGCTGTACCCCCAATCGTGCAGTTGGAAATGGAGTCAGCCACGACATTGCCGGTGACGGTCGTATTTTGTAATACTGAATGCTTAGCATTTCCTCCTACGGTAGAATTGCCCCGTATAGTAAATGAATCCGAATTACCTGTTATGTCCACACCATCAATAATGCCGGTTGGTCCGGAAGCAATCGCTGCGCCTTGGATTCTGGCTGAATTGGTGCCGATTATATTTCCGCCTGAATAAGCATTGCCGATTATTTTGGAGCTATTAGTCATTTCTAGTCCGCCTTGTCCTACTTGCACGCCATAATTAAAAGAAGCGCCAACACCGGTCTTAAGCTTAATATTCGTTTTTCGCTGATAACTTGAAACATCACCCAGAGAAGTTATACCTTTCTGCCCCAAGTTATCGGTAATGGTGGTCGTAACGGAATTAGAGTCCAGAGTCAAATTTTCACTTCCCCCGATCGTTATACCATTTATTATCCGATACAATGCATCCTCGCTTCCCGACTCAGCCAGAAAATATGATTTTTTTGAATTCAGGTTCACCTGGGCGTTTTTAAACTCACGCACTGAGGACGATACCAGCCCGGAAATTATTGCCAAAGAAATAAAAATAAAAAAGACAACTGATATCAGCATCGCTGCGCCAGATTGATGATTAACTTTTCTTTTTATTTTCTGTTTCATTTTAATAGCTTCCTCTTAGAACAATCGTGTCGTAAAAATCTTGTGTGCGACCTAATGCATCATTGACAGATTTGACAGTTAGTAATATTTTCACGGCTTTGCCTTTCACCGTGGTTATTTGCGTAAAGGTAAGACCAGTTACCACTATATTCGGCGTATTTAAATTACCGGTAAGAATATTATTCTCTAAAAGTTGCAGATTAGAACCAGAAAGTAAAAATTCGACTGTTTTTTCTGCGCCCAGATTGTCTTTAGTATTCAGCTTTAAATTACTTAGACTGATAGAATTTATTCCGTAAGCCGGCCGAATCTCTCTAGATATTTTTTCCATGATGACTCCATTTTGCATCAACTCCATTTGTATCGCATTTTCTCTAAACGACCTAGCCATTGTAATCATTGCATTAATCACTACCAAAGAAAGAACAGAAAAAAAGGCAATATAAAAAAGAAGCTCTAAAATGGCATAACCTCTTTTATAACTTTTAGTTTTCAATTTCATAATTTTCATTTAGGGAAAAATATTTATTATATAAAATGGCAAGGTTTTAGTAATGGTAATTCCGCCCTCCAGCCAGGATACAGTAACAGTGACTAATTTTGTTCCAGGGTCGTCCGTGCCAATGCTCCCGATATCTTTTGTAGTATTATCACGATTCACACTCGCTATGACGACTGTGCGCGTAAAAATTCCCACCGTATTGGCGGTAGATGATAAAATCCAAGTACCGCCAGAAAATGCCGGATAATAATTTGTACCCGAGTTTAAAGAAGAAATATTACTCCAGGCATTATCTCGAAGTATCCGAACTGCTTCGGCCCCTTCTTCCAGCAGGAATGCCACTTGGCTTGCATGAAAAGCCTGGCGAGAAACATAAACAGATTTTTGAGCAACCGCCATCGCGGCTAAAATTGAAACAGTAATAATAGAAGCTGCCACTAATATTTCTATTGTCATAAAACCTTTTTTCATTTGATTTAATTCACGCTAGCAACACCCGTAGCAGAAATTGTAATAATTTTGGAATAAGAGGCAGTGGAAATCGTTATGGTACCAGTAGCACTGGGGGACCCCGAAAGACGATTAAAATAAATATCGCCGGATGTCCCGCTGACACCGCCCAGTGTAACGTTTGCAATACTGGCGGGTGTTATGATATTTACTGTTTCGTTGTCCGTGGCCGACGCAGAAAAAACTTTGCCTTTAAAAATTATAATTTTGTCGGACTGAAAGTGCACTCCATACTCCGAAGAATTGAGAGAAGAAAGCGTCTTGCCACGCGCCTTGTTTATAGATGATAACGTATCTTGAACTCCGCTTTTCAGTACTTGGTTCTCTTTGATTTTTGAAAATTGCGGAAGGACAATCAAGATTATCAAGCCAATTGCCGCCGCCAGTACCAGCAGTTCTATAACGGTTATTCCTCTGTTGTAAAAGTTTTTCATAATATTTTTAGTAGATAGCGCCTTAGGCCCTATCTAGGGCCTAAGGCGCTATCTACTCTATGTTGCCTAAAATGGAATAAAGCGGTGAAATCATGGAAATAGCAAAGAACCCAACCCCGGAGCCGATGACAATCATTAAGAGGGGCTCAATAATGGTGGAAAGATTTTTAGTTTTATTTTCAACTTCTTCTTCATAAAATAAAGCGATTTGCAGCAACATATCTGACAATTTTCCGGTTTCTTCTCCGACCTGTATCATTTCCGACATCATTATTGGATAAAGATTATCGTTGTCTACAAAAGTCTGGGAAAACGGAGCCCCTTTTTCTACCGCGGCTCTAGCATCCGCTAGGACTTTTTTGTAGTAAATATTTTGGACCACATCTTCCGTAATTTCAACCGCCCGGATGATGGAAACGCCGGAAGATAAAAGCGAAGACATGGTGCGGGCAGTGCGGGCGGTATTCAACTCTTTGGCCAAATTACCGATAAATGGAAGCCGGACGACCAGGAAATCAATATACTTCGCCATAAATCTAGCACCCAAAAGCCAGTAAAGGCCGAAGCCTACGCCGATTATAATCAGGAAGGTCAGTATTAAATTATTGGAGAAAAAGTTACCGATAAAAATAAGCAGGCGGGTGGAAGCCGGTAAAACAACGCCGAGCTCTTTGAAAGTGTTAGCCAAGGTCGGTACCACAAAAGCAAACATTAAAACACCAATCACCACCATCGCGGACAGAATCACTCCCGGATAAATAAGCGCTCCGCGTATTTTCTTGGTCAAAGAATGCGATTTCTCTAAATTCATCCCGACATCAGAAAGCGCGCCGGCCAGGTTGCCGGACTCCTCGCCGGAGCGCGTCATTGACACAAAAAGTTTTGAAAAAATATTCGGGAATTTTGAAAGTCCCGAAGACAATGTCTCTCCGGAATTTATGTTATTGGAAAGAGATGTTAAAATCTTGCCGAGTGCGGGATTTTTTGTCTGCTTTTTTAAAACTGATAACGCTCGAAAAAGCGACAGCCCGGCTCGCAGCATGCCGCTTAAATTTCTGGTTAAAATAATCTGCTCACTGACGCTGACTTTTGAAAACATGACGGCCAATACGGACATTCTGTCAAAAAAACTCTCATTCTGCTCTTGGATTGATACGGGAATATACCCGCGACCCCTCAAGTCGCGAGCCAGAGAAAGACGATCCAAGGCATCTAGCACCCCTTCTGAAATTTCTCCTGTTTTTGATCTTGCTCTGTAAGAAAATAGCATCTTTGTTTTTATGAAGGTATACAAATTTTTATAAATAAAATCCCTTGCATTATTTATAAAAATTTGTATACCTGAATTGAATAAACTATTCGGAAACAACGCGGAATACCTCCTCCAGCGTGGTTATACCCAAGACCGCTTGATAAACTCCGTCTTCCAGCATCGTCATCATTCCCTCCTTTTTCGCTTGTGTTTCTATATCATCCTGCGAACTTCCTTTTATAATCATTTCTTTTATCGTAGGCGTAATCTTCAACACTTCATGCATGCCAATACGGCTTGAATAGCCATCTTCAAACTCACTAATTCTTACTGGTTTATAAAAAGGAATTTTATCCCAAGTATCATTCAGGCCGATGATGTTTTCCGTTTTTAATAAAGAGAGCATCCTGTCCAAATCAACAATCTTAGCCAGATTCTTCATTTCAACTTCCGACAAGAAGTATTTTTCTTTATTGGGAACAAGTTTGCGCACCAATCTTTGCGCGATAATCGTTTTGACTGTGGCAGTTATCAAAAAGGGCTCAACACCCATATCGATCAGTCTCGGTATTGCGCCGGCGGCAGAATTGGTATGAATGGTGGAGAGAACTAAATGGCCAGTCAGCGAAGCATTGACTGCCAGTCCGGCTGTCTCGCTGTCCCGAATCTCCCCGACCATTATTATATCCGGATCCTGGCGCAGCAGTGAACGCAATCCATTAGCGAAAGACAATCCTATCTCCGGCTTTACCTGTGTTTGATTGACTCTGGGCATTTGGTATTCAATCGGGTCTTCCACGGTGGAAATATTGACCTCCGGCTTATTCAAAATATCAAGCATCGTATAGAGGGTGGTGGTTTTTCCACTGCCGGTGGGCCCCGTCGCCAGCACCATTCCTGTTTTTTGCTTTAATGAAGCATATATTCTCTCCAGCCCTTCACCATGAAAACCAAGAGTTTCCAAGGAGAATCCGTGCGTATCTTCCTTTAAAATTCTCATAACCGTTTTTTCCCCGAAGAAAGTCGGCAAGGTGGAGACACGAAAAGAAATTTTTTCTCCGTCCTGCTCTTTTTTGAATCGGCCGTCCTGGGGCAGTCTTTTTTCATCCAGTTTCAAATTTGCCAACACCTTGATGCGGGCGGTTATGCCGGCTCCGGCATTCTTGTCCAAGACCATGGCATCATGCAAGATGCCATCTATCCGGTAGCGCACCGTCAGCTCTTTTTCCCCGGGTTCAATGTGAATATCGGATGCATTTTGCAAAATGGCGTGAATAATCAGAGAGTCAACTATTTTTACCACCGGCAAATCCTCGGCCATTTGCTTCAGTTCCACTTCAGACTTTTCAGACATTTTCTCACCGTCTTCACTGGAGGCGGCTTCTAGCGCGGTAGATTCTTTTTGGATAATATCTTGAAACTCAGCTTTGAGGCTTTGCCGGTACTGCACCAGCACAGACTTGACTGAAGAAGTATCGGTCAGCCGAGGTAAAATTTTAAGCCCGGAACGCTTCTTGATAAAATCAATCACCGGCAGGTCATCAACATCCAGCATTGCCACTTCCAAGCTATTCTCACTTTTTTTGTAGGCAACGATATTGTAATTGCGCGCAATCGGCTCCGGAATGAGAGAAAGCACGGAGAAATCAATTTTCTGATTAGTTAAACTGATAAATGGTATCCCCAGAACAAAAGCTTCCATCCGCTTTAAATCAGTTTCCGATATTTTCCCCTCGGAAAGCAGAATATTTCCAAACTTTTGTTTTTTTTCTTTAGCTTTTTTTACCGCAGAGTCAAAGTCCGGACGATTTATGAGCCCGGATTCTAAAATAAATTTCTTTAACTGTTCCTCATCGATTACCATCAACTATATTGTAGCAAAAAATATCATAACCCCCTAAATCCCCCTTATCAGGGGGACACCTCTCCCCAACCCCTCTCCTTATTAAGGAGAGGGGCGAAGGGTGAGGCCTTAATCTTCTATAAAGAATGGTTTTTTCTTGACCGTCACGGTCGCTGCGCTGGTTGAAGCTGATACGCCATTGCAGGTTACGGTGTAAGTAGTCGAGGAAACTGGACTGACACTGATGCTGCCGGATGTAGCCCCGCCGGTATTAAAGTTTGTGCCAGTACAGGAAGTCGCGCTGGTTGAAGACCAACTAAGCGTTGTTGAGCCGCCGGTGTAGATTGTTGTCGGATTAACGCTAATGCTTGTGGTTGTACAAGCAGGCGTACTGCAAGATTGAGAAGATGAGCCAGAACAATTAGCTCCTCCGCCGGAAGGAGGCGGATTGGTGCAAGTGCGGGTTTGGGTTCCGGTACTGCCGCAGGCCGTCACGCTGCAGCTGCTCCAAGCGCTCCAGCCGCCGTTGATAACAGGCGCAGGGGTCTGATATTGGTACTGGTATTGGT
>CAZYBS010000001.1:64645-161733 GCA_964645245.1 uncultured Candidatus Saccharibacteria bacterium
ATTGATATTGATATTGATATTGATATTGATATTGATATTGATATTGATATTGATATTGATAACTATAGTCGTCACTTCCGCCAGAGCCGCAGCCGCAGCTGGTGCAATTACCATTGTCACACTCTGGAGTACAATTGCCGCAAAAATGACCGGTGGAATCGTATACCGCATCTCCAGAATTACCACAGTCGCTGCCACTCCTGCATTCATTGCCACCTCCGCCGCCGCCTGAACTTTTTTCACTGGGACTGCCGCCGCAGTAAGACCGTATGTCTGTACACTTCCACTCACAGTTGGACTGACCATTAGCATCTCTACTCTGGCATTCATAATGCTCTTCTACACAACTCTCAACACATACTTCGTCAGCCACGACAAAATCGGTTGTAAGAATAACAACAGCGAACACCCAGATCAATACAAGAAACAAAAATCGCAACTTAAGCATATGTAGACATTATACACAATCAAGAAACAAACGCGCTAATTTAGTTATCCACATCTTCTTGTTTCCTAATAACGGCAACTGGAATAAAATGAGGATATGAAGATAAATAAAAAAACGGTCGCTTTACTGATAATCGCGGCGGGGGCGGCAACTGCCTTTTGGATTTTGTATTCGTCCAGGGACGAATACCCCCTTGTCTTATCAAACACGCCTTCCCGAGGACCCGTGGTAGAAGCGAGAACAAATCCGAAACTGGGCCGATATCAGACACACCTGACGGACCCGTACGGCCGTACTTTATATATTTCGTTGGACCGGTGCCCTGACTCGACGCTTAGAAGCGACTGCCTTGACGACTGGATACCTTACCTTGTCAATCCAGATATACCTTTAGATAAAACTGACCCGATTTTGAGCCAAGTAAGCACGGTCTGGCTGCCAAACAACATCCACCAATATACCTACCTAGGCTGGCCGCTTTTCTACTACAGAAACGACCGGAATACCGGTGACGTCAAAGGTCACAATATTACCAACGGAAATTGGGTCGCTGTGCTTCTCCACGCCGAGGCAAAATAAAAAACGGCCTGACCACTCGGGCCAGGCCGTTGAACCATCCAAACAAAAGGCGTGCTTACCGTTTCGTTCCGCTCCACGAAACGGTAGCGGAGACCGGACACTCTCTATAACCGCCATAAGAAGTTCTCACTAGTGTCACCTCTCCCTTAATGTTGTTAGCCGACGGGAACGTTCCCTTCAAAGCCGTTGGGGTATAGGTAAACACATCCATCTGACCCATGGTTTGCGAGAACGAGTTTTCGACGACAGGGACTCGTACTCTATCCGTGAAGGGAGAATTGCGGTAACACCAGTTCGGTCGCGGCGGCGTGAGATCGCGGAATCTGTAACTGACCTTCCAGAGGTCAATTGCAAAATTTCCAACTTCCCCGACAACATGGAGTTCAATCTCAACCGAGACCGGGCTCCCGTCCGAGGCTAATCCCGTACCGTTCCCGACCCAGGTCCCGGCGTAGTTGGCCGGCGTCAGCACGAAGTCCAACGTGTTCCCGTTGACGTACGTGCCGCGACGGTCTTCAGTGAACCCGCTTGCGGTAGCACTGAAGTTCACGTTGCCGATGGCCAGCGAGTCAAATTGACACTCGCCGTTACCATTCGCCAGGACAAACTGCCCCGTGTTGGGCCCATCTAACACTGTAACCTTCGCGCCGCCGATGCGTTGACCACTACTGCTCGAGACTGTGCAGCGGAGCGATGCGGTCGTAGGTGGTGGTGGGGCGTACGTGTACGCTCCACTCAACCTGGCACTTTGGCCATCCGGGTTGGTCACAACGACATCCACGGTCCCAGCCGCGTGGGCCGGAGCCAGTGCGGTGATGCGCGTGGCACTCACCACGACGACACCATTTGCCGCGACGACACCAAACGTCACGGTCGCGCCCGGCCGAAAGCCGGTGCCGGTAATCGTTACAGGCGTGCCGCCGCCAGTTGACCCAGTGGAAGGGGTGATCGACGCGGTCGTGGGTGGTAGTGGTGGCGGATTTACATTCACCGTCACCGAATCCGAGGCCGATCCGCCAAGACCAGTACAGCCGAACTTGTAAGTCCGGCTTGAGGTCAGGACATCGCCCGAGGCGCCGCTGGTACTAACCGGCGTCCCGTTAATGTTACAGGCCTCTGCATTTGTTGACGACCAAGTGATGCTGACGTTCGAGCCGTAATTAACGGCAATCGGACCGTCAGAACCATCGGCTTTTATGTCAACTGTCGGCGGAGTCGTCACTGTCGACTCCACAACTGTAAAGTCGACCACAGCGGTTCTCCCTTCGTACGCCCCGCTGACACTTGCGCGGCCAGGCGCTCTGGGGCACGCCATCCCGCTCGGGCTGACTTCCACAGCGGAAGCCGATGAGAGCCAGTCTCTCCCGGCCTCGGTCACGTCCACCCGACTTTCGTCGGAGTAAACGGCGGTCAACCTCGTCTGGCGGCACTGCCCGCCCATGACGAGTCTCGTCACCTCCGCCGAACCTTCCACCCTCACGAGTGTCGGTCCGGTTGGGGACACGACGACAGGCGGTACGATTGGGGTCGGTCCGACATCGGGACCTCCCCTACTGCAAGCGCTGGCAACCATTGCCGGCGCCAATGCGACGATGAACAACGATGTGCGCATACGCATGGCTGCCTCCTTGAAGGCAAGTTACGAATTTACGAAGGACAAAAAAGGGTGTACAATTACTGTTTGTCGCCATTATACTCCTAAAAAGCCCATTTGTCAATCAGTGTTATGCGTTGTAAATAAAGGGTCTTTTGACTTTTCGGCTTGTATTGCCTTTTTGTTGCTTTTTAGAATTAATTTGCTATATTTAGATGGTATGAAGAAAACAAAAAGGAAAATAGAAAACAAAAAATCAGGAACATATTCAGGGAGTGATATGAAACGGTATTTAGGCGCGCTATCGGAAATACATAACGAAAATTTAAAAGCAATCAATGAAAACTTTCACATCATAAATAGAAAACTTGACTCCCATAGCGAAATGATTGGTTCTCTTATGGAAGATGTTGCAGTTTTGAAAGAAGATGTAAGTATAATTAAAGATGATATTTCTGTCATAAAAGCCGATTTAAAACAAAAAGTGGATTACAGTGAATTTGCAAGTTTAGCCAAACGTGTGAGTAAGCTTGAGTCAAAATCCAACCTTTAGAAAATTCACTACCCTGTCCATAGCCCCACTTGCCAAGAGTATAAGATATGCATTATTATATAACAAGAGTAAAAGATTATTTATACAAGTCGAAAAATTTAACAAATTAAAAATTCACTAGTATGGAAAACAGAAATATAATCAGCGCGTTTGTAATAGTTTTAGTCTTAATTGGCGGAGTAATATTTTACTTGAATAAAACGCCTAGAGCGGAAAATGGCGCAGGGGGCGGAAACGAGAGTACCAATCTTAATTTAGTTGCCGGTCCGATTGTCGGCTCGGTAAAATCAGAAACGCTTGGAGAGTATCTGACAGACACAACAGGGATGACGCTGTATGTATTCGCGGATGATAAAAAACTACAAAGTAGTTGTGTAGGTGATTGTTCACAAAAATGGCCGCCGTTTATATATGACAATAAAGATGTGGCATCTTTTACTGACACCCTATCAAAAAGAATGAATGTTATACCAGAAAGCGCTGACCGTTGGGCCACATACGCCTATGGAGAGAAACCGGTATACTATTATATCGGAGACAAAAAGCCGGGAGAAGTAAATGGCAACGGCCTAAACGACGGCAAGTGGAGCATCGTGCCGATAACCCCGTAGTA
The DNA here is from genome assembly GCA_964645245.1 of uncultured Candidatus Saccharibacteria bacterium. Classification (GTDB taxonomy): domain Bacteria; phylum Patescibacteriota; class Minisyncoccia; order Phycocordibacterales; family UBA9973; genus UBA9973. The sequence continues at coordinate 68,433 of CAZYBS010000001.1, forward strand.
AAAAAATTCTTAAAACATCAATTTTTCTTTGGTACGGATTTTTTGAAGCTTAAAAAATCTTGAAGTTCTCGCGCCGTCGCGCTCGAAACCCCGCGAAAAATTATGTTTTAAGAATTTCTTCGCATTTCTTTCGCCATTCTGTTTCAGAAATTTTTGAGCAGAGTTTTTTTATGTCTTCTTCTAGCTTGGCATACGCCCTGATAGTAGAAAATATCCGGCTATAACAATCCTGTTTTCCCTGGTCGCCTTCGGCGCCGCCAGAGGCGGGTAAACCGCCCCCATTAATATTGGCGCATATTTCAAAAGGAGTGCTCCTGTCCCCCACAGCATAACTTGACCCGGCATTGACGGACACGCAATAATTATTCCACTTCAAACTGGGCATCAAATTGCACAATTCAAATGTTTTGGAAACCTCCCCTTTGGTTAATGGGTGAATCTGCCGAGCCAGGCCGTCAAAACACATTTGCTGGAATTCCGGCTTTTTTACTCCCAAGCAGACGTCAGCTACTTTTTTTACGTCGCCTTTGTAAAATTGATAAACCAAAGAAGGCTGATTGGACCAGCAACCAAGCAGATATTTATCATCAATTCTCTTGTCATTGCAGGGGTACTCCATATCACTTTGTTTGACCCATCTGTCGGGACTTGGCTCTCCGTCATGAACCGCCCAAATGTTTTCCATAAAGACACCATCATAACAATTGAAGGCCGGAAAACCCGGCATAGTATTTACGGCTTCATCGCAAGTTTTTAGAGCTTGTACTAAATTTTTATAACCTACATTCGCCAAAAATCCGTGGCCCATAGCGTGAGCGCATTGAGAATATACGGTCGGGCCTTCTTTACGACAATAACCAAAAGCCTCGGCCACTTTAGGCATACCGCCGTCCCCTATCGCGTGTAAAATAAAACCATGATAACAGGAGGAGAGAAAATAATCCTGGCATTGCAGAAGTCCGGCTGAGCCGTATTTTAAATATAAATAATCCCCAACGGTATGATTTAAAAGATGTGTCTGTCCGGTAAAAGGCAATCCTGACTTAAAAAGGTCTTCTTGCGCTTGTTGGGGTCCAACTCTTTCGATCAGTTTTGTGTATAATTTAACTTGTTCATCCAGATTTTGCGTAGCTTGAATCCCCGTGATTTCTGCGCTTGGAGAATTATTTTTTTGAAAGGCTTTCCCCGGTGATAAAATTCCAAATTTAAAAGATAAAAGCAAAGAGATAATAATAATCCCGATAATCAAAACCGGCCTCTCTAGATTTTCATATTTATTAATCATTGCTTCTGATGTATGAGCCTACCTTCCAAGATTCTATCATGGAAAGACAAGATTGTTTAAATTCTATATCTAAACTTTCACAAAAAGAAATGGCTTCTGGCAGGGCGGAAGGTATAGTAGACAGTGCGCTGGAAATTAACGCCGGATAACATTCTTTTTCAAAATTTGGGTCATCTTTTTGGGGAATAGAACAAATTGATTTAAGACTAACCAGATTAAAATTCCTAGACGCGCCGATTATCCCGATTGAATGCCTCTTGCATCTTTTGGCGCCATTCGACACTTGGGCCGTGCTGCAAAAGTCAAAAATTGTTTTCGGGTCATTATGAAATTTAACTAAAGCCACATGCACTATCTCCTCCCAGCATCCTTCGGCATATTTGCCATCATAAGAACGGCATAATTTTTCCAATTCGCCCAATCTAGGCGGCCAATTAAGCCAGGACTCTGGAACCAAATCATGCGCGACTAAATTGAGCGCCGTCTGATACTCCATAAACACTCCCGATATGCAAAAATCGTTCTGCCTAGTATCAGTAAAAACTTCACATAAATCAAGAGCTTTGCCAACATCGGCATCCGTTTGAACTAAAAGCAAATGCCCAATGATATGGTTGCAATCAGCCCGCGGAGCCTCACCGCAGATAGTGGGAATTACATCTCTTTTAAGGCTCTTATCAGGCAAATTGTTTATGTAGCTCTCGAGTACTCCGTGAGGAGCTCCGTAGCTGCAGCTACTATTTATATTTTGTATCAAAATACGCCAATTATTTGGTTCTCTTTTATATGAACCAGTACCGATCCCATGAGCAATCAAATGACAGCCTATAGCATCAGGATCAATTTTTTGCAAATTATCTAAAACTTTAAAACTAAAAACGTCCCCTTTTTGCTCTCCAAGCTTTTTGAATTCTTCTGCATAACAATTTTCTTTACCTTTGGAGAGACTTGCGTTCTCCAGACAATAATTATAAATAGTGGTTGCTGTATTTTCAATAGAATCAGTAGAATCTCCGCTGCCGGAAATCAATAGAACAAAAAGCAAAAGGATAAAAATTCTTAATAAGTGTGAAGTCTTAATTTTTGGCATTTGGGCTGAGCATATTCTTAATACTATTCAAACACATTGACCGCCTTGGTTCGGTTAAACTTTTGCAAAGTCTATTGGCGGAATCTTCAAAACCGGCATACTTTTGGAAAACACTCTCTATTGCTCCACCTGTGATACATATCTCCACTCCCTCTTTATCGGGCATATCATTACACTTTTCCAAAATGTTTTCAAGGTTGCCAAGCGAACTTTGGGCCACATAAAAACCAAGACTTTGATAGCAAGTTTCGCGCAGCAAAACAGAAGGGCCTTTTGAGCAATTCTCGCCAACTAATCTCAAGGGGTTCTGTAGGCTGGGAGTCCCCAAAAAAATCTGGCTTTGATATCTGGCGCAATTACGATGATAACGCTCATCTAATTCAGTGCAAAATTCCCATGGATTTTTATCATCAAATATTTTATTTTCCGATGCAGAAGAATTCTCCATAAATACCCCGTCATAACAATACTGCCTGTACGGCTCGCTGATAACATCGCAATCAACGAGAGCCTTTTTCATGTCCCCTCCTTCAAAACTATAAACTCCATGGCCTGTTCCATGAATACAACCGGTATAGTCCTGTGACTTATCCGGCGGAAAAATTTCTAAGCATCCCTTCTCTATCGATTTAATGCTTTTTAGACCTTTTTGTAAGAGCATCATTTCGGTTACCCCGTGAAAACAACCAAAAGCAAAAGTGCTATCGCAAATTTTTACACCACCCAACCCTGATTTTCTATAAGATTCATTGCCGATTATATGGGCAAACTCATGAGCATTGCCAACCACTTGACCATTTATCATAAAAGCTTCTTTTACATAAGACCAGGCTTTGCCTGGATTGTCCTGACTCATAGATCTAATGAAATCCAACTGTTCATCGTAATCAAACTTCTTGAAATTTTCCACAGAAGTATTTTTATTATAAACAAAAATATCTTCCGCCTGAGAATCTTTTTTGTCCAAAACTTCTACTATCATCAAAAGGCTGGGGAATAAATGATCATGCATTGACCACTTCCCTAGAATATCAAATTTAAAAGAATAAGATTCTCCTTTTGAAAGCCCTTTGCAAGCATCAAGTTGACTGCCAATACATCCGCCTCCTTCAGGGTAAAGAGTATGTGTCGGATGAAAATTTGAAGCCGGCCAATGCGGACGCTCGCCTTGATTAACCCATTTTACCGTGGTGCCTCTTGAAACAGTAATCTTGTCAGGAGAGAATCCCTCGTCATTTATAATTACCGTAATAGCCGGAGATATATTATTGAGAAAAGTCCGGTAAAAAATATATCCTAATGCAGCTAGTAAAACAATGAGTGAAATTATGCTGATTTTTTTCATTTAGTTATTAACTATTGCGTTTAAATAAGTCTTATGATACTATACACTGCATATAAGTCCTGTCGCAACAGGGCTTTTGTTTTTAAAAACTTAATAAAATAATTTTATGTTAGACCTAAAGACATTCAAATCAGCCTTGGAGCAACTAGAAGAGGAGAGGAAAATTCCAAAGGAAAAAATATTAGACGCGATCGAGCAGGCAATGGCGGCGGCTTATAAAAAAGATTACGGCAAAAAAGGGCAGATTATCCGGGCCAAGTTTGACCTGGAGACCGGTAAAACAAATTTCTTCCAAGTAAAAATCGTGGTTGATGAAAGTATTGCGATAATACCCCCACCCAACCTCCCCCTTAATAACCCTCCTGAAAAAAGGGAGGAGAAAGCCCGCCTGCCGGACGGGCAGGGAGGGGGTGAATACTCTCTAAAAGATACTGCGGATGAACGAGTGCACTTTAATGTAGAGCATCACCTGATGCTGGAAGATGCGAAGAAAATAAAAAAGGGGGTGGAATTAAATGATGAGATGATTTTCCCATTGGAGGCAAAAGAAGATTACGGACGCATCGCCGCTCAGACTGCCAAGCAAGTCATAATACAAAAGATTCGTGAAGCTGAACGCACATCTATTATTGATGAATACGGAACCAAAGAAGGAGAAATAATCGGAGGGATAGTGCAAAAAGTTGAAAGAGGAAATGTTTACATTGATTTCAACCGCGCCACCGGCATACTGCCGGCTGAAGAACAAATCCCGGGAGAATTTTTCCAGAGGGGACAACGGGTGCGAGCTTATCTCTACTCCGTGGAGGACACTCCCCGAGGCATCAATCTGCGCCTTTCCCGCACCCACCCAAAATTTATAGAGAAACTTTTTGCCGTGGAAGCGCCAGAAATTAAAAATGGGATTGTTGAAATAAAGTCTACGGCCAGAGAAGCCGGCGCCCGTTCTAAAATAGCAGTATATTCAAACGATGAGCATATTGACCCAGTCGGCTCATGCGTCGGACAAAAAGGAACCCGGGTAAACACTATTACGCAAGAGCTGTCCGGAGAAAAAATTGACATCATTCCTTGGTCCGAGGACCCGAAAGTCTTTGTTGCCAATTCCATCTCTCCGGCAAAGGTTATTTCTATTGCCGTAGATGAAAAAGAACATAAAGCCACGGTAGAAGTGGCTAACGACCAATTATCGCTGGCTATCGGCAAAGGCGGACAAAATGTGCGTTTAGCGGCAAAATTGACTGGATGGAGAATAGACATTAAGGGTGACGGGAAAGAAGTGGTTTCCGCGGAAACTGAAGAAATGGTTGAAAAAAGCGAAGAATAGAATTATAATAAAGAGTAAATTTTTATTATTAATAAAATAAGTAAAAAATGAGTAAATTTTTATTGTTTGTAATTATTAGCTCTATCATTTCTATCGCATATGGCCTAATCGTTGCCAAAAAAATTCTTAAAAAAAGTGCGGGCAACGAAAAAATGCAATCTATCGCAAAAGCTATACAGGAAGGCGCAAAAGCCTATCTAAACAGGCAATATAAGACAATTGCCGTAATAGCAGTCGTATTATTTTTGCTTATCGGTCTTGCGCCAAAATTAGGCTGGGCAACGGCTTTTGGTTTTATTCTTGGCGCAATTCTTTCGGCTTTAGCCGGATATATTGGAATGAATGTATCAGTGCGTGCAAATGTACGTACTGCACAAGCTGCGACGATAGGACTCAAGAAAGCTTTGGCGATTGCTTTTGACGGCGGTTCAGTAACCGGGCTTCTGGTGGTTGGACTTTCTCTCCTTGGTGTCACCGTGTTCTTCATTTTGACCAATGATGTGAAAGCGCTTATTGGTTTTGGTTTTGGGGGATCTTTGATATCAATTTTTGCTCGTTTAGGCGGAGGTATTTTTACTAAGGCAGCCGATGTAGGAGCTGATCTGGTCGGAAAATTAGAAGCTGGCATCCCTGAAGATGATCCAAGGAATCCGGCAGTTATTGCCGACAATGTCGGGGACAATGTCGGGGACTGCGCCGGTATGGCAGCTGATCTTTTTGAAACTTATGCTGTCACTTCTATCGCGACAATGTTTTTGGGATCGCTGACTTTCGCTGGTTCAAAAAACGCCCTTATTTTCCCTTTAGTACTGGGCGCCGCTGCAGCTCTCGCATCAATCGTAGGCACTTATTTCGTACGTTTAGGGCAAAACGAAAATATAATGAATGCACTCTACAAAGGCCTGGCGGCCACTGGCGTGATTTCAGCAATTGTTTTTTATCCTATTACTAAAATGCTTATGGGAGATAATGGACTTTACAGTGTTGCAAATCTTTTCTACGCATCTTTGGTCGGGCTCGTCGTCACTGCTTTGCTAGTAGTGATCACAGAATATTTCACTTCTTCAAAATATGCTCCTGTCAAATCTATCGCCAGCGCTTCAGTCTCTGGACATGGCACAAATATAATTCAAGGGCTTGCAATTTCAATGAAATCAACCGCTTGGCCCGTGATTGTTATCACGCTCGGAATTCTTTCTTCCTATAATTTTGCCGGACTCTACGGTATCGCAATCGCAGCTATGTCTATGCTTTCAATGGCGGGTATTATTATAGCGATTGATGCTTATGGACCGATCACCGACAATGCCGGGGGCATTGCAGAGATGGCTAATCTTTCTCCGGAAGTGAGAGCCACCACCGATAGCCTAGATGCGGTCGGTAACATTACCAAAGCGGTCACTAAAGGCTACGCTATAGGTTCAGCCGGTCTGGCTGCTCTGGTTTTGTTTACTTCTTATACACAAGAATTTGCAAATGCTGGGGTGCATCTTAATTTCACCCTGGAGGATCCGAAACTTATCGTAGGGCTTTTCTTGGGTGGACTTCTGCCTTATTATTTCGGAGCACTTTGTATGGAAGCGGTAGGAAAAACTGCAGGAAAAGTTGTAGAGGAAGTGCGCCGACAATTTAGAGAAATAAAAGGAATTATGGATGGCAGTGGTAAGCCAGAATACGGTAAATGTGTTGACATCGTAACTGGAAGCGCGATTAAACAAATGATTGTGCCAGCCTTAATACCAATTTTTGCTCCAATCTTTATTGGCTTTATTCTAGGACCAGTCGCATTAGGGGGGGCGCTGGTAGGTTCAATCGTCACCGGACTTTTTGTAGCTATATCAATGACTTCTGGCGGGGGCGCTTGGGATAATGCGAAAAAACACATTGAGGAAGGAAACCATGGCGGTAAAGGAGGAGATGCTCATAAAGCAGCCATCACCGGCGACACCGTCGGCGACCCCTATAAAGACACCGCCGGCCCTGCGATTAATCCAATGATTAAAGTATTAAATATAGTTGCCTTGCTTCTTGTGGCCTTTTTGATATAATTTCCAAGCAAGTTGAATTATTAATCTAATAAAGAAAACTATGAAAAAATATTTGGGTTTGTTTATTGTTTTAGTGATGGCACTTTCTATAAGTACTGTAGTAAGAGCAGAAGATGAAGCAAAAAGATTAGAATTAAGAACAGAAAGAGAAAAGGTTCGAACGGAAATGAAGGATAAGCGAGACGAAGTACGAGCTACGATAGATCAAAAAAGAAAAGAAGTGAAAAAAGAGATAGAAGCAAAGAGAGAAGAGGTGAAAAAAGAGATTAAAGCTGTGCGAGAAGAGACAAAGCAGAAAATAGAAGATTTAAGAGCTAAAATTAAGGAAGAAAAAGACACAATCAAGGCAAAGATAAAAGAGGCAAGAGTCGTTGGGCGGGAAAAAGCGTTGGAAAGATTTGACAGAGCGGTTGAAAGAATGAATAATCTAAAAGATAGAGTTAATGACCATATAATTAAATTAGAAGCAAAAGGAGTAGATGTTACAAACGCTAAAAGTCTAGTAGCAACAGCGGAAACAAAAATGAATGAAGCTAAGGCAAAAATAGCGGAAGCTAATGCTTTGCTTTCTGTCTCAATTGACGAGCTTACCCAAGAAAACAAAACTGCATTAAGAACACTAACGCAAAACATACAAACTCTTATAAAAGAAGCTCATCGGGCGCTCAACGATGCAATTAAATCACTAAAAGACGCATTGAAGACAAAAGTGGAGGCGATAACATTATAAATTTAAGAAAAACTATGGAACCAGAAAAAAAATCAAACGGAGCATTAGTTGGCTTAATAATAATAATCATTATCCTGGTTATTGGCGGCATATATATATGGCAGTCAAATAAGATGCAAGAAATTCCGACTGAACCCGAGGCCGTCACGACGGAAGATTCTGACGGGCTAAACACGCTAGAGGCAGAAATTAATACGACAGACATTGACATCGGCGCTAGTATAATAGATAGCGTGGAGTAATGAAAGTAAAAGTCACGAAATTACCGAAAAGCGAGGTGGAAATTGAGGGAGAGCTGGAAACTGAAGTTTTTGAAAGTTATTTCGCGACAGCATTAAAAAAAATTGGCGAAAACTTCGAATTAGATGGATTTAGGAAAGGCAAAATACCAGAAAGTGTTCTCATTTCCAAAGTTCCGGAAATCCGCATCTTGGAAAAGATGGCGGAGCTCGTGCTAGCGGAACATTATCCTAAAATACTAGAAGGCGAGAAAATTGATGCTATCAGCCGACCGGAAATTTCTATCACCAAATTGGCCCGTAAAAATCCCCTAGGATTTAAAATTAAGACTGCCGTGTTGCCAAAAATCAAACTCCCCGACTATAAAGATATTGCTAAAAAAATAATTGCTCAAATTGTTCCGGAAGAAAAAGGGGAAATCAACGAAGCTCCGACGCCCGAAGGGGTCGGAGCCCCAACCGCAAGCGTCGGGGAAAAAACCCGGTTAAAAATCATTGAAAAAATAATGGATAATAGCGAAATGGAACTGCCGGAGATTTTAGTTGAAATTGAATTAGATAAAATTTTATACCGAATGGAATCGGACATCACACAAATGGGGTTGAAGTTTGAAGATTATTTAAAACATTTAAATAAAACAATAGAAGATTTGAGAAAAGAATTCAAGACTGATGCTGAAAAGAAAGCCAAACTCAGCCTTATATTAAATGAAATATCTAAAGTTGAAAAAATAATTGCTGATGAAGAAGAAGTGGCCAAAGAAGTAGCCAAAATATTAGAGCACTACAAAGACGCAGACCCCGAGCGCGCCCGTATGCATGCGGAGAATGTATTAACTAACGAGAAAATCTTTGTGTTTCTAGAGAGTCAGTAGTAAAATCATAACTTCTTAATCTATCATATATGATATACTAAAGGAATTTTAGTTATAACCCTAGGGCATATAAAAGTAATGCCATGCGGACATAAAGACCATTTTTGGCTTGGCGGAAATAAGCAGCGCGGGGATCAGCATCCACCTCTTTATCAATCTCAAAAATACGAGGCATAACGTGCAAAATGATGGAATTTTTTTTCATTTTTGCCAAAGTATTTTTATCTACAAAAAAAGATTTTTTCAGACGCTCATACTCGGTTTCATCGCTAAACCTTTCTTTAAAAACTCTGGCAACGTATAAAACATCTATGTTCGGTAAAATTTCATCAACATTTTCCAGCTCTTTAAATTTTATTCTGGCTCGGATTAATTGGTCTTTGTAAATTTGGGGCAAAGCCAATTCTTTTGGGCCGATAAAATAAAGCTGTAGATTTTTAAATAAAGTGAAGATTGGAATTAGAGAATGAACATTGCGCTGATAACGTAAATCCGCCAGAAAGGCAATTTTTAAACCATCAATTTTCCCCAATTCTTTTTCTATAGTATATAAATCATAAAGGGCTTGAGTAGGATGTTCATTAAAACCGTCTCCAGCATTTATTATAGGCACATTAGACACAGATGCGGCTTTTTCTGCAGCGCCATTTTCCGGGTGACGCAAAACTATTACATCAGAGTAACCAGAAATCACTTTAATGGCGTCTTCCAAACTCTCCCCTTTTGAGGCGGAAGAGGTTTTTGGGTCGGCTATGGAAATTATTCCCGCGCCTAATTTTAGTGCGCCAGATTCAAAAGACAACCTAGTACGAGTGCTGGTTTCATAAAATACCGTAGCGACAACTTTACCACTTAATAATTTGGGAGCCTTTCTTTTAGCATCAGCGTCTTGTAGTTCTCTAGCACGCTTAAATATTTTCTCTATTAAACTTTTGTCCGCAAATTGCTTGCCGGTCAGTACGTTTATCATAAATTTTAATTCATATATTCTTTATACGACTTTATTTCTAAATCTTCCTCTTTATAATTCCCTAAGGCTCTGATAAAGGATCTCGCCAGATGTAAATCGGTGAATAAAGGAATTTGATTGTCTACCGTGGCGCGGCGGATGCGAAAACCGTCGGTCATTTTTCTTGTTTCATTATTATGTTCCCTTGCGCCGCCTTCTATGCTTAAATTTACCACAAAAGCCACTTTTTTGTTTTCAATAATGTCCAGGACATTCGGATGCTCTTCGAATGCCTTTCTGACGCTCGAGCATTTTATGCTATTCTCTTCGAAAAACTCTGCCGTCGTATCGGTGGCAAAAACTCTGTAGCCGAGCCCGATTAAGATTTGGGCGGAAGTCAGGAACTTGGCTTTGTTCAAGCTCCCGCCCAGGGACAAGAGGACATTTTTGTTTTTAAAATCAAATTTATTAGTGCTTAAAATAGACTTCAGGAGAGCTTCGTCATAATCCCTTCCGAAGCAGGCCGCTTCTCCGGTAGAAGACATTTCTACCCGCAGCACAGGGTCAGCTCCGAGCAGCCTGGAGAAAGAAAATTGCGGGGATTTCACAACAACACTACGCGAGTAAATAAAATTATGCGTTTTAGCCTTACCAAAAAAACTATCCACCGCTATTTCCGGGAAATTCGCATCCATCGCCTTTGACAATAAGGGAAAAGTGCGGCTCGCCCGCAAATTTACTTCTATCACGAAAGGTTTGTTGTCTTTTACCAGAAACTGGATATTGAACGGACCGGTCACCGAAAGCGCGCGGGCAATTTTTTTAGAAATTTCCCGGAGTTGAAACTCGGTCGAGGCGTATACTCTCTGGGTGGGATAAACTATGGTGGCATCTCCGGAATGCACCCCGGCATTCTCCACATGCTCTGAAATTCCGTAAATCATGAGTTCCCCATTTTGGGCCACAGCGTCAAACTCAAGTTCTTTCGCATTTTCTATATATTTAGAAATGGTGACCGGATGCCCGGGAGAGACGATTGCCGCCTTGCTTATAAAGTCCTCCAATTGCTCCTTGTTATAACATACCCGCATCGCCGCTCCGGAGAGCACATAAGAAGGACGGACCAGTACCGGGAATCCCTGCTCATGCGTAAATTTGTCCGCTTCCGACATATTGGTAAAACTTGTCCATTGTGGCTGCAAAATATCAAGCTCGTCAAGCAATTTTGAAAATTTATTCCGGTCCTCTGCCCTGTCTATATTGTCCGCACCAGTGCCCAAAATAGGAAAATCGGCGTTTGCTATTTTTTCCGCCAAATTGTTGGGTCTTTGTCCCCCGACTGAAATAATAATCCCATGAGCATTCTCAAATTCAAAGATGTCGGCCACTGTTTCAAAAGACAAATCTTCAAAATACAATCGGTCCGACATATCGTAATCAGTGGAAACGGTTTCTGGATTGCAATTTATAATAATGGATTTTTTGTTATATTTTTTAAAAGCCAGACTTGCATAGACACAAGACCAGTCAAATTCAACCGAAGAGCCAACATGATAAGGTCCGCTACCGAGCACAATAACCGCATTTTTGCCTAAGGGTAAAACATCGTTGTGATTTCCATGGTAAGTAAGATATAAATAATTAGTCTCTGCCGGAAACTCCCCAGCCAGAGTGTCAATGGTAAAGACGGACGGCTTTATATTTAAACCAGTACGCAATTTGCGAATTTCAGTCTCTGTCTTTCCGGAAAGAGTGCCAATTTTCTTATCTGAAAAACCGGTCTGCTTCAAGAGCAATAAATTTTCTTTATCTAGTCTCTTATTTTTTAAGAAACTTCTCTCAATATTTACAATATTTTCTATACGATGCAAAAACCATAAATCAATGCCGGTGATTCTATGAATTTTCTCAACACTGGTTCCGTTTTTAATACTTTCCGAGATAGCAAAAATTCTTTTGGGGGTCGGCATATGTAAAAAATTCTCTACCTCTTTTTTGTCTTTAAAACCATTGTCGGTAACACTCTCTACATTCCCGGATTGCATGCGAATGGCCTTCCCTAGGGCTTCTTCAAAACTCCGACCGAGCGCCATCACTTCACCGATGGATTTCATCGCACTACCGATTTGCTCTAAGGCGCCGACAAATTTCGCCAAATCCCATCTGGGCATCTTCACTACCACATAATCCAACGCCGGCTCAAAGAAGCTCTGTGTTACTTTCGTAATTTTATTCTCTATTGCAAGCAAGCTTTTACCCAGGGCAAGTTTGGCTGCCACATAAGCCAGCGGATAACCGGTCGCCTTGGAAGCAAGCGCGCTGGAACGGGAAAGACGGGCATTCACTTCAATCACAAAATAATCTAGCCCCTCACCCCCGGCCCCTCTCCCGCGGGGAGAGGGGGACGGATTAAGCGCATATTGCACATTGCATTCACCCACTATATCGAGACTTTGTGCTATCTTAATGCTTGCTTCCCGCAAGCCGTGATATTCTTCGTTATTAAGCGTCTGGCTGGGAGCAACAACAATGGAGTCCCCAGTGTGAATACCCAGCGGGTCAAAATTTTCCATATTGCAAACTGTCACGGAATTTCCGAATTTATCGCGAACCACTTCGTATTCAATTTCTTTAAAATGACGCAAATATTTTTCAATCAGAACCTGAGGAGATATTGCAAGCGCGCCTTTGACTGTATTTTCAAGCTCCCCCATATTATGAACCACTCCGGACTTCTGCCCGCCCAAAGCAAAGGCCGCCCGCACCATGAGCGGAAAGCCGATTTCTTCCGCAACTGTCTTTGCCTCTTTCAAGCTGGTAGCGCTACCCGAAGGAGGAACCGGAATACCAATGCTTTTCAAATGCTTCTTGAATTTCTCTCTGTCTTCAGTGAGTTCAATTGAAGAAACCGGACTGCCTAAGACCTCTACCTTGTACTTCTTTAGAATTCCTTTCTCTTCCAGAGCCAAACCGCAATTAAGCGCTGTCTGCCCTCCAAAAGAAAGCATTATCCCGTCCGGTCTTTCTTTCTTTATGACCTTCTCCACAAAATACTCGTTCACCGGTAAAAAATAAACTTCATCGGCAAGATTTTTAGAGGTTTGAAAAGTTGCGATGTTTGGATTAACTAAAATTACTTTTATTTTTTCTTCTTTGAGGGCCTTAATTGCCTGACTGCCGGAATAATCAAATTCTCCGGCTTCGCCGATTTTGAGTGCACCTGAACCTAGGACTAATATTTTTTTAAATTTATTTTTTTTCATAGACCAGCTCTTTTTAAGAAATAATCAAATATCCAATCAGTATCGATCGGCCCGGGAGAACTCTCGGGGTGAAATTGTACAGACATAAATGGACTACTTTTGTGAATCATACCCTCATTGGTATTGTCATTGGCATTGTAAAACCATTCTCTAAATCCACTGGGAATTTTATTTACAGAAAAACCATGATTTTGAGTTGTCAGGTAACATTTATTTGTACCCCTCTCTACCACTGGTTGATTCTGGCTGCGGTGACCAAATTTTAATTTATAAGTAGTGCCACCAAGAGCTAATGCTAAGATCTGATTTCCCAGGCAAATTCCAAGTACAGGAATTTTTTTAGCAATAATCTTTTTTACATTTTTGATTGTAGTTTTTACTTTTTGTGGATCGCCTGGACCATTAGAAATTACAACTGCAGAAAAAGGAAAATCGAGTTTTACAACATCAGTATCCCAAGGTACTACTACGACTCTAAATTTTCGCGCTATTAGTCTTCGTATAATATTTTGTTTTACTCCGCAATCAATAAGCACAATAGTCTGTTTGCCCATCTTGTCATATTTGCCAAAAGATAAAATCTCCTTGGTACTCACTTCGGAAACTAAATTTCTCAAATTCGGATCCTCAAATGTCACATTATTTTCGCCTGCAATTATTTTACCGAGCATTACACCCTCACTTCTTAATTTTTGTGTTAACGCTCTAGTATCTTTGACTTCAATTGCGGGAATGCCTTCCTCTTTCAACCATTGGTCTAGATTCATTTCCATAGAATGATGTGATGGTGTATCAATATAATTACAAACTATAAGCCCTGAGACTTGAATCTTGCTAGACTCCCAAAACTCTTTTTTCGGCACACCATAATTACCTACCAACGGATAGGTCAAAACCAGAATCTGTCCCTTAAATGACGGATCGGTTAGAGCTTCCGGATAGCCTACCATCCCCGTGGCAAAGACAACTTCTCCAGAAATTGATTTTTCTGCACCAAAGGAAACACCCGCAAATTCACTTCCGTCTTTAAATATTAATTTTGCTGTTTTATTTTTCATAAATTTCTTGTCCCGTACCAAGCTTGCTTTGGTATGGGATTCCTTTAACTATGGTCATAGCGACACTCCCAGGGAAAGTCACTCCCTCAAATGGCGACCAGCCACATTTGGTTTTCAAAATATCTTTAGTAATCATCACAGGTTTATTCATATCAATAATTGTCAATGAGCCCGCATATCCTTCTTTTATTTCGCCATAAGATTCTGTTAGAAATTTATTTAAAAAATTTGCAGGATTAATTGAGCAAACCCTGGCAATTTCTCCTGGTGTAAAATTGTGTTCTTTTGCGAGCCACGCGGTAAATGGACCATAGGTATCCAAATGTGTGAGTCCGGAAGTACCTTTCTCTTTCTCTGCTATCGTGTGTGGAGCGTGGTCGGTGGCTAAATAATCTATGTCTCCATTTTTAAGCGCTAATATAAGGGCTAAACGATTTTTTTTACTCTGACGAATGGGAGGGTTTACCTGGAAAGTTTTTCTATTGTCTTCAATCATCGTTTCATCAAAATACAAGTGGTGTGGAGTCACTTCCACTGACACCGGCAACTCTCTTTCTTTCGCTTTTATTATTTTAGCAATGCTTTCCATTGTGGAACAGTGACAAATTTTTCCGATAAGATTATATTTCTCAATTAAATAAAGAGCAAACTCTACCGCGGAAATTTCCGCTTCTTTTGGACGCCTTGCTTCGTGAGTGGAAGCATTTTTGTTTTTTTCTAAAATTTCCGGCTCCTCGCAGTGGAAGCTTATGTCTAGGCCAGCATATCTTGAGATTGTCTGCTCCAGCTCTTCCCTTCCCGCAAAAAACAGGTCCCCGACCGAGGGACCCATAAAAACCTTGTACGGAACAAGCCTAGCAAGCGGCTTTGTTCCCTTCCCGATGCCTCCATAAAGCAGAATATCCACGGGAGACTTTTTTGCCAAATTTAATTTGGCATCATAACTCGCATCATCTATCGGGGGCATAGGGTTGTTTGGCATTTCGGCGAAAGCTATCACTCCGCCATTTATCGCCGCCTCTCCGGCGGAAACAAAATCTTCCTTGTAGTCCTGCGTATGACTCATGTCTTCCCTTGCGTGCACATGCAGATCCACAAAACCGGGGAAAATTAATTCGTCCTTAAAAATAAAATCGGCGTCACCTGTCGGTTCGCCGATTTTATTTATTATCCCGCTCTGGTTAATTTCTATTCGTCCGCGGAAAACCTTATTGATATTCACTATATTCCCTTCTATCGCAAGCATAATTTAATTTCGCACATTGGGTAAAATGATAACATGTTTTAAGATGAACGCAAGTGGAAAACTAAAAACTTGAAAAAGTTCTCAATTTATATATAATACAATTATGTTAATACCTACCGTCATAGAAAAGTCGCAGTTCGGCGAAAGGGCTTATGATATTTACTCCCGCCTGCTTCGGGAGCGCATCATTTTCCTGGGCGGGCCGATTGACGACCATACTGCCAATATTGTCATCGCCCAGCTTCTTTTTCTGGAGTCCGAAGACGCAAAAAAAGACATTTATCTTTACATAAATTCCCCCGGGGGGTCTGTTACTTCCACCATGGCCATCGTGGACACAATGAATCACATCCGCCCGGACATTTCCACTTTTTGCGTCGGCCTGGCCGCTTCCGGTGGAGCGATTATTTTATCCGCCGGCAAAAAAGGAAAGAGATTTATCCTGCCGAATGCCGAAGTGATGATTCATCAGCCGCTCGGCGGAGTAGAAGGCCAAGCAACAGATATCGCCATTACCGCCAAACACATTTTAAAAACCAGGGATAATTTAAATAAACTTCTAGCGAAAAACACCGGCAAATCTCTCCCCCAGATAGAAAAAGACGTGGAGAGAGATTTCTTCATGGATGCCGAAGAAGCCAAAAAATACGGAATCATTGACGAAATCGTCACTAAATCCAAAGCGCCGGTGGCGAAAAACAGTAATAGTTAAGCCAATTCAACCTCTTTATTGAATACCTTAGCAATTCTATTAAGTGTGCCAAGAGAGAAACTATGCGTCCCGCTTTCAATACGAGCAATTACCGATTGGGGCATTTGAGCCTTCCCGGCCACATCTTTTTGTGTTAGATGTTTTTCAAGACGAATCTTCTTAATTTGATGGGCAAGTTTCAGGCGAACCAACTCCTCACTATAGGCATCTTGAAAAACCTGAGATTTTGAGGCTTTTTTAAAAACTTCTTTAGCAGTATAAAATTTCAATATTTCACCGTTTTTTAGCTTTATTTTTTTCATATTTAAATTCTTTTGTTATTTATAATTTCCATAATTTTTTTAAAGATTTTTTCCGCATTTTCTATTTCTATCTTTGGCGTTTTTGCAGTTTTTTTGACAAATGCCCCTATGAAATAAAATGTGTTTTTGTGGACAAAGAAAATGAGCCTATATTTTTTAATAATTAATTCTTTTATCGGACTCTTCAGTGTCTTTATATAAAGGGATTTGAAATCACCGGATTCGATGGCCGTAACTACGCCGTTTATTTTACCCTGATCGTCGTCCGGCAACGCCTCAATAAAATTTCTCACACTACCAAAGAAAAATACGATGTATTGATTACCCATCAGGGTATTATACCACGCTTGTTCTACCAAAGAACATGAGTAAAACTACATTCCAGTATAGCAAAATTGCTATACTGATGTCAAGCTGTTAAATCCATGGATGCCAAAGAGGCAAAAAAATATGGCATCATTGACGAAATAGTCACTAAATCCAAAGCGCCAGTTAGTAAATAATAAAATTAAAAAAATAACGAGATAATTTAAAAAATTATATGTTTTGAGTGTTGGCTAAAAAAACTTGACATATCTGTGTGTGTGTGTGTTAGCTTTTTTAATGGAAGTGTCAGGACTTACTCCTGGGGATAGTCTTCAGAGTAGGACCGATACAGGGTATATTTTCGGCGTTTTATCCCGAATACACCCTTTGGGTGTTCCTTCAAAACAAAACGCTAGGGAGAGTGTCAAATGAGCGGAAAGTACGAAAGCGCCGGTCCACGTCCGGCAGTCCTGAACGTGACCGGACTCGGTGACGGATTGAAACTCGTCGCAACTCGCAAGCTTAACTTCACCCGTGAGGAGGCGGAGAAGCTCCTCGGGCACGAGGAGTTCGTTGGCGACCGCACGCTGAAAAACAGGCACGTGGACTACCTCATTCAGGCGATGGAGCGTAGCACGTTTCACCCCGAATGGGTCAGCCTCGTCGTCTGCAAGCACGACGGGAAGACCTACCGCATGAACGGCCAGCACTGCGCCTGGGCGAGAAGCTATATGCCCAGGGGCTACGAGTGCGCCGTAACGATGCTCGAGTACACGGCGAAGTCGATGGAAGACATGCGCACCTTGTACTCGTCCATCGATCGTTCGAGTCCGCGCACGCGAGCGAACGTGATCACTTCCTACCTCGCGGGGACAACGGAGTTCGAGGGCGTGAAGTCCAATACTCTGCGTGTTGTCCCGATGGGCTTCGCCATGTGGTTGTGGAAAACCAAGCATGAGCGAAGAGTCCATGACGGCGACGACGTCGCGTACCTGATCAAGACGGAACACTACGATCTCGCTCGGAAGGTGGCCGCCTTCCTCGATCGGCACTCGAGTAAAGACTACAAGCACCTCCTGCGATCGGCAGTGGTGGGAGCGATGTTCGCGACGTTCAACAAAGCTCCACAGGTCGCTCTGGAATTCTGGGGTCCGATCGCAACCGGTACGGGCATCGAGAAGGTTGGCGACCCACGACTGAGGTTGCGGAACGAACTCCAGAGGGTGGCGGTCGATTCAGGTCAGGGATCGCACAGTGATAAGAGGCGTGTGTCACAGGAACTCATGTTCCGGGAGTGTATCACGGCCTGGAACGCGTTCCGCGACGGACGCTTGCTCCAGGTCCTTAAGGCTGTGGAGAAGGGCAACCGTCCTGGCGTGAAGTAGTCGATGCGGTAACAAGCGGGCGGGGGTCGTCTCACGGCCCCCGCCCAGCAAAACAAAAATTCATGAGAAATATCAAGCACTGGAGAGCATCGTCTTTCTGGTGCTTTCTAATTTATATCCAAACTAGACAACTCCTCCCCCGTTTGCTATACTGTAAATGTTGAATTTAAAAAATTATTTTACTTGGCTTAGAGGAATATTCCATATATTATGAAGTGTTTAAAGAATAATTTTCAAATCTTGAAATACGTCTCTGCTCTGGCAGAAATGAAACTAACAATATAGTGGTTTGTTCTTGTAAGCTGACACAAAGCTTATGAGTATAATAATAATTCTAATCGGAGTCGGAGTACTCCTTTTGGGCGTTGTGGTTGGATATTATTTGCGTCTGATAATTGCGCTCGGCAAGCGCAGATCTATTGAGATAGATATCAAGCAAATGATGGTCGGCGCTAAAGAAGAAGCACAGAGAATTACCGATGAAGCAAAAAAGAAGTCGGAAGGAGAGCTCGCGAATCTAAAAGAGGAAGAAAAAAAGAAAGAGCAGGAGTTCAGAGAGAGAGATATGAGACTTATCAAAAAAGATGAGTTCTTGGACGCTCGGCAGGTGGAGATAGATAAGGAAGTTGATAATATCAAAAGCAAAGTAGAAGAAGTAAAAAAAATTCAGGAGAAAGTAGTAAAAATAGAAGAAGAAAAAAGAATAGAGCTGGAAAGAGTGGCAAAATTAACAGAAGGGGAAGCCAAAGAAGAGCTTCTGCGAGATATTGAAAAGAAATATGAAGAAGATATCTTAATCAGAATCCAAAAACTGGAGAATAGCAATCAAGAAAAATTGGAGTTAAGGGCCAAAGACATCTTGGCCACTTCTATTCAGCGCCTAGCCTCCAGTACGGCCTCTGAATTAATGACGACCGTGGTATCAATCCCCAACAATGAAATTAAAGGCAAGATAATCGGCAAAGAAGGCAGAAATATCAGAGCTTTTGAACGAGCGTCGGGAGTGGAGTTGATTGTGGACGATACCCCCGGCTCAATCGTTATTTCTTCATTTGACCCAATTCGCAGACAGGTGGCACGGCTGGCACTGGAGAACTTAATCTTGGACGGACGCATTCAACCGGCCAAGATAGAGGAGCTGGTAGAAAAAGCCAAGGAAGAAATAAACAAAATAATTAAAGAAAAGGGCGAGCAGGCAGTCTATGAATGCGGAATATTCAATTTTGACCCGCGCATTGTCGCCATTATCGGACGATTGTATTTCCGCACCAGTTACGGACAAAATGTGCTGCAACATTCTATCGAAATGGCGCATATTGCCGGTATGCTGGCGGAAGAATTGGGCGCAGACGTCGCCATCGCTAAAGCCGGAGCCTTGGTCCACGACATCGGTAAGGCGCTGGACCATGAAGTGCAAGGCACGCACATTGAAATCGGCATCAGAATCTTGCAAAAGTTCGGTGCCGACGAACGCATCATCACGGCGATGAAAAGCCACCATGAAGATTATCCTTATGAAACGATTGAATCCATTATTGTCCAAACGGCTGATGCAATTTCCGGCGGCCGGCCTGGAGCGCGCCGCGATTCTGTAGAAAATTACCTAAAAAGACTGCAAGAATTGGAAGCCTTGGTCAACGCCTTCCCGGCCGTTGAAAAATCATATGCTCTCCAAGCCGGCCGTGAAATCCGCATCTTTGTCACCCCGGAGAAAATCTCCGACGCCGAGGCCAAACTGATGGCTCGCGATATTGCTCTAAAAATAGAGCAGGAACTCAAATATCCGGGGGAGATTAAAGTTACAATGATACGGGAAACTAGGATTATAGAATACGCGAGATAGAATAGTCTTAAAAACCCCTCCTGCCTCCCCTTATCAGGGGAGGTCAAAAAAGTCCCCTTGATAAGGGGGATTTAGGGGGTTAAAAAATCTCAGTAAAAATAGTGCAGGGGCGTCTCGTAGAACGAGCCGCCCCTGCCTCCTTGATTTCAAGCCCGCTTGCGTCTACGCTGAGCTCGCTTTTTGGCTTCACGCAGGTTCTGTTGGCTGGCAAGCCCACCCTCATAGCCTGCCATGGCATGCTTGAAGTCGCGATAACAGCTCTCGCAACTACTATGAAAGAGGTGACCCAGGTAGCGATCAACTCTCCAGCTTGAGGACACCTCCCCTCGGACGAAAGCCAGGATCTGGTCATGCGGGATGTGACGAGTCTTTTTGGCCAAGATACTCTCCTTTTCCGGCGCGTCCCATGCGCTAATGCCACTTTAGAACCATAAAGTCCACACTAATTATACTAAATTAAATAATTTTTAACAGTTCTGTCAGCCCAACGGCTCAAGTGGGAAGAAATGAGCCGTTTGACTCTAAAAAACCCTTGATATATAATAGGGGGGTATTGATTTATAAGTGTTTTCAGCCCGCTTATGCTCTGGCTTTGGCGCGGCAAGGTCGAAGAATTATTAATAATTAGTTAACTAGGTTCTAGTTTCTAGGTTCTAGATTTTACTAGCCACTAGTCACTAGCACCTAAAACCTAATTTATATGAATAAACAAGCATTAGCTGATTGGGTGCACGGAAAGCTTGGCGGCACAAAGGTGCAGGCCGAGGAAGTCGTGGACGGACTATTTGATGCTATCGTCCAGACTTTAAAGAAAGGCGGCGAAGTTTCAATCGCCGGCTTTGGAATCTTTTCCGTAAAACAAAGAGCCGCCCGAATGGCTCGCAATCCAAAGACCGGAGCGCAAGTCAAAGTGGCTGCTAAGAGAGTTCCAAAATTCCGACCGGCCAAAGGTTTAAAAGAAACGGTTGCCTAGAAAAAATCGGAAATATAAATTTTGAAGGGGTTTTGCGAGCGTCGGCGGGCAAACTTCAGGATTTTTTAAGCTTCAAAAAATCCGTACCGGAAAAATTTGATATTTCCGATTTTTTCTTTTTCAAATCTTCCCCATAAAAACCCGCTCTAGAATATCACTCTGGGCAATGGCCAGACCAGTGTCGGAGGCGACGATTTTTCCATGAGCCAGGACATAGGCGCGGTCGGTTATGGGAAGGAGTGTTTGAAGATTGTGTTCAACAACGATAATGGCTGTCTTTTGGTCTTGATTAATGTCTTTGATTGTTTGAAAGATTTCTTTCACAACTTTTGGCGAGAGACCGAGCGTCGGTTCGTCCAGCAAGAGAAGTTTGGGCTGCATCATCAGTCCGCGGGCAATGGAGAGCAGTTGTTGCTGTCCGCCGGAAAGCGTCCCAGCATACTCATCTCGTTTGGCCTGAAGGGCTGGAAAAAGATGAAAAAGATGTTCGGCTCTACGGACACATTCTTCTTTATCATTTAAAGCAAATCCGCCGATTTCTATATTCTCTCTGACTGTTAAATTATTAAATACCCGCCGCCCTTGCGGAACAAAAGCCACGCCCATTTTTACAAGCTCAAAGGGCTTTGGATAGATTTTTTCTCCTTCGTAGAAAATATTGCCGGTATGTGAAATCAAGCCAAAAATTGCTTTCAGAATTGTGGATTTTCCCGCTCCATTGGGACCCATCAGCGCCACGATTTCACCTTCATCTATGGCAAGAGAAACATCATGGACGATTTTTTGCTCTCCGTATCCGGCGGAAACATTTTTTAATTCTAACAATAGTTCTTTTTTCATAATTTGTTAGTAAAAGCAAATTATTTTATTTCTGAATGGTCTGGGGATTTTTTCCGAGGACCTGAAGAAAGAATATAATTTGCTTTTACTTTAATATACTACTCTCCTAAATACGCTTCCAAAACAATTTTCTCGGAAAGCACTTTCTCTGGATGTCCTGCGGCCAGCAACTTGCCGGCATCCATGACAATCAAATAATCACACAAGGACCGGATGATTGCCATATTGTGTTCAACCAGAACTATTGTTTTTCCTGCTTGTTTTAATTCTCTGATAATCTTCTCAACTTTTTTTACCATTTCCGGGAAAAGTCCGGCAAAGGGCTCGTCCAAAAGAATAATATTGGTATTCATCGCCAGTACCCGACCAATCTCCAGAAGCTTGCGCTGTCCATAGGAGAGATCCAGGGCGTTGTGAAATCTTTTTTCATATAAGTCTATGCGTTTTAAAATATCTTCTGCCTGGTTGATATGATATCTGCTATGGCGTTCAAAAAGTGCCAGAAATGGATTGCGTTCGGTTAGCATTACTAAAATATTATCCAGCACGCTTATCTGATCAAAGAGCCTGATTTGCTGGAAAGTGCGCGTAACATCATAAATCTGATTCTCCCAGGGCAGAATTTTTTTCCTTGCAGTGTTTAAAAAAAATACTTCCCCACTATCATGCGAAAAAAAACCGGAAAGCAAATTAATCAGGGTGGTTTTTCCGCTGCCATTTGGACCCACCAGCCCAGTAATTTCCCCTTGTTGAATAGGGATAGAAAGATGGTCTACGGCCTGAACTCCGCCGAATGATTTTACTAATTGTTTTGTTTCAATAATATTTTGCATTTTGTTATATTCTTTACTTTATGAACTTTATAACTTTCTACTTTACAACCTATACTTCCCTAAAATCCCCTTTGGGCGGTAGAGCATGAATAAAACCAAAATAAGTCCGTAAACAAATTCACGTGATTGTCCAGCGATATCTGCAGAAAAACCAATAAAGCGTAGAACCTCTGGAATAAGTACCAACAGAAATACGCCTAAGATTGTCCCTTCTAAAGAACTAAGTCCACCGACGATTATTGTTGCCAGAACGAAAATGGATAAGGTTAGATTGAACGATGGCGGATCAATAAAAGTAAGATAGGAAGCAAAAAGTCCGCCAGCAAGCGCGCAAAATGCGGAAGTAATTACAAAAACAATAAGCTTATAGTAGCGTGTATTATACCCGAAGATTTGGATAGTCTTGTCGTCTTCTCGGATAGCTTGCAACACTCGGCCAAAGGAACTTTTCGCAACGAAGTGTAGTAATAAATAAGAGAATCCAAAGAATAAAATTGCTAAGATCAAAAAAAGTGAGTGTGTGTTGAAAGCGAAACCAAAAAGAATCGGAGGCCCGATACCTGGAATGCCGAGTGGACCGCGAGTTAGCATCTCAAGATTTTGTGCCAAGCTGTAAACGATCATGGTAAAGCTGAGAGTAGCCAAAACAAAATAATCGCCAGAAAGCTTTGAAAAAACAAAACCGAGAAAATATCCCAGAGCCATAGATAAAATCATGCCAACAAGTACAGCAAGAAAAAAGTTGAAATGAAACATGGTCATCAATACAGCCACAGTATAAGCTCCGATTCCCATAAAAGCTCCGCCGGCAACAGAAATAAGACCGGTATATCCAGAAAGTAAATTCAAGGCAAGTCCGGCTATGCCGAAGATGGAAGAAAGTATTAAGATGTGGAGCAAGTATTCCATATTTTATTGAAGTCGATAAAATAATCCTTTAGGCCGGATGAGAAGAATGAAAATTAAAACCAAAAAAGCGGTTGGGTCGCGCCATTCAGTTGAAAATAGAAAAACCGCTGCATTTTCAGCCACCGCCAGGATAAGCCCTCCTAAAATGCCACCTTTGATGTTTCCGATCCCTCCGACAATAGAGGCAATTACTGCCTTCAAGAGAAAAGCCATTCCCATAATAGGTAAAAGTCCGGTGTCGTAGCCGAAAAGAATACCGGAGAGTCCTGCAATTAAGGCACTAACTGCGACAGTTTTCATAATAATTTTCCTGGCCGGAACGCCAGTGATTTCTGCCACTTCCGTATCATCATCAATGGCCCGTAGGGCACGACCGTATTGGCTGTGATAAAGTACAATAAGCAGAACTACACTAACTGTTATTGCCGTGAAAATAGTAAGAACATTCACTAGAGTTATATGTCCTCCGAGAATGGTAAAAATTCTTGCCGGGCCGTCTGATAAAGACTGATATTGACTGGTAAAGAATATTGATATAATTGCAGTTCCGGCAGTGTAAATACCAAGAGAGGCTATTAGTGGAACTAAATTTGATACGTTCTTTTTTTTCTGGAAACGACTGTAAATAAAAACATCGAGTATGAGCGCCATAAGCATTGTAATCCCCAGGGCAAGGAGTAGAGCAAGTAAAAAAGAAAAATCAAATTCCCGTTTAAATAAAAACATCAGATACCCGCCGAGAGTAATAAGAACCCCATAAGATATATCAAAAAACTTTCTCGTTTTGTAGAGTAAATTAAAACCAAGCGACAGGAGAACATAGCCTCCCGCTGCGAGGACTGTATTAAGGATGATCTGGACAAATATGGACATCCTCTACTTAGTATACAACATCACTGCTCCATTTTTGATGACCTTCGGAACATGTCCGCCAGCCACATCCCCATTACTTCCAATAGTAACTTTGCCTGAAGCACCATCCCAATCTTTTAAGGTTCGAATCCATTTGGATAGCTTTTGACCATTATTCCCAACAGCTTTTATGCCTTCTGCAAGTATATAGACACTATCATATTCCGTCTGGCCATAGCTTTGGTAGGGCGTGTCTGCACTATATTTCGCTTTATATGCGTCTAATAAATGTTTGAAGGTTGGATTATTGGGATCAGTACTAAACTCTGCTCCTAGTGTATCTTCAAGTGCAACTTTATTATCCAACACAGTCTTAGCATCGCCAGTAACAGCGTCTGAAACAAGAAGCGGAACTTTCCACTTAAGCTCAGTCATTTGTTTCAGTATGCGCATAGCTACTGCTGGAGTTTGCGTGTCAATAAAAAGAGCATCCGGATTTTGAGCTTTCAACTTTGTTAAAGAAGATCGAAAGTCGGTAGTGCTGGAAGGAAATTCTTCTTTGAGGGTCTTGCCGCCAAAAGCGGAGAAGTTTGCGTCAAAAGCTTTATAAATACCGAGCGGATAATCTAATTGCTCCTGCATGAAAGCCACGGTTTTCCAGCCTTTGTCGTTGTAAGAAACATCAGCGAGAACTTTTCCTTGAGTAGAATCGCTAGGATAGTTACGAACAAAGTATTGACTCTTCCCCGTTAAGTCTGGACTTGAAGAACCAGGTGAGAAAAGAAGCACCCGAGCAGCAGTAGCAATCGGTTCAGCCGCAAGTGATTCACTTGAGCAGAACCCGCCAATTATTACTTGCACTTTGTCTGCATTTACCAGTTTTTGAGCTGCGCTAGCCGCAGAAGGACCAGAACATTTCCCATCTTCAAAAATCATTTGAAGTGGTTTACTGTTCACTCCTCCTGCTTGATTAATTTCATCTGCTGCAAGCGCAATAACATTTTGTCCCGGTTCACCATATACAGCGGCATCACCAGTAAGCGGCAATATTACACCGATCTTAATAGTGCTAGCCTCTCCCCCCACTCCCTTTTTACCACTCATTGAAGATATTCCCCAAATAATAAGAATTGCAACCACTCCCCACGCAATAACTTTTCCTGTTGTAGTCATAAAAATAATAAATTAAAATTAATAATATACTAAAAGTCTAGCAGAATTAATTTAATTGTCAAACTTTATAGTCAATAAAATGTTAATAACTCTTTGACTGAAGAGAGTCTTTTAAAAACATTAATTTTTTGTGGAAAAATATTGACACAAATATACTAAATAATATATACTCATTCTATGACTCGTATACAACAACAAGAGCATATAAATCTGGAACAATCTTTAATAGAGATAGGCCTTTCAAAGAAGGAGGCGGGAGTATATATTGCATTACTTTTACTCGGCCATGGAACAGTCTCGCAAATCTCTCGCCGGGCCAATATCAATCGTACGACTGGCTACGATATTCTGGACTCCCTGTCCACCAAAGGACTCGTCAGCATTTCCGGCAAGGAACCAAAACAGGAATACAGCGCCGAATCACCGGAAAATTTAAGCAAGTTTATTTCCGAAGATATAAAAAATAAAAACGAAGCATTAAAAAAAACGGAAGAGATTATTCCAGAATTGAAATCAATACATAATGTGAAAGACCGGCCAAAAGTATTTTTTTATGAAGGCCGGGAAGGATTGGAAAAAGTTTATGAAGATACGCTTACTTCAACTGAGACCATCCGGGCTTATGCAAATGTAGAGCATATGAATGCAGGACTGCCGGGATATTTCCCAGAATATTTCAAGAGGCGAGCTTCCAAGGGAATTTTTATTCGCGGTATTGGTCCAAAAACAGAAGAAAATATTGAACTAGGGAAACGCAATGTTGAAGAAAAACGTGAAATGGCTTTAGTCCCGAGAGATAAATACGACTTTGTTCCGGAAATAAATATTTATGATAATAAAGTTATGATTGCTTCCTGGCACGAACAACTCGGCATCATTATTGAAAGCACGGAAATAGCCGATGCGATGAAAGTAATATACGAACTCGCCTGGGCCGAAGCAAAGAGATTGGATAAAACTGAAAATTAGTATTTTCTAATCACCGCCTTTAGAACTGCGTTGATGTTAAGAGTATAAGTTGGATAGATTGGCTTATAATTTTTATTGGCGGGTTCCAGCCAGACTTTGGCGCCATTTTTGCGAAAGTATTTCATCGTGAATTCCCCGTCTACTTCGGCGATAACTATCTCGCCGTCTTTCGCCTGATTGGTCTTCTCCACCAAGACCATGTCGCCCTTTTCTATATGTGCGTCTATCATAGAGTCCCCGTCCACTTCCAGCATATAAGTTAACGCTTTGTTTTTAACAAGTAAATCGTCAAGGTTCACGGTGTCCGCCAATTCTTCTTCCACTGTGGCTGGGAATCCCGCGGTGACAAGCCCGAGCATCGGAACTTCTCCGAAAATCTTGCTTGGGACGAGTCTGCCCAAATGATCTTTCACCACCAATCCGGCCTCCATCAATTTCTCCACCACTCTAAACACGGCGTTCTTGGATTTGAAGCCGAAAAGTTTCGTCATTTCCGAGTAGGTGGGCATTCTTTTATTTTGCGAGTAGAAAGATTCTAATTTTATTTGGTGTAGATTACGCATAGATGTTCTTGCGGAAGAATAAGTGAATCATTCTTTGCGCAAGACTTCGTCTGGTATGATAGCGAACTTTCTGCAAGAGTAATTTATGATCTCTGGCTTCCTTAAAATACGCTTCCCCTTGGAGAATTTTCAAATCAATTTTCTTGTTGATTTTCTGTATTTCCCTTTCTAACATTTTTAAATATTGTGTTTGTAACATAAATAATAAATTTAGTAATAATACCCCCTCCTATTTCTCCTCCCCCTATATAGGGGGAGGCTGGGTAGGGGTAAGGAACGACCTGCAGTTAGTATAAGTGAACGAGCGTTCACTTGTCAATATGGGGCTGTGGATAACCCAAAATGATTAAAAATAGATATTAAGCTATAGTTTTGTTGGAGAGGAGAACACGCAATGCTCAAACCACTTCCAGGTATTGTCATCGGCGTCTTGCTGGTGCTCGTATTCTATGGCGTAAATATCTGGTCGGCCTCTCAGGCCGATTATCGGCACGAGATTGCCACCGCAGAAATCCTGCTTAGGGGCGATCAAGTATCGCCCACTGAGTACGAAGAATTTTCCAAAATCGGGTGTTTCTTGAACACCAAGTCCCGCTACTTCTACAAGCGCGTAACTGAGCAGGGACTCAAGAGAGAGGAAGTGGAAAGGCTCTGTGCGAGCGTGCAGGTCAGGGCATTCGTCGTGAATTGAGTTCATGTGCGGGGCGACAGCGGTTTGGATAAAATCAGTCTCGACGGGAAAAGCGCTTGACGCTGCCCCGCCGAGACTTTTCCTTTTCTGACTTAATACCATAATAACCACGGCCGTTGCTATTATGATATTATATAAAATTTCCAGCTAGGCAAGCCTAACTATTCACTTTCGGCCGATACTGTATCGCCTCCAGGATATGATTCGCTTGCACATCGGGAGAACTTTCCAAGTCGGCGATGGTACGGGCGATTTTGATGACGCGGTGATAGGCGCGGGCGGAG
Source organism: uncultured Candidatus Saccharibacteria bacterium (assembly GCA_964645245.1). Lineage (GTDB taxonomy): Bacteria > Patescibacteriota > Minisyncoccia > Phycocordibacterales > UBA9973 > UBA9973. The sequence continues at coordinate 96,523 of CAZYBS010000001.1, forward strand.
AGTCCAAGACGCTCGGCGCTGTCATCCAGCAAATCCCTGACTTCTTTAGTAAGTTTAACCATGCTTCCCAAGTCTTTGACATTCATTTCACTATTGGTGGCTATATCTCTATTTAATTTTTGAAATCGGCTTTTCTGAATTTCTCGCGCTTTTTGCACACGCACTTTTATTTTTTCGCTCTCCTCCCCGTCCCGCTTACTTCCCTCTGCGCCCAGCTTTTTATAATCCACATTGCCGACCGAGACCCAGAGGTCAATGCGGTCTATTATTGGTCCGGATAACTTTCTTTTATACCTGTCCAAGTCGGACGGCTTGCAGATACATTGTTTCTTTTTGCTTCCGGCATTTCCGCAGGGGCAAGGATTCATCGCCGCAATTAAAATAAAATTAGACGGGAAAATTGCCGAGCCTTTGGCGCGGGAAATTGAAACAATATTATCTTCCAATGGCTGCCGCAGCGACTCTATCACTCTTTTTTCAAATTCCGGAAATTCATCCAGAAATAAAACCCCTCGGTGCGCCAGCGTCACTTCCCCCGGTTTTGGATATGTTCCCCCGCCGACAATAGAGACATAAGACGAAGTGTGATGCGGAGCGCGGAACGGAGGGAAACACACCAGCTCGCCCCTGGCACTTCCGGCCACCGAATGAATACCGGTTATTTCCAAGACTTCGTCAGCACTTAAATCAGGCAATAAACCCGAGAACACTCGAGCCAGCATCGTCTTGCCGGTGCCGGGCGGACCATACATGGCAATGTTGTGTCCGCCCGCCGCGGCAATTTCCAGCCCGCGCTTGGCGCCTTCTTGCCCGCGAATGTCGGAAAAATCCCCGCCTTTCATTTCTCTCTTGTAACTTATTTTAGTCTTCGGCTGAGCAGGGATTTTCTTTTTTTTATTTTCCAAGTTTTTCTTTTCATTAATATGTTCTATAACTTCTTGTAAATTGCCAGCGCCGAAAATTTTTAGACCCTCTACTAATGCCGCTTCAACTGCATTTTCTTTGGGCAAATATATTTCCTCATATCCGCGCCTTTTGGCTTCTTCCGCCAGTGGCAGCGCCCCCCGGATACTGCGCAGTATGCCATCCAGCCCCAGTTCGCCTAGAAAAATCCTTTTCTCCGAATTAAATTTAATATCACCGCTAGCAGAAAGATAGGCAATAGCAATCGCCAAATCAAAAAACGGCCCTTCTTTTTTTAAGTCAGCCGGTGAAAGTGAGACGGTTATTTTTTGATTTTTGGCTTTCGGAGATTTAAAACCGGAATTTTTTACGGCGCCGCTGACTCGGTCTTTTGATTCATCCACCGCTTTATCCGGCAGACCCACCACACTAAAAGCATGAAGTCCTTTTGATAAATCCACCTCAATTGTCACAATGACTCCTTTTAACAAATTTACTTGGGCTGAATAGACTTTGGCAAAAGACATGGTGATTTTAATTCTCTAAATGCTTTTTGCAGGTTCGAGCGGCCGGATTGGCTTCCAGGCGCGTCATTTCAATATCTTTTTTACAGACCTCGCACTTGCCGAAAGATTCCCTATTTAATCCCTTCAGCGCTTTCAAAATGTTATTTAATCTGGGCTCCAGGGTTTTAATCATCGAACTCCTCGCCTCAAAGTCCTCAAACCGGTCGGCCATATCATTCTGGTCCGACTGTGGAAAATTTAGCTCTTCGGGCGTCGCCTCCCACTCGTCTGTCTCAACATTCAGTTTGCCCATATCTCGCAATTCCTCTAAAAGTATGTCGCGTTCTTTTTCTAATTTATCTTTAATTTTTTGCTTATCTAACATGAACACATGATAGCATGCTGTATTTTCATAGCAAGTTTATATCACTTTTTAATTTGGCTGGAAGCCAGGCGGAGCATTATTTCATGCGTGGCATTTTCAGTCTGGGTGATAATGACCGAAGTATCATCCGCAAAAATATACATCATCACTGTCTTACCATCTTTGTCATAAAGAATACGCGCATTTTTGTTTTGCACAATATTGTCCTCAAAATTTTTAGTCAGAAGATATTTCGTTTCCGGAGAAATATTAAATCCAAAGAAATCATGCAAATCAAGAAACATTTTGTTTTCCCAAGCGCGCCAAGAATCGAAAACATCAGCTAGGGAACGCACTTTAAGCAGCATAAAAAAGTCATTGGTATCATTATTGACAACACCAAGTAAAAAATTATCATTCACAAAATTATCTGGCGGAAAATCTGCCTTTATAAGTTCCATAAATCTTCTGAGCCTTATTATTCTTTTATCGAAAGTGAGATAAATTCCTTCCACTCCTCCGTTTTTAACTTGCGTTGTATTAACTTCATTTAGAATAGTTTGAACTATTTCGTTTTTACTAAAACCTTTCACTTCAAAAAAGGCACTTTGGTCGTTAAAAATAATAGGTACGAATTGTTTTTCCGGCTCAACCGTGTAAATCTCATTTCTGAAAAAGAAAAACAGCAAAATGGCAAAAGCGGTCAAAGTTAAGGTTAAACTTGTAAACATGAAAAGTTTGTTCTTTTTTGACTCCGGAGAGTATTGCTCTTTCTCTATTTCATGTTCTTCCTCCCCGTGAATTATTTTTTTTATTAGTCCTCCCTTGTCATCTTCAATTACCTTGGCCATATCTTCGGCATAGGTTTGCACAATCTTATTTTGCGTTCTGTTATCTTGCTGCATACTATTTATTTCCGCCAAAGGCGGATCCGCCTCGGGCGGAGAAAAAATCTTTATCGGCTTCCTTGATAGACAAACTGATTCTCCCCATCTCCCTATCAACTTTTATAACCTTCACCGGAACAATCATACCTTCTTTTATTATATCGCTAACTCGTTCCACGCGAAATGGCGCCAATTCAGAGATATGCACCATCCCATCGGTAGAAGAATTAAGCCTAACAAATGCCCCAAATTCGGCAACTTTCACGACTTCGCCTTTGAGCACATCCCCCACTGCATATTCGTGCGTTATTTCTTCCACGATAACCTTGGCAGCCTCGGCTGAACCATCTTTGCCTGTAAGATAGACTGTTCCATCATCTTCAATGGTAATTTCCGCCCCAGTCCTTTCTTTAATTTCTTTAATGGTCTTGCCCCCGCTACCAATTACCATGCCAATCTGGTCCGGCTTAATTTTAATAATCAAAATCTTCGGAGCATTTGGAGAAATATTTTTACGTGGAGCTGGAATTTCTTTTTCAATTCTATCTATTATAGCCACTAGCGCTTTTTTTGCTTGCCTCATCGCCTCGCCCAATATTTTTATCGGCACTCCTTCCACTTTCACATCGAGTTGTATAGCAGTGACCCCTTCTCGTGTGCCGGCAATTTTAAAATCCATGTCGCCATGATGATCTTCCGGCCCTTGGATATCCGTTAAGATCTTATATCTTAACGGCGCTGAACTACGCGAACTAGACGCTGACTGACGCTGAATTTTGTCTGCGTTTTTCTGCGTGAAGTCTACGGCGGTCTGCGGCGCTAGCATAAGCCCCATCGCGATGCCGGCGACCGGCGCCTTGATTGGTACCCCGCCGTCCATCAGGGCAAGGGTAGAAGCGCAAATTGAAGCCTGAGAAGTAGAACCATTCGAAGCCATAGATTCAGAGACGACGCGTATCGTATATGGGAACTCTGCAACAGTTGGTAAAACCATTGCCAGTGCTTTTTCAGCCAGGGCGCCATGACCGACTTCCCGACGATTAGTAAATCCCGCTCTGCCCACTTCCCCTCCCGAATAAGGTGGAAAGTTATAGTGATGCATAAATCTTTTTTCAACTTTTAATTGCATGCCGTCAATTAAGTGCCTGTCTTCCGGACCGCCCAGTGTCAGTACGGAGAGAACGTGTGTTCCCCCGCGGTAAAAAATTCCAGAACCATGCAAGACGGAAGATATCCCCCCAGCCTGAGCATAAAGGTCGCGAAGTTTATCCATTCCCCTGCCATCGGCGCGTTTGTTTTCTTTTATAGCTTTGTCATGCAATATATTATTTTCTGTATCATCAAATAAATTATCCTCTAAAACGAAATCTTCCCGGTCAGGAAATTTTTCTTTTACAAAATTATTCCAGGTGGTGTGCAGTGCATCTATTTTTCCTTTGCCTGCGCCGGAGAAAATAGCCTCCTCCATCTTGGGCAGAATATTTTCATTAAATAATGCCACCGATTCCGGAGAGATTTGCTCTTTTTCTATGACTCTTTTTTTCTTGCCTATTTCGGCAACTACTTTCTTCTGGAAATTTTCTAGTTTGGTAATTTCCTCGCTAGCTCGCCTGAGAGCCTCTTCCAATTCTTCTTCTTTAGTCTGATGGGCCGCTGCTTCAATCATATTGATATTCCCACCTTTACCACAAACTGTTAAATCAAATTTGTATTCCGAGTTCTCGTCACATAGCTTTGATGAGACATTGATTTTCAGGTTATTGTTATCATATTTGCCTATTTTTACAGCGCCAATCGGCCCATTCCAGGGAATATCGGAAACAAGAAGGGCAAGCGAGGCCGCATTCACGGCCAGTATCGTAGGGTCATTGTCGTCAACGGAAATAACTGTCACGATTACTTGCACCGCATGGCGAATGGATTGGTTAAAAAGCGGACGGAGCGTCCGGTCAATAACCCGGCTAGCCAATATTGCATCCTCGGACGGCTTGCCTTCTCTGCGGGTAAAGCGAGAACCCAAAATTTTCCCGGCTGCATAGAATTTCTCCACATAGTCAACCGTCAAATTAAAAAAGTCTAAACCTTCTCGGCTATCTTTAGACATACAAACAGTCGCCAGAACGACACTCTCGCCGTACTTCAACATTACTGAACCATGAGCTTGTTCGGCCAAATCCGTAAAAATAGCAGTCAAAGTTTTTCCACCAATTTCCACCGAGTATTCTTTTTTTTGCATATTGCGACCCCGCTTAGCGGGGTAAAGTTCGTATCCAGACTACAGTGTTGTTTCAACCAACTTAACAATAAGCTGAAACACTACTTTGTGTCTAGACGCGAACCGGATTAACTAGTAAACCTGTCTGCCCTTTGGCGGATTCTTTTTATACTACCATTTTTAGACCAAAAAGCAAGAAACTTATCTCACTCCAATCAAATATTTTCTGGGATTTTTAGATAAGTCCACAAAATCATCCGCGGCTTCGCGCAGTTTGCCGGATGTCGATTGGCCGAATGATACGACTTCCACCTGAATACCGGAGTGAATTTTCAGATATTCCACCAACGGCACGAAGTCTCCATCGCCAGAAACCAAAATCACCGCATCCAATTTAGGCGCCATGGTTATGGCATCAACGGCAATTCCAACGTCCCAATCAGCCTTTTTCATTCCTCCGGCGAAAACTTGCAAATCTTTTGTCTTGGTTTCAATGCCTAGCTTGGTCAATGCCTCAAAAAAATTCTTTTCATCGCCGGCTTCGGTGGTAATAACATAAGCCACTGCCCGAACCAATCTCCGACCGGCAACCGCGTCTTTTAAAACCGCGCCGAAATTTACTCGCGCCTTATATAAATTGCGAGCCGAGTGGTATAAATTTTGAGTATCAATAAAAACTCCAACTCTCTGTTCCTTATGTTTAATAACGGTCATTGTATATAAAAATTATTTATGCGAGCTCCATTTTCTTCATTAGAGCGTTGTAGCGAGGTTTGCTTGTTCTTTCTAAATATTTCAAATGAGTGCGTCGGTCTGCCACCATCTTGATCAGCCCCCGGCGAGAATGATTGTCTTTTTTATGCTTTTTTAAATGCTTGGCTAACTCGTCAATAGCGGCAGATATGACCGCCACCTGTACCTCCGGAGAGCCTGTATCTTTATCATGCATCTGATTTTTCTTTATAATCGCTTGCTTTTTCTTGGTTGCTAACATGCCTGTTATATTAGCATAAAAGGCTTAAAAATGCAATTCACCTCACCCTTGCCCTCTCCTTGCCAAGGAGAGGGTTGGGAGAGGTCATGTCGCACAATATTTGGTACAATTAAAGCATGACATCCCTCAAGCAACTAAAAACTCAATTTTTGGAATATATAGAGATAGAAAAAGGCCGTTCGCTTAATACAGTAGAGAATTATGATCGTTACCTTGCTCGCTTTTTAAATTTTACAAAAAATGACAACCCTGTAAATATTACTGACACTATGGTGCGTGAATTCCGTTTGTGGCTCAACCGTCAGACTACCGGCAACAATAGAGCCACTGGGGAGACTTTATCCAAGAAAACTCAAAACTATTACTTAATAGCGTTGCGGGCATTTCTGAAGTATCTGGCCCGAGAAAATGTTAAGTCTATGCCGGCCGAACGTATAGAGTTGGCGAAAGTTGAAGAAAGGTCTCTTGACTTAATAACCGGCGTGGAATTGAAGAGGCTTCTGGGGTCACCCAAGGGCAATGACTTAAAAGACCTGCGAGACAAAGCCATCTTGGAACTTTTATTCTCTACCGGGTTGCGTGTTTCAGAATTATGTTCCCTAACTTCTGACATTGATTTAAGCTCGGAAGAATTATCTGTTCGCGGCAAGGGTGGAAAAGTACGCGTGGTTTTTATATCTTCTGATGCAAAAAATGCTGTAAAAAATTATTTAGCAGCCCGTAGAGACATGAGCGATGCTCTTTTTGTTCAAACCCCCTCTAACTCCCCCTTATCAGGGGGAGAGGGTTCCCCCCGCCCTGCGAAGGGAGGGGTTGGAGAGGGTCTGACTCGACGTTCTATAGAAAGAATAGTCAAACAACATGCGATAAAAGCGGGCATTTCGAAAAAAGTAAGTCCTCATACGTTGCGCCATATGTTTGCGACTGATTTGCTTGGCAACGGCGCTGACTTGCGTTCAGTGCAATCCTTGTTAGGCCATTCTAGTATCACCGCCACGCAAATATACACCCACGTCACCGACAAACACTTACGCGATATCCATAAAAAATACCATAATAGAAAATAGTTTTATTCATGAAACATAGTTGCAAAATCTAATTTGCGTGGTAGGCTTCAAGTTGAGTCACGCTCTTTAGTGGCTCATTAGCAACTCAGTAGCGAAAGGAGTCGCGAATGCGAGCTGCACATATTGCCAAAAGAAAGTCGCTGAAGAAAGGGGCTGCGAACCGTCTCGGAGTGTCGCTCGATGCGCTGGGGTGGGTTGATGGCCAGCTCATCTTCCTCGCCAGCAACACGACAGTGGACGGGATCCCCGTGGTCCCGAAACCCCCCAAACCGACGACGAGTCACAAGCACGGTCGGCACTTCTAATTTAATTGGGCATCGCTGACCGAAAAACATCACTCCCCTGCCGGGTATCTCGGCGGGGGATCTCACTTTATAGAAACATCTTATGCTACAATTCTTTCATGCGTATTATCAGCTGGAATACAAATGGCTTGCGGGCGACGGTGAAACAGGGATTTTTCGCTCCCTTATTTGCGGGCAGACCGGATATTTTATGCTTGCAGGAAACCAAAGCGGAGCCGGAGCAGTTACCGGAAGAAGTGCGAAATGTGCCCGGGTATTATTCTTATTTTTCGCATCCGAAAGTTAAAAAAGGCTATAGCGGAGTGGCTATTTATTCCAAAGAAAAATCCAAAGAAGTTTTCTATGGGATGGGCACCCTCCTCGGCGGGCAAGTAAAAAAATTAGACGACGAGGGCAGATTAATCGGCGTCAAGTATAAAGACTTTACACTTATTAACGTGTATTTCCCAAACGGCGGCCAAGGTCCGCATAGATTGAAATACAAACTGGAATTTTATGAGGCATTTTTGAAATTTATCCTGAAATTGCGAAAGGCCGGCGAAAATGTGATTTTCTGCGGGGACGTAAACACCGCCCATACGGAAATAGACCTGGCCCGCCCGAAAGAAAATATTGAAAACACTGGATTTTTGCCGATTGAACGCGCTTGGATAGATAAAGTGGTGAAAAATAATTTTATAGATGTCTGGAGATATTTTTATCCAAATAAAATTGACGCATATACCTATTGGGATATGAAAACTTTTGCCAGGGACAGAAATGTCGGCTGGCGAATGGATTATTTTTTTGCAGACATAAAAATTCTCTCTAAGATCAAAAACACCGGTACAATCCAGAACTATATGGGTTCGGACCATTGCCCAATTTGGCTGGAAATATAAAATAATTCCTTAATATATCATATATGATGGGTTTAAAAAATACTCTGCTACGATATATCGTAGTATAAGGAAAAGTAAATAAAAAAAGCCAGCGCTCCCTTCCGGTGTTGCTGGCTTTTCATTGAGAGGTTGATCAGGACTCTCAGCCTAGGGGTGTGGGATCCAAATCATAGGAGCAGGCAGGGCTTCTTGCGAAGTCTGCCCTTTAACCGCACCGGTAACCGCGAACGCAAACGCCCAGAATTCATCTACGAGAGTATCGAGCATTACATATGCTCCGAGTCCCTCAGACAAAGCTCTGACGTGCTGTTCAACGACGCGCTCCAATGCTTCTCTTTTCTCTGGCGGCAAGTCGGCCAACCAGATGGGCCGCGAACGGAGATCGATTAGTCTGTTCATGGTTTTCCTCTTGACTGTTGTAAAGGAACCGTTGTTCTGTCGCGTTATTGCAACAGAATCTTACCCGATTACAATTTATCACTATTTGACAATGATTGATATAGTGTCGTATACTTACGACAACATGATAGAAAACATCTTAAAATCACTTAGTTTCGACGAGGACGAAGTAAAGACATATCTTTACCTTTTAGAACGCGGACCTTTGACTGCTGGCGCTTTGGCAAAAAGTTTAGGCGTCCCTCGTTCCTCGATATATGGATTTCTAAAACGGCTCGCAGGCGATAACTTGGTGGTGGAGTCTCAAAAAAGCGGGATAAAAATATTTTCCGCTGAATTGCCAGAAAAAATAAATTTGTTGTTCAGTCAGAAAATGGAAATTTTACAGAAAGCACAAGACGACTACATAAAAATATTACCCGAACTGAAAAGTAAGAAGGGTGAAAAATATCAAACTCCAAAATTTCAAGTATTTGAGGGTGCGGAAGAATTAAAAAACGCCCTCAAAGACATGCTTTTATATCGTGACATAAAAACTCAAGCCTACTGGCCACAAAAAAAGATGGTGGAAATTTTGGGTGGAGAATTTTTCCGTTACCATAACCAGGAACGCATCAAAAATAACATTTCAGTACATGCAATTTGGCCACAACATCAAAAAGTGGAAGTTAAGAACCATCCGTATTTCGGCAGCGGCAAAGAATTTCTGCGTGAAATTCGTATCACTCCCCCAGGTATCGATTTTCATATGGGTTATTGGATTTATGGCAATAAAATTGTTTTTATTTCATCAACTCAAGAAAGTTTCGGCTTTATAGTACAAAGCCAAGAAATGGCGCAGATGTTAAAAACACAATTTGAAATCTTGTGGCAAATATCCAGGCCACTTCTAGATAAATCAAGAAAGTTTAACTAATTCCGGCTTCACTTTCCCGCCGGACCACTGCCCGGTTTGGATTGAATTATAATTATGTTATAATCTAGCTATGGTTAAAAAGGCGACAATAAAAACTAAATACGGCCCCTTTCATTGTGTCTTTGAACCCGAAAAGGATATGGGCGGGTACACAGCCGAGGCTCGCGATGTGCAAGGCGCAGTTTCTTGGGGTAAAAACTTAAATGAGGCAAAAAAAATGATTGCGGAAGCAATCGAAGGGATAATTGAAGCTGAAGCTGTTTACCAAGCACAAAAATCCGGCTTGGTGCGTATAATAAACAAAAAACTTCCTCACTTTGCATGAGTATTCTGCCTATTCTAGTCGCTCGCGTAGTCATGACGAAGCTAATCAGGGCTGGTTTTCGGTATGTTGGCACGAAAGGCAGCCACTACATCTTCAAAAATTTTATAAATGGGCGACGCACTTCTGTGCCCTATCACAGTAAAACAATAGGCCGCGGATTGCTAAGCAAGATCATCAAGCAAGCCGGACTTACGGTCAAACAGTTTCTGGATCTTTAGATTGTGTGTTATATTACTGTTATGTCTCACACACGCCTAGACCAGCTTTCGGACGGAATTTTTGCCATCGTGATGACGATTCTGGTTTTTGAAATTAAAGTGCCGGTCATTTGGGGACCGGTAGACAACTTAGGGCTCTGGTTTGAAATTAAAAAATTGCTTCCACCTTTTTTGAGCTACGTCTTATCTTTCACCCTGCTCTTCACCTATTGGCGGGCACACCATTTTTTCGTTTCTATCTACGCGAAAAATGTGGACAGCATGCTCACGAATATCAATGCACTCTTTTTTATGCTTGTTTCTTTGGTGCCTTTTTCCGCCAGTGTTTTGGGTCAATTTCCGGAAAATGAATTATCTATTATCATCTTCGGCGCGCATATAATTTTAATCGGCCTTACTCTATACTGGATGCGCAGATATGTGCTTTACTCAGAACACATCAAAAATCCGGAAATCAGCAAAAGAGAAATTCGCGGCAGCACCATCCGCACTTTAGTGCCCGTATTTTTCGCCCTCATCGCCATCCCCTTATCTTTTTGGAATATAAAAATTTCCCTGACCCTATTTACCTTGGCGGTAATTTTCAATCTCTTCTCTTATAGCAGCCGCCTTTTTGAAAATATAATGAAAGCAATCCATCACGCCCTTTTTGGCGCCGACACCAAAGGCCACTTTGCGGATTAAAAAGCTTTTTTTAACTCCTGACTTAACCGTTTTGCTTCAGGCCAGGCAAGTTCAAAAGCTTTTTTCATAGCATCGGCGATTTCCCGGCTTTCTATGATAATTCCTAATTTTTCCTTCCAGGAAGCGATCATCACTTTATTGTCATAAATATTTATCTCCGGAGAAAAATAATATTTGTCAGCCGGGACCAGGGCTGACTCGCGAGCTTCTTTATTATCTTCTTTGGCGCGTTCAAATCCCGCTTCGTTAGTGGGGAAAATTGCCCTGATAGAAATCCCCTTATTAGTCCGGCGCTTATAATAAAGGGGGAAGTAATGCGGCAGAGCTTCATGCATCTCGCTCACATTAGCATAGGCTCTGATGGTTTCATGAGACGAAAGCGTATCCTCATAAACTTTTTCCAAGCCCTCTTTCCCTTCGTAGAATAAAACCTTCGGTCTGTCTGCCACATTGTGCATTGATTTTAATTCGGGAATTATTTTTCTCGCTTCTTTTATAAATGCCTGGTCATTTTCAACTTTCTGCAAGAGCATTTTCTCAATTTGGTCGGGAGACTCTGCCACATATTCCTGCTTGGGCTCTTTGCCGGAAACCCTGACCAGCCCTTTCACTTCGAGCGAATCCAAGATGTGATATCCAGTCGGGCGATTAATCCCCGCTTTGCGGGAAATAACCGTAACCGTGCCTTTTCCTAAAGAAAGCAGTGCTAAATATACCAAAACTTCTTTCTCGGAAAATCCGATATGTTCTAAAGTTTTTTTAAAATCCAAATTTTCATTTCTCATATTATAAGTATATTACAAAAGCTATAAATTTGTCAATAGCGACGAACAAAATTAGTGTTAATTACTTTTAACCTTGTAAAAAGGCTAGTTTCCTGCACTTTTTTGTTCGTAATGCTTGACATTATGTTTCTAATATGCTATGCTTGTCTCAGATATTAGAACTGTCCTTCGTAAACCTTTTTGCGCTTAATTGCGCGGGAGAAAGACCATGAAACAAGAAGTTATTTTTGTCACAGCCCCCACGAGCAACCCGAATGAGGAGGCTGGTTCCCGTCAGGTCATCAATGCCTGCAATGAACTTGAGGTGGAGCTTCTGACACGAGCCATTGAGGAGCACACACCAACGTTCAAGAGTAACAATGTGCTGGCCCTCATCACCAAGAAGGTCATTCACACCGTTCGCCATGAGTGTCCATGTTGTTATCCCGTTCTAACGGCTCTAGTTGAAGTGACTTGTATTAATCTTCACTGGACCGAAGATCAGAGAACAGTTTCGGGACTATACAAGGTCAGTATTGGACCCGAGGCGATGGGTGGTGGTCCCACAAAGATTACTGTGACAAAGCTCGCTGTCACAGAAACGGTGATCTTTGAAGAGGCCATCGCCGGGCATCCTCTCCGTAGAAGATAGAGGATAAAACGTAAGTCCGCGCGTCAGCCGGACACATCGAGGCGAGCTTATTTCATAACTCGCCTCAACTGTAGCAAAGTATTTGCTTTGCCTGATGAGCTCAAAAGAGCGAAACGGATTATTAGTGATATAATTAATTTAATATATTCATACCAGATAGCGCCTAAGGCGCTATCTGGAGAAAGTTATGCAAAAGAACTGCAAAAATTGTAAAAAAGATTTTGAAATAGACAAGGAGGATTTGGATTTTTACGAGAAAATGAAAGCGCTGGCGCCAAATTATTGCCCGCCCTGCCGAATGGCGCGCCGGCTTTGCTTTCGCAACGAAAGGACTTTGTATAAAAGAACTTGCAGTAAAAGTGGAAAGCAAGTAATTTCTATCTATCCGGAAAACACTCCCTTCCCCGTCTACGACCAGCATGTTTGGTGGGGCGATGAATGGGATGCGATAGATTACGGACAGGATTATAAACCCAATCGCTCATTTTTTGAACAATTTTTAGAACTAAAAAATAAAGTTCCAAGAATTTCGCTTCTTAATATAAACTCAGTAAATAGCGAATATTGCAACAACGTTGAGGACCATAAAAATTGCTATTTAGTCTTTGCCGCCCAATTAAATGAAGACTGCATGTACGGGCGATTGATGTACAGGAATAAATTTGCCGTTGATTCCGATTTTATCCAGGATTCCGAGCTTTGCTATGAATGCATAGACTCTCGCAAATGCCACAAATGCCTATACTCGGAAAATTGCGAAGCCTGCATTGACCTCCTGTTTTGCTTTGATATGCGCGACTGCCAGAATTGCATATTTTCCACCAATTTGAGGCATAAAAAATATCATATTTTTAACCAGCCAGTCTCTAAAGAAGAATATGAGCAAAAGAAAAAAGAAATTTTCTCTTCTTATGCAAAATTGGAGGAGGCCGAAAAAGAATTTGAGGACTTGAAAAAGCTTGGGCTGGTGAAATTTTCCCACCAGGTAAAATGCAAAAATGCTACCGGCGATTATATGTACAATTGCCACGACGTGGTACGAGGCTTTGACACAGAAGATGCGAAAAATTGCAAATATGTTGCCGATGCCGAAGGCCCAATTGATTCCTATGACCTGAACAATACTTACTATAAACCAGAACTGTGTTTAGACTCAATGGGCATGCTACAAACGTATAATGTTAAACACTGCGCATATACTCTATACTCAAGCAACTCGGAATATTGCGACAGTTTGAATAATTCCGACAGCTGTTTCGGCTGTGTCGGATTGAAAAAGAAAAAGTATTGTATTTTGAATAAGCAATATAGCAAAGAAGAGTATGAAAAACTAAAGGAGCAGATTATAGAAAGCATGAAGAAAGAGGGTGTGTATGGAGATTTTTCACCACCTTCACTTTCTCCTTTCGGTTACAACGAAACCTTAGCAATGGAATATTTTCCGATGAGTGAAAAAGAAGCCAAGGAAAAGAATTTTAATTGGCAAAAAGAAACAAGCGGCACATACGGCAAGGAAACTATTAAAGAAGAAAATATGCCGCAAACTATCGAAGAGGTTACGGAAGACCCGCCTGACGGACGGGCAGGCATTTTAAATCAAGTATTGGTCTGCAAAGACTGCAAAAAGAATTTCCGCATCACCAAGTCCGAATTTGATTTTTATAAGAGGATGAATATCCCCCTCCCCCATAAAGATTTCGAGTGCCGGCATCAGGACCGAATGAAAAAGCGCAATCCCCGCCAGCTTTGGCGCCGCGCTTGTATGTGTGGTTCGGCAGGCTCACCACAGGCGACTGCAAATCACGGCCATGAAGGTAAATGCTTGAATGAATTCGAAACCTCCTATTCTCCTGACCGCCCGGAGACAGTCTATTGCGAAACCTGCTACCAGCAGGAAGTTTCTTAAAGTTTTTAAAATGAAACTTTTGAAGGGGTTTCGAGGCTGGCGAGCCGAGAACTTCAGGATTTTTTAAGCTTCAAAAAATCCGTACCGGAAAAAGTTTGTATTTTAAAAACTTATTATTTCCTCACTCCATGCTTAACGTGCAGCTTTTCTATCTCCTCTTCTTCTAGTTCTTCCTTTTTCTCTTTTCCGCGTTCGCCCAGAGCTCGGAGCTCGGCATCACCAAGCATATTTAGAGATTTAGCCAGTTCGGAGAGGTGTTCCACGGTATTTTTCTCCGGCGCATCCAACACTTCTTCTAAGAGCGCGTGCAGAATCCAGCCCATTCTGGGTCCCGGCGCAATTTTCAATTCTTTCATCATAAATTCCCCGTTAATTTTCAGCTGACCGACAGAAATCGGGTCACGCAGCGCTTCTTCTATCATCGCAAAATATTTCCGCAGGCGATAGGGCGCTTCTTTTTTCTTCATGCCAACCCTATCACACTCACGCACGCTCATTAGGAGCCAAATATTTTCTACACCTACTTTGGTAATAATTCTGCGCACCGCGGAAAGCGTTATTAATTCCGTATCGGAAAAAAACATATGATTGCGCACAAGCTTGGATACTAATTCAATTTCCTTTCTGGGAAATTTTAATCTTTCCATTATTTTTTTCGCCATTCGCGCGCCGATAACTTCATGGCCGTAAAAAGTATATTTCTTTTTAGTAGCTCCGCCAGTAAACAATTTATCAGGTCCTCGGAAAAAATCCCCAGACCGTGCTAAATTGTTCACCGGCTTCGCTACTTGGGCGGAGTTTGGGTGCTTTTGTGAAGGACCGACGTTGCGAAGCAGGAGATCCTGAGCAGAAGCACCAGACGATGCCAGTCTTCGTGTTCTGGGCTTCCCAATATCGTGCATCAGCGCGGCCAGTCTGATTTCAAGCGGCCAATTTTTATCTGCGGCATGCTGTACTGCGTGAAGTAAATGGTCCCAGACATCATAAATATGTTCACCCAACTGCTTGCAACCTATCCCCTCCTCCAGTTCCGGAATAATATTTTTCAACAGTCCAAATTTTTGTAGCATTACAATTCCCATGGCAGGATTTGGCGACATAATTATTTTTACCAATTCATCACGAATCCTTTCGGCGGATATTTCTTCTATTAAGCTTGAATTCTTTAAAATATTCTCCGAAGTTTCATATGACACAGAAAAATTAAGTTGGCAAGCGAAGCGTACAGCCCGTATCATTCTCAAAGCATCTTCTTCAAAACGATCATTCGGAACCCCTACCGCTCTTAAAGTTTTATTTTCAATGTCCTTTAGACCTCCATATAAATCTACCAAGTGTCCGTTAGGATGTCCTTTATGAATGCTGAATGCCATGGCATTTACAGTGAAATCACGTCTTTTAAGGTCATCTTCTAACTTATCACTGAATTTAACCTCATCCGGATGCCTAAAATCACCATATTTTGCTTCAATCCTGTAAGGAGTGACCTCAACAACAAAATTGGGTTCTAGGTTAGAGGTTCTAGGTTCTAGTGTTTCTTGTGAAACATTATTCTGTGACATTTCACGTGGAACTATGACCCCTACAGTACCAAAAGCATTCTCGTAGACCGTCTTTTCGAAAAGACTAATAATTTGTTCTGGTTTAGCATTTGTTGTAACATCCCAATCTTTGGGTTCTATCCCCATCAAAAGATCACGAACACAGCCGCCAACTAGATAGGCTTCAAAACCGGCTTTCTCGAGTATATCCGTTACATGTGAAACCTCTTTGGGTATTTTTGGTATTAAATTTTTAGTATTTGGTTCCACTTTTATTTTGTGCGCCCGGCAGGAATCGAACCCACATCACTCGTTCCGAAGACGAGCACTCTATCCGTTGAGCTACGGGCGCTTTTATTTTTAAACCAATTAAATACTTGTGCTGTTTTTCTTCTATGACAATTAGCACATCGAACTTCACACTTGTCAATTTCCTTCTGAATTTTATCAATAGGAAAGTGTGCCCTAGCTAATTGAGAAACTGCCTTCAATTTTGGAACTATTCCCTTATGATCAAATTCCAAAACTGTAACATCTGATTCACCACAGTCAACACAAGGGTTTTTTAATAAATGCTGACACAAAAACACATTTACCTTGTCACGTAAGGTTTTATTACGTTTTCTGGCTTTCAATAAATAATATTGACGATTACTATTATAATGGTTTCTAATTAATAAGCGAGTACACTCTTTGCATTGTCGATGTCTTAACCCTGTAGCTTTTATTTTAAAGCTAAATTCACTGAGCGATTTTTCCTTTTTACACTTAGAACATTTTTTCATTACGGATACATTTTATCACATATAGTTTCGGAAAACAAGAAAATTCCGAAGATGTTTATTGCATAAATAATGTGGAAATAATATAATAGGTCAGCTTATCGCGGTCATAGTTTAGTGGCAGAACACGATCTTGCCAAGATTGAGGCGCGGTTTCGATTACCGCTGGCCGCACAAAAGTAATGTCCATTATCAAAAATGCTAATCCCTATAAATTAAGGATATTATAGCTAAAAATGTGGATAACTATGTTGGTAATGTTTATAAAGGACATTAAGATAACTTGTCTTTTACAACTTTTTTATATAAAATATGTTGATAAATAAGGATATATTAATAAAAGACATAAAATTAAGTATAAAGTTTCACATGAAACATATTTGATTATGTTATTCGTGAAACACACCAAATATGCCTAAAGTATTTACATCAGAGAAACAAAAAATAGGAGAAATTGGTGAAAATATAGCCGTAAAGTTTCTCGTGAAACAGGGCTTTTCAATATTAGATCGAAATTATACTAAAAAATGGGGTGAAATAGACATTATAGCTGAAAAAGATAATAAATTATATTTCATTGAAGTTAAGTCTGTATCAAGGTTGAACCTTGACGACGTTTCACAAGAAACGTTGGACCAATACAATCCGGAAGATAATATGCACCCCTGGAAATTAAAAAGGCTCTCAAGGACAATTCAAACTTATCTCTTATCTAGGAATGTCCCTGAAGAAAAAGAATGGCAATTTGACCTTTTGATTGTCTTTTTGAGTCTAAAGGACAAAAATGCCAAAATCAAAGTAGTCAAGGATATAATTTTGTGACCCATTCGACAGGCTCAGGGTCATGGTGAATAAAATTGAACCATGATATACTCCAAAATATTTTGACGGGCCGTAGTATACCGGTAGTACAAGTGCTTTGGGAGCATTTAGACTGGGTTCAATTCCCAGCGGCCCGAACGTTATTTGATTTGCGGGATTAGTTTAGTGGTAAAACGTCAGTTTTCCAAACTGAGGTTGGGAGTTCGATTCTCCCATCCCGCACAAATTTTTATTTGACTAAAATCTTCAGAGTTGTAGTATTTAACTGGAGGCACACCATGTCACAGCAATTGACCGATGAGGAACAGATGGCGCGATCGGGTCCCATTGTGGGACTTGTGATCCTCGTCGGTATCGGGCTGCTTCTCTGGGGCGCTTGGGTCGCATGGACCCGCTGATGTGGCGAAGAAAGAACGAGGGCGGGAAGTCGAAAAATATCTCGACACACCCCGCCCTCAAGCTTTTTAAAATCAAAAAATAATTTATGATCACAACATACATTTATGCTCTCATAAGCGTCATAATAGTTAGCTTAGTGTCATTGGTTGGAGTTTTTGCGCTTTCTTTAAAAGAAGAAATTTTAAGAAAATATATTTTCATTTTTATCAGTTTAGCTGTTGGCGCGCTTTTGGGAGACGCTTTCATTCATCTCATTCCCAAGGCTTTAGAAAATTCCCCGAACATTAGCCTAACTAGCACGCTTATTATCACTGGCATTCTGATTTTTTTTATTTTGGAAAAATTTCTGCACTGGCACCATCACGGAGAGGATAAGGAAGAAACACATATTCATCCAGTCGGGAAATTAGTGCTCTTTTCGGATGGCGTGCACAACTTTATTGACGGCATGATCATCGGAGCAAGTTTTATTCTAAGCATCCCGATAGGCATCGCCACGACTATAGCCGTAATCCTGCATGAAATCCCTCAAGAAATAGGGGACTTTGCGGTGCTCCTGCATTCCGGTTATTCAAAAACGCGCGCATTATGGCTAAACTTTCTTTCGGCGCTCCTCGCAGTTTTGGGACTTTTTGTTCTTTCTATCTTAAATCAAACAGAACGAGTTGTAACTCTATATTTTCTGCCAATCGCCGCTGGAGGATTTATTTATATTGCATTGGCTGACTTAATACCTGAACTGCATAAGACAAAGGAAATAAAATATTCCGTCTTGCAACTCCTGGCAGTCATAATTGGAGTCTTGGCAATGTTTGCTTTGACTTTACTTGAATAATCAGGTTCTGGTTTCCAGTTTCGAGGTTCTAGTCACTGGCACCTAGTTACTAGCAACTGATTAGTTGGCCCAAGACCAGCTAGCACCTGGATTTCTGGCATTGAAAACTTCAAAGTGAAGATGCGGGCCGGTGGAGCGCCCCGTAGAACCGACATAACCAATTACCTCGCCTCGAGATACTTCCGCGCCGGTGCGTGTGCCAAGTTTGGACATATGCGCATAAAGAGTTTTTGTGCCATTAGGATGTTGGATGATGGCTATATTCCCATAACCTCCGCTCCAACCAGCCTTGGCGATAAGCACCGTACCGGGTGCTGATGCGTAAATTAAAGTACCTTTGGGCGCACCGATATCTATCCCTCGATGCCCTGGACCATGAAGGCCTTGAGTCTTGCGTCCGGTCGGCACCGGATTAATAAAATACCCAATAATATCTTGTATCGGATTATTTTCATAATATTTCTTGTCTCTGGCCAGAGCCGATGCTAAGTTCGGCGCGGGTTTATCGCCCCCTTCATCGGCCATTTCACCGCCCGGAACCATGAGTTTGTCACCAATTGCAAGTTTAGCGTCCGGTGTAAGGCCATTATAAAAAGCGATGTCATTTATATCTACTTTATAAAGTTTGGCAATGCTCTTGATTGTTTGCCCCTTGGTAACAGTGTGTTCAAGGCCGGAAATAGGCAAAATGAAAAGCACGTCGCCCTCTATCAGCTTATCACTCTTTTTCATATCATTGGCTGCCAGAATAGTGTTTACCGAAACTCCGAACATATTAGCGATGGCGGATAGGGAATCTCCTTTTCTGACCACGTAAACACTTGTCTCTCCGGAAGAAGAGTCTAGGGTGTCTTTCCCGTCTGAAATTCCCATTGGACCGGTTGCCGGAAGCATAGCATTATCAGAAATGATATTTATATTCGCATTTTCATTAATAATATCGTCTTTCTTATTGTCTTTTTTATCATTTTTAGCTTGAAAGACTGAAGCAGAGGAAACGTTAGCCTGAAGAAGCGACATGGTTTGTGAGTTTTGCTGTATGTTTTTATTGGACTGAATTTCTTCAGTGACTTCTGCATGGGCTTGGTCGCCTAAAATTGAGGAGAAAAATCCCGCTTTCGCTTGTAGGGGCATAGACAACAAAAAAACCGCCCCAAATAACAGGGAAAAGGCCGGAGCAGAACTGTATATTTTAGGTAAAGTTCTCATGATATACCATCGCCTCTGATTTCAACCATTTTCTATCGCAACTGCTCTCAAAAGGTACTTCCATAGGGTAGCCTAAAACAGGCCAAAAGTCAATCGTGGTGGGGAAAACTATTTTGATGATATTTCGTCAAAAATTTGACAAAACAAGTGAGAAAGCGTATAATTGGAGTACTTTTGAATAAAAATTAGTATAAAAAGTTAAAGAATATATAATACAAATATATGTCGTTAGATGATTTAAGTAAATTAGTAACTCCAAAACCAGTAGTTGAGAATACTGCGGATAGAGCTGCAACCGCGGCAGGAAGTTTTGAGGAAAGGAAAGCGGATATTGAGAGAAGAAAAAAAGGGGAGATACTTAACTTACCAAAAGTAAAAAGATACATAGGATTTCTTGCGCAGATGCTGGCGTCAGTAAAAAAAGAGGAGGAAAAAGATGAGATTATAAGGAATCTAAAGGAGATTAGCGATGCACCAGAGGGATTCTTTAAAAAATTAGTGGGCCTGGTAAAAGAGGAGGAAAAATCAGAAGCTCAAAAGATAGTCACTGAAATAGGGGTAATCAATGCAAAATATGATGCTGAATTGTCCCGAGAAGCGACCGTGGGGAAAATTGGCATTGGCAGTAGAATTTTACAAGAGGGGAAAACTTATGTAGTAAAAGAACTGCCTAGCGCAGACAATAATGGGGAGTATGTGGTGGAAGATGAAGAGGGGGGAATTTATAGATCCAAACAAGAAGACGTAAGAGAAGCATTTGAAAGCGGAAAAGCGGTTCTGTTGGGAATAGACAAGGCAGAACCTCTAGGGCCCGCAGAAGAAGTGGATACAAAAACCAAACTAAAAGCAGCACTGGAAAGAGAAGAGGCAGAACTTAGGCGAGCTTCCGAAGAGGCGGAGAGATATATAATGATGCACATAGAAACCTTAAAAAGAGAAGGCGCGGGCATGATTGGCTCCATTGAATTGAATGTGAGAGCGCAAGATTTTTTCAAAGGTATTAGCCACGAATATCTATCTTCTCCGCTGGGACGAGAGCTTAAAGGCAAAATCTATGATTTAGAAAGGCAATACAGAGAAGCGCTCAAAGAATCGGAGGAAAGGCCTGACGCTTCAATAACAGTGGAAGGCAAAGAAGTATCTATGTATAGAGCAATGATGGATTCCGCCCGCAAAGCTTTTAATGGCAGGGATGGCAACATAATTAATTTGCAAACCGGAGAATTTAGTCTTAAATTCACTGAAGATTGGCGCAAAAGATATACTGGCCCAAAGTTGGGTACATTTATAAGCAGAATTATAAAAAGAGCTGAGAAAGATTTCATAGCTGAAATCTTTGCTAGTAGAATTGAAACTCCAAAAATCCCTACGGCCAAGGCTGAAGAATGGACAGAAGCCGACGAAAAAGCATTGGCGGAAATTGAGAGAAGGCTCGCGCAAATAGATGAGATTGAGAGAAAGAGGAAAGAAGAATTAGAAAAAATAGAAAGAGCACTCTATAGGGAAGTTATTTCTGGGCAAATCAACGCCAAATATGACGCAATGCTTGCAGAATTAGAAAAATAAATTTTATGGACCAGCCACCTGAAACAATAACAGAAAGATTAAAAAGGGAACGAGAAAAGCTCCTGGCAAAACGTGCTCGGGCTAAAAAGCCTACAACGGGAGAAAATGCCGCACCGGAAATAAAAACCCCGGCGCAAAGAATCCTTTCCCAAGAAGAAATTGACGCGCTGTTGTTCTCGGCGATTAAGAAAACCCCGCTTGCGGCGGAAACACCGAAAGTAGTAAAAACAGTAGAGCCCATGAGACCTTTGGAAACCAGACCTCCGGCCGAGGTTATGCCCACAGGTGAAACTTCTGAAGCTGACGCAAGATACGAAGAGGCCAAGAGGCTTGTGGGGGCAGATCCAATATCGGTTTCTTTTCTGCAGCGGAACTTCAGAATAGGATTTAGCGAGGCAGCAAGATTGAAAGACAGGCTGGAAGATGAAAGAGCGGGACATGTTCCCCCGCCAGTTGCCCCAGTAGAACCAGCGCCAACTTTCAAAATACCGCCAGAGTGGACAAAACCGACAATGCCTCCGGGTGAGGCAACGCCTCCGCTTGAATCAAATCCAGACTTGCGAGGAAGCTTTTATTTTATTGAAAACTCACAAAGGCGTCAGGCAGAAATACTGGAAGGACGAAATCCATATGGGCTTGTGTTTAGAGGGTTAGAGGCTGATGTCAGGCGAGAGATAGAAGGCCTGTCTTCGGTGGTTTCCTTGCCAAAAGACAGAGAACTCTTGAATTTATTAAGGGGAAGTCAAGACAGGCTTTCCAGGGCAGCAGAATTAACGATACCGGCGGAAACACTCGCGCCTGCGCCTTCTAGGCCTCCGGTAGAAAGAATGGAAGACAAAAAAGCGCAAGCGATAGCCAGGCTGAGAGAGACAATAGGAAGAAACGAGGAAATAATAGCAAGTGCACATAGAGAGTTAAGAGAGATTGAAGTAAGGCTCGATCGAAAACGTAAAAATGAGGTAGAAATAGAAATTGGAAAACTGGAAGAGAAACAAAAAAGGATTGGCAGATTCGTTGGAAAGGGAAAGGGTGAAGTCTGGTGGAAGAGGGGTTTAAATATAATAATATTGGAAGGGCTAGTTTTTGGAACCCTAGGAGGATATCTCGTTTATGTTGTGGTAAAAGATAGGAGGATTACAAAAAGATTAAAAGAACTGGATCGGGAAGAAATTATTTTAAGGAAAAAAATTTTAGAGGCGGAAAGATTAGAAAGGGAAAGACTAAATGAAGAAAATTATTAAATAACATACCCGCCGACGCTTAAAGCTAAGGCGAGCCAAGTAAAAATATGTCAGAAATAGAAGATGCATTAAGAAGAGCACAAGGAAGGAAAGAAAAACCTGCTCCCAAAACAAGGGACGAGCAAAGAGCCGAAGAGCTTAGACGAATTGTTGGAGAAGCGGCAAAAAGCAACAGAGAAGCAATGGCAGCTTTGGAAAGAGCCGAAAGGGGCGAGGATATAGATTTCACTCCAGGAGGAAGGGGGACAAGAAGTCAAGGCGATCGGGCAAGGGAAAACGATTTAAGGAGGCAGATATCTGCTTCATATGAAGATCGGGGGCCTGGGACCGTTGCGAGATTAAAAACGCCGTCTCCCCTTGAACCCCCAGAACCCTTAACTCCTCCGGGTCGAGAACTAAGTTTAAAAGAAAGAGCGGAGGAAAATGGGTACGTTGTTTTGGATGAACAAGATATCAGAAGAGCAATTATGATAGATTGGGAGTTTGTTTTAAGAAAGGAAAAATTAAGCTTTGGTAAACCGATAGAAATAACAGCAGACTATGACGAAGATGATGGTTATTTGTTAAATATAGATATACACATCAAAAAGAAAAGAGGAATTTTGCCTGCTTCCAATTTGTACATTAGGGTACCCGTTAGTAACGTATATTCACGTTTGTTTTTCAAACAACCGTTATTCACTGGAAATAGGAGGTTAATGCTCACACATGGTAGCATATTAGGTTCAAAAATAGGTACATTGGATTCAACCCTTAATAAGTGTATGGAAGTAAAATGCGGTAAAAAAATGGAACGTATAATGATGGGGGGTAAAATGATTATCGGTGAACCCTCTTCTTATTTAGATTCAGATGTTCCAGCAGATTTATATACCCCAGTGGAAAGAAGAGATGATTTAACAGGAGCAGATGATACCCGGCATTCGATTAGAAAATTCCTATTCCTAAGGAAAATACCGGAAGCACTGGAGAAGCCGGAGGAGCAGGCCTCATGGTTGCAGCAAGAAATTGCGGAATTGCGTAGAGAAAATGAAAGAATGATGCAAAAAAAAGAACTTCCTGAAATTTCAAGTGGGTTCTGGGACTTCGTTGAAAGCATCCCAAGACGCACTGTAAGAATCCCAAGCCGTGTCTTTAACTCCTTTAAAAGAAAAATAATGAGAAACTG
This sequence comes from uncultured Candidatus Saccharibacteria bacterium, assembly GCA_964645245.1. Classification (GTDB taxonomy): domain Bacteria; phylum Patescibacteriota; class Minisyncoccia; order Phycocordibacterales; family UBA9973; genus UBA9973. Next base: position 120,072 of record CAZYBS010000001.1, read on the forward strand.
GAATAATGGAAAAATTGTTAAACTAAGTAAAAAATTAGAAGGAAATAAAAGTAAAATAGAAAGAGAAAGCAGAAGGAGATGATTGTTATGTTATATTAGATAAGTGATTAAGAATGCGCAACATCTAAGAGGACTAAATAAACGGCAAAGAGAAGCGGCGAGTCATATGAAGGGTCCGCTGCTTATCGTTGCGGGAGCGGGAGCAGGAAAAACTAAAACAATAACGCATAGAATTGTAAATTTAATAAAGGAAGGAGTGCCTCCGGAGCGTATTTTGGCTGTCACTTTTACCAATAAAGCAGCCGAGGAGATGCGGGGGCGGATTAGCTCTGCAATAAAAGATAACTTCGTCGGTAATCCTTTTTCAGAGGTCCTCGGTTCTCCGGGTCCCTATCCCGGCCAGACCATCCGAAAAAGCATTACCGACTCCGTGCCTTTCGTCAGCACTTTTCACTCTTTGGGAGTTTTTATAATCAAAGAAAATGCAAAAATCTTGAAGCTGACTCGGTATTTTAGCATTTTGGACGAAGATGATTCAAAAACTCTCATCAAAGAAATTATCAAAGAGTTGGGCCACGATCCAAAAGAACATTCGCCCGGTAAAATAAGGGTGATAATAAGCATTGAAAAAGGAAAATTTGTTACTCTGGAAAATTACAGGCAAAATATCCGGGGCTCTTTTCAGGAACTGGTAGCCAATGTATGGAAAATTTATGAAGAGAGAAAGGCAAAAGAGAATTCACTGGACTTTGATGACCTGCTTTTAAAGGCGACCAAACTATTAAAGGAAAATGAGCAGATTAGAAAAATTTATCAAGAAAGGTGGGAATATATCCATATTGACGAATATCAGGACACCAACGAAGTGCAATATTTAATGTCCAAACTTCTGTCTGAAAACAATAACAACATAGCTGTTGTAGGCGACACAGACCAATGTCTTATTAAAGGCACAAAAATAACAATGGCCGATAGCACTTTTAAACCCATTGAAAATATAAAAAGGGGCGACCTTGTGCTGTCAAATTATGGAAGCGGAGATTTTAGACCAGCTAAAGTTATTGGGAGAAAAAATCTAAAATTCAAGGGAAATTTAATCAAAATTAAAACAGAGAAAGGGAAAATTATTACCAGCACCCCCGATCATATTCACTTTGCCGGATATCGCCTTGGGCTAACTCCACAGATATATCTGAACTACTTAATGTATAAAAAAAATGCGGGTTGGCGCATAGGCACCACATCAATACATACAAAAGGGCAAAAGAAACCCGTAGTAGGATTTATACAAAGGTCCAACCAAGAACACGCCGATGCCACATGGGTCATCGCTACCCACAAAACACAAAGAGAGGCCCGCATAAAGGAATATCAGTTATCGCTGAGATATCAAATACCAACTTTGCCATTTGTACCTCGTAGGGGTTTTAGCATTAATGGTTACGTGCATGACAATACTGCCTTGAAAGAAATTTTTTCTTCTTTTAATACTGAAAATTCTGCTTTAAAACTACTCTCTGGGCTTGGTCTTTCACGAGACCATCCACATCATCAGCCTCAGGCTCGAAATGCGAACAGAAGAAATATAAATATTACTTTGTGCGCAGACAGGCGCGGCAAAAATCCAATGCATCTTATTTCAACATTTGGTAATGACGATATTGGTAGGAAAAAACTGGAGTCCTTTGGCTTTTCTGTCCGTCCAGCGAAAAAAAACACAAAGAATTGGCGATTTGAGACAGTTCGAGCTGACTATGGAGAGGCTTACTTATTGGCTACAAAAATAGCTTCGGTCTTTTCCGAAACCAATCTTATATTGAGTGCTCGACTTGGTGGTATGAAAACCAATTCTCGTGACGGCAACTCACTTCCACACCTGCCAGCCAGCTCTATTATGCCCGGCATGGCTCTTTTTGTTCAGGGCGGTTACGATATTGTTTCAAAAGTTTCACAGATCCCAACATCTAAAATAAAAGTGTTTGATCTTGATATAGAAAAAACCCATAATTTTATGGCAAATGATATAGTAACTCATAATTGTATTTACTCCTGGCGCGGAGCGAATTTAAAAAATATTTTGAGCTTTGAAAAAGATTATCCGAATGCGAAAATAATCCTCTTGGAGGAAAATTATAGGTCAACAAAAAATATTCTGGAAGCGGCCAACGTTATAATCAAAAAAAATAAATACCGGCCAGAAAAAAATTTATTCACAAAAAATAAAAGTGGCGAGAGAATTGGCCTCTATGAAGCGCTCAATGAAAATGACGAAGCGGACTTCGTGGCGACAAAAATTTTAGAAATAATGGACGGCTCCGTCTCTTCAAATTTTTTCTCGCTACGTACCGCCAAGCGTAATTCCTCACTCGAAAAAATTGAAGAAGACTTCGCTTTAGAAATTCAAAAAGGGGTTGGTAGTGATTTTTTGAATGGTGACGTTGCGAAGCAGGATATCCTGAGAAAAAATACTACCAACCCCTTTTTGTCAGAAATCGCAATCCTTTACCGGGCGAACTTTCAGTCGCGCGCGCTGGAGGAAGCAATGTTAAGATATAATATCCCATATCAAGTCTTGGGTGTTAAATTTTTTGAAAGAAAAGAAATTAAAGATACCCTGGCCTATCTGCGCGCCGCATTAAATAGAGACAGCCTCTCGGATATAAAAAGAATAATAAATTTCCCGGCGCGGGGCATCGGCAAGGCTACGCTGGCTAAAATTTTTGCCACCGCCAGGGCGGGGCAAGCAAATGATATGGAAAATCTGCCGATAAAAATGAAAATTAAGATCAATAATTTCTACAAAATTCTGGAAGAAATAAAAATAAAAATCGCGGAAGAAAAAGCGAGCGCGGTGATAAAATTCGTAGTCAAACATTCCGGCATCGAGAGAGAATTGGGGGAAGGCGGGGAAGAGGAGATGGAGAGACTGGCAAACATTAAAGAACTTGCGACCCTCGCCTTAAAATACGACAATCTGGCAAACGCAAAAGATAATATAAGCGGTATTGAAAGGCTTTTAGAGGATGCGGCGCTGGCATCAGACCAGGATTCGTTGATGATAAGTGAGGGCGTTGCCTCCGAGAAAAAGAAAAATAACGGGGTAAAATTGATGACCGTGCACGCCTCAAAAGGACTTGAGTTTAAATATGTTTTTGTCGTCGGACTGGAAGACGGACTATTCCCCGCCCGCAACGCCTCGCGTAGCGAGGCGGGCGGGCCCAATAAAAGAGACGAGGAGACAAAAAATAAAGAGGACTCCGAAGAAGAACGCAGGCTTTTTTATGTGGCAGTCACGCGCGCCAAAGAAAAATTATTTTTATCGTTCGCGAATTTCCGCACCATCTTCGGAGCCCTTCAAATAAACGCTCCATCGGAATTTATTTCCGATATTCCAGGAAACCTATTAGACCCCGTCGCTCACGAGCGACGGGGAGAAAAAATTATCTACATATGACCCATTCAAAAAATTCAGGGTCATGGTGATAGAATAGAACCATGACACACAAAGCAAAAAGATCACTTGGACAAAATTTTTTGAAATCAGAAATAGCGCTCCGGAAGATTATTGAAGCGGGAGAGGTGAAAAAAGATGACGTAATTCTTGAAATTGGTCCGGGGAAGGGAGCACTGACAGAAAAATTACTAGAGCGTATTTACCCCCACCCGGCCTCCCCCTATGTAGGGGGAGGTGCCAAAGGCGGAGGGGGTATGGTCATAGCCGTAGAAAAAGACCGCGAGCTTTTTGAGTTTTTGAAAGTTAAATTTGAAAAGGAAATAAATATACGTTCTCTTATACTAGTACATGATAACATACTAAATTTCAATACTAGAACCTATAACCTAGAACCTAGAACCTATAAAGTGATTGCCAACATCCCCTACAACATTACCGGCGCAATTTTAAAAAAATTCCTGACAGAAGAAAATCAGCCTGAAAGCATGGTATTGATGGTTCAAAACGAGGTGGCCAAAAGAATTACCACCCCAAACCCCTCCTCAACAAGGAGGGGAGGGAAAGAAAGCATATTGTCTATTTCGGTGAAAGCGTACGGGGAGCCGAAAATGATAATGAAGGTGGAAAAGCGATATTTTTCGCCCCAGCCGAAAGTGGACTCGGCTGTAATTACCATAAAAAACATTTCCCGAAAAATATTTGAAACCCCACCCCAACCCTCCCCAAAGGAGAGGGAAGAATCCAAATCCTCCCCCTTGGGGGGAGGTCGGGAGGGGGTAAACGAGGATAAATTTTGGAAAATAGTAAAAGCAGGCTTTGCGCACAAGCGAAAAAAACTCTCCAGCAACCTAAAAGGCATTCTTGCCTGTCAAGGGGCGCCCTTGACACTGGTTAAAGACAAAAGGGCAGAGGATTTAGCGCTTGCAGACTGGATTGCGCTTGCGAAAATGTGATATAATTAAGCCATAATTAAATTAGATTGGTTAAAACACAAAAGAACGCTTTGGATTGCTTTTGCAGTTGTGTTCATTATTTTGCTTTTTTTCTCAAAAAACAAGTCAATATTTAAAAATCCCCTCGACTTTGCTCGGGGCAAGCAAGAAAATAAACTAGAACAAGAAGGACTAACTTATGGCAACGAAATACTTGGTAATTTAGTAAATAAAGACACCGATTTGGACGGAGTCCTGGATTGGGAAGAGTCCTTATGGGGAACGAATCCAAATAAAAAAGATACGAACGGTGACGGAGTTGGAGATGATGTTGAAATAGAAAATTTAAAGCTCGCCCGACTGGACGACACCAGTCGTTCGGGCGGGAAGCTAACAGAGCAAGATAATGAAAACTTGACGGAAACAGATAAATTTTCCAGAGAATTTTTTGCAACCATTGCCACACTCAACCAGAGTGGGCAAATGGACCAAGCTACGGTAGATAAATTGAGCAGCTCGTTAGCGGAGCATATACAAAATTCCCCTCCAAGAAAAGTGTTCTTACTTTCTGATGTGAAAATAATAAAAGACGACAGTGTCCAAGCTGTAAAAAATTACAACAACAATTTAAATAAAATTCATGATAAATATCAAACAGAGCGTACTGTTATTGATGTACTACAAGAATTCATAGCTGATGAAAATAATATTAACGCAGGTGTGTTATTGGAACTTGATCCAATAGTAGAACAAACACAAAATGTAATAAACGAACTGGTAAAAATGAGTGTGCCTCAATCCCTCTCGGTACTCCACTTAGATATGATAAATGCCATGGAAAGATTAGTGGAAAATATCAGCGACATAAAGCTTTACGATACTGACGTCATCGTATCTTTAAGCGCCATCAGCCAGTATGACCAAAACACGACCACACTGCAGTCAGCTATAAACAGTCTTGCGGGCGCAATAGGTAAAAAATTGAACAATTAAAAAGAAAATTGTATAATAATGGGTAAAATGACAGCAAAAAATATCACAATAAAATTTATCTCTGTCTTGCTGATTATTTCTATAATAATGCCGGCTGTTTTATTTTCCAGACCCCAAAAAGCGGACGCCCAGTTCTCTGGCTGGGTTTCAGACTTTTTTGCCCCTTTTACAGCGGGAAGTACCGGAGTAAGCGCGGGGGTCAATACGACAGAAACAGCTTTTTCAATTAAAAATTTTGCAAAAGACATCGCCCAGCAGGTACTTATGGCTATTGCCAGGAGATCCCTGCAGGAAATAACTAAAAGCACTGTAAACTGGATAAATACCGGCAGGTGGGGTAACCCGCTTTTCTTAGAAAATCCAAATTCCTTCTTTAGGGATATAGCTAAATATGAAGTCAGAACCTTTGTGGACATGATCGGTTATGACCCGCTCCGATATCCTTTTGGTAGAAATATTGCTTTAAGTACGATAGATACTTTTAAAAGAAAATTTGAAGATAATGCGCAATACAGCTTGAGTAAGGTTATCAATGACCCTATTTTACTGCGGGATTACCGAAATAATTTTAATGTGGGAGGATGGAACGGTTTTCTGATAAATACCCAATACCCGCAAAATAATTATATAGGATTTCAGATGCTGGCGACCGAAGAACTGGCTAGAAGAACAACAGGACTAGCTCAAAATAAAGCGGAGGAAATAAATAAAAAACTACAGCAGGGAATGGGTTTCTTGTCTCCACAAATTTGCCGTTCTAATCCTAATTATCCCCCAGCCACAAATCCATACAATCCTCCAGTATTTAAAGAAACACCATGGGCTCCGCCGCCAGTGTCCGACCTTTCTTATGCTGTTGATGCAAATGGAAACTTCATATATGACGCAAATGGAAACCCTGTACCGGACCAATCACGAAGCAGGTATGATTTATATAAATCTAATTGGGAACGAACAAACCAAATCAACAGAGAGAATTTTAACAAAAAATATGATTGCCCGGAGGGTTTGATAAATACTACTCCCGGCGGCGTAGTGGCAAACCAAATAACAACTGCGATGAGTTCAGTAGTCCGCAATAAAGAATTGGCGGCAGCTATGGGTAATAGCATTTCGGCTATTTTGGATACTCTATTAAGTAAGTTTATGGGTGACGGACTAAGTGCTTTAACAAGCAAGGTGAACCCGAAACCGCCTGCGGATGACTGGAGTTATCTGGGCAATACTTTAGGCAGCCCAAGTAATAATTTTGGTAATGATTGGAGTGTCGGTCCGGATGAAGTAATTGTGCTATCTGACTTTAAGACAGCAATAGATGATGGAATAAATAATACTGAAACAGAACTTCAATTAATGGGTGATCTAACGCAATTACTCAGTGAAATTTGGCCGGAAGCGCGAAAACTTGATATATGCATACCTGGTCCGAATATAGGCTGGCAAGACAGAACAACGGAAGAGATGACTAGAAATAGCAAAGGACTTCAAGGAGAAGCAAATAAAGATAGCGGGGAAAAATCAGTTCAAGCCGGCTTGGTTCTCAAAGAATTAAAATTCGCCGTAAATTTATTTAAGGATTGGATAAATAATAAAATGATAACCGAGCTTCCAAATTCAGTCATTTATATGGACGCAGTGGATGAAATCCACGATTTGGCCCAACAATCAGACGAGTTGACCGACAAAAAACGAGCTAAAACTCAAGCGCTGGCAAGGTTAAAAGCTATAGAGACAGCTCTGAATAATACGGAAAGGTTTTCAACTCAACCAGCTCCAGGTTCTACTGGAGAAATAATTTTGATATCGTTAAAAAAACAATATAATGCCACCAGGAATGCGGTCTCAAACAGTTTTACCATAGGAGACACACAAAACGAGCTAGCTATCGCGAAAGGTAAAAAGGCCAATCTGGAAAAGCTGGTAACAGAATGCGTGGCAGAGAGAAAAGCCAAGGGCTGGACAAACCCAGGCTGGACAAGCCAAGACAGACAAATAAACCAAGTTCTGTTTCAGAACAGCACATATCTTGACAAAGGCACAGAACAAAATATATTCTGCGATTTCCCAATTCAGGAAGGATATGACCATGAATCTTTTAGACACGCCAATGATAACGAAAATCAAAGAAAAACTCTCAAAGAAAGAGAAGCAGGCATGGGTCCACGAACTATTTATCAAACAGTACCATATGTAAATGCAAAAGATGTATTGAAGTGGAAAGGAAAGCTTGGATTATTTAGCCACTCTGCCAACATGCAGCTAAGTTGCAACATTATATACAAAGCCAATGTTCTGGACTATAAAGGCAACTTGCCTGGAACAACTAATATAGTAGATCCTTATCAGGAACTGCCGGATGATACGGGCGGGGGAGATGGGGATGGCGGGGGTGGAGGCGGCGGAGATGGAGGTAAAACGCCAAATCCGCACCATGCAAATCCTCCGGGAGTTTGCGCGAGTGATGAAGAGGTTGCCGCATTCCTAGAAAACAATCCCGGAGATGAGGAGAGATTACCCACATCTTTCCCATGCAATTAAATATAGAAATGAAAAAGAAAGCTAAAAAAATAATTCCGTACTGCTTGATACTGATCGCGATATTCGCATTGGTTGGACTTTTTAACCCGGCGGGGGAGGCGCAGGCGCAGACACCGCCGCCAATAACCACAACTGGATGCTATAACGTAAACAATCAGATTCAGGGTACTCCCCCACTTAATCAAAGTCAATGTTTAGCGCTTGGAAGTTCGGTACGTTGGGTAGTGGTAGCAGGTACCCCGACTCCGGCATCACCTCGAGCGGCAGGGGAGGATTCAGAGCTTACAAAGAATATACCGGGCTGTGCGGTTATTACCGGTGATTTTGACGATTGTATAGTAAAAATTTCATACTATCTTTTTTATTCTCTTCCATCCTTTTTACTGGGCATAGTAGCAAGTATTTTTAATGTTGTACTGTCTATTTCATTAAGCAGCTCTCTTTACACTAAATCTCCCTTTATCCCTGAAGCATGGGCGGTTGTCCGAGATCTTTCCAATATTTTTTTCATACTTATCCTGCTTTATATAGGAATAAAAATAATTTTAGGACTTGGCGGGTCTGAGGTCAAAAAGATGATAGCTCAAATTATAATCATGGCACTTTTAATCAACTTTTCTATGTTTTTCACAAAGATAGTTATTGATGCTTCCAATATCTTAGCATTGATTTTTTATAATAAAATTGATACTGAAGTGAAGATAACAACGGGCTCAACCAACATGACAACCACAGGGAGAGATTATCTGCCAATTACCAACCCGGCAATAACTGGTAACGTGGAAAAAGATATTGCGGGTGGATTGGCCTCCGCCTTCAAACCTGGTGAAATGCTAACTCCAACTTTCTTTGAAAAAGCCGCGACGAGAACTATAAGGGCACCGAGCTTGTCAGGTGCCGCCGCTTATACACTCGGCGGAGCGCTTGCAGGAAGTTTCATACCAGTCGTTGGCACGGCAATAGGAGCGGGGGTTGGAATTGCAGGCTATGCGGCTAGTACTATTTTTGGTTTATGGACAAGTGAACCGGTGCCAAACTCTCTATTGTTTGGAATAATTGTTACAAGCGGAGCAATTATGTTTTTCGCGATTTATGCATTTTTTATATCAGGTATGAGCTTCATAGGCAGATTGATTGAACTTTGGATATTGATTATCGCTTCCCCTTTCGCTTTTATGTCTTCAACTGTACCATTACTAAGCGGTATACCTCACGTCGGCTGGAAAGAATGGTTAAAACGCCTTTTACAAGTTTCTTTTATGGCGCCAATTTTTATGTTCTTTTTATATTTGATATTTAAATTGGTATCAATAGATGTATTTGGAGATATTGCAGCTAGAGGCTTCGCAGACCAGGGTACCTTTGAGGCTATAGCACTGCTTTCTATAAAAGCTATAATAATTTTAATACTTCTTCTAAAAGCAACTTCTTTTGCTAAAAAGTGGTCAGGCCAATTAGGGGAGATGATGATGAAAGGCGTGGCAATAGCAGGAGGAATTGCCGGTGGATTGGCAATAGGTGGAACAGCATCTGTGTTACAAGCAAGTGTGGGTAAGTATAGTGACCGGTTTGCCGAATCCACAACAGCAAAAAGATGGATAAGAGAAGGCAGATTTGGTGCTGATACCTTACAGAAAATGACCAGCTATCTGGGAGGTGCAAGCTTTGATGCAAGAAAGGGAGTGGCTGGTGCAGCTTTAGGCGCTGTGTCTTCAGTGACTGGATTAGATCTCGGAGCAAAATCCCAATTATTATTAAAGAAGGATGGCGGATACAGGGAAGATAGGAAGAAGGCTGTAGAAAAGAGAATGCAGAGAGCACAAGAGCTTGAAGTTGGAGAAGACGAGGAGCTTACACGAAACTTACATGAACTAGAAGAACAGAAACAGGGGTTGCTTAGAGACGTTTCACATGATATTGAACAACTTGATAACAGAATTAAGACTTGGAGGGATAGGTCAAGAGATAGAGCTGAAAGAGTCAGGGTACTAAATGGCGACCCTAATGCAACTCAAGCAGAAAGGGGTGCAGCGGCGGTAGAGGCAAGAGAAGCAGTTGATAATCTGAGAGAACTAAATACACATAGGAGGGCAATTAAAGACGGAGAGAATTTCACTCCGACAGCTGTTTCAGCCATAAACCTAGCAGACGTAGGAGTAGTGCAAGCTTACAGTACAAGGGCTAGGGTAGGTGGAGTAGCTACAGGAGCTTCAATAAATCAGTTGGAAGACACTTTTATCCCCCAGGTTCAGCATGAAATAGAAAGAGAAAACAGAGACAGAAAATGGGCTTACGCTAACTACACCGAGATGGGAGGCGGAGGAATCAGAAACTTTTTCAGAGCAATAGGATTACAGCGAGCAGGAGACAACGAAGAATCTCGCAGAGAAGCCGCTCATAAAATAATAATGGAGGCAAAGGTAGAGGATAAAGGAGGAGAGCATAGTTAAAAAATAAAAAATCATGACTGAAAAATTAAAACAAACAATTAAAGAGGAGGTGATGAAGTTGCCGAAAGAATTGCAGGAGGCTATCAACGCTTTTGATTGGGTGAAAGTTACAGAAGAACTGGGAGAAAAATATAAACTTTCAGAAAGCGAACTGAATGATTTTCAAGTAGAAACCTTGTTGGTTTTAGTAGGATTCACGGATCTGAATTTTTATGCAACTGCCATTGAAAATCGGGTTGGCATTACTAAAGATGACGCAAAAAAAATGGCTGACGAAGCCTTAGAAAAAATATTTACCCCAATAGCGGACAAAATTACCGAAAAAATTAAAGAAAAAACAAAAAACAAAAACCCGAGCCCGGAACAGACGCTTAATTTCATTCTTTCTGGCGGAGACTACTCGGCTTTTATGGAACAAAGAGAAAATCAAGCACAAGAAGCTGCGCCAACTAATAAGCCTATAAATCCTCCATCTCTGGCCGACATAAAAGCTAAGTTATTAATAGACAATAAATAAAATGCAAACACCAATAGATTTACTGCAAATAAAGATTGAAAAAGCCAGAGCAGCCTTGCCGGCCGAAACTCTCAATGCCATTGCCGCTGTTGATTGGAAGGCAGCCATTCTGGGGATGAGAGCTAAAAAAGGATATACCTTTGAGCAATTGGGGGATTTAGAGCTGGAAACAGAATTATTGCTCTGCGGCCTTTTAGCTCCCGGTGGTTATCCGAAGGAATTGGAAAACAGAATGAAAATCTCCAGAGCTCAAGCAAATGAATTGGTAAATGAAATGAATGACTTAGTTTTTAAAAAGATAAGAGAAGAATTAATCAAGAATACTGAAAGAAAAAAAATATTCGCAAATAAGATGACCCCCCCGCTCCGACCTGAGTCGAAGCACTCCCCCTTAGCAGGGGGAGAGGATAAAGCCTCCCTTGATAAGGGGAGGTTGGAGGGGTTTGGGGAGAAAAAGGAATCATTACCAATACCGGGGAAACTAGAACTTGAAACAGCCCATCCAATATTAGCGCAAAAATTATCCGGTTCTTTTCAAATTCCGATGGTAAAAACCGATCACTCCTTGAAAAATCTCCAGCCCTCTTCCACCCAGAACGGAACAATCCCAAAAAAGCCGGTCGATCCTTATAGGGAAATACCGGAATAAAATTATGCAATTCAAAGTCCCACAATTTTTAGACATAGAAGACAAGATTTTTGGCCCATTTACTTTCAGGGAATTTGTTTATTTGGCCGGCGGGGCAGGTTTATGTTTTGTACTTTATAAAATACTAGGGCTTTATTTGGGCGCTATCCCAATTTTAGCCGCAGCGGGACTGGCGCTGGCGCTTACTTTCTACCGGCCAAATAATAAGCCTTTTATAAATATGATTGAGGCGGGATTCAACTATTTTGTAAAAGATAAACTTTATATCTGGAAAAGACGTAAGGCTAAAATGAGCAGTGACAGACAATTAGAAACTTCGGATGGAGATAGAAAGAGAGAAAACTTGGAGAACGAGGTCCGGCTGGGCGGAAATAAGTTGCGAGACCTGGCTTGGAGTTTGGATGTGCTAGACTCAAATAAACACCAAAATGAGTTATAAAGTTTATAAAGTAAAAACAAAAAGATGGCCCTAAACGCAAAAGCAACTCAAGAATTTGTACCAATCAAGGAGGTCCGCGACGGAATAATTATGTTGAAAGACGGCGGATTGCGGGCAATTGTGCTGGCCAATTCAGTCAACCTATCCTTAAAATCAGACGACGAACAGAAAGCAACAATCCTTCAATTCCAGAGTTTTCTTAACACTTTGGACTTTGCTGTCCAAATATCGGTGCAATCAAGAAGACTGGATATCCGGCCTTACCTTTTACTTTTGGAAGAAAGAATAAAAGTGCAAAACGAGCCCTTGCTTAAGTTGCAAACAAAAGAATACGTAGAGTTCGTTAGAAATTTCACTGAGTCGGTGAGTATAATGACCAAAAGCTTTTTTGTTGTGGTTCCTTATACGCATACTGTTCTAAAATCAGATTCCGGAACATTTAAACGCCTATTTGGAATAAGAAGTAAAGAAGAAGTAAAAATAGCCAAGCAAGAAGACTTTGAAGAAAAGAGGTCCCAACTGGAAGAAAGAGTGGGGGTAATACAGCAAGGACTTGGCCGTTGCGGTATAAAATCAGCCCAATTAGGCACGGAAGAGATTGTGGAGGTATTTTATAAAGTTTTTAATCCCGGGGAAGTGGAAGGGAAAATTAAGCTGGAATAAAAATTATGTCTATTTTTGACACATTATTTAGAAAAAAGAAAATGGGGGGTGAAGTTCACCCCGCCGATGGCGGGGCAAGTGCCTCAATTTTAGCGGTATTGCCAGAACAAATCTACGAATCAGCCAGTCTGGAACTGCAAGATGTCATCGCGCCCTCGGCGCTTAAAATTGAATCAAAATCCATAAACCTGGGCGATAAAATCGCGCGCACTTTTTTCATAATATCTTATCCGAGATTTTTGACCGACAATTGGTTTTCCCCAATAATCAACTTGGATAAAGTTTTTGATATTTCAATTTTTATCCACCCGATAGATACATCCTTAATGCTGCGGCAATTTCAGAAAAAAGTCGCTGAAGTGCAAAGCCAAATAAGCGTACGCGAGAGCAAGGGGATGGTGCGCGACCCGATGCTCGATACCGCTTACCAAGACCTGGAAGGACTCCGCGACAATTTAATCCAGGCGCAGGAAAAAATGTTTGATGTCGGTATTTATATCACAATTTATGCCAACAATGACTTGGAACTTTTCAAACTTGAAAATGAAATAAAGTCAATGCTGGAGTCAAAATTAATATACATTAAACCGGCGCTTTTTCAGCAAGAAGACGGTTTTAAGAGCGTTATACCGATAAATACCGATTTACTAAATATCCACCAAAAATTAAATTCTGAACCGCTTTCCAGCGTTTTCCCTTTCATTTCTTTTGACTTAACTTCTGATAAAGGCGTACTCTACGGCGTCAACCGGCATAATTCCAGTTTGGTAATTTTTGACAGATTTTCTCTGGAGAATTATAACTCGGTAACTTTTGCTAAAGCCGGCGCAGGTAAATCATATGCCACGAAACTGGAAGTTTTAAGGTCTTTGATGTTTGATATTGATGTCATTATAATAGACCCGGAACGGGAATATGAATTTTTGGCGGAAGCTGTGGGCGGACGATATTTCAGCATTTCCCTTTCCTCGGACCACCACATGAACCCTTTTGATTTGCCAATGCCACGCGAAGACGAAACAGCCGAAGATGTCTTGCGTTCAAATATTATTAACCTCGTTGGACTTTTCCGATTAATGCTGGGAGGGCTTACGCCGGAAGAAGATTCAATGGTGGACCGCGCCATTTCCGAGACTTATGCCATCAAAGACATTACTCCAGAATCAGATTTTTCAAACATTGAACCTCCACTTCTTTCCGACTTTGAAATGGTGCTTTCGGGAATGGAAGGAAGCGATTCGGTCGTGCAGAGATTGGCGAAATACACCAAAGGTTCTTGGGCGACATTTTTAAACAGGCCTTCCAATGTGGACATTAATAAAAAGTTTGTGGTATTTTCCATCCGCGATATGGAAGACGAATTAAAGCCAGTCGCAATGTATATCATTATGCATTATATCTGGAATGCAATACGCAAAAATTTGAAAAAGCGCTTATTGGTTGTGGATGAAGCTTGGTGGATGATGAAATCCGAAGATACTGCATCTTTTCTCTATTCTATCGCCAAGCGAGGCAGAAAATATTATCTGGGCCTTTCCACTATCACTCAAGATGCGGCTGACTTTTTGAATTCCCCCTACGGCGTACCGATAATCACCAACTCTTCCATCCAGCTTCTCCTAAAACAATCCCCCACCACTATTGATATCCTGCAAAAAACTTTTAATCTTACCGACGAAGAAAAATATCTTCTTTTAGAATCCAGTGTGGGTGAGGGCATCTTCTTCGCAGGATTAAAGCATGTCGCCATAAAAGTCATTGCTTCTTATACCGAAGACCAGATTATCACCTCCGATCCTTCACAAATACTATCAAACAGAAAAGCCAAAGAAGAGCAGGAGGCAGAGCAAATACGGACACCAGATAGAGCTTTAGGCGCTATCTAGCGCCTAAAGCTCTATCTGGATAGTCAATTATCATATTTGGTTATATAATTGGGTTATGAAATTAAAATTTTCATTATTAATTGCAGTACTCATGCTGTCTGGAACAGTAGCAAATGCCGCTTCATCCAGCAGTATCTTGGTTAACATCGTACCTGAAAGTCCAGCTCCGTATGAAGACATAGCTATTAGCTTGAACAGTTATGCCAATAACCTAGACAGCGTTTTAATAACATGGTCTCTGGATGGTAAAAGTGTTCTATCTGGAATTGGGAAAAAATCGTTCTCCTTAAAAGCTCCGGCTGCCGGCTCTGAGACTATCGTCACCACTGTCATATCTTTGCCAGCTGGTAATATAGAAACAAGGATGATAATAAGGCCATCTGTCATGATACTACTTTGGCAAGCAAATGATTCTTATGTTCCGCCATTTTATAAAGGCAAAGCCCTACCGACAGCCGACAGTGAGATAAAAATAATAGCTATGCCCGAAATAAGAATAACTTCTGGATTAGCTGATTCAAAAAATATGACTTACGCTTGGAAAAAAGATTATACCAACGACCAAGGGGCTTCGGGTTATGGCAAAAACTTTTTTCTTTACACCAATGATTATCTAGAAGATTCCAACAATATATCGGTGGTAGCATCAACGGTAGACCAGAAATATTCAAGTCAAGCAAGCATAACTATAGGAACAAAAGAACCAAAAATATTATTTTACAAAAATGATAATAGTATCGGAACAATTTGGGAAAAAATACTTACTAATCCGCATAAAATACAAGGTGATGAGACAGTCGTAGCAATACCTTATTTTATTTCACCGAAAGAAATACAAAATCCGAGGTTAGTATGGAACTGGTTCATTAATGATAATATAGTAAATATATTAGGTTTTAAAAAGAATTTTATGCCGCTTAAAGTGCAAGAGGGAACTTCTGGAACATCTAAATTAAAATTAGAAATTGAAAACAAGGATAAAATTTTTCAGACAGCCAGTAAAGAAATTAATATAGAATTTTAAAATGAAAAAAATATTAATTTATATTTTAATACTCATTATACTGGTCGGAGTAAGCCTGCCAATCTATGCGCAAACACAAACGCCCTGCCAGACGGATTATGTCCGAGTAGGTGGTAGGTGTGTTCCTGCAAGCAGTTATATTCTTTTAGCTCCACTGCCTTGCGCAGAAGGTACTCCTGGATGCATTGACGGAAAATTGAAGACTTTTAATCCCGAGCAAAAAGATAGTGCCGGAAAAAGTACTGCTCTAGGCACATATTTAAACCTTATGATAAAAATAATTATCGGTCTGGCGGCGGTTTTGTCTGTGATAATGATTGTTGTGGGCGGGCTGGAGTATATGACCAGCGAACTGATATCCAGCAAAGAAGAAGGTAAAAAAAGAATTCTAGGCGCGATTTTTGGGCTTCTTTTGGCCCTAGGCGCTTATGCGCTTTTAAATACAATAAACCCCGACCTGCTTAGTACCGATATAAAAATAGATCAGGCAACGATTACGGTAACGTTAGATGAAGCAAATTTTGCAAAAACAGAACAAACTGTAGCTACTGCCGGAACAAGATATGCACTAAGTGGAGCTCCAAGTCCTGGCGTTTCCGATTTTATAAGAAATCGTCTTAGCCAAGGACAACCATTAAGAACTATTGTTGTAGACACTAGTACACGCAGAGCATACTTTTATGTTGGTCCAGCCGGAAACTGGAATACATTTGTAGCTGTTCCGGTAAATCTTGGATTGAATGGCATAGCGGAAATAGGACAAGCACAAGCAGGTGATGGCAAAACTCCAAAAGGAACCACAACTTTAGGTTCAGTTGCACTAGCAAGCAACGGAAATGCTGTTACCGTTGCAGGGGGGAGATATAATGTTGGTGCTGCTTTTGTTAATGTAGGTGCAACAATAAATGGGACAGATAGAGGAATTGGTTTTCATGGATCAGCTAACAATGCCCTAGGAACAACTAACGGTTGTATTAGAATGACTAATGATGATTTAGCCGCTTTAACGCCATACATGAGAGCAGGGGTAACGGTACTTATAAAATAAGATGTCAAGAAGAAATCTTATACTTTTAATAATAATCTTGGTTGCCGTGGTAATTACGGTTTTTGGATTTTTATATTTACGCCAAGGAAAAATTGTGCCGGGAGAAGAAGGTCCAGGCACCAATTTTATTTCACGATTCAACCCATTTGGAAGTAAAACGACTCCTCCAGTTGTGGCGCCTCCAATTGACGTTTCAGGATACCAGCCCGATTCTGGAGAAGAAACACCAAAACTGAAACTAATGAAAGTTTCCAGTATGCCTATAGCAGGGTTTGCGGTGTTTATAAAAGAAAGATTAAAAGAGGTGCCGATAGCTCCCCTCCTTGTGGAGGAGGGGGTTGGGGGTGGTGATAGTTCTACAACACCACCTCGCCCTTCGGGCACTCCTCCTCGGAAAGGAGGAGAGAAAGCCAAGCCTACCCCACCACTGACTGAATTTGTGCCAGCTTTAAGATATGCAGAGCGAGCGACGGGAAATATCTATCAAACTTTCACGGATAAAATAGAAGAAAGAAAATTCTCAGGAACGACAATACCCAAAGTATATGAGGCATATTTTGGCAATCGCGCAGAGTCTGTAATTATGCGATATTTAAAAGCTGATGACAAAACCATCGAAACTTTTGTCGGTACTCTTCCGAAAGAATACTTGGGGGGAGACACAACAAAAAACAATGAAATAAAGGGGTCTTTTTTACCCAATAATATTAAAGATATAAGTCTTTCGCCGGATGCTTCAAAAATATTCTACTTGTTTAGCAGTGGAGTTAATTTGGGAAACAATATAGTAGGTACAACTGCGAGCTTGTTGGATAATAAAAAAGTTCAAGTTTTTGATTCCCCTTTCACCGAATGGCTATCATTTTGGCCAACTAGTAAAATGATTACCCTTTCCACTAAACCTTCCAGTAATGTCCCCGGATATATGTACATGCTCGACCTGGATAAGAAAAATCTAACTAAAATTTTAGGCGATATAAATGGACTCACTACTCTGACAAGCCCTAACGGGAAATTAGTTCTTTACGGTGACAACAGTTTATCACTGTATATCTATCATACCGATAACAGAAATTCTGATTTATTGGGGGTAAAGACTTTGCCTGAAAAATGCGTTTGGGGTAAAGTAAGTGATGTTATTTATTGTGCTGTGCCAAAATTAATTGACCTAGGCGCATATCCGGATACCTGGTATCAAGGAGAAGTATCTTTTAGTGATCAGTTTTGGAAAATAGACATCAAAAGCGGAAATGCAACTTTAATAATGGACCCAGTTACAGTTACCGCCGAAGAAATTGACGGTATTAAACTCGATCTAGACGAAAGTGAAAATTACTTATTTTTTGTAAATAAAAAAGATTCTTTTCTCTGGAAGTTGGATTTGAAATAAAAAGTTTATTTACAAATTTCCTATATACTTGATAACCACCCGGCGAGAGGGCCCAAAACCGACCGATTCAGTTTTTAGGTCGGTCGCATCAGATAAAAATTCATGCACAATTCTGCGTTCAAAAGCTGACATTGGGTCAACTTC
This sequence comes from uncultured Candidatus Saccharibacteria bacterium, assembly GCA_964645245.1. Classification (GTDB taxonomy): domain Bacteria; phylum Patescibacteriota; class Minisyncoccia; order Phycocordibacterales; family UBA9973; genus UBA9973. Next base: position 138,199 of record CAZYBS010000001.1, read on the forward strand.
TATGCTTGACTTGAAATATCTGGCTCGTTCAGACATCATATGAGCTACTGTGCGAATGTTCTCCACGCGCTTCTTTTGGAAACCATTGATATCAATCAGGATAGATTTCTCTAATTCTGACCTCACCCCTTCGCCCCTCTCCTTATTAAGGAGAGGGGTTGGGGAGAGGTTCTTTTCAATTATTCTACGAACCAGATGATTTAATGCATAAAGTGCCTCACCGTCATGTCCAATAAAAAAATGCGGTTCATTTACTTCAACTGAAAACCAAGTATTATGCGGGCTATCTTCAATAACGGTAATTTGGGTCGTTTTTATAGTGGTTTTTTCAATCAGCTCTTTTATTAAATTTTGCATTTCATCCTTATTCATAAATATTATTTTCCCCTTTCGACATAAATCTGCTGACCTATCGCAAAAATATTATTTGTAATCCAATATAACGCAACTGCCCCGGAAAGAGAAACACCCAGAAAATCAGTATAAAGAATGACAAAAATAAAAACTGGGAAAATATATTTCATCTGCATGTGCATGCTTTTGGCAAAACTTTCTGAAAAGGAAGGAGCCGAGCCGGCAGTAGCCGGAGAAATATTCGGTTGGGGCATAAAATATACTTGAAAGTATTGGGATACACCGGCTAAAATTGCTAAAATAAAACTTTTCTTGCTTATATCAAGAACTCCCAAGAAAATCATATTTATATTTTCTGGGACATGGATAAAAGAATAAAGCAGCTCGCTTTGAAAATTTATTCCCTTAAAAAAAACAAAATATAATGCAAAAATAATGGGAATCTGAATTAAAACCAAAAGACATCCGGAAAACGGATTGGTTTTGTGTTTTTTATAAAGTTCGAAAGTAAGTCTGGCTTGTTCTTCTTTGCCCGCTCCGTTCGCCTTTATTTTATTGAGCTCCGGAGCGAGCATATTCATAGCAGCCTGACTCTCAATGGATTTTTGGGCAAGAGGAAAGAGTATGATTTTAACCAGAATGGTAAGAATAATAACCGCAATTCCCATATCTCCACCGGGGACAATTGAAACCAAAAAAGCCAATGCATTCAGTAATGGCTGATATAAAACAGTGTTCCAGATATTTAAGAGCATTATCTAATCTTATATTAAAATGGGAGATTGTCCACTATTTCACGGGATCAAAATGATTCTTCTGCCACGGATGACAGCGAAGAATACGAAATATGGAAAGGCAGGAACCTTTGATAATCCCGTATTTATTTATTGCAACTTTCCCATATTCCGAGCAAGTAGGATAAAAAACGCAACTTCGCTTTCTCAAAACAGAAATATTTCTTTGGTAAAAATTAATTAATTTTATCAAGTATATTTTTAATTTCATTTTCAATTATTAAAATATCAGCTTGGTACTTTTTAAAAACAAAAACACCTAAAAGTCTGGTAGGGAATTTATTAATATATTTTTTTAAGACAGCATACCCATGTCGTCTTAATAAATTTCGATTTACTGCCTTTTTTGAAACAGTTTTGGGTACAATAAAGGAAATACGCGGAATACTGGAGTTATTATTTAATATGAACTTAAAAGTTAAATTTGGAGAAGTAAGAAATTTCCCATCCTTAAAAATAAAATCTATGTCTTTTTTACTGGCCCTGTTTTTTTTAGCTAGCATAACTTGTCCCGCTATAGGCGTGGATTAAACAGACAGCTTCTTCCTACCTTTTCTTCTTCTTCTCAAAAGCACTTTTTGACCAGCTTTGACCCTGGACCTAATTAAAAACCCGTGGGTTCTGGCTCTTTTTCTCTTTTTAGGCTGGTATGTTTGTGACATATCCCCATTCTATAGTATTATCCACAGTTTATCAACATAGTTAATAAGTTTTTATGGATTTTTATAGGTTTTATTTATTAGGTAAATAGTATAGTATGGAACGATGAATACAAAACAGCTTTGGGAAAATTGTCTGATTGAAATTGAAGCAGGGATGTCCAAAGCGAATTTTAGCACTTGGTTTAAAAATACATCTATTATAAAAGAAGATACGGGTACCATTTATATTGGCGTGCCAAATGAATTTGTTCGTGATTGGCTTATGAATAAATACCATAAACTCATCACCAGGACTATCGCCAACGCCTATGAAAATATGCGGGCGGTAGAATACATTATTGCCAAAATGGAAGTAGTTAAGCAAGAATTGGCTACAACCCCGGAGAATGTAGGTTATATAAATAAAGAACTACCTCTGAAAGATCTTTACATAAATCCGGAAGATAACTTAAACCCGCGCTATCATTTTAATTCTTTCATCGTGGGATCTTTCAATGAACTTGCCTATGCTGCATCTCAAGCAATAATAGATAGTCCGGGTACGAAATATAATCCATTTTTCGTCTATGGGGGCACCGGCCTCGGCAAAACTCATCTGATCCAAGCTGTGGGAAATTCAATAAAAGAGAAGTACCCAAATAAAAAGGTGCACTATATGACTTTAGAGAAGTTTGCTACCGACTTTATAAATTCATTGCAGAGCAACAAGGCAAATTCCTTCAAAGAAAAATACCGTAAGTATGATCTTTTAATTATAGATGACATTCAATTTATAGGTAAAATGGAAAAAATCCAGGAAGAACTTTTCCACACATTTAACACCTTTCATGAAAATAATAAGCAAATCATTTTTTCTTCTGATAAACACCCTAATTATATTCCTGAATTAGCGGACCGTTTAAAGTCTCGTTTTGCTGCTGGAATGATAGTGGATATCTCCCCGCCGGAGTATGAGCCCCGTCTGGCAATTTTAAAAGTAAAATCACAAGAACTTGATATCAATCTAGATCAAGAAGTATTGGAATACATTGCCGGGGCGATAGACGGTAATATTCGAGAACTTGAAGGAAGTTTAAATACCATCGTCTGCCAATATCGCTTGAAAAATAGACCTCTTTCACTGCCAGAGGTAAAAAACCTGCTCAAAAATAACATGAAGCCTAAAAAAAATATGGCTATAAAAGATGTTGTGAAAATAGTGAGTGAATATTATAAATTGGAAGAGGCATCGGTTTATGAAAAAACCAGAAAGAAAGAGATAGTCCGAGCAAGGCAGGTGGTTATGTATTTACTCCGAGAAGATTTTAATGTATCATACCCTTTAATTGGGCAAAAATTGGGTGGGAAGGACCACACAACGGTAATACATTCATATCTAAAAATTAAGGCGGATCTAAAAAACGATCCACAATTGTCACAAGAATTAGAACAAATAAGAATTACATTTAAATGATTATTGGCAAGTTGTTAGACAATAATTAAAAACAGTGAAACATATTAAACAACACCAAATAAGATTAAACGTATTTATCCACTTATCAACACCATTAATAGTATTAGTAAGTTAAATAAATAAAGATATAAACATAATATGAAACTAGAGTGTAGTGTTGAAAATGTTAAAAATAAAATTTCCCAAGTAGAAAGAATTACCGGTAAAAACCTAACCTTGCCTGTTTTAAACTCAATTCTCTTAATTGCATCCGGAAAATCTTTAAAACTTAGAGCTACAAATTTAAGTCTTGGTATTGAAGTTGAGATTCCCGCGAAAATAGAAAAAGAGGGAATACTGGCTGTTTCCGGGTTGGTGTTAAGCGGTATTTTTTCTAATATTTTTCAAAATGAAAATGTTTACCTTGAGGGTCTTGATGGAAATTTATTGATCCAAACAAAAAAAAGTAAAATAAAATTAAAAGGCCAGCCACACGATGATTTTCCGACCATACCAAAAGTTACCGGAACAAATTTTGAAATAGAATCAAAAAAATTAACGGATGGCATAAAAGCGGTTTATTATAGTTCTTCCGTATCGGACATAAAGCCTGAAATTTCAAGTGTTTTCATGTATACCAATGAAGATAATTTGGTATTTGTTTCTACTGATTCTTTTAGATTGGCTGAGAAAAAAATTAAAATAAAAGGACTTGGAGAAATTCCTGGAATTCTCATTCCATTTAAAAATGTTTCAGAAATATTAAGAGTTTTTGGGGAATTTGTTGGTATTATAAAAGTGTGTTTCAATAAAAATCAAATTTCTTTTTCATCTGACGATGTTTATCTAACTTCACGGGTAATTGACGGAGTTTTTCCCGACTATCGCCAAATCATCCCCAAAAACTCTTCAACCAATGCTATCGTGCTGAAGCAAGATTTATTAAATGCGCTGAAGCTTTCCAATATTTTTTCCGATAAATTCAACCAAGTGAATTTAGCAATTAAGCCCCAAGAGAAGATTTTTGAACTCTCCTCCGCTAACAACGAAGTCGGAGAAAATAAAACATATTTGGATGCCGCTCTAAATGGAGAAAATATTGAGCTTGGTTTTAATTATAAATATTTTTTAGATTGTTTTCAATCAATTACCACTGATAGCCTGTCCATAAAACTCTCCGGAGCCACCAGCCCGATCACAATCTCCCCAGTGGGAGATACCTCATTTATTTATCTTATAATGCCGATGAATAGGTAATTACTGCTGCACTTTAAATATTGAAGTTGCTTCATTACTGTTGTAAACACTATCGTAGGCGATTATTTTGATTTCATTCTCCATTTGCAAGTTTTCTAATTCCCCGGGGATAAAAGAAAAAGCAGAAGTGAGACTGGAGGTTCCCAAATAGGTATCGTTTACAAAAATGTCTATTTTAGCCAGCGGATAAGGGCCAGAGCTCAAAATTTTTAAATTTATTTTTTGACCAGGCAGGTAAGTTGTTTTTACATTTGGTTCAATAATTGAGATAATTGGTTTGGCTGAGTCGGTGTGTACGTCGTCCAGCATACTTGGCTTTTCGTTCAAAGTTATTATTCCGTATTTTCCTTTATTTTGCATCCACCAGTTTTGTACTGGTATTTCCCAATGGCTAAATTGTGGATCGTCGCTCGGGTTTAAAGGCGGTGCCCCTAAAATATCATTTTTATTTATCCAATAAAGAATTGAGTGCACATTGGTTATTACTTTTTCCTGCAGGGTCTCCTTGGGGGTGTTGGAATTTGCCAATTTACGGGAGATTTTATCTATAAAAAAGTTTTCATTTCCTTGCCAAAATCCTCGAAGGGCTGGTTTTACCGTCTTCGGGTCGATATCCAAGTTTGGCTTTTCAAATTTTTCATCGGGTAGAGTTTTTAAAACCTCATTCATAAATTTATTCCAAATCGGTCCCGCCACGGCCACCCCGCCTTTCTTCATTGGTCGATTGTCATTGTTGCCCGCCCAAACACCGGCAACAATCGATGGGGTATAACCGATAGTCCAGGCATCTTTATTATTATTTGTTGTCCCGGTTTTCACTGCCACGTCTTTCCCGGGTATAAAAAGAGCTGAATGTATTCCGAAAGTCGGGCTACGAGCCTTTTCATCAGATAAAATATCTGAAACAGTTAAGGCGGTATTTTTAGGTAAAACTTCCTGTGCATTTGGCGTAAATTCTTCCAGGATTTTCCCGCTTAAATCTTCAACTTTCAAAATTCCAGTATATGGATTTCTAATACCATCATTGGCAAAAACTCCATAGGCCGATGTCATATCCAGAAGCGACACTTCTCCGCCTCCAATAACCAGGGTCAGTCCGTATCGGCCAATATCGGAGAGAGTGCTAATCCCCAGATCTTCGGCTGTTTTTAGTGAATCGGAAGTCCCGGCTAAGTAAAAAAGTTTTACCGCTACCAGGTTGATTGACTGCGCTAAAGCATCTCTTAAAGAAATTGGCCCACGGAATTTTTCGTCATAGTTGTCAGGCATATAACAATCTTTTTGATTGTGTCCAGGCAGAGCTTTGCCTTGCGCGTTGCAGGTTGTCTGGAATTCTGTCGGCAAGTCAAAGAGCATGGTGTCGGGGGTAAAGCCTTTATTGAAAGCGGTGGCGTAAATGAAGGGCTTGAAAGATGAGCCCGGCTGCCGATTGGCGGTGGCTATATTATAGTTGCCGTCTATGCTTTTATCAAAGTAGTCCCTAGAGCCTACCATTGTTAAAATCTGCCCAGTTTTAGGGTCTATCGCCACCAGGCCGGCATTTTCCCCATTCCAATCTTTTTCATTTTTCAATGCACCTTCTTTTACAATTTGCTCTGCTTTTTCTTGTAAATCATAATTTAATGTGCTGATAACTTTCAATCCGCCTTTTTCTACCATTTCACTTCCATGTTTCTCTTCCAGATAATCTTTAATGAAAAAAACAAAGTGCGGCGCCTTAATCCCCATCGTCGCCGGTGGAATAAAAATTACAATTTCCTTTTTTGCTTTGTCGTATTCTTCTTTAGAAATGAAATTTAGCTCGGACATCCTGGAAAGCACTAAATTTTTTCTAGCTTCCAATTTGTCTTTATTTTTGCCATAGGGCGACAATAAGGTTGGAGATTGCGGGATTGATGCCAAATAGGCTGCCTCCGCCAGGGTCAAAGAGCTTGCTTCTTTATTAAAATAAGTTTTACTGGCTTCTTCTATTCCATAAACATTTCCACCGTAGGGAGCTTCATTTAAGTAATATTCCAGGATTTTTTCTTTCGGGATGGAGTTGTCTATTTTAATTGCCAAGACCCATTCTTTTATTTTCCGGGCATAAGTTTTTTTCTGTGTTAAAAGAGTATTTTTTACTAACTGTTGGGTTATGGTTGAACCGCCTTGAGTACGGCCGGTGCCAAAAATATTGGACAAGACAGCGCGAACAATAGAAGTAATTCTTATTCCACGATGATTATAAAATTCAGAATCCTCAATGGCCACGGTAGCGTTTTTGATATTTACCCCCATATTTTCAAAAGTTATGTCAGTTCTTTTTGTATCTTTATGTATATCATAAAGTAGAATCTCTCCCGTGCGGTCATATATTTTTGTAGAATTTTCTATTTTTCTGTCTTCAAAAGAATGAAAATCCGGAATTTTCAAAGAAGAAAGCCAGACGATTATTATTCCGGTTATCAAAATAACAATGCCGGCAGAAAGTAATATCACATTTTTCCAGAAATTTTTATTTCTAGGTCTCTTTTGCATTATTCTAATTATAACAGGGATTATGTTATAATCCGAGTATGAAAGTGATTATAGATGAGGACAAAATTATTGGATTACTCAACCGAGGGGTTGATAAGATTTACCCTTCTTGTGAAAAGTTAGAACAGGTTTTGCGTTCTGGGAAAAAACTCCGGCTCTACCAAGGCTTTGATCCGACCGGGGATAAACTTCATATTGGCCATATGGTTGGCTTGCGAAAACATAGGCAATGGCAAGACCTGGGCCATGAAGTCATTTTTCTTGTGGGTGATGGTACTGGCCAAGCGGGGGATCCAACTGGCAGAAAAAAATCGAGAGAAAAATTTTTTACCCGGGAAGAATTGCGCGCTAATGCTAAAAATTATCTTACCCAAGCAAAAAAAATAGTCCGCTTTGACGGGCCAAATCCTGTTAAGATAATGTACAATGCAGATTGGCTAAATAAATTAACCCTTATTGATATTTTAAATATCGCAGGACACTTCTCTGTTCAACAGCTGATTGAACGGGATATGTTTCAGGAACGTCTCAAGGCGGGTGATTCCATAAATCTCCGCGAATTTTTATATCCTCTCCTTCAAGGTTATGATTCTGTTGCCATGGACGTAGATTTAGAATTGGGAGGCTCTGACCAGACTTTTAACATGCTGGCCGGACGGATGCTTATGCGCGCCATGAAGGGCAAAGAAAAATTTGTGATGACGACACCCCTGCTTTCTGACTCCAAAGGTGTCAAGATCGGTAAAAGCGAAGGTAATGTGATTGGGCTAACCGATGAACCAAATGATCTATTCGGTAAGATTATGTCTTTGGGAGATGATGCTATTATCCCCATGTTTACGCTCTTAACAGACGTGCCATTAGATGAAATAAATTCTTTTAATATAAAAAAGAACCCTATGGAGTTAAAGAAAAGGGTAGCTCATATTCTAGTCACAACACTTCATTCCAAGAAAGAGGCAGAAAAAGCGGAAGAATTTTTTTCTAAGACTTTTCAGAAGGGTGAAATACCGGAAGAGGTTGAGGAAATAAAAGGAGGAGAAAAACCACTTGATATATTTGTTGTAAATGGTATTGCTTCATCAACTTCTGCAGCTAGACGTCTTTTTGACGCTGGGGCTGTTACTGATATGACAGACGGTAGAAAACTAACATCAAAAGATGAACTCAAAACTGGTCACGTTTACAAAATCGGCAAACATCGCTTCATAAAAATAAAATAAAATACACAGGGGTCTCCTGTGTGTTTTATTTTTTATCTATCTTTATCTGGGTCTTCTTCATCTAAACCAAAATCAGTCATTTCTTCCGGCATCTCTAATGGTTCATCGTCATCAGCGCCACTTATTCTAAAACCATCCTCCATGTCCACGTCCTCATCATAACTCATATAATTTAAAAATTAGTTTAATAACTTTTATTTTGTACCAAAATATGAGAAACTTGGCAATAGCAAGAAGCCTTAAGGTGTGGATAAGTCTATTGCCTTTTATGCGCAAAGGCGGTCAAAGCTATAGCGATAGCATCCAGTTCGTCATCGGAGGTCTTGGATTTATCAGTTTTTACCAGTATTTTAAGCATTTTCATCACTTGTGTTTTATCCGCCCTACCATAACCGGTCGTGGCTATTTTTATTTGAAGGGGAGTCGCTTCAAAAATTTTGAGTCCTGCTTGCACAGCTTCGTAAACCACGACTCCCCGCGCTTCGGCTACGCGCATGACAGTTTTTTGGTTGGTATTTAAAAATAAAGTCTCAATCGCCAATACTTCCGGCTTGTATTTTTTTATTATTCTTTTCACCTCTGCGCCGATTAAAGCTAATCTTTCCGAAAATTCTAATTTTACCGAAGTCTTAAAGCATTCGGAAAAAACCACAATTTCTTTCTTGCTGTTTTTGTCTTTTTCTAAAATTGCAATCCCCAACCTCTCAAACCCCGGGTCTATTCCTAAAATGCGCATAATATGCAGTTTAACATTTTTTATTGACTGAGGAGTTGAAGGAGGTGAACGGCTTATGGGCGCGAGGCACTTCTTGAGGAGTACCCTTCAGGGGGAGGCGGATGAGTTCATCTCCTCCTTATGGAGGAGGAGTGCCGAAGGCGAGGTGGTGATTAAATAGTTACCACCCCCAACCCCCTCCTCAATAAGGAGGGGAGGACTACATCAACTTATTCTGCCTTCCCGTAACATCAAAATCCAAGTGTTCATATGCTTTCTTAGTAGCCACACGGCCCCGGGCGGTGCGCTCAAGCAGTCCGAGTTGAATTAAATATGGTTCTATCACTTCTTCCACCGTGGCTTCTTCTTCAGACATTGCTGCGCCGATGGTTTTGAGTCCGACCGGCCCGCCGTTGAATTTCTCAATCAATATTTCCAAAAATTTTCTGTCAGAAGAATTCAAACCAATATCATCAACCGCCAGCATGTTGAGAGCATCTTTGACTACTTTATAATCCAAATTTTTTTTACTTGCCCCGCCCTGGCGTGGGTTGACTTGGGCAAAGTCGCGACAGCGTTTCAAAAAATAATTTGCTGTGCGGGGAGTGGACCGGCTTCTCTTGGCAATTTCTTCTAAAGCATCTCTGTCAAATGTAATTTTTAAAAGTTTACTTGACCTTTTTATAATTTCGGCAATTTCTTCATTTGAATAAAATTCCAATCTGAAAACTCCGCCGGAAAATCGCGACCGCAGAGGGGAGGAAATAAGGGCTACTCGAGTGGTCGCCGCTATCAGGGTAAAAGGCGGGAGGTCTAATTGAATAGTGCGGGCGGATGGTCCTTTGCCGATGATGATGTCTAAAACCCCGGACTCCATAGCCGGATAAAGTATTTCTTCAACCATTTTATTAAGCCGGTGGATTTCATCTATGAAAAGAATATCACCGGAAGAAAGATTGGTTAGGATAGAAGCCAAATCACCCACTTTTTCAATCGCCGGTCCGGAAGTTATTTTCATTTGCCGGCCGGTTTCTTTGGCTATTAAGTGTGCCAGGGTGGTTTTGCCTAATCCCGGAGGTCCGTAAAAGAGAATATGTTCAGGAATATGTCCGCGTTCCTCTGCAGCTCCCAAAAGGATTTTAACGTTGTCTTTTATGTGTTTTTGGCCAACATATTCATCCCAGCGGGTAGGGCGCAGGGTTTTGTCCAGCAAGGAGTCTTCAGTTTTGCTTGCCCCGCCGTGGCGTGGGTCTTTGTTTTTAGGGGTTGACATTGCAGTTGACATTAATTGTATAATATGCTATATTGCTTGCACGGTACCTTTATCAACAGGGTATCAACATAGCTATCAACATTATAGCACTTGTGTGCTTTTGCATATAGTAAAATTACATTAGAGAGATGATGTTAAACCCCGCCAAGGACGGGGTAAAAAGGCATTAATCTCTAAGCAATCAGCCATCGGTTATATGAATTTGCATAGGACGTTCTGGTAAGATTTATCTTTTCTGGGGCTATCCTATAAAAATTCGTTACTCTCGGGGCCCAGCCCTGAAAGGATTGTTTAGAGATTAATGCTTTTTTATTCTTCGTTTAGGTCCACTACGCTTTGCACTTCTTCCAGCGAGGTAATTCCTTTTAAGATTTTTACCATGCCGTCTTGGCGCATAGAAAGTATTCCTTGCTGGCTGGCCACTTTTTTAATTTCACGCTCGCTTGGATTTTCCGGCATTATTTTTTCTATCGCCTCGTCGGTTTTAATCGCCTCAAAGACGCCTATGCGTCCACTGTAACCGATTGAATTGCATTTCTCACAGCCTACCGGAGAGAAAATTTTAAAAGGTGCACCGGGCTTTAGGTTGTATTTTGAAAAATCTTTACCTTCTTCCTTCATGCTATCCAAAACTAATTTTATAGTTTTAGCTTCTTTGGGAATAGGGGTATTTTCTTTTTTGCAAAGCTTGCAGAGCCTGCGTACCAAACGCTGAGCCATGGAAAGAGATAAAGCTGAAACCATAATCTTTGGATTTACTCCAAGGTCAATCAGACGGGGGATAACACCAGCGGCATTGTTGGTGTGCAGGGTAGAGAAAACCATGTGACCAGTCAGCGATGATTGCACCGCAATTTCGGCCGTTTCGCCGTCGCGGATTTCTCCGACCATTATTACATCCGGATCTTGGCGCAAGGCCGAACGCAATCCTTCCGGGAAAGTATACTTCCTTTTCAAGCTTATTTGCGTTTGAGTTATACCGGGAAGGTGGTATTCCACCGGGTCTTCAATTGTGATTATGTTTATTTCCGGGGAATATATTTTTCGTAAAAATGCGTAGAGGGTTGTTGTTTTTCCAGACCCGGTCGGACCGGTGACCAGAATTAAGCCATTTGGTTTTGCAATTTCATTTTTAACAATTTCAAAAAGGTAAGACTCAATTCCCAATTCTTCAAGGTCCACCTGGATGGATTTTGGGTCCAAGATGCGCATCACGATTGATTCACCGTAAGAGCCGGGAATAAGCGAAGAACGGATACTTATTTCTTCCGGCCCTTCCATAATATTAAAACGCCCGTCTTGCGCTATCTTGGAAGTTAGCTTCATGCCGGAGAGGAGCTTGATGCGTGAATTGAGCAAGTTATATATATCAAGCCCAAAGAAATTTATGTCTTGCAGCACACCATCCAGCCGCAGCCGCAGCCGTCCTCGGTCTTTTTCCGGCTCGATGTGTATGTCCGAAGCTTTGATGGCGATTGCTCCGGCCAGGATTATTTCCAGCAGATGAGAAATTTTGTGAATTTTATTTCCTTCCAGCGCTTCAATTACCAGCTTTTCAATATCTTGAATGTGTTGTATGTTTTTTGCAATCTCTCTCAAAACTTCCCCAGAGATGTCCAGACCGCCGATTTTTGAGCTTTCGGCCATGGAAATTTCTTTATATCTGTCCCAGACTTTATTTAGACTGGCGTTGGAGGCCATATAAAAGGCAGGCACTAAATTCTTTCTTTCCATTGCATCTTTAAGACTTTCTATCAACTCCGGAGTCGGAGAACGCACCGCTATGAAAATGTTTTTTCCAAAAAGTTTAAAAGGTGCGACCTTCATTTCAATGGCCTCTTTCTCCGATATTGCCCTGAGCGCTTCATTGTCTATGCCCAGGCGATACAGGTCAATATAAGGGAGGCCGTATTTGGACTCCGCTAACGTCGCCACCAGCTGCTCTTCTTCTTGTTTATGCAAGTCCTCCAGCTGCTTATTTTGTTTTTCTTCGTCAAAATTCGCCATCATGAAGAATTATAGCGTAAGTGGTATAATTTACATAATGCTCAAAGAAAATGATAAGAATAGTAAAACTTTAGTATTATTGGATGCCCATGCCATCATCCATCGCGCTTATCATGCGTTGCCGGAATTTTTATCATCCCAAGGCGAGCCCACCGGGGCATTATACGGCCTCTGCAGTATGTTGATGAAAATAGTTGCCGACTTAAAACCGGATTATGTTGTAGCCTGTTATGACTTGCCGCAGAAAACATTTAGGCATGAAGCATATGATAACTACAAAGCCGGTAGAGCCAAAACAGACGATGGCCTAATTTTACAACTAAAAAATTCTCGTTCCATATTTGAAGCCTTCAATATTCCTATGTACGACAGCCCGGGTTTTGAAGCGGATGATGTATTGGGAACGATAGTTGAGAAAATGAAGAACCTCACCCTTCACCCTCTCCTTAATAAGGAGAGGGTTGGGGAGAGGTTGAACATAATTATTGCCTCCGGTGATATGGACACGATGCAATTGGTGGATGATAAAAAAGTGCAAGTCTATACCCTTAAAAAAGGCATCAATGAAACTGTTTTATATGATGAAGATGCGGTCGTCGCACGGTTTGGATTTAAGCCGGAACTTTTACCGGATTATAAGGGTTTGCGCGGCGATCCGTCAGACAATATTGTTGGCATTAAAGGCATCGGGGAAAAGACAGCCACGACTTTAATCACGACTTTTGGCACGATTGAGGAAATTTACAGAAAAATAAAAAAGAGTCCAGAAATCTTCTCTAAAGCCAAGATTAGTCCCAGGATTATAGAATTAATTAAAAATAATGAAGAAGAGGCCCTATTTTCAAAAACCCTGGCCAAGATTAGGACCGACGCGCCGATAGATTTCACCTTACCCCAAAAAACTTTTTGGGAGAATGTAGATTTAAAAAAGATAGAACAAGTTTTTGCCCTATTTGAATTTCGGAGTTTGTTTACGCGCTTGAAAAGTTTTTTTAGAAATAATCACTTCGAAAATTCTCTAAACTCGCCAGCTGTAAATAATATAGATCAAAAGCAATTACAGGAAGCAGGCATTGCTCTCTGGCTTATTAATTCTGATATAGCCAATCCAAATTTAGAAGATATTTTATTGTTTGCGAAAACTGATTCTTTCCAAATTGCTTATGAATATATTTTCAAAACATTAAAAGATAAAAATCTGGATAAAGTGTACGAAGAAATAGAAAAACCGATAATACATACGGTAAAAGAGATGGAAGATTACGGAATTTTGATAGATAAGAAATACTTTGAAAATTTAGGATATGAATATCATAAAGAATTGGATAAACTTACCGCCAGAATATATAAAATGGCGGGAGTAGAGTTTAATATAAATTCTCCAAAGCAACTAGGGGAAGTGCTTTTTGGCAAAATGGGGATGAAATCGAGCAGGAAGAGGGGCGAGCGTTTCTCTACTAAGGTTTCCGTCTTAGAAGAACTGGAAGAAGAAAATCCGATTATCAAAGAAATATTAGCTTATCGGGAATTGCAAAAACTGCTTTCCACCTATATTGACGTAATTCCCAAAATGGTTGGAAAAGATGGCCGACTGCATGCAAAATTTTTACAAAATGGCGCGACCACGGGAAGATTTTCTTCGCAAGATCCTAATTTACAAAACTTACCAATTAAGACAGAACTGGGGAAGAGAATCCGAGGGGGATTTATCGCGCCAAAGGGTTGTAAACTTTGCGCTTTTGATTATAGTCAGATTGAACTACGAGTCGCGGCTATGCTCTCGGGGGACAAAAAAATGACAGCAATATTCCGTGAGCGAAAAGACATTCACTCGGGTGTAGCATCTTTTGTTTTTGGCGTGCCGATAGAAAAAGTGGATAGTGAGATGCGTCGCAAGGCAAAGGTGATAAATTTCGGCATCCTTTATGGTATGGGAATTTCGGCTTTACGGAAGAACCTCGGAGGTAGCCGCCAAGAGGCGCAGAAGTTTTACGATAATTATTTCAATCAATTTTCCGGTGTACGGGATTATTTGGAAAAAGTGAAAGCTTTTGCTCTTAAAAATTCTTACACCGAAACTTTATTCGGTCGGCGCCGGAATTTCCCGAATATAAACTCTAGGATTCCATTTTTGAAAAATATGGCGCAGCGCACCGCTACTAATGCGCCGATTCAGGGTACAGCCACGGCGGATATTATTAAGCTGGCCATCAGGTGTGTAGAAGAAGATTTGAAAAGCGCAAGGCTATTAAATAGGGTTCATCTAGTGCTGCAAATACACGACGAGCTGGTTTATGAGATAGAAGATAGTATTTTACAAAAAGCTGATAAAATAATAAAAAATGCCATGCAGGGCGTACTTTCCAGGTCTTATTTACATTATCAGACCGAGATTCCGCTGGAAGTGCATTCCAGTTCGGGGGATAACTTCGGAGAGATTAAATAGTGGGTTTTGTGCTACAATAAGAAAATGGAGACAGAAAATAAATATAAGCATAGTGTACATAAAGTTTTGGCACATTCTTATTCGACCTATTTTGTCTTGTTTTTAATTGGAGTTTTTCTCGATATGCTTTTTCAGTTTAAGATTTTTACCGATTCTATCATGATGCCGGTCGGTTTCTTTTTTGTAGTGTTGGCTTCTATCATAATACTCTGGGCGCAGAAGACCGGGCATGATTTTAGAAAAATAAAGGAGAAAAAGATAGAACATTTTTACCGAGGGCCGTACTGTTATACCCGCAGTCCGACGCATTGGGGCCTTTTTTTCCTGATGCTGGGATTTGGAATTATAGCCAATGCTTTTTTTGTAGTTTTATTTACACTTATTTCTTTCATTATCACAAAATTTGTCTTTCTGAATAAACAGGAGAGAATCCTGGCGGAGAAATATGGCACTGCTTATATAGAATACAAAAAGTCAGTTAAGTTTTAATTTATGATATATCTTTTTAGCGGTGATGATTCTAATAATAAGCTTAGAGCTTATCAGCAGTTTTCTAAATCTATACCAAAAAGTACTGAAATTTTTTTTGTTAATCGCAATGATTTTAATAAAATGCAAATTGAGAGCTTATATTCCGGTTCGGGCCTTTTTTTCGCAGAATCGGCTGTGATATTTTCAAATATTTTTGAATATGAAGAAACACGAGATTTTATTTTAGAAAAATTGGAGTTGATGAGTAAATCTGCCAACTCTTTTATCTTTTTAGAAGGGAAATTAAACAAGCCGATACTAGATGCTTTTAAGAGGGTTCGTGCCGAGCTCAATACCTTTCTATTACCCAAAGAAAAAAAGGAAAAATTTGACAATTTTTTAGTAGCCAATGCATTTAGTCAAAAAAATAAATTAAATCTTTGGATTTATTTTCGCCAGGCGATAGACAAAGGAGTCGGAATGGAAGAGCTTATTGGCGTCCTTTTTTGGAAAATTAAAGATATGCTGCTAAAGAGAGATTTCCGTAAATTCTCCGAAGCCGAGCTTAAAAATTCTGCCTCTCGTCTTTCTTACCTCTTACCACAAACTCGCAAAAAAGGCCTGGATGCCGAATCAGCCTTTGAGCAGTTTTTACTGGAAGCTTTTAAATATCTTGATTTTTAGCCTTATTTCATATATATTTCATATATATTCAAGCAATTTTTTCATGCCCCCATAGCTCAGTGGTAGAGCAGTTGCCTTTTAAGCAATTGACTTAGGTTCGATTCCTAGTGGGGGCACATGGACAAAATTACTGAGTTGAACAAATTAGAGCTTGAAATGACGGAAGACAAAAGCTTGCCGCTTTTAGAGTCCAACCTGGTATTTGGGGAAGGTAATTCCAATTGCCAGGTGATTTTTATCGGGGAGGCACCAGGTTTTAATGAAGACCGTGAGGGACGGCCATTTGTCGGGCGAGCTGGCCAGCTTCTGCGAAAATTCATTAGAGATCTGGGGTGGCAGGAGAGAGACGTTTATATCACCAATATCTTGAAGCGTCGCCCGCCGGAGAACCGTGATCCAAATCCGGAGGAAATTGAGAGTTACAAACCGTATCTGGCGCGACAGATAGATATTATCAATCCGAAAATCATCGTGCCGCTCGGCCGGTTTGCGATGAATTATTTTTTGCCCGCGGCCAAGATTACCCGGGACCAGGGCAAACTATTTAGCACTGGAAAGTATTTTATTTTACCGATGCTCCATCCGGCCGCGGCTCTGCGCGGCAATGAGGCAATGAAAATGTTTGAAGAAAGTTTCCAAAAACTGCCGGCGGCGCTTGATAAAGTTAATAAAGGAGAATTTGAGGAGGTAAAGCAAGTTGAATATAGTCAAAAACAAAAAAAATTTGAAGATGTGCAGAAAAAACTTTTTTAATAATCTAAAATATAATAATGCGCCAGGAAAATGTTTTAATACTGCATAATATTCGCAGTGTGGAGAATGTCGGAGCGATGTTTCGCACCGCGGATGCGGCTGGGATCAATAAAATTTATTTGACTGGCTACACGCCAACACCGCTTGATAGGTTTGGCAGGAAAAGGCGTGATATGGCGAAGTCGGCATTAGGCGCGGAAGAATTTGTGCCTTGGGAGCAAAAGAAAAATATCTTTTCATTACTTACGAAGCTGAAAAATGAAAACTATTTAATTATTGGCATAGAACAAGCTAAAAATTCTACTGACTATAAAAAAGTGTCCGCCCGAGGCGGACCAGCCTTTGGCTGGAAGAAAAAAGCCTTCATCGTCGGCGCTGAAGTAACAGGAATTCCTAAAAGTATTCTAAAAAAATGCGACATAATTGCCGAGATTCCAATGCGCGGCAAACTTGCCCGAAATCGTCTTCCTGACGACGTCGGGAAAGAATCGTTAAACGTCTCCGTGGCGCTGGGGATTGTGCTGTTTAGAGTGCTTAATTTGTAAAATTACTATAAATAGTTATGAAAAAAATTGCCATTGTCTTGTCAGAAGGAGGAATGTCTTGTGCTTATAGTGTAGGGGTAGTTCTTGGGCTGGTTGATAAGTATAAACTTATCGATCCGGATATTGTGATAGGGGCTTCTGGCAGTAGTGGGATCGCGGCATATTTTGTCGCCAAACAGTTTGAAGAAGGCCAAAGGATTTGGGAAAATTTATTGTCTACTGAAAAGTTTATTTCTCTTTCTAGACTCTCAAAAATCATTGATATTGATTATGTAATTGATGAAATGTTCAAAAAACAAGAACCTTTAAACGTTGAAGCGATTAGACAGTCTAAAACTAAATTATTAATTACAGCAACAAATCTAACCAAAGGTGATACAGAATATTTTTCGAATCAGGATGATATTTTTGAGGTCTTGAGAGCCTCAAATGCAATTGTATTGTTGTATGGGAAAAAAATCCGAATAAAAAATAATGACTATATTGATGGGGCTATTTCAACCTCATTTGCAGATAATATTAATAAAGCTAAAGAACTGGGAGCCACCAAAATAATCGCCATAGATAATACCAACAAATGGCCAACCGCCAATTTGTTTTTGAGGTTATATAAATTATTTCATCCAAATTTAAAAAAACTTAATTTAAGCTCAAAATTTACTCCTGATGATAGTATTTTTTTATTCAAACCTTCAAAAAGTTTATCTGTTATGGGAACTCTCGACAATAATCAACAACGTCTTAGGGAAACAATTAAAATAGGTTATGACGATGTTATGAATAGTAAAGTTTTTGAAGAGTTTTTAGAGAATTATTAAGTTTTACTGGGTAATAAATAATTTATAACAAAATCTTTAATTAACTCAAACACGACATTTGGCCTCAATTGATCTGTGGTCTGAAACGTAGTCATTGAGGCAAATGTCGGTTATTTCTAAGTCTTTCACAATAAACCAATCCAATTTGAGCTTGAATAATTCCCAAATTTTAGACTTAAAAGGCGACCATGTGGGCGTATATAAATCTAGGGATTCTTTGAAACCGTATTGATTAATAGTTTGATTAAACAATTCTCTCTCGTCATAATCAATAAATTTACCATTAATGAACATTTCTTTCTGTGGCTCTTGATGCCACAATTTAATAATCATTCTATTCCATCCAACTTTCGGGATAGTCACGTTTAAGTCTCCACACACAACAACTGGCCCGTTGTGACCACGCGCGTCAGAAAGTATATATTCTAATTGCTTTAGGCGAGTTTCTATTCCGGCTCCAAAAATCGCGAAATGGCAATTATAAAGTCTCAAGGTCTTGTTGTTTAATTGTATGTCTACCCTAGAGCAATTTTCTAAAATTTTACCTTCATTCCACACAGGAAAAACAATCTCATCTGCTTTTAGAATCGGGTATTTGCTTATAATCACATTATAGTTGTGGCCGGGAACTCCATCATCTTTAGCTCGATTTAATTTCGGGATATAAGAATTATATATTTTAGGATCAAAAATATTTTCGAGTATTTCTTTTGCATCATACATTTCTTGAAGCGTGACTATATCAGAAAAAAATGTTTTTAAATAAGCCCTAATTTTCCTTACAGAAGTGTAGCCAGTAAAATTTAATTCTCTTTGCGTATTCCAATTAGTAATTGAAAAATTTTGCATAATTTTTTATTTCTGATGGACAAAGCAAAAATGAGCGCTGCGGCCGTTTATTACTTTTCGCGTGATTATGCCTTTACATCTCGATTTTCGACATTTTTCTCCGGTGCGTTGGTAGGCCTCATGATGTAACTGGAAACGGCCGGGCAGGCCATAAATATTGCGATAATCCGACATTGAGTCCCCTCCGAAGTCTATGCCTTTAGACAAGATTTCTTTCATTGCCTTGAACATTATTTTTAATTCTTCATCCTTGATTTTTGCCACTTTTCTCTCCGGATGCACCCCTGCCCGCCAGAGAATTTCATCGGAATAGATATTACCGATACCGGCAATCACACTTTGATCCATCAAGACTGTCTTGATTTTGCCGTTTGGTTTTTTATTTAGGCATTCTTTTAAATTCCCCAAAGTGAAATTTTTTTCCAGCGGTTCGGGCCCGATATTATTCAGATGTTTGGTCTCATGGGCTGTTTTGGTATCCAAAAGAGTTATCTTTCCAAATTTGCGCATATCGGAAAAATATAGTTGTTCTTTATTGTTAAAAGAAATTTTAAAATGGATGAAACGATTCATGGGATCCTTCTTATAATCCCCATAAAGCAAATGCCCCGTCATTTTTAGGTGGATTAAAATGGTTTTGCCGCCGGATATATTTATCAATATATTTTTTGCCCTTCTTTCTATTGAAAGTATTTTTCTACCAGAAACTTCTTTTCTGAAAACAGCAAAAAATTTCTGATTAGCTACTGAATCTTTCTGGCGCTTGTCTTTGGTTGCCAAATCAGTCCAAACATCTTTTATTTTTAGACCCACAACTGTTTTCCTGAGGCCTTTTACTGTTGTCTCAACTTCTGGGAGTTCAGGCATGCTATGATTATATAATGAAAAGCCCGCTATTCATATTATCTGTATTCTTAGTAGTTTTCTTTGTACCAATTTTTCAAATTAATGCTGATTTACCGATTAAAATTTTATTGGTTCCTGGGCACGATGATGAAATCTGGGGAGCGCAGTATGGAAATACAAAAGAAGCAGATATGACTTTGGCTTTGGCTACTCGGATTTACAATCTCTTGAAAAAAGATAAAAGATTTGACGTGTATATTACTCGTGATTCCGGAGGCTATACCAAGGAGTTTGCGGATTACTTTGCCAATCATGAGGCAGAAATAGTAGCTTTTAAGGAGAATGCGAAAAAAGAAATAAAAAATAAAATAACCAATGAAACTTTCTTGGAGAAAGAAAGTGTTCCGCATATCGTGGTTAAGCAGAATACTTCTATCGTACTTTACGGCATAAATAAATGGGCGAATGAAAATACGATCGATGTTGTCATTCATATTCATTTTAATGATTATCCTCGTAAAAATAATTGGACGATAGGGAAATATAAAGGATTTACTATTTATATGCCGGATGGGCAAATGAGGAATAGTTTTGAGAGTGGGCAATTAGCGGCGAATATTTTTATCCAATTAAATAAAAAATATAAAGTGAGCGATTATGAAAAAGAATTAGGCGGCCTGATTCCCGATCAAAAGCTCATTGCTTTAGGAGCGAACGAAACCTTGAATGCCGGTGTTCGTTCCGTTCTCGTTGAATATGGCTATATTTATGAAAAAAAGTTTAGAAAAAAGAGCACCCGCCAACAAATCTACAACGATATGGCTACTCGCACAGTCAGGGGTATGAGAAATTATTTTTTTAATCACCCCACCCTCCCCTTAATAAGGGGAGGGATTTAAGGAGGGGTCTATTTCCCTCCCAAAATTTTTAAGGCTTCTTTTATTTTTGTATTAGTATTTGCATCTCCCTCTACTTTTTTTAATGCTTCACGAGCTTGATTTTGGGAATAACCGAGAGATTTAAGTGCTTCTAGAGCATCTAGTTCTCCTTGTAAAGAACTACCAGTTTTTTCTTCACCAACCTTATCTCGCAGTTCAATGACTATTTTTTCGGCGGTTTTTCTGCCAATGCCGGAAATTTTTGTTAGATATGATGTATCGCCGGCGCTGATAGCTTTTTTTAATGTCTCAATTGAAGTAATGCCTAAAATAGCCAGTGCTCCCTTTGGCCCAATGCCGGATATATTTATAAGCATTTCAAAAAATTCTAATTCTTTGTAATCTAGAAATCCATATAAATCAAATACGTCTTCACGCACATGCGTATGGGTAAATAGAAAAATTTCAACGTCTTTTTGCGCCTTGGATAAGGTGTCGGGGGAGATGTTTACTTTATAGCCTACCCCGTTTGCCTCAACCAGCAGGAATTTCTCCGTCTTGAATATTATTTTTCCTTTTACGCTGCCAATCATATCTTAATCATAGCATAGTTAAAAAAGCTTGCCCGTCCTTTGGCGAGTTGCCTTTTTAAGGCTTTTCTGTTAAATTGCCTATATGCCAATAACCCAATCAGCGAAAAAAGCAATTCGCGGATCCCTTCGCAAGAAGGCTTTTAATGACCAAAGGAGACGCGTGATGAAAGAGATAATTAAGAAAATTGAGAAGATTGCCAAGACGGATAAAAACCAAGCCGTTAAAATGTTAAGTTCTGCTTTCCAAGCAATAGATAAGGCAGCTCAAAAGGGCGTGATTAAAAAGAATAACGCTGCTCGCAAGAAGTCTCGTTTGTCTAAGTTAATTAAATAAATGAGCCACTTATTAGAATTTTATGGGACTGAATGCCCGCACTGCGTACGGGTGCATAGGCTGGTGGAAAGATTGGAAAAAGAAGAGGGGATAAAAGTTGAAAGCTTGGAAGTCTGGCATAATGAAGAAAATGAAAAGCGTTTGCTAGAGCTAGATAGAGACTTTTGTGGCGGAGTGCCTTTTTTCTATAATACGAAAACTAACAAGTGGATTTGCGGGGAAGACAGTTATGAAAATTTAAAAAATTGGGCCATGGGAGAGTAATTTGGAAAAATAAAAAGCCCGCTGAGAAGGCGGGTTTTTTATTGGATTAACACTACGCGCGTTGGACGTTCGTAGCGTTCAATCCTTTTGGCGACTCTTCTGTTTCAAAAGAAACAGTATCACCTTCTTTGAGCTCGTCAAAGGTTACGCCCACCAGAGAATTGCTGTGGAAGAATAAATCCTTCGCCAGCCCTTCTGCCGTGATGAAGCCGAAACCTTTATCAGTCAGCCTTTTTATTGTACCGGTCATTGATTTTTATTTAAGTTGTTAAATACAAATAGATATACCTAAGAAATCGACTCTTTTCGCACCTACTTTGTTCTTCAAGTATAGTATAATAAAAAAATTTTGTCAAACTTTTATTTCTTGTCCAAAAATTTACGGTAGAGATGTTTGCTTATGAGTATCAGAATTAATATGAGGATAAGCAAGATAAGCCACCCAAAGATATTAGTCGGGAAAAAGGAACCGGTTCCAAAGACATTTGCTCCGAATGAGGACACCGTTGCGTCTTTTACGTTTGATGTTGCGCGAGTTTGTTTTTTGGTATTTAGCTGTGTTTTATTGTTGGAGGTAATCTTGGTAGCCGTTGCGACAACAGTCGGGGTTAGAGAATCGGTATTATTATTATCTATATTTACTATATTTTGGAAATTAGTTCTAAATGCATTAATACTTCCATAAACAACTTGTTGCGGACTTTGCGCAACGGCACGAAAATAGTAAATGGTATTTGCATCAAGTCCCGCAATATTAGAGCTGTAATTAGCATATCCGGAATTAGAAGACTTCTGAGGCGTAGAATATCCGAGGTTGGTATTTTTGCCATATTCAAACCAAGTGCTCAAATTGTAAGTATTATAGAGATTGTTTCCATTTACTAAACCGTTTAGGATAGCGCTAGAGCTGGTTATATTAATTGCATTAGTCGTTGTGATATAGAGTTGACTGTAGTTATCTACATATGTATATATGTTTCCATAAGTATTTACTTGTGAATACTGCGCATAACTAAGAACGGGGGAATAAGTGAACAATACAGCCCCCGAAACGGCCATTAGAGTTATTCCAAAAAATTTATTTCTTTTATTAAGCATCCCTCTATTATAGCACTTCCTAAAATAAAAGTCAAATATTTGGTGCCCTCAGTAGGAATCGAACCTACATCGCAAACTCCGCAAGCTCGCATTCTATCCATTGAACTATGAGGGCTTTATGTTTCTTTTGCAATATTTAGATTAGCAGTTTTTACCCAAAAGTCCAATTAGAATCCCAGAGATTCCATTATTTTTTCAGACGCATGCTCTTTCATTTCTTCTTCTGCGACGTTTTTTGCGAGCATGATAGAACGGATTTCTCCCGCTAGAGTGTCTTTTATCGGTATTGAAATAACGGGCATAAACAATCTCTCGGACTTGATAAAGAGCGTAGGTTTTACTCCCTCCTTTTCGGCGGGCAGGCCTATTTGCACCCAAAAAGATTTTATATTTTCATAAGGGTAAAGGCGAGTCCGGATTTTTAATCCTTTTTCATTTAATTCGTAGGAGACTATATCTGGTTTCTTTCTCGCAAAAAAACCGAGCAACGCTCCACTCAAAACAAGTAGCACTGCGAAAAAATAATTACTGTAAATGATAGATGCCAGAGAACTTGTAAGGACAATAATGCCCAGCGCCCAAAACCAGTCGGCGCTCCGTTCTTTTTCTTCATATTCCAAAGCAGACCATTCCAGTTTTTCCATAGCTTAATTATACCAATAAATGTTAATTTTAGCATCTGGGCGGTGTATTTTAGAAATAGCTCGAACGGAATTCTGCCC
>CAZYBS010000002.1:0-82390 GCA_964645245.1 uncultured Candidatus Saccharibacteria bacterium
TTGAATTAGGCGCGAGCGAAAGTCAGGCAAATTTTGAAACTGTTTATGCCATCGGGCGCCAGGGTAAGGCGTTTAAACACCTCACCCCTCGCCCCTCTCCTTATCAAGGAGAGGGGTTGGGGAGAGGTCTGGACCCGCTTCTAGATGTAATTTTAGAAAAAGTCTTGCCCGCCTCTGGCGGGACCGCCGATAAAATGTCTGCGCAAGTTTTTAATTTAGGCTACGATAATTTTTTAGGGCGTATGGCTGTGGCGCGAATCTATTCAGGTAAGATTTTATCTGGTGCTTCTGTTTTTGTAAAAGGCCTGCCCGCCGTGGCGGGGGAAAATGCTACCAGAAAAGGGAAAATAACAAAACTCTTTTCTTTTGAAGGAATAGCCAGAAAGGAAGTTTCTTCTGCTAGTTGCGGTGACATTGTGCTTTTAGCCGGGATTCCGGATATTTATATTGGAGAGACACTCTGTGAAGACGAAAGCGTGGAAATACTACCTCATATTGCTATTGATGAGCCTACACTGTCCCTCAATTTTTTAGTCAACGACTCTCCATTTGCCGGCCGTGAGGGAAAATTTGTGACCTCCAGGCAAATCAAAGAAAGATTGGAAAAAGAACTTGAAATAAATGTCGGGCTCAAGGTCAATTTTTCTCCTGACCAAAATTTCTTCAAGGTATATGGCCGAGGAGAACTTCATGTTGCTATACTGCTAGAGAACATGCGCCGAGAAGGATTTGAAATGCAGGTTTCTCAACCGGAAGTTATTATTAAACCTGCCCGTAATGCTTCGCATAGCGATGCAGGCGGGGAAAAAATAATAATGCTGGAACCATACGAAGAGTTGGTGATTGATGTTCCAATGGAGTTAAGTGGTAACGTCATAGAAAAAATCGGCAAGCGGCGCGGCATAATGAAAGATATGGTGAAAAAACAAGGCATCGCCAGAATTATTTTTGACATCCCGACCCGCGGGCTACTGGGGTATCGCGGGGAATTTATCATCGATACAAAAGGAGAAGGGATAATGAGCTCCAGAGTTACAGGATTTAGAGAATACGCCGGAGAAATAAAAAAACGGGAGTACGGTTCTATGGTTTCTATGGTTACCGGCCAGGCGGTGGCTTTTTCCCTTGCAAATTTACAAGAACGTGGTATATTGTACATTGAGCACGGAACCGAGGTTTATGAAGGTATGGTCATTGGTAATGTTTTAAAGGGGGGTGATATGTCCGTCAATCCCACCAAAGGGAAACAGCTTACCAATATGCGAGCTTCCGGTACTGATGAGGCCATAACTCTAAATCCTGTTTTTATTTTAAGCATTGAGCGAGCTCTGGAAGTTATGAATCGAGATGAGTATTTGGAAATTACCCCGAAATCGGTCAGACTGCGCAAGAAATATTTAACTGAGCTTGACAGAATCAGGGCAAATAGAGTATAATAAAAAAATCATGTCAACAATATCTTTCAAACCGAAAAAAGTCACTAAAAAAATAATCTCCCAACTTCAAGATCGCGCATCGGATGTTATTATGAATCGTTTTGGTTTGGTGGCTGATGGAAAAAGAAAAACTCTGGAAGAGATCGGCAAGAAATATAACATTACCAGAGAGCGTGTCCGCCAAATTGAGGACGCGGCCTTGACCTTCATTCAAAAGTCCGACGCTTATCGCGGGGAACAAGCAATTTTTGATGAGCTCAAGCAAGTCATAAAGAAACTGGGGTCAATTGTTGCCGAACATGAACTATTGCCTTATATTTCAAAGGACAAAGCCACTCAGAATCATATTAATTTTTTCCTGGTATTATCTGACGCTTTTAAGAAGCATCGCGAAGACGATCATTTTCACGCTCGTTGGAGCGTAGATGATGAGATGACCGAAAAGGTGCATGACTGCCTGAAGAAACTTTACGCCAGCTTAAATGATGAAGACCTGGTGCCAGAAACAGAAATGATTAAAAAATTCTTTGATCAGATGAAAGAGTTGTCGGAACAATATAGAAATGAGGAAATGGCTCGCCGATGGCTTTCGATGTCTAAAACGGTGGCTAAAAATCCCCTGGGCGAATGGGGTAAAGCCAGTTCCCCCAATATTCGCACGCGCGGAGTGAAGGACTATGCCTTCCTGGTGATGAGGCGCCATGGCTCGCCGATGCATTTTAAGGAAGTCGCCGATTCTATCTCCAAAACCTTCAATAAAAAAATTCACTATGCCACTTGTCATAATGAACTCATCAAAGACCCTCGATTTGTCCTGGTGGGCCGGGGGATGTATGCTCTGGCGGAATGGGGCTATAAAGCGGGTATTGCTCGCGAAGTTATTCGAGATATTTTAAAAAGAGAGGGACCGCTATCCAAAGAAGAGGTAATCAAAAGAGTGAATAAAGAAAGGTATTTTAAAAATAATACTATTTTAGTGAACCTAGTCAATCCAAAGTATTTCAAGAAGAATAAGAGTGGACTTTATGCTGTAGTTTAGATCTTAAAAACCCCCCTAACCCTCCCCAACCCCTCCAGACCTCCCCTTGTCAGGGGAGGGGAAATTGCGAAATACAAAACACATAGTCCCCCTGATAAGGGGGATTTAGGGGGTTGTATTTTTATAGTATAATCAAATTATGAAACCATACAGATTCAGTCCAATACAAAACAAAAATCAACTACTGGAAGCCATAAAATATACGCATTTTAAATGTTTTGAGTTGTGTAAAAAAAATTTCGGTAAATATCTTCCTGTTGCGGGCAATATCGGGATATTTTGTCATTACGATGATGAATATAAATTTCTTACAAAATTACGGGAAGAATTAACGGAAAAATCTGACAATTGGAATCAAAAATATTATCGTCTTCATGAGCCCATTACAATTCCTGCTCAGGGTAATGTGCCAGATACTGTGTATACATATCTCTACATTCGTAGACGGGATCAATACAAGGCACAAGTAGGCGATGTTGATTTTGTTTTAGACGATAAAGGATTTAATGAATTAAAGAATTCTTTATCACACGGCGTAGAAATTAAGGGGGTAAAAATACTTGACCGTCCTAATCTTAATCTGATTGAACTATCTGATCCAGATATCGACGTTCTTTCTTTTTTAGGCCCCAAAAATATGACTGAAAATTCAGATAGCACTCAGATAGCGCCTTAGGCGCTATCTGTGATATACTTACTCAATGAGAAAACAACCAATCGTAACAGGTGAATATTATCATATATATAATCGTGGAGTAGATAAGCGAGATATTTTTAATGATAAAAAAGATTTGTATCGTCTTATCGAAAGCATACTTGAATTTAATAGGATTGAAGTGATTACAAGTTTGGCGAATCTAAGAAAAACCCAGATAGCGCCTAAGGCGCTATCTGAGCCCTTGGTTGCCATCGTGGCCTATTGCCTAAATCCAAATCATTTTCATTTTCTTTTGAAGCAATTGGTAGATGGTGGAATAGCTAAATTTATGCAAAAACTTCAGGCAGGATATACCTCTTATTTTAACCTCAAATATTCTCGCTCGGGATCACTTTTCCAAGGAACTTTTAAATCGCATCTTATAAAAAACGAAAACCATTTTAATAAGATTATTGGATATACAAATAAAAACTATCAAATTCACCATATTCCAAAAAATAAGATGAATTTAGTTTTTGCTAGTGACTATGAATACGAGAATAATAATTTTAAGATTGTTTCGAAAACAGAGGGGAAGAGAATTTTAGAAATATTTGATGGTAGTAAAAATTTAAAAAAGCACTGTGATGAAATTGTTTCAATTATAAGAGAAGAAAGAGGAAAAACATCTCTTTTGGAAGAAGATAATTTGCCAGATAGCGCCTAAGGCGCTATCTGGCGCTATCTATACTGTTTGCTTTGTTTTTTTAGGTTTTTGTATTAAAATAGAGGCATGATTGACGCAGTAATTGATTTTATTTACAAGCTGATATTAGGGCTTTTGCCTTTGGTTGGAATAATATTACTGGGCCGGATTGCTTGGATCTTCTGGCTTCACTATGTACAGCAGGATTTTATTTCCGGTATTGATTTTGTCCTGCTGGAAATCATACCTCCGCGCGACGTCCTGCGCTCTCCTAAGGCGATGGAACTTTTTTTAACTAACGCTCTTTTTCAGTATAGCCAGAAAGGAGGGAAAGAAGAGTATTGGCAAGGAGCGGTTTGGTTTTGGTTTTCCCTAGAGATAGTCTCAATTGACGGACAGGTGCATTTCTATGTCCGTACACCAACGCGTATTAGGACTTTAATTGAGACGCAAATGTACGCTCAATATCCTCAATCGCAAGTCAAAGTTGTAGAAGATTATACTTTGGCAGTTGACGAAATCAGTAAGAAGAGCATTTGGAATGGCTGGGGATGTGAATTTGGATTAAAAAGGCCGGAGGCCTATCCGATTAGAACATATATTGATTATGAATTAGACACGGATCCAAAAGAAGAATACAAAGTTGACCCCATTTCTCCGGTCATAGAGCTTTTCGGCTCGCTGCAAAAAGGAGAACAAGCTTGGCTGCAAATTATCATTACACCTTCTAAGAAAACATACCACACCAAAGGAACCTGGTTTGGACGCCATGATTGGGCCAGAGAATCCAGATTGACGATAATAGAGCTCTTAAAGCCTTATATTCGTTATCATCCAAGCCTTGCTTATCCTGGTCTAATTTCGCAGGAGGTTCGTTCCCCGAAATTCTTAGACAAAACGGTGGAAAGAATGGGTACTAAGACTAACAAACTTGGTTTTGAGACTGGTGTTAGATTAATGTATGTTGCCAAAAAAGAAATATTTCCTGTTGGTTCCAGAACCAATAATTCTAGGAATGTTCGTTTGATTTTGCGTCAATATGCAAACCCTGATGCCAATTCTTTCAGACGTATAAATTCAAGCCAAGGAGACCGTTATAGCGGCATCTTCACGGCTTCTCCGAAGACCGTTATGATGCTGGCAAATAGAATGCTTCATGAATACCGCGAACGCTCTTTTTTCCACGAACCTCTGCGGCAGCGTTTTTTTTCACAGCATTATTTGAGATGGCCTCTTCCGGGAATTTTTGAAATTGCCGGCTTGATTAATGCGTATGTTTCTACTCAAACTTATGTTTTGAACACCGAAGAGCTCGCCACCCTTTGGCATTTCCCCGGCCAGATATTGAAAGTTCCAACCCTGGAGCGTATTGAATCTAAAGAAGCTTCTCCGCCTACCAATTTGCCGATATAAATTATGATGGATTTTTTTTCAGCCAATAGAGTTTTCTTTTATGTGCTTGGTGTAATTGCCTTTTTATCTTTTTTTTATTCTTTATTTTTAAGGGCGCCGGCAGATTTTTCACCTGGAATTATTTTTAGAATAGAAGAGGGAATGAGTTTGCGGAGCGTGTCTCTGGAACTTAAGCGGGAGCATATTATCCAATCCCGACTGGCCTTTGAAGCTTTTGTTATAATTCACGGTGGGGAAAAGCATGTCATCCCAGCTGACTATTTATTTGAGGCCAAAGCTTCAGTCTGGGAAGTCGCGAGGCGTATTTCTAAAGGAGAACGTCATTTGGCACCAGTGAAAGTGACAATTCCGGAAGGATTCAATCTGTCTGACATTGCCGATGTTTTTGTCGCCAAATTAACGAATTTCAATAAAGAAAAATTTTTGCTGGAAGCCAAAGACAAAGAGGGCTATCTATTTCCGGACACTTATTTTTTCTTTACCACGGACACTGAAATAGAGGCCCTCTCTTCCATGAGTGAAAATTTTAAGAAAAAAATCTCTATGCTTGAAGGAGAAATAAACCAAAGTGGCAAGAGCCAAAGGGATATCATAATAATGGCGTCTGTTATAGAGCGTGAGTCAAAAGGGAGTGTTGATCGGGATATAATTTCTGGAATTTTATGGAAAAGACTCGGCATGAATATGCCGCTCCAAGCAGATGCTGCGCCCGAAACTTATAAAACAAGAGGTTTACCCCAGAACCCGATTGGAAATCCGGGTTTCGCGGCTATAAAAGCCGCCATCTATCCGCAAAATTCACCTTATCTTTATTATCTGCACGACAAAGACGGAAATATTCATTATGCAAAGTTGTTCAACGAGCATCGACAAAACATATCAAAATATTTAAAATAATACGATGAGAAAACATAATTTTGCTTTTATTGATATTGAAACCACCGGTCTTAGTTTAATCAAACACGAGATTATTGAAATTGGCTGTGTTCTAACGACGCCGACACTGCAAGTAATTGAAGAATTTGAATTAAAAATTAAACCAGAGCATATAGAAAATGCTGACCCGGTGTCTCTCAAGGTAAATCATTATAATTCTATGTCTTGGAGAGATGCTCTTAACTTAAAAGATGGCATGAAAATTCTTTCTCTAAAAGTGAAAGACTCTATTATGGTCGGACAAAATGTGACTTTCGATTCTGGATTTTTGGAATATGCTTTTGCTAAAACGGGCATTACTAATAGTATGCATTACCACAAGTTGGATACGATTTCTATTGCCTGGGCAAAATTTCATAAAGATAAGGACTTTGAGCATTTCTCTCTACGTGAATTATGTAAACATTTTGATATAAAAAACGAACGGTCTCACACGGCTCTCTCGGACGCGCGTGCCACTTATGAGCTTTACAAAAAACTGATGGAATTGATATAATACACCCATGTTTCAATTTTTAGTGCAAAATAGCGATATTATTTTAAGGTTGGCGGTGGCCGTGGGGCTTGGGCTCTTAATAGGCACAGAGAGGCTTTTGGTCAAGGAGGCGGCTGGGATGAAGACACATGCTCTCGTTTCTCTGGGCGCGGCAGTCTTTGTAATTATTTCTGAAATGATAGCTCTTAAATATGGGAATGTTGTTGGCTTTGATCCGACCAGAATCGCCTCGCAGGTAATTGTCGGTATTGGATTTTTAGGCGCTGGTTCTATAATCCTTCAGGGTTCGCATTTGATAGGGCTCACTACGGCTGGAGGGCTTTGGGTTACGGCTGGTATCGGCATGGCGGCTGGATTTGGGTTTTACGGCTTGGCTTTGATTACCACCCTACTAGTGCTTTTTGTATTAGTTGTAGTGAATAAATTTGAAAAGCCAATTAGAAGAATTTCTAACAGTACAGATGAACAGACTTAATAAATAAAATGCAATCAAATGAAATTAGGTCAAGATTTTTAAGATTTTTTGAGTCTCGAGGACATAAAATAATTCCTTCTTCTTCGCTCGTTCCGGAGAATGACCCTTCAGTCCTTTTTACGACGGCCGGGATGCAACAATTTAAACAGTATTATACTAATCCCGAAAATGCCGATAAAGACTTTGGCAATAAAAATATTGTCACCGTGCAAAAGTGCGTTCGCACCGGAGATATAGATGAAGTTGGTGATGACACGCACCTGACTTTTTTTGAAATGTTAGGCAATTTTTCTTTTGGCGGGTATTGGAAAAAAGAAGCAATACAATACGCTTATGATTTTGTAACTAAAGAGCTGGGCTTGACGATTGATTATGTTTCTGTTTTTTCCGCCAAAGGCGGACCCGCCTCTGGCGGGGAAGGTAATATACCAGATGATACAGAATCAGAAAATATTTGGCGTGCCATAGATTCAAAAATTAAAATAATTAAGTCAGGAAAAGAAGACAATTTCTGGGGACCAACGGGGAATGAAGGTCCCTGCGGACCAACAACCGAAATATGTATTAATGGCGTTGAAATTTGGAATATAGTTTTCAATGAATTTTATAAGACCAAAGAGGGAAAATATAGGCCACTTGGAACTAAAGGAGTGGATACGGGCATGGGACTGGAGAGACTTTTAGTTCAAGTGCAGAAAAAGAATAATGTTTATGAGACTGACTTATTTACTTCAATTATGACGTTGTTTCCAAAATTTATTCCAGACTCTAAGAAAAGAATTATTGCGGATCACGCCAAAACATCAGCTTTTCTAATTGCAGATGGTGTTATCCCATCTAATAAAGATCGGGGCTATATCTTAAGACGTCTTTTGAGAAGAATGATAGTACACTTAAGAACCTTTGGTAATGATCTATTTACCCCTATTGGCTTTGTTATTGATTTGTATGCCAAGACTTACCATCTTGATAGAAACATTATTTTTCCAATAATCAAAGCTGAATCTGATAAGTTTGAAAAAACTTTGGCACAGGGTCTTAAAGAATTTGAAAAAGGCGCAGACCCATTCATTCTTGCCACTACCTATGGTTTCCCGATTGAATTAACTATGGAACTTGCAAAAGAAAAAGGGCAAAGTATTGACCTTGAAAATTTCAACCAAAAAATGGCTGAACATCAGAAACTTTCTCAAACTGCTTCCTCCGGCATGTTCAAAGGGGGACTGGCAAATTAGTGATTTTTTATCTTTTTATTTGTGATACAATAAACTGGATGGGAATTTTTTCGCAGGATAGAGAAAAAGACAAAGAGAAAGGTAAATTAGCATTGGTTTTTGATATTGGGTCTTCCTCGGTGGGAGGGGCGCTTTTTTGGGTGCAGAAGTCTGGGATTCCGAAAATAATTTTTTCTATTCGTGAGCCGATAACTCTGGAGGAAAATATTGAGGTTGATCGATTTTTATCTTTAACCATAAAATCTCTGGAGATTGTTGCCAGCAAAACTCACCTGGCGGGCCTGGGCGCGCCCAAGGCGATTTTTTGCGTTCTTTCGTCACCTTGGTATGTTTCTCAAACTAGAGTTATCAGACTTGAAAAAAATACGCCCTTTATATTTACCTCAAAGCTGGCTGATGGTCTAATTCAAAAAGAGTTAGCTCTTTTTGAGGAAGAGCATCTAGCCAAATATTTACAGGCTGACAGCTCGGTCCGATCAATTGAATTTAAAAATATCAAAACAGTATTGAACGGCTATGAAACACTAAATCCTTTGAATCAAAAAGCCAAAGAACTTGAAATGACTATTTTTATCTCCATGAGCCCAGAGCAGGTTTTAAAGAAAATGGAAGAGACAATAAAAATGCATTTCCATTTTAAAGATGTAAAATTTTCTTCTTTTGCACTGTCTTCTTTTGCGGTAGTGCGTGATATGTATATAAACCAAGAAAATTTTCTTTTGATTGATATTGGCGGAGAAATGACGGATATTTCTATGGTAAAAAAGAATACATTGCAGGGGTCAATTTCTTTTCCATTAGGTCGTAACTTTATTACACGTGGAGTTGCATCTGCTCTTCATTGTTCGCTGAGTGAAGCCGAATCATTTATTTCTCTTTTTAAAGACGAACATGCAACGGAATCTGTGGCAAAAAAACTCCAGTCATTTATAGGTAAATTAAAAGTGGAGTGGCTGCAAAAATTTCAAGAGTCTTTAGCTAATCTTTCCAATGATATTTCTGTCCCGGCGACCATTTACATAGCTGTGGATGAAGATTTAGCAGATTTTTTTCGTCAAATAATTGAAGTTGAACAATTTAACCAATATACTTTAACCGAATCAAAATTTAAAGTTATTTTTTTAGCTGTAGAAATTTTCCATGGTTTAGCCCAGTTCAAAGAAAATGTTATCCGCGACCCTTTCCTGATTATTGATTCTATTTACATTAATCGTTTTTTAACTAGAATATAATTATGCCAAAAAATTTACTGCAAGATATGATAAAAATGAAACATAAACGAGAGCGAATAGATAGCGCCTTAGGCCCTATCCAGGCAGGGCCTAAGGCGCTTCAAAATGAAAACAAAGGCCCTCGATACGCGCTTTGGTTTGTGGCAATCATATCTCTGGTGTTTTTTCTTTTCGCCCTTTCCTATCTGTTCTCAAAGGCAGTAGTCACAGTAAATCCAAAAATGACAGACGTAGTTTTAAATGAAAATTTATCTGCCGGTAAAGATGACAATAGTTATGCTTTATCTTTTGATTTAGTAGTCATTTCTGGAGAAGAAAATAAAATAGTGCAAGCCACCGAAGAAAAAGATATCTTTCAAAAAGCTCAAGGGGTTGTTGTGATTTACAATGCTTTTAGCTCCGCTTCTCAAATGCTTTCTATAGATACGCGGCTTGAAGGTTCAAATGGAAAAATTTATAAAACACAAACAAAGATAATAGTGCCGGGGATGGCTAAAGACGGTAAGCCAGGATCGGTTGAAGTGAAAATTTACGGTGCAGAGGCAGGTGAAGGATACAATAGCGCTCCGCTGGATTTCCAGATTTTTGGTTTCAGGGGAACACCCAAATATTCTAAATTTTATGCGAGATCTAAAGGGCCGATAACTGGCGGACTGAAGGGGAAATTTCCTGTTATCTCTGACAGCCAAAAAACAAGCGTGGCAAATGGAATGAAGACAGCTCTCCAGACAAAACTCTTTAAAAAAGCAACAGATCAAATTCCCAACGGATTTATTTTATTTAAAGATGCAATTTTTATTGATACTGACAACAATAATATTGATTTTGCTTCTTCTAAAGATAATATGTTGCCGATAAAACTTAAAGGCACACTCTACGGTCTTTTATTTGATGAAGATAAGCTGACAAAAAAAATTGCAGAAAATAACATTATCCAATATGATGGAAGCGAAATTTTTATGCCCCATATTCGAGATTTAACTTTTTCCCTGTCCAATAAAGACAATATTTTGTTTGCGGATGTAAAAAATATAAATTTTAATTTATCAGGCGCCGCAAAAATTGTTTGGAAATTGGATACAAATAAGCTTCTAACTGACCTTTTGGGTAAATCAAAGAAAGATTTTAATAAAATATTGTTACAGTATCCGAATATTGATTCCGCCGACTTAGTGCTCAGTCCCGTTTGGCGTTGGTCTATTCCCGATAAACTAAAAAATATAAAAGTTATCGTGAATTATCCAAAGTAATTTTTAGTTTTTACACTTGACGTTCTTCCCTGATTTTACTATAGTTGTATTATATACATGAGTGACCTAAAAAATGAAAAAATGTTGATGGTCAGAGGAGTTGTCACTGAAGCACTGCCCTCTACCTTATTTAGAGTTAAAATGGCAGACGATAATGAAATTCTAGCGTATCTTTCGGGGAAAATGCGCATGCATAGAATTAAGGTTTTAATTGGAGATTCAGTCGAAATCGTGCTTGACCCTTATGGAGGAAAGGGGAGGATAGTCAAGAGGTTGTAGACTTGACGACCTCCCAGGTCGTCAATAGCTTGTAATTTTTAACAACATGGTGTATTATAACGCTTACGGTTTGTTTGCAGTTTTTAAAAAGTAAAAGTATTGAAAAATAAGGGTTTTTTCCTTGTTTTTTGTTTTTCTGCGTCAATAATATGAAAGTTAAGTCAGCAGTAAAAAAAATCTGTGATAATTGCAAAATGGTTAGACGCCAAAGGCATTTGCGAATAATTTGCTCTAACCCCAAGCATAAGCAAAAACAATAATTTTATATGAGAATACTTGGAATCACAGTGCCAAACGAAAAGAGACTTGAAATCGGCCTTACTTGCCTCTATGGTATTGGTATTTCGAAGGCTCGTAAAATTTTAGATCAAGTAGCTATTGATCGCGGTAAAACTGCTAAAAATTTGACTTTAGATGAGGAGAATAAAATTCGTGTTGCAGTTGAGGGAATTTTAATAGAAGGAAATTTGAAGAGAGAAGTATCAGCCAATATCAAAAGATTAAAAGATATTAAAAGCTACCGAGGTATTCGTCATATAAAAAGATTGCCAGTTCGGGGACAGCGGACAAAAACAAATTCTAGAACCATTAGAGGCAATGTGCGCAAGACGATGGCATCAGGCAAGAGAAAAGAGAGTAAGACCTAAGATTAGTGACTAGGTGCTAGGGGCTAGAAAAATCTAGAACCTAAAACCTAGAAACTAGAATCTAATTTTTATGGGAAAAACAAAAATCACAACAGAAATAAAAGATGAAGCCAAAAAGGAAGTTGGAGTAGAAACAAAAAAAGCTCCATCCAAAACGCCAAAAAAGAAAGTAACTTCCGGTGTTTTGCATATTGACGCCACGTTCAATAATACCAAAGTGCTTTTTGGGGATAAGCTGGGTAATACATTGTTTTGGTCAAGTGCGGGAAGTTTGGGTTTTAGGGGGGCAAAAAAAGGAACTCCATTCGCGGCTTCTAAGGTAGGCGACATTATCGGTAGCAAAGCGGCAATACTTGGAGTCAAAGATGCGGATGTAGTGGTTCTAGGAGTTGGGTCTGGCCGAGAGCCGGCAATCAGAGCATTTATGGCTCACGGAATTGAAGTTACTTCCATTCAAGATGCAACACCCGTGCCTCATAACGGACCGAAAGCAAAAAAACCGAGGAGAGTATGATTATTAATCAGGTGCTAGTGACTAGTTACTAGAACCTAGAACCTAGAAACTAACCTATGATATCCAAACCAAAATTTAAAATTTGCAGAAGACTAGGCCCCGGAGTGTATGATAAATGTCAGACTTCTAAATTTAGAGCTGCATCTTCCAGGAGCGGCTTACTTGGCGCGCGCCGTTCTAAGGCGCCTTCTGAATATGGAGCGCAGCTTATTGAAAAACAAAAAATACGCTTTTCCTACGGCATATCTGAACGCCAGCTCTCAAATTATGTTAAAAAAGCTTCCCATCTTAAAGGTGCCGGTACAGCCGAGAAGCTCTATGAAGGACTTGAATCTCGCCTAGATAATATAGTTTACAGAATGGGTCTGGGGGCCAGCCGGCGCGCTGCTAGACAAATGGTTTCCCATGGACATTTTCTTGTCAATGACAAGAAGGTTACTATTCCGTCATATGAATTAAAGTCCGGAGACGTTATAAAAATTCGCGAAGGGTCTAAGGGGAAGAAAATTTTTGATAATATAGCCGAAAAAATTAAAGATTACAATCCTCCAGTATGGGTTTCATTTGATTTGAATAGTATGCAGGGGAAAGTCCTCGATAAGCCAAAAAACACAGAAAGTTTCCTTGACCTAAACGCCGTACTTGAGTTTTACAGTCGTTAGATTTTTCCGCCAAAGGCGGACAAGTATTATTAAAATTAAAAGTAAAAATAATTATGCCTGAATATAAAATAATTATGCCTTCCAAGCCTCGTATCGTTTCCGAAGAAGGTAATAAAGGAGTATTTGAAATAGATGGCCTATATCCGGGCTATGGTCACACCCTGGGAAATAGTTTAAGGAGAATTATCCTTTCTTCATTGCCAGGCGCCAGTCTTACATCCATCAAAATTGACGGTGTCAGCCACGAGTTTCAGACAATGGATGGAATCAAGGAAGATGTAATTGTCATGATCCTGAATTTAAAAAAGACCCGTTTTAAGATGCTCTCTGATGAACCTCAAGTGGTAACACTCTCTATTAAAGGCCCAAAGGAAGTACTTGCCGGAGATATGAAAACCGGCGGACAAGTAGAAATTTTAAATCCGGAACTTCATATAGCGGAAGTTACAGGCAAGGTAAATTTAAATATTGAAATGAGAATTGAAAAAGGACTGGGATTTATTTCAAAAGAAATTGTCCAGAAAGAAAAAGTCGATGTCGGCACAATTGCGGTTGATGCTATTTTTACTCCAATTCGTCGAGTTTCCTATGAGGTTGAAAATATGCGTGTTGGTGATAAAACCAATCACAATCGCTTAAGAATTTCAGTTGAAACAGACGGTACGCTTTCTCCGCGAGAAGCCCTGGCGCAGTCTATTGAAATTATGATCAGTCAACTCAAAGCTATCGTTGATTTTAAGGAGCCGGAAGAGGAAGTTAAAATTGAAAGAGAGATAGAAGAGAAAAAACCTGCCCGCAATGCTTCAGGCATAGCTGATGCAGGCGGGGGGCCGGATTTTGCTGATGTTTTAAAAACTAGAACTGATAGCCTAGACCTTTCCACCAGAACATTGAATGCGCTTACTTCCGCAAATATTCGAACCCTCGGCGGTCTGGCCAGAAAGAAAAGGGAAGACTTGCTTGAAGTTGAGGGTATTGGCGAGAAAGGAATCTCGGAGATTAAAAAAGTGCTCGGTAAGTTTGGCCTGAATTTAAAAGAATAATATGCGACACGGAAATAATAAAAGAAAATTCGGCAGAGAAAGAAAAGGAAGAAAAGCGCTTTTTAATTCTTTGGCAGTTAATTTAATCATACGTGAAAAAATAAAAACAACCCTGCCCAAGGCAAAAGAATTAAGACCTTTAATTGAAAAGCTTGTGACCCGCGCTAAAAAAGGTGATTTAGCCACTCGCCGATTGATAATTTCCAAATTGGGAGGTCATAGCCAAGAAGTAAAAAAGCTCTTTGAAATCATTGCGCCGAGGTATTCTGACAAAAATGGTGGTTACACCAGAGTCTTAAAATTAGGGGCAAGAAAAGCCGACGGAGCGCCGCTGGCGATTATAGAATTTATATAAGATGAAAACAAATTACATAAAAATTATAGATGCAACCGGACGAACTTTAGGCAGAGTGGCCAGTGAAGCGGCTTCTTTTTTGATGGGTAAAGATAAAGCGAGTTTTGAGAGAAATAAATATTCCGGTATTCCCGTGAAAGTTATGAATGCCTCAAAACTTCGCATAACTCCTAAAAAGTTAACCGAGATTTATCATACCAGATATTCAGGTATTCCGGGCGGACTTCGCATTTTACCAGGCACGGAGACAATTCTTAAAAAAGGGTTGAAAGAATTAGTCAGACTGGCGATTTATCAAATGTTGCCTTCCAATAAATTACGAAGGACGATGATGAAAGATTTAAAAATTGAAGATTAAAATTTATGGAAAAAAAGATAACAACACCTGCCCGCAATGCTACGCATAGCGTTGCAGGCGGGGAAAAATCAAAAGGGACATATGTCGAGGCTGTAGGAAGACGCAAAACTTCAACTGCCCGAGTGCGTATTTTGGAGTCTAATAAAGCGAATTTTATTGTAAACGGAAAAGATGCAAAAGAATATTTTAAAACAGAGGATCAGCGTCGTCTGATTTTAGATCCAATGATAAAGGGATTAGCAACAGGACAAGGGAAAGCGAATTTAAAATGGAATATAGAGGTGCGAGTCTCGGGCGGAGGAATTCATTCTCAAGCTGAAGCTATTCGTCATGGACTGGCCCGCGCTCTGGCAATGTCAGATTCAGGACTTCGTAAAAATTTAAAAACACTAGGATATTTAAAGCGCGACCCGAGAGCTAAAGAACGCCGTAAATTCGGTCTGAAGAAGGCCCGCAAGGCACCACAGTGGTCGAAGAGGTAAAATTTCTAAAAATATCTTTTTAAGGGGTTTTGCGAGCGGCGGCGAGCAAACTTCAGGATTTTTTAAGCTTCAAAAAATCCGTACCGGCAAAAAGATAATTTTGAGAAATTTTATTTTTATGTTAAAATATAAGTATGTCCGATGAAGAAGTAAAAAAAGTCCCGACCGAAGTCGGGGAAGATGAAGTTCTTGAATTTGAGTTCAACAATGACGGCGAGGAAGATATAAAAAAGACCCTAAAGAAATTTAGGGCTGATTTAAGGCAGTGCAGAGCGGAAAAGGAAGAATATTTGACTGGCTGGCAAAAAGAACGGGCGGAGTTTGCTAATTATCGCAAACAAGAAAGTGACAGGCAAGTTGATTTGAGAGACATGGTCCGCGAACGTATACTGACCAGATTTTTGACCGTAGTCGATAGCTTTAATATGGCTTTTGCCGATAAAGAAGCTTGGGAGAAAGTAGATCCCAATTGGCGTCAGGGAGTAGAATACATTCACTCTCAAATGAATAATATTTTTGAAGAATATGGGGTAAAAGAAATCGGCGAGGTGGGGGAGGATTTTGATCCCAATATCCACCAGCCGGTTGAAATGGTGCCGACAGATAAAAAAGAAGAAGACCATAAAGTGGCTATTGTGATTCAAAAGGGCTACATGATTGGAGGCGACCTGCCTGCCGGCAAGGCAGGGCGCGTGATACGTCCAGCGCGAGTAAATGTTTATGAATACAAAGAGTCAAACTAAACTCTGTATAGATTGCAAAAATGAATTTATTATAGATTCTGGTGATTTGATTTTGTATGAAAAAGTCGGCTTGAAAATTCCGGAACAATGCTTCGAATGCAGGATAAAACAGTATTTTGCTTTCTGGGTTTTTGGTAAATTTAGAAAAGGAGCTTCGGATTTGTCAGGAGAGAACTTGATAACAGTGCTTCCAAACAGTCCGAGATACCCTATTTATAAATCGCATGAATGGTGGGGCGACGCTTGGGATCCGATGGTATACGGAGCGAATTATGACCCATCTAAGCCTTTTTTTGACCAATTAAAAGAGCTTCAAGAAAAAGTTCCAAGACCGCATCAAACTGGTAAAAATTGCACCAACTGCGATTGGTGTGATGATGCCTGGGATTCAAAAAATTGCTATTTAACTCGTTCTTTTACCAAGTGTGAGAATTTGAGTTATGGATATAGGGTGGTTGAGAGCAAGGATTCTTTTGATATTGTCTACGCTTTTAATTTACAGAATTCTTACGACTGCCTCTCATGCCATGATTCTTTTAACTTAAGTTTTTCGGAGAATTGCAAAGATTGTATTGACTCATATTTTCTTTTTGACTGCCGCAACTGCCAGAATTGCTTCATGTGTTGGAATCTTCGCAATAAACAATATTGCATAAGAAATAAGCAATTTTCCAAAGAAGAATATCAGAATGAATTAAAAAAGGTGAATTTAGGTTCGTATAAAATCTTGGAAAATTTAAAGAATGAGTTTGAAAATATACAAAAAAGCCAAGCTGTGCATAGAGAAAACTTTAACTTAAAAACTACTAATTCGGTTGGTAATTATTTAACCAACTGCGATAAATGCATCAATGTTTTCACTTGGGAAAATTCCCAGAATTGTCGTAATTCATTGCGTGGCATGAATACTAAAGATTGCATAGATCAGCTGGGTTGCTGGAACAACGAAGTTTCCGGAAATAATAGCGGTGTTTATGGGGGTTACGAAATCAAATATTCTTCGTGGTCCGATGCGAGGTATTCGGAATATCTAGATTTATGTGTTGAGTGCGAATATTGTTTCGGTTGTATAGGATTGCGAAAGAAAAAATACTGCATTTTAAACAAGCAATATGAAAAGGATGAGTATGAAAAACTTAGAGAGAAGATTATTACCGACATGAAAAGGCGTGACGAATATGGAGAATTTTTACCGTATTCTTTGGGTCCTTGTGAGTACAATTTATCAAGTAGTGTGATTTATTTTCCAAACGCTACAAAAGAAGAAATTATAAAAAAAGGCGGTTACTGGTCGGAAGAAGATTTATCTTCACAAGACGGAGTTTCTTCGCTTGAGTTGCCAGACAGTATTTTGGACACAAATGCTGATGTTTCGACCAGGGCCTTAATTTGTCCGGAAAGCCACTATAGATTCAATGTCTCGTCAGCAGAGTATGAATTTCACAAAAGAAAAAATTTTGCTTTACCCCGGCTTCACTTTGATACAAGAATGATAAAAAAATCAAGAAAGCTTGCTGTGATAAAAGGTTATCCCTATAAATGCTTTTATTGCGCAAATGATATAATGGCATATTATCCGCTGGAATGGGGATATAAGAAAATCGCCTGCGAGGAATGTTATAAGCAAAATATAGCCTGACCTCTCCCTAGCCCTCTCCTTGATAAGGAGAGGGGAAAAGAAGGGGTGAGGTGAATTATGAGATGAATCAAGAAACAAAAAACTGCCAAAACTGCAAAAAAGACTTCACGATAGAATCAGAGGATTTTAATTTCTATGAAAAGATAAGAGTGCCGCCGCCGACCTGGTGTCCGGAGTGCCGGCAGCTTCGCCGTTATGCCTGGAGAAATGAGCGAACTCTTTACAGAAGAAATTGCGACCTTTGCGGCAAGAGTACGGTGACAATTTATTCGTCAAACAAACCCCATAAAGTATATTGCAATGAGTGCTGGTGGGGAGACGGCTGGGATCCATCTTCGTTTGGGCGAGATTTTGATTTTAAGAGACCATTTTTTGAGCAATTTCATGAATTGCAGCTTGATGTGCCCCGTATGGCATTGCTAAATAAAAATAGTGAAAATTCTGATTACACCAATCATTCCGGTGATAATAAAAATGTTTACCTATCTTTCTCAACTTGGGGAAGTGAAGATGTAATGTACAGCACCTGGGTTTTTTATTCGCGTGATTGTATGGATTGTAGTTTTATTCGTGAAAAAGGTGAAAGATTATACGAAATCATCGATTCCCGCACTTCTTACGAGTGCCAGTATGGGCTTTTCTTGAAAGACTGTTCAAGTTGTCTTTATTGTTTTGACTGCCGAGGCTGTAATAATTGCTTCATGTCTTCGAACCTTCGCAATAAAAGCTATGTTTTTCGCAACAAACAGCTTTCTCGCGAAGAACATATGAAAAAGAAGAAAGAATTGGAACTTTCTTCCTTTACCAATAGAGAAGGCCTGCGCAGGGAATGGTTAGACATGATGACAAATTCGATTCACCGATATGTCAGAAGCGCAAGAAATATAAATTCCACAGGCAGTTTTATTTATGATTGTAAAAATGTAACTCGATCTTTCGAAGTA
Source organism: uncultured Candidatus Saccharibacteria bacterium (assembly GCA_964645245.1). GTDB lineage: Bacteria > Patescibacteriota > Minisyncoccia > Phycocordibacterales > UBA9973 > UBA9973. The sequence goes on from CAZYBS010000002.1 coordinate 18,522, forward strand.
GATAAAGGAGAAGACTCGAAACATCTGTATGCTACCATTGACCCTAAAAACTGCATGGACCTCTACCATGTGGGTCTAAATCTTGAACTTTGTTATGAATGTCAGGGGTGCACGCGAACTTCCAACTGCCAATTTTGCCATCTGTGTTATGACAACATGAATGTTTCTTATTCCGATACTTGCCAAAACAGTCAGAACTTATTTGGCTGTGTATCTGTGAAAAAGGGTGAATATATGATTTTTAATAAAAAATATTCAAAAGCTGAATATGAAAAATTAAAAGCAAAAATCATTGAACACATGAGAAAAATAGGGGAGTACGGCGAATTTTTCCCGCCCCAAAATGCGCCGGTGTATTACAATGAAACACAGGGCGCTCTCTATGTGCCAATGGAGAAAGAAGAAGTTTTAGCTAAAGGTTGGCATTGGGAAGACAATATTCCTGGGACTTTTGGGAAAGAAACAATCTCTGGTGGAGCTATACCCGATAAAATAGAGGATGTGCCGGACTCTTTTTTGAGTGAAGTTTTTTCTTGCGCCACTTGTTCAAAAAATTATAATATTACTCAGAATGAACTTCTTTTCTTGAGAAAAGAGAGTGTGCCATTTCCCAGAAAATGCCCAAATTGCCGCTACAAGCGCAGATTTGATCTGCGTCCACCGAGAAGGCTTTGGCACAGGCAATGCATGTGCGACAGAAAAGACCATGGTCACGCGGGGAAATGTGATAATGAATTTGAGACCTCATACGCTCCTGGGCGACCAGAAAAAGTTTACTGCGAGAGCTGTTACAACAAAGAAGTATACTAAAATCTTATTCTAGTATTTTGCAAAAGACTGAAATAATAAAAACATGAAAAGCGAAATAAAAATGTGCCAAAACTGCAAACAAGATTTCATTATAGAAGAGGAAGACTTCAATTTCTATGAGAAGATAAAAGTACCACCGCCGACTTTTTGCCTGGAGTGCCGGCAAGTAAGAAGAATGGTTTGCGCCAACGAGCGGGTATTCTATAAAAGAAAATCTGATCTTGGCGGAGCCGATATTTTCAGCATGTATCCTCCAGATACGCCTTTTCCGGTGTACGAAACTAAGGAATTTTACTCCGACGAATGGGATCCATATCAATATGGGGCTGATTATGATTTCTCTCGACCGTTTTTTGAGCAGTTTAAAGAGTTGTTTGACAAAGTCCCGCGCATGGCGCTGGTTCGGCAGGGTTTTTCCATTAATAGCGAATACACCCATCGAGTGCATGACCTAAAAAATTGTTATATGGTTTTCCGCGCTTCTGATTGTGAAGATTCGCTTTATACTTATACGGCCCTAGACGCTAAAAACTGCGTAGACTGCTTTAATGTAAATCACTCCGAGCTTTGTTATGAATGCATAGACTGCAATAAGTGCTATAAAACCAGATTTTCCCAAGAATCCGCCGAGTGCCGGGATTCCCTGTTTTTATACGCTTGCCGCAACTGCTCCAATTGCGTTGGCTGTGTGAATCTAGTAAATCAAGAATATTGTATTTGGAACGCCAAATATTCAAAAGAAGAATATTTTAAGAAGCTCATTGACCTGAAGCTTAATACCGCTTCCGGTATTTCCAAAATGGAACGCAAATTTTCTGAACTCAAGAAAAAGTTTCCTCAAAGGGCGATTATGTCCCTTAAATCCAATAAAGTTTCAGGTAATTGGTTTTTGAATTGCGAAAATGTAAAAAATTCTTTCGGCTGCGTGAATTTGAAAGACTGCAAATATATTTATTTCGCGTTCAATGAACAGGATTGCATGGATCATTTTCAGTGGGGCGATTCTTCCGAGCTCATATATGAGTCCGCCAATTGCGGCATAAACGACTCCAGGATTTTTTTCTGTTCGCAATGCTGGTCCAGCGCTCATGACCTGTATTACTGCGATTCATGTCCGAGCTCGAGCTACTCGTTCGGGTGCATCGGCTTGAAGAAAGGCGAATATTCAATACTTAATAAAAAATACACTAAAGGAGAATATGAGAAGTTAGTGCCGAAAATTATTGAGCATATGAAACAGACAGGGGAGTACGGCGAGTTCTTTCCGCATACATTAAGCCCTTTTGCCTACAACGAAACAGCCGCAATTGATTTCTATCCACTTGCCAAAGAAGAAGCCATACGGAGAGGCTACAAATGGAAAGACCGGGAAAAGAGGAATTATAATATAACCAAAGAGGGAAAAGAACTTCCGGAAACCATAAGGGAGGTCGACGATTCAATACTTAAAGAAGTTATCGGCTGCGCCGAGAAAGACAAAGTTTATTCTACCGGAGCTTACCGTATTACGGAAAATGAACTCTCTTTTTATCGGAGAATGGATTTACCTCTCCCCAGAGTATGTTTTGATGTGCGGCATACTAGACGTTTAGGGAAACGCCCGCCGATGCGTACAATAAAACGCTTCTGTTCAAAATGTAATATAGAAGTTGAAACAGCTTATGATGAAAATTACGCTCCCATAATTTACTGCGAAAAATGTTATCAGCAGGAGGTGTATTAAAGTAAAGAAATAAATTTGTTGTGTGTTATAATTATAAAGTCGAAAATTATTAATTTAATTTTATAAATAATTTCATGTTTAGAAAAACTTTAGTGTTTTCAGGTTTGCTTTTAGCATTATCGTTGGTAGTTGCTCCAGTGTCAGCAGAGACCACAACTGGAACGACTGCTCCAGTTTCCGCTTCAGCGAAAGCAGCAGCCAAATCTGCTGACGTAGCCGCTAAAATCGCATGTGTTGCGAGCGCTGTCAGTATTCGTGAAGCAGCTATTAGTACAGCCTTTGCGGCACATTCCCAAGCTGTTTCTGCTGCATATACCACTCGTGCTAATGAACTCTTGGGTGCGTACTCTAATACAACCGCGGCCAAAGTGCAGGTGGGGGTCAAAGTTTCTTGGGCTGGTTTTAACAAGACAGTGAAGTCTGCTACCAATACTTGGAAAACAAGTCGCAATGCTGCTTGGTCAGCATTCAGATCTGCTGTGACAGCATGTAAAGCCCCCACAGGCGTTTCTGACTCTTCTAATTCCAGCTCTGAGCCAAGTGGACAATAGGAAAAATACATTTACGAAGTTAAATAAAAAATCCTTGACACAAATAAGGATTTTTTATTTCCCAAACGCTTCGAACAGAATTTTTTTTGTCTCCTCGTCTATAAATTGGGTGACAATGATCATCATTTCGGTTGTGAGTCCCAAGTCCTTTTTTATATTCGTAAATAAGTGCTCAAAGGGGTAGGGGGAAATCCAGGCGGAATTTTTCAGGCAGACAAAGCCCGCTTTTTTAAGAAGGTAGCGCAGGCCCTCCCGCTCGCCTTTTCTGTTTTCCGGCAAATCCAAAAGAATAATTCTCCAGAATCCATCCCATGTTTGAGGGACCAGGGCGTCTTCGCTCTCTAGTGTCATGGTGTTCAGCTTGGTTTTTCCGTGAGCTGTGATTTTGGCGTAATTTTGCCTTTCTGTTGCATGCATTTCAGCATATCCGCCTTCCACCAGGTTTTTAAGAGCACGGGCCAAAGCGTAGGAGGTTTTTGCGTCTTTGTCTTTTAGTTCCTCCACAGAAACTGCCGGCTTCTCAGCCAGCTTTTTAAGTATTTTTTTACTGTATTTTTCTTTTGGACTTGACATGCTTATAGCCTATCATATATACTCTCATTATACAAGTTTTTCGTGGTCGCAAATTAAATGTTAATTATTAATTTAACCTTATGCCGCCTATGCTAAAGCTATGGCGAGCCAAAGAAATATATGAGCAAAATTATAGGAATAGATTTGGGTACGACAAATTCGGCTGTTGCCGTGATTGAAGGGGGTGCACCAAAGATTGTTGAAAATGTGGAAGGCAATCGCACTACCCCTTCAGTAGTTTCGGTTGCTAAAAATGGAGACCGGCTGGTGGGCTTACTGGCCAAGAGGCAAGCGGTGACAAACCCGGAAAATACGGTTTATGGCATTAAGCGTTTTATGGGCCATAATTTTGATGATGCCGAAGTACAGAAAGATTTGAAAAATGCGTCGTTCAAGGTTCAGAAATCCGCAAACGGCGGAGTAGAGGTGAAAATTGGTGATAAATGGATGCGCCCGGAAGAAGTTTCCGCGATGATTTTAGGAAAAATAAAAGGGGATGTAGAAGCAAAACTGGGAGAAAAGATTACCGAAGCAGTCATCACTGTGCCGGCCTATTTCAATGATGCGCAAAGAAAAGCCACCAAAGACGCCGGAGCGATTGCCGGACTAGACGTAAAACGCATCATTAACGAACCCACGGCAGCTGCTCTTGCTTACGGCTTTAATAAAAAGAAAAACGAAAAAATAGTGGTGTATGATTTTGGCGGGGGAACTTTTGATGTCTCTATTCTGGAGATTGGAGATGATGTAGTAGAAGTTAAATCCACGGACGGGGACAGCCACTTAGGGGGCCGTGATATTGACCATAAAATCATAAACTTCATTGCGGAAGAATTTAAAAAAACTTCCGGTGTAGATGTACGCAAAGACAAGCTGGCCCTGCAGCGTCTGGACGAAGCGGCCGAGAAAGCCAAGATAGAGCTTTCAACTGCGGTTGAAACAGAAGTCAATATTCCGTTTATTACTTCTACCGCGGCCGGCCCTCAACATTTGCTTTTGAAAATGACTCGCGCTCAATTGGAATCCATTGCCGACGAGTATATTGCCCGTGCCGTAGAAATTACCAAGCGCGCGATGGCCGCTTCCGGTTTTAAAATTGAAGACATGAATGAAGTGATAATGGTCGGCGGACAGACCCGCATGCCGAAAATTGTGGAAGAAGTGAAAAAGATTTTTAATAAGACTCCAAACTTATCCATCAACCCTGACGAAGTCGTGGCGCTCGGCGCGGCGGTGCAGGCTGGCGTATTGCAGGGGGATGTGCGCGACGTTCTCTTGCTTGATGTCATACCGCTTTCACTTGGTATTGAAACATTGGGCGGAGTGGCTACTAAATTAATTGAAAGAAATACGACTATTCCATCCTCTAAGTCTCAAATATTCTCAACCGCGGCTGATAACCAGACTTCAGTGGAAATCCATATTGTGCAAGGGGAGCGTCCGATGGCATCTGACAATAAATCTCTTGGCAGGTTTATTCTAGACGGCGTGCCACCAGCGCCTCGCGGCATGCCGCAGATTGAGGTGGTCTTTGATGTGGATGCGAATGGAATTTTGAATGTGACGGCGAAAGATAAAGCTTCCGGTAAAACCCAGTCAATACGGATAGAAGCGAGCTCCGGATTAAAAGAAGAAGATATTAAGAAGATGCAAGCAGATGCAGAACTTCACGCCGAAGAAGATAAAAAGAAAAAAGAAGTTGTAGATATAAAGAATACGGCGGAAATGATTATTTACACTGCCGAAAAAGCGCTCAAAGACAATGAAGCAAAAATCCCGGCAGAATTAAAAGACAGCGTCAATGCCAAAATATCTGCGCTCAAAACTGCCAAGGACGGCACTGACTCTGATGCAATTAAAAAAGCTACAGAAGAACTTTCTGCCGAAATGTCCAAAATAGGGGAAGCTATGGCTAAGGCCGGAGCAGACAACCCTTCGGCAAGCTCAGGACAGGCCCCCGAAGAACAAAACCCAGAAGTAAAAGATGCGGAGTTTAAGGAAAAGAAAAACGGGGAAGAGCCTAAATCCTAATAAATATGAAAAATAATTTAATAAAGAAGAAAAAAGTTTTCATTTTCCTTTTTATTATTTTGAGTTTATTTTACGTGAATAGGTTTTCTTATGCGCAAACAACTTTTATTGAAGTTCGAAATCAAACTAAAGACAACACCCAGCGTATACAAGATATTGAAGACAAGATGCTAGATCTTAAGGATAACTATAGATTACTTTATGATGGGGCTAAAAATCAAAATGATCAACTAGGTAATCTGATTTCTTATTCAGGGTATATTTTGGCTATTTTGGGTATTATTCTTGCTGCATATATAAATAGTCAGTATAAAAAAATTAAAGAGTTGAAAGACATTGTTGAAACTACTAAAGAGTACATTGATAAAGATAATAAAAAATTATATGAAAATATAACAAGAGACGAGACACTAAAATTACTTAAGAGATTGAAAGAAGTTCCAGAAGATATTACAAATATTTATCACTTATTGTTTTCGCGAGATTTATTAGAAGAAGATTATATATCCCTTAAAGAACAATATTTAAAAATCAAAAATGACAACTCTCAAAGAGAGGCGAAAGATATTTATATTATGTTATTAATGCAACATTTCCCATATCAGTCCCTAAAAGATTCAGAATTAAAGACCGAAGTAATTTCTAAAATAGACTTAGATAGCTTAAATAGTATGTTTAGTAGAGATATTAAAAATTTTTTTGTTGAAACATTAAAATATTTAAAAGAATTTGGTATTGGACATGAGCAAGAAAAGACAATTATAAAAAATTTATTCTATTTCTATTCAAAGTCCCATTTCCAAGCTAATGTTGAACTAAATAATTACATCAAAGAATCAGTTGTAAAATCTAGTCTAAATGTTTTAGATATTCACAGTGTGGCGAAAGAACAAGCTCCCACAGATTCAACATATACAAATTGGTTAAATTCTATTTTCTCTTCCTAAAGCTTTTAGTTTTGGCTATTTTTTGATATAATTTTATTCATGGTTGAATACAAAAAAAGTTCTGCGGTATTAGTTTTTAATGATAAAGGTGAGCTTGCGTTACAGCTACGTGCTGCGAACGATAGCTCATTTCCTTCTCATTGGGATTTTTCGGCAGGTGGTGGAATTGATGAAGGAGAAGATAATAAATATTCTGCTGAAAGGGAACTAAAAGAAGAACTCGGTATTGATGCAGAAGTAGAATTTATAATTGAAGAGCATTATACATATCCAGCTTGGAATCCATCCGTGAAAAGGGAAGTAGATCTTTTCATTTACAAAACTTTTCACAATGGACCATTTAATCCAGATCTCAAAGAAATTGAGAAAGTGGAGTTTTTTGCACTTGATACAATTAAAAAAATGATTAAATCCAGTCAGAAATTTCATCCGGAATTTGTTCTATCATGGAATAAAGGAATTATTTCTCAAGCCCTTATAAATTAAGGGCTTTTTGCTTGACTTTTAACATAAAATGTGCTATACTTGTACCGTTATCAGAATTGAGTTTCTGGTAGCCTCTACGGATGTTTCGTAGAGATTGTACATTGAAAGGTTCGTATGAAAAAAAGGATTGCGTTTTTTGTCGTGATCGTGGCACCGAGCGTGGTAACCATGGTGCTCAGCGGAGTTCATCCTGGGTGGATCACGGCCAATGTGCTGTGGTTTGTCCTGTTGGCTGCCGTGCACAAACTCCGGCAAGACTAGCTTGCAACACAAGAGCGCAAACTCTTGATAAAAAATCTTGCCGCCAGCGTTCGAGAGTTTACAGGCGTTAAAGTCAGAACTCTCAATATCATCATCTCTCACTCATTAGAACCTTCGGGTTTTCTAATAGTGAGCAGTACAATGAAGGTTTTTGTCTAAATCTTTATTCCTCTGCTCATAACTCCTTTAATTTTTGCGAATTTCTGCTATAATTTACCCATATGGACTTGCCGGAAATACCCATAAATAAAGAAATCACCTATCTCGGAATTACTACTTACAGGGACAAAAACCAGCTTTTTGGCATCAAGCGCAAAGACAGGCGCCAGCATGTTTATCTGTTGGGAAAGTCCGGTACCGGTAAATCAGTGCTGATGTTCAACATGATTATCCAGAATATCCAAAATGGCGACGGGGTCTGCATGGTTGACCCGCATGGAGAAAATGTTGAAGCAATTCTCTCCGCCATCCCGCCGCACCGCATGAAGGATGTGGTTTATTTCAATCCGGCCGATGCTGATTATCATATCGGCTTTAATGTATTGGAGCTGATTGACCCGCAATACAAGCACTTGGTGGCTTCGGGACTGATGGGCATTTTTACTAAAATTTGGGCCAATGCCTGGAGCGCCCGAATGGAATATATTTTAAATAATGCAATTCTGGCTTTGCTGGATACGCCGGGCACGACGCTCCTGGGGATTCCTCGAATGCTGGTGGACAAAGATTATCGCCAGAAAATAATTTCCAATTTAAAGGACCCGGTCATCAAGGCTTTCTGGGTGCACGAATATGAAGCTTGGCAAGATAAATTCCGTAATGAAGCGATCGCCCCGATTCAGAATAAAGTCGGGCAGTTTCTTTCCACTTCCATCATCCGCAATGTCGTCGGTCAGTCCAAGAGCACGATTAATATCTTTGACATGATGAATGAGAGGAAAATTTTTCTGGTGAATGTTTCCAAGGGGCGCATCGGAGAGGACAACTCCGGCCTTTTGGGCGGCATGATTATTACCAAAATCCAGCTGGCCGCCATGGAACGCGTGCGTATTCCGGAAGAGTCCCGCACCGACTTTTATCTTTATGTGGATGAATTTCAGAATTTCGTGACCGATGCTTTTGCCGGCATTTTATCGGAGGCCAGAAAATACAGATTGAACCTGACGGTGGCTCACCAATATACCGCTCAACTTATTTCCGACAAAAGTTCCGCTGTACGCGATGCCGTCTTCGGTAATGTCGGTACAATGATTGTCTTTCGAACAGGCGCCGATGACGCGGAATTTCTGGAAAAAGAATTTGATCCGGAATTTACTCCGCAGGATATAGTGAACTTGCCCAACTATAAAGCTTATTTGAAATTAATGATCGATGGCGTAACATCCCGTCCTTTTTCCGCCAAAACTTTGCCACCGCTGGTAAAATCCGGCAATAAAGAGATTGAAGAAGAGGTAATAAAATCTTCTCGTATATTGTATTGTCGGCCGAGAGAGGTTGTGGAAAGGGAAATCAATGACTGGAGCGGAATGTCGCTGGGTGATGAAAATGCCCCAGGCGGTAGTATAGAAAAATTTCCAGCTGTCTGTTCAAGTTGCAAGAAAGAGACTACAGTTCCCTTCAAGCCGGAAAAAGGGCGTCCAGTTTACTGTAAAGAATGCATAGCCAGGATAAAGTCTGGTGAGATAAAAGTAGAAAAAGGGTCAGAAAATCAAATTAAACATGATGAAACTAAATTTTTCAAGCCGTTGGCTGATTTGGGTATAGAGTTTGAACAAAAAGATAGGGGTAGAATTAAAGAAGCAGAAAGATATCCCGAGAGAATTGATAAACATGGAATCATAGGGGCCGTGAAAAAAGTTTTTACCAAAAGTGAGATGCCAGTCCCAACCAAAGTCGAGATTCCTAAAAAACCCAAGGAAAATTTAGCATTAAGGGAAGTTTTAAATAAAATAAGTGAACCAGTTTCGCTTGATACTTTAAAAAATAAGACCAAAGAAACTATATCCTCTAAGGATCGTGCCGCTAGCCCGGAAGATATGAGTAAGTTAAAAGACCTAATTTTAGAAAAAGTTCCCGAAGCTAAAGAGGAGGAAAAGGAGGAGAAAGCCCCGACGCCCGCAGGGGTCGGGGTCCCGACTTCTAAGAGCGTCGGGACAAAAGAAGTGCCGGAAGACGTTTTGAGAAAAGTTTTGGAATAAAATGCAAAGTGAAATTAGAAATTGCCCCGCCTTCGCTAAAGCTACGGACGGGCAGGCAAAATTGCAAATATGGTGAAAGATAAAGAAAAGAAAATATGCCAGAACTGCCGTGGTGAATTTACTATAGAGCCCGAGGATTTTAATTTTTATGAAAAGATAAAGGTACCGTCACCGACTTTTTGCCCGCTTTGCCGAGCGCAGAGGCGAATGGCTTTTAGAAATGAGCGGAAACTTTTTAAAGTTAAAAATCATTTTACTGGTCAAGATATTTTCTCTACATATCCGGAAGAAAGCGGAAGAAAAATTATTACCCGGGAAGAGTGGTTTGGGGACAGTTGGGATGCGATGAAGCATGGAAGTGACTATGATTTTTCAAAGCCTTTTTTAAAACAACTAAAAGAACTTGATAAAGAGGTGCTAGTTTTTAATTATAATGTTCTTAGGATGGTTAATAGTCCATATGCATTTAACGCCTCAGGTTTAAAAAATTGTTACCTTATTGTCAACTCTAGTTATTCAGAAGATTGCATGTATGGTAATGCAATAGATTTTTGCAAAGACTCAATAGATAACTCACATATAACTCACTCTGAGCGATGCCATGAATCTTTTTGGTTGGAAAATTGTTATCAATGTTATTTTACAATAATGTCAGCAGATTCTCGCAATCTGTATTTTTGTAGAGATTGTGTTGGCTGTAACGATTGTTTCGGTTGTGCAAATTTACGCAAGAAATCTTATTGCATCTTTAATAAGCAATATTCTAAACTAGATTATCAGGAAGAGCTTAAAAAAATGAATCTTCAAACTATTTCAGGCTTATCAAAGGCACACAAAAAGGCAAGAGAATTCTGGAATACCCAACCAATTAAATGTCATCAAGGATTAAAAAATTTAAATTCAACAGGCTCCTACGTAACAAATTGTAAAAATGTGAATGATAGCTATTTAATCAGAGAAAGTGAAAATATGCGTTATTGCCAATATCAACAAATACCGGGGAACAAAGATTGTTATGATGTAACTAATTGGGGAGAGTACACAGAACTCAGTTATGAAACAGTAGAATGTGGTGATAATTCTTATTGCGATAAGTTTTCTAAAAATTGTTGGCCTGCCTGCAGGAATAATGAATATTGCATAAACCTTTTCAGCTCATCCGATTGTTTTGGTTGCGTAGGGCTAAAGAAAAAACAATATTGCATTTTGAATAAACAATACACTAAGGAAGAATATGAAAAAATGGTGGAAAAAATTAAGCAGCATATGGATAAAATGCCTTATGTTGACTTACAAGGCCTCGTTTATAAATACGGGGAATTTTTTCCAATAGAATTTTCTCCTTTTGGATATAATAATACACTTGCTATGCAACATTTCCCGTTAAGTAAAGAAGAGGTAATGAAAAAAAATTATGGATGGGTGGAAGTACCTCGCGGTGAGTATAAAATAACTAAAAAAGCGGAAGATTTACCAGATTCAATTGAAAATGTTGCAAATGAAATCCTAAAAGAAGTTTTTGAATGCGATAGTTGTAAAAATCCTTATAGAATATTAGAAAATGAATTTATATTTTATAAAAAAGAAAAACTGCCGTTACCCCGCTTGTGTAGTGAATGTAGGCACGAGCGGCGCATTAAGGACAGACTTAAATTGTTTTTATACGAAAGGACTTGCATGTGCGCAGGTATTATAGACCAGACCAATACGTATAAAAATACTATTTCCCATATTCATAAAGATTTTCCTTGTGGAGAAAGATTTAAAACCGGATATGCTCCCGGCCGACTGGAGATAGTTTACTGCGAAAAGTGTTACCAGCAAGAAGTTTATTAAGTGATATCAATATCATCATACTAGTGTGCTAGTATAAAAATTATGAACAGTGAAAATAAAAATTGTCAGAATTGTAAAAAAGACTTCATCATCGAGCCGGAGGATTTTAATTTTTATGAGAAAATAAAAGTTCCGCCACCGACTTTCTGTCCGGAGTGCCGGCTTCAAAGGCGCATGGCTTGGCGCAACGAGCGCACCCTTCATAGAAATAAGTGCGCCAAAACAGGCAAAAGTTTGATTAGCTGCTTTTCTGCCGATTCGCCATTTACCGTTTACGATAGGGATATTTGGTGGGGAGACAAGTGGGATCCTACAGCATATGGAGTGGAATATGATTTCTCAAAGTCTTTCTTTAGCCAGTTCCGCAAACTTTTAGAAAAAGTTCCTCATCCAAATCTTTTTATAGGAAAATGCGTTAATACTTTCTATGGAAATTATATTGGTGAATTTAGAAATTCATACCTTGTATCAGCATCTTGGGTCGGAGATAACATAGCTTACGCATCACGTTGCAATAACTGCAAAGATTCTGTGGATATGTTTACCGTCAATAACTGTGAATTTTCTTATGAAGATGTTTCTTCTTCTAAGTGTTACGAAACTTTTTTCTCGCACAACGCTGATTCCTGTACCAGTTCTTATTTTCTTTATGATTGTAAAAATTGCATAAATTGTTTTGGTTGCACATCACTTCGTAATAAATCTAACTGTATGTGGAACAAGCAACTTACCAAAGAAGAGTATGATAAAAAGTTTAAGGACTTAGATATTGGAAGTTTCGAAAATTTTAAAAAAATACAACAAGAATTCGAGGGACTTAAATTAAAAGCTATTAGAAGATTTGCTAATATTATAAATTCTACTAATGTTTCTGGGGATGATATATTTCATTCTACTAATTCTCACTATTGTTTTGCTATATCAGATGATGTGAAGGATTGTAAGTTCATAATTAATTCTCTTGATCGTCTGTATAATAGTTATGATGGATACGGAACTGGTGCCAATACGGAATTGGTTTATGAGGGAATGGACTCTGGCGTGAACGGATCCAGACAGTTATTCGTGCTTACAGTCTGGGAGTGCATGAATACAGAATATTCAATTAATTGTCATGGGTGCAATAATATTTTTGGTTGCGCAGGCCTCCGTAAGAAAGATTATTGCATTTTTAACAAACAATATTCAAAAGAGGAATATGAAAAAATCAGGGCTCAGATAATTGGACAGATGAATAAAATGCCATACGTTGACAAAAAAGGTCGTTCGTATAAATACGGGGAGTATTTCCCAGTGGAAATTTCTCCATTTGGATATAATGAAACTGTATCGCAAGACTACTTCCCGCTTTCTAGAGAAGAAATTTTGAAGAACGGCTATAACTGGGTTGAACGAGAGAAACCAGAATATAAAACCACTTGTACATCTAAAGATTTACCAGATCACATTAAAGATACTGATGAAAGTATTTTAAGTTTAGTCATTGAATGCGAATCCTGTAAAAGACCTTATAAAATTATTGAAAACGAGTATCTTTTTTTGAAAAGATTTAGTCTGCCGATACCACGGAAATGTTTTGAATGTCGCCACCAAGAACGATTTAAAAAGGTTAATCCGCCTAAAATTTATCATAGGCAATGCATGTGCGAAAAAGGAAATCATTCTCATGGAGCAGGGAAGTGTACGGTAGAATTTGAAACATCCTACGCTCCCGACAGGCCTGAGATTATTTACTGCGAAAAATGTTACCAGCAGGAAGTGTATTAAACACAACATTTTGCAAAATGACAAAATGTTGATAAGATAAATAACATGAGTTTACCATATAAAAAAATCGAAAAAATAGTAAAAGGATTTGCAAATCATAGGCGACTTCAAATATTGGAGCTTCTAAGTAGAGTCCCTAATTTATCAGTTGATGACATATCTCAAAATTTAGATGTTGGATTTTTTACTATTTCAGATCATATACGCAAAGCGACTGATGCGGGATTAATTGAAAAGAAATATAAAGGTCGTTTTGTGCTTCACAGTCTTACAAAGAGAGGGAGGCATATTTTGTTATTTTGCAAAATGTTTAAATGAGAAATTAATGTGAAAAGTGAAACGAAAACTCTAAAAAATAAAAAAGAATTTTTCATTTTCCCGACCTTACCATTTCATTTTGACGGCACATTTCACAAACCATCACATTTTCCAGATAAACTTAGTGATTGGCAAACTGGTAAGCATTGGCAAACCATTCGTCTTGGTAAAAGACTTTTCGGATTAAAAATTGAAAATAAAGGAGAGAAGCAAAAACCAAAAATAAAAGTTTCAGTTTTTTATAATAACACGATTTCTGGCAAGGAATTAGAAGATATTAAGCAGGAAATCATCTGGCGTTTTGATTTAAACGCTGATTTAAAAGAATTTAATAAACTAGCCAGAAATGACAAGCGTTTTTATCCGATTTTCAAAAAATGGCTAGGGATGCGAAACTCAAGTGCACATAATTTATATGAACTTCTGATCATTGCAGTGCTTTTGCAAAATGCAACAGTTAGACGAACAGTCCAAATGATAGGCACGCTTCTTGATAGTTATGGTACTAGGTTGAAATTTGATAAAAAAGAAATTTTTGCCATTTGGCTTCCGGAAAGATTGAAAAATGTTTCAGAGCAGGATTTAAGGAATTTAAAAATAGGTTATCGGGCAAAATTTATCAAGCGTTTATCAAAAGATTTTGCCGAAAGTCAAGTTGATGAGCAGAAACTCAGATTACTTAATCAAGAAAGTGCAAAGAAAGAATTACTAAAACTTTTTGGAGTTGGACCGGAAACTGCCCGTATATTGCTTTTTGAAGTTTGTCACCAATACAATACTTTTGACCATATAGCACCATGGCAACAAAAAATATATTCTCGATTGTTTTATAAAAAGCCGCTAGTCTCTGTTAATAAAATTAGAGATGATATTAAAAAACAGTATGGCGAATACTCTATGCTGGCGGTTCACTATATCTGGGAAGATATTTTTTGGAGAAGAAAAAATGAAAGAATTGACTGGCTGGAAAGAGAAATCAGGCTTTAATTATAAGCTAAATAACTGTTGGAAAATAATCTAAAATCGTGCTAAAATAGCCCATATGCCAAAACCGGGTCGAGTGCAAATAATCAAATATGGTCCGCCGCCGCCGGAATTGCCGGTTTTTGGAAAGATAGACCCGACCGAGGTGTCTTTCATCGGACGTACAAATTACGTTGCCGCATTAGAGGAGAAAAAGTTTATATTCGGCATCAAGCGCATAGACCGCCGCCGGCATCTTTATATTGTCGGCAAGTCCGGCGTTGGTAAAACCAAACTTCTGGAACTTCTTATCCGTCAAGATATAACCTATGGCCATGGATTATGCCTGATTGACCCGCACGGCGATGTGATGGAGGCAATACTGGACTATATACCCAAGGAACGCATAGAAGATGTTTGCATTATCAACCCGCCCGACGTTGATTTTCCGGCCTCTTTCAACCCATTGGCGAATGTTGATCCGATGTTTAAGTTTCAATTGACTCAAGGGTTGATTGAAGTTTTCCAAAAACAATTCGGAGCCAACTGGACGCCCAGGCTGGAGCACGTTTTCCGCTTTACCTGTTTGGCCTTGCTGGATTATCCGCACGCGACGATGCGCGGCATGATTTCCATGCTGACCGACCGAAATTACCGGCAGAAGGTGGTGGAGTATATTACCGACGATATGGTAAAAAGATTCTTCGCTATTGAATTCGCCGACTGGTCGGAGAAGTTTGACACCGATGCCATTATCCCGCTAGTTAACAAGCTCGGGCAATTCCTCTCCGACCCGCTCTTGCGCAATATCTTCGGCCAAAAGCAGAACAAGATAGACATCAGTAAGCTGATGAACGAGCAAAAGATTATTCTAATTAATATCTCCAAAGGCCGTCTGGGAGAAGAAAATTCCTCTTTTCTTGGTTCTATCTTTCTGACTAAAATAAAACAAGCGGGTATGGAGCGCGCGGCTATACCAGAAAAAGACCGTACGGACTTTTATCTATACGTGGATGAGTTTCACAATGTCGTTACTCAGACCTTTGAAAACATTTTATCCGAGGCCAGAAAATATGCTTTAAGTTTAACTATGGCCCATCAATATGTTGGTCAGGTTATTCCCCGAGTTCACCAAGCGGTACTTGGTAATTGCGGTAGTGTGATTACTTTTCGTATTAGTGGTGAAGACGCAGTTAAAATGAAACCGGAATTTGCGCCTTTGTTTGACGTGAAGGATATGATCAATCTGGCTGTCGCGGAATTTTATATAAAAATGACCATTGACGGTGAGTCCTATGACCCATTTTCGGCTGAAACACTTCGAGTTCTTCCCCCGACTCATCCCTCATACAGAGAAGAAATTATGGCGGCCTCTCGCCGGAAATATTCAATACCAAAAGACGACGCGGCCAAGCTTATTGCCGAGGAAGAGGCGACAATCATCCGAAGCGCCGAAGAGAAGGCAATTATCGAGAGCAAAGCTAAAAGAAAAGCAAAAGAAAAAGGAGAAGATAATGGCGAAGAAGATGAAAAAGAAAAACCTAAAGCAAAAGCTTCACAAGAAGCCGAACCCATGATATAATACTTGTATGTCAAAAGATTACTACAATATATTAGGTGTTAACAAAACTTCATCCAAAGAGGAAATTAAAAAAGCCTTTTATAAGTTAGCGCATAAATATCATCCGGACAAAAAAGGCGGCAATGAAACGAAGTTTAAGCAAGTGAATGAAGCTTACCAAGTTCTTTCAGATGACTCCAAGCGTTCAAAATACGATCAATATGGATCTGCTTTTGAAAATATGGGGCAGCAGAGAGGTGGAGGATATCAAGGGGGTGGATTTGAAGGCTTTGACTTCAGTAATTTTTCTGGGGGTTTTCAAAACGGCAATGCGGATTTTGATTTTGGAAATCTTAACGATATTTTTAGCGATTTCTTCACAGGGGGTATGGGTGGAGGCAGAAGAGAGACAAGACGTGGTCGGGATATTTCGACCGAAGTCCAAATTTCTTTTTCTGATTCTATTTTTGGCACTAATAGGAAAATTTTAATTACTAAAACTTCAAATTGTCTTACCTGCAATAGCTCTGGCGCAAAAACTGGGTCTAAAATGGAAACTTGCAAGCACTGCAATGGTCAAGGTAAAATACATGAAACAAAAAGGTCATTTCTTGGCACCATTTCCAGTACAAAAGTTTGCGAAGTATGCTTGGGTAGCGGTGAGGTACCAAAAGAAATTTGTGATAAATGCAAAGGCAAAGGAGTATTGCGCCGGGAAGAAGAAGTCTCAATTGTTATTCCCGCTGGCATACGTGATGGAGAGATGATTCGGATGTCGGGCTACGGTGAGGCAATATCCAAAGGAACAGCGGGAGACCTCTATATAAAAATAAATGTGGCGCCACATGGGATATTTAAGCGAGACGGGCACGACTTAGTCATGAATTTGAATTTGAAGCTCTCCGATGCGCTTTTGGGAACAGAATATCCCATCCAAACTTTGGACGGAGAAATTAAAGTTACTATTCCAGAGGGTGTGGCCATAAATGAAATTCTTCGCGTACGGGGCAAGGGTGTGCCAATTTCCAAAAATAAACGCGGGGACCTTTTAATCAAGCTTAATATCAAACTTCCGGGAAAATTATCCCGTAAATCTCGCGAACTAATGGAGGAGCTCAAAAAAGAGGGGATATAATCCATGTTCCCTGAATATATAATTTATATTGCGATTCCTGTCAGCTTGGCAGCCTATTTTTATTATTTTAAAAATATTTTTTACGGGCAGACCAAGCCGAATTTAGTTTCTTGGTTTCTTTGGATGTTAGCTCCATTTATCGGAGTATTTTTCCAGCTTAAAGCTGGAGGAGGTCTTGCTGCCTTACCGGTATTTTTAGCCGGTTTCGGGCCTCTTTTGGTAATACTTGCTTCTCTTTGGAATAAAAATGCTTACTGGAAAATTACCAGATTGGATATAACTTGCGGGATACTGGCAATGCTCGCCTTAGTATTTTATATTCTGACTCATAATTTAGGAATATCAGTCCTTTTTGCTATATCAAGCGATGGTTTAGCAGCTGTCCCGACACTTGTAAAATCTTGGAAATTTCCAGAAACTGAAACAGCGACAGTTTATCTGGCAGGAATTTTCAGCAATACTTTAGGATTACTCATTATAAAAAATTGGATTTTTTCCATTTATTCTTTCGGTATTTATTTTATAGTAATGAATATAGCGATAGTATTTTGCATATACCGCAAAAAGATTTTTAAAAGTGAGCAAGGGGAGTCCTTGCTCAAGTTTTAGTAAGCTTGTATTTTATCATTAATATGTTATAATACTAGAGTAATACGTTCTTTAAAATCTTTACGAAATTGCCACAGCAGAAAGTATCTTAATTTTAGGATTCTTTCTGCTGTGGCGAAACCCATGTTGGGCTAGCTATACAGCATGCCACATGTGGCAGAAAGGAGGTCGAGACATGTCTCGATACCTCGAAGGCACCACTCACCAACTGTGTGAACAACTGCAGGGGGCTGGCTTTAAAGAGAACGAAGTACATGTTCTCGGAGACAGATCCCGCCTGGATCGTATTCTTGCCGAAATTCGTACTGGTGTAGTAATCGGTTCGTCGCCGGACTTGGACTCAATCAATCCAGTTCTGGTCGTGGACCGCACTAAGGCGCCGGTTTACCCAAGGGCCATGACTGGTGGGCTCGTGCGACCCGATCTTGAGCTCACCGGGCCTGATCGTTTCAGCATCAACCATACGTTGACTTTTCCCTTTACGACGTCCGAACCTGCGCTGGGGCAAGAGGTCTACGATAGGTGGATGAAGGACGATACGCCTCAAAGATATATCGACGGGTACGTCTCCCTGATCGACCTGATCGCGATTCGGGCCAGGGGTCCGATCTTTTACCACCTTCATTTTAGCGGAATGAAGCTGGTCGCCATGAAGTCAGCCGGTAAGTTCCACGAGAACGGGTCCGAGTTGGTCCGTGTACCATATTTGTACGAGGCAAAGAAATGTGTTCACCGTGGGTGGAGGTGGCTTGGGCACACGTTCACTCAAGAATACAAAGCGCTTCGTATCGTGACCTAGTAGTCTATACTTGTGGGTGTAATAGTTTAAACTCTCAGGCCGCGCGGCGTCACTCTGTGACACGCGCGGCCTTCTCAATTTAATTAAATCTTTGCCTCGCCCGTAGGTCTATGGCCGAGGGAAATTTTTTGCGCTTTTAAAAAACTATTTTAAAAGAGACCAAACAAGGTAGCATAAATACAGAAATGCCAGAACTACTAGTAGTTTCCTTAAATATTCCTCTGGGATTTTTTGGACGTGCTTAGTTACGAAGTGCGCACCAATAAAGGTTCCTACCCATAAAGTTAAAACGTATGGCCAGGCCAAAAGACCAGCAAGCGCAGTCATAATTATAGAAAAAATTGTAGTGGGCACATAAATTATGTTTGTGATGCCAATTCCCTCCACCACTTTCATTCTAAGCAAACTAGAATAAGCAATTTTCTGGAAGGTCCCTGCTCCTACACCACTAACATTCGCATAGAGGCCTAACCCTAGCATGATACTGCCTATTAAAGGATATTGTTTGCCGTTAATGCGCATCTCTTCTAAATTTCTAGGGGCCTTATTCTTGGACACTAGTATGTGTATTACTAGAAGTGAAAGAGCGATGATAAGCAAATAGCTCAAAAGAGTGGCAGAAATTTTTGTAAGAAAAATTGTGCCGATAATTCCACCAATTAAAAAAGGTAAGCCAAGGAGGATGATTAATTTTTTATTACCCCAAATACTTTTTGGTGAGGCACTTACCGCTCCAACGCTTGACCCCAAACACCCCGCAATGTCAGTGGCAATCACTGTTGGTAATGGTATTCCTAAAAAAAGAAGAGCAAATTGAATTAGAATTCCTCCACCTCCCAAAACTACAGCATATCCCTCAGCGATTATTCCAGCTAAAAAGATAACTGGGAGATGCCATAAATGGAAAAAAGGTGGAATAAAATTTATAAAAAAGTTATACATTTTTAAATCTTTGAAATTTTCTGTCCTTCACTTGTGTCCTTAATATCGTAACCCAGAGAATTTATTTTTTTGCGAAGTTCATCGGATTTTTTGAAGTTTTTATCAAGGCGGGCTTGCTCACGTTCTTTTATAAGTTTTTGTATTTCTTCCGGTATTTTTTCTTCTTTTAAATCTGCAAAACCAAGTCCAAGTATTTTATCAAAATCCAAAATTGTCACTTTTTTGTCGGCATCGGACATATTTTCATCTTTTATTACATCCCAAAGGAGAGACAATGCTCTGGGGGTGTCTAAATCGTCTTCCATATATTCTCTAAACTTGTTTTGATATTCTTGATGTACATTTCCAACATCCTTGCCTAGGCTCAGATAGAGGTTATAAAGCCGTTTTAGGGCGTTTTCCGCTCCTTCCAAGGCCTCCCAGTTAAAGTTCATTTTAGTGCGATAATTAGCCATTAGAAGCCAAAAGCGATAAGTTACAGAGTTTATGTTTTTATTGGTTAAATTTTCTAATTTTAAGAAATTATTTTCTGATTTGGACATTTTTACACCACCAGTATCAACAAATTCACTATACATCCAAAATTTAACGAAGGGCTTTTTACCAGTTGCACATTCCGATTGAGCTATCTCATTGGTATGATGGGTGGTGATAAGGTCAATGCCCCCTGTATGGATATCAAATTGCTCGCCTAAGAATTTCATACTCATGGCTGAGCATTCTATGTGCCAACCAGGAAAACCCTTACTCCAGGGAGATTCAAAACCGATTTCGGATTCTTGTCCGCCTTTGGTGGAGAATTTCCAAAGCGCAAAGTCTTCCGGATTTTTCTTCTCAGAATTCTCAATAACTCTGGCGTGATTTTCCTGCCAAATTCTTTTTCCACCCCAAAGTATCCCATAGTCCGACATTTTTGAAATATCAAAATAAATTCCGTCGTTTGTTTTATATGTATATCCTTTTTCTTCCAGTTTTTTTATTAGATCTATATCTTCTTTTATATAATCGCTGGCAAAAGGCATTTTGTCCGGTATTTTAATATTTAATTTTTTCAAATTGTCCTTAAATTTTTCTGTATAGAATTCTGCCAACTCCCGCATATTTTTTAAATTCAAAACTTTTCCTTCACGCAACAGTCCCTTAGTCATTTTATCTTCACCGGAGTCCGCATCGCTTGTTAGGTGTCCGATATCCGTAATGTTCATTACTTGTTTTACTTTTAGTCCGCTATATTTGAGGGTGCGGCATAGAATATCAGCAAAAACATAAGAGCGTAAATTTCCTATATGCACATAATCATATACTGTCGGTCCGCAAGTATACATTCGGACTTCGTCTTTATCAATAGGGGAGAAGTTTTCTTTTTTGCGCGTCAGAGTGTTATACAGTAATATTTTTTTGTGCATTTTCTTTGAATTCATTTCTATAAATTGAGATAAGGGTGTAGAGTAAGCTTACCGTCAAAGGTCCTACTAAAATACCAACTGGACCCAAGAGCGAAACTCCGCCGAGCACTGAAAACAGAATCAAGAGGGAAGGCATATTTATTTTTTTGCCGACGATCAGCGGGCTTAAGAAATTGTCAATCATTCCTACCACCACGACTGCCCAGATTAAAAGACCTATAGCAGACGTGGTATCTCCAGTAATAAAAAGGAAAATAATTGCAGGAACTGAGACTAGAGCAGTACCAAAGGTCGGAATCAGAGATAGGACGGCAGCCACTACGCCCCAAAGTGCTCCATTGGGAATATTAAAAAGCCAAAATCCAAACCCCAAAAGTACTCCTTGGATCAGAGCTATTAAAAGAGATCCTTTTATTACAGCGTTGACGGCTTGCGCCAGCTTGGTAATTATTTTTTCATCATCTTTATCTCCCAGCGGACTAAGCACAACAATAGTTTCTCTCCATTTTGCTCCGTCTTTTAAAAAATAAAAAATAATTAAGAGCATTAATATAAATGAAAAGAAAGCGGAAATAGTAGTACTGAATATATTCGCTATATTATTTGATATGTAAGAAATAAAATCCCTGGCTTTCTCGTTTATATTAAAAACTATACCTTCAGGCAATATTTTATTTACTGTATTGTTGATTGAATCCATGAATGGTTTAGCATTTCTTTCATTTACAACTTGATGATAAACATTCTGACTTTGTTTAAAGACCATAGCGCTAATGCCTAAAAGCGGGCCACAGATTACTAGAGCAAAAAGACCCACAGTCAGAAAGGCAGAAAGCCAACTGGGCAATTTCCTATCATTGAGCCATTCGTATATAGGATAGAGCACAATGGAAAAAGAGATTCCAAGCACCAGCACTATCCAAAAAGGGCGGAAAATTAGAAAAGTGAAAAGAAGAGTTGCCAATAAGAGCCCGAAGAAAAAATATCTTTCAATAAATTTTGTTTGCATCATAGAATTATTATAGCATATATTTGCTTTTTTACAAAATTTCTTATAATATATAATTTATGGAATTCGCGGTTATACAAACAGGCGGGAAGCAATACAAGGTCTCGAAGGGGAGCCTTGTTTCTATTGAGAAAATCAAGGGACCTGCCTCGCCGGTAGGCAGGGAATATAAAAAAGGAGACAAACTTTTTTTTGATAAAGTCTTGCTCGTTGACGATGGCAAAGACACCACTATCGGCACGCCTTATATCGTCGGCGCAAAAGTGAATGCGGAAATTGTAGAAATCGGCCGGGCCCGAAAAATTCTCGTCGTAAAATATAAGCAAAAATCCCGTTACCTGCGCCGCGCCGGCCACCGCCAGCCTTTCTTTAAAGTAAAAATTACTTCGATTAAATAACAGTTAATTAGTTTGATATCAAGCTGTGATTAAATCTACATTTAGAATATTATGGTTTACTATATTTGCCATAACCTTACTTATTGGAGGATTTGTTGGATTTTATTTTGTAAAAAATTATATAAAAGACCAATCTACGTTAAAACGGATTCCCGCAATAGTAAATTGGGTAGAAAATTTTTATACAAAAAAAGGACACTATCCGGCCAAAGAAGAATTCGATAATAAGTTTCCGGATTTTCGTAAAATAAGCAAGAGAGGATACACCACATATAGTGATTCAGCTCAAAAGGCGCCACAAGATTTTTCTTTACCGTATGATTTATCTAAGGAGAGAAAAAACGCCATAGGCACCCCAAGTCGGACCCTTTTCTATGACGGCTATTATAATGTTCGGCCTTGTCCTCGGTGGGGTGTATTGGGTCTTGAGTCAAAAGAAACTGTACAGTCTCTTGAGGGTGGTCTTTACGTCTATCCACCCGAGGGTATGATTTTTGCAGATTTTTATGCGGGAGAAATTTACTTTTCACACATTGAAAATCACAAATTATTAAATGGTAAAACTACATTATTGAGTGGGTTAAATAAACCACGGGGGTTTTATTTGAATACAGGTAAAGTATTAGTAACTGATGGTCCTGACGTTTTTACCTATGATTGGGTGGGTAGTGAACTTAAACTAAAAAATCCTCAAAAAATTGGACAGGTTCCAACGGGTTGCCCTGTCTCTTAGCGAGAAATTTTATTGTCTATTCCTCAATGCATTTTTGTTATATAAGTATGCTATACTCAAATTATGCTATCGCGGAATTCAAGTATTGAAAATATAATTTTTAGACTCTTGTTTGAACCAACGCATCGGTATAAAGGTATGCCTGTTAGCATGCTTGGATTACCTGCCATATTTCCGTTTAAAAAGCAGTCTATAAACAATACGCTTTCCCGATTAAACAAAAATGGTTTGATACTGAAAGAAAATAATTACATATCTTTACTCCCCAGGGGAAGAAAACATGTTGAAAATAAAAAAGTTAGATTTTTAACATTTGCTTCGCCGTATAAAAAAGAATCACCCAGGAACTTGCTTGTAATGTTTGATATTCCAGAAGTCAAAAAGGCGGAAAGAGAATGGTTTCGTTTCCACTTGCGACAATTTGACTATAAAATGATCCAGAAAAGCGTTTGGGTCGGACCATCACCTCTTCCGAAAGATTTCTTGGATTATGTAAAAGAAATTAAGCTTCGAGAATGTATTAAAACATTTAAACTAGCCAAACCCTACCCTACAATACTCAAACTTAGCGATAGCAGAATTTGAGTATTTGACGTTTCTTTTTGTTGTAATTCACTTACTAGGACGGATGGATAAACCAGCCACGGTTCTTGGCGTGCTTGTATCCGGCGATGTAAAGAAAAATTCCAAGTGCTAAATAAATTAAATTAAGAGTAACAATTATAATTATGGTGGGACTTTCGGGGTTTTGTCCGTGCAAAATGAGTGCTCGCAGTCCCTCAAAAATATGACTGACCGGAAAAATACCGGCTACTTTTGCTACAAGAGGAGGCAGGGTATTAAGCGGATAAAAAACTCCGCTAATCGGATAGAGGATTGCAATGAGTGACCAGGCCAATATTTGAACTCTAGTACCGAATCGAAATATTAAAGACGAAGTAATATAGCCGAATGCCCAACCGAACACAAAAATATTTAAAATAAAAAATGTGATCGGCCAACCATAGTAGAGTAGATTAAAACCAAACAAGCCAGAAGTCAGAAATAGTAAAAACGAAACTGTTATCAATGCTTTAATAAGCGATAAAATCAGCGTTCCGATTATGACTTCCCCGATTGATATTGGCGAAGAAAATAAATTATATAAATTTCTACTCCATGCATCTTCTAAAAGCGATACAGTAATGTCTCTTTGTATATTATAAACAAGAGTCCACAATATCAGCCCTCCCAAAATAGCCGAGGCTATCCCAGCTTGGACGTTTAACTTGTCTATATAAACAGTCAGCAAGCCAAATGCCAGAAGATCAATGGTGGGCCAGAAAATAATATCAACTTTGCGATCAATTGTCGCTACGACCTCACACCAGTGGCGATATAAAAATCCCTTTATTCTGTGAAGTTTAATCATATTCCAATTCCCCTTTAGCTAACTTCAAAAATACTTCCTCCATACTTTCAACTTCCAAAAACTTTTGCAGATTTTGTGGCGTATCTATTTTGTAAATTTCTCCCTTGTGCAGCAGGGCAACCCGGTTGCACATTTGTTCTACTTCCGGCATATTGTGGGATGTAAAAATAATTGTTAGTTTTCTTTGTTTTTGGATTTTAAGCAGCATATTGCGTACGTGGGCAGCGATGGCCGGATCAAGACTGGCGGTTGGTTCATCTAAAAGCAAGAATTCCGGGTCATTGATCAAACTTTTACAGAGATTTACGCGAGTTTTTTGTCCAGCAGATAGATCATTAATTTTCTGATTGCGTAAGTCGCTAATCTGGAACTGTTCAAGTAAACTTTCTATTTTATTTCTATAATTTTTAACTCCGTATAATAGCGCAAAGACTTTTAGATTTTTGTATATGGTTAAGTTATTTGCCAAATCAGCGTAAGCTGTGGCAATATTCATTCGGTCTTTTATTTCTTCTTCATGTTCAAAAAAATTTTTACCGAAAATTTTTACTGTTCCAGAAGTAGGGGACAGCAGTCCGATTAGAATATTCAGAGTGGTGGATTTGCCAGCGCCATTAGGACCTAAGATGCCGAAAATTTCTCCCTCGGATATCTTAAAATTTATACCCTTAAGAGCAAAGATCGGTTTCTTTTTTGAGCCATAAACTTTCTTTAGATTTTCTACTTCAATAATATTTCTAGCCATATTTTTTTACTGCCGATTTTTTAGGGCGTTTTTGAGGGTGTCGTTGTCTGAATATTCAAGTTCCGTGCCGGTGGAAAGACCTTTGCCCAGGGAGGAGATTTTAATACCGAGTGTTTTTGCAATTTCCTTGAGCTGTTCTCGAACGTAAGAGTCAGTATGGTTGCCTTGGGGATTTAAGGAAAAAGCGAGGATTATTTCTTTTAAATTATTTTTCGCTTCACCCTTTATCTTTTCTTTTAGTTCTTCAATTCGAACTCGGCTTTTGGTATTCTTTTCAACAATCGGCACCAGTCCGCCTAAAATAAAATACTTGCCATTATAAACTCTGCTTTTCTTTACACTTTCCAAATCAGAATCTTTTTCAACAATCATCAAGGTAGAAGAATCTATATTTGCATCAGCGCATATTTCACAAATTTTCTCTTTGCTGTTTTTTATTATAAAAAATCTAAAACATTCTTTGCATTGCGCTATTTCTTTTTTTAAATCTAAAATCAAACTAGCTAAATTATCAATATAGCTTCCATTTCTAGACATCAAAAAATAAACAAAGCGTCTGGCTTGCCGCTCTCCGATGCCGGGAAATTCCTTAAAAATTTGACTTAGTTTTTCAATAATGTCCATTTCCTGATTCTAGCACATTAAAATTCATCTAAGTCTCCTTTTACTTTCGATGGGGCGAATTCACTGATATTGCTTTTTTCAAGGTTTAAGAAGGTCGTGGTTTTTTCATCAAAATAGAGCTCAATTTTCCCCACCGGGCCGTTGCGGTGTTTTTCAATCAAAATTTCTGCAATATTTGTTTTTTCTGATTCATCTTTTCCTTTATCTTCCCGATGAATGAACATTACAACATCCGCATCTTGCTCTATAGACCCCGAATCGCGAAGGTCAGATAATCTTGGTTTCCCGCCCCTGGACTCTACTGCGCGGGAGAGCTGGGAGAGCGCCAGTACTGGCACGTTCAGTTCTTTTGCCAAACTCTTAAGCGACCTTGAAATTTCTGTCACTTGGCTGACCATTGAATCGTAATTTTTTGAAGTTGTCATCAGCTGCAGGTAATCAACGACGATAAGGTCAAGCCCTTTTTCCGCCTTGAGTCTGCGGGACAAGGCTTTCATCCGGACAATGGAATTTCCCGGCTGGTCATCAATATAAATCTGCGCCTTGGCCAATTTGTCCAGCGAGTCCCGAAGTTGGGAGAATTCTCTGTCCGAAGACAAGCGTCCGGTGCGCAAGTTCCAAGCATTGACTCGGCTCTCGGCTGAAAGCATCCTATCCACTAATTGTTGAGAAGACATTTCCAAAGAGAATATCACTACCGACTTTTCGTGTACCACTGATGTCATGCGGGCGATATCCAGAGCCAGAGTAGTCTTACCCATGCTTGGTCTGGCCGCAATAATAATCAAATCAGCTTTTTGCAAACCGGAGAGAATAGTATCCAGATCTCGGAAGCCAGTCGGAAGTCCGCGCAGCATTCCTTTATTTTCATGAAGTTTTTCCAGGCGCTCGTAAGCTTCCGGCAAAGCATCTTTCAAATGCACATATTTTTGATTCTTCGGCGAAGAGACGACGCTAAATACTTTTTTTTCTGCCATGTCCAAAATGTCTTCCATATGGTCGTCGCCCTCTTCAAAGGCGAGCTCAGAAACATAATCCGCCGCTTCAATCAAGCTTCGCAAGACATATTTTTTTTGCACGATATCAGCATAGTGTTTGACATTAATACTTGAGGGAACGACGTTGACTATTTCCGCCAGATATTGATTGCCTCCGACTTGCTCGAGCATTTTTTTCTCGGCCAGCTTGGTAGAGAGCGAAAGCATGTCTATCGGCTCGTTCTTGAGGGACAGGTCAAGCATTGCCTGGAAAATCTTCTTGTGCTTCTGAACATAAAAAGATTCCGGCGATACCATATCCTCCACCTCATGCATTGCGTCCTTGCGAAGCATGATGGATCCAAGTACCGCTTGTTCTGACTCAATACTCTGGGGTGGAATGCGCAGATTACTATTCTGCTTGTTGGTTTTTAGATTTCTGACCATAAAGCCATTTTAGCACAGTAGAAAAATTGTCAAAATGGAAAAATGGGCAAAATGTTATTAAAATGTGGACAAATATTTAGGCTGAAATAGTTAAAATATGCTAATATATGGGCATGTTTAAAAAAGTATTATTGTCCGGCATTCAGCCTTCCGGCAAACCCCATATTGGGAACTATTTTGGCATGATGAAGCAACTTGTGAATTTACAAGACGAATATGATGTATACGCGCTGATAGTTGATTATCATGCCATGAAGTCTGTCCAAGATCCAAAGGCTATGCGGGAAAATATTATTGCTGTTTTGATTGATTTCTTGGCAATTGGCTTAGATCCAAAAAAAGTCACTCTTTTCAAGCAAAGTGATATTTCCGAGCATACTGAACTGGCTTGGATTTTTGAAACTCTTACCACAATGCCGTATTTGATGCGAGCACACGCTTTCAAGGACGCACAGATGAAGAATAAAGAAATAGATGTTGGCACTTTTAATTATCCGATGCTGATGGCGGCAGATATTTTGCTTTATAGCTCTGATATAGTGCCTGTCGGAGCCGACCAAAAACAGCATATTGAGATTGCGCGTGATACTGCGGAGAAATTTAATAATACCTTCGGTGAGACTTTTAAGTTGCCAGAAGTGATGATTGTGAAAGATGTGGCTGTGGTACCCGGCACAGATGGCAGAAAAATGAGCAAAAGTTATAGCAATACCATTGCGCTTTTTGCCGAATACGAAGAAATTAAAAAATGTGTGATGAGCATAGTCACAGATTCCAGAGAGGGGATTCCTAAAAATGTCTACGCAATACACAATCTGCTTCGCCCCGCCGAGGAGCTTTTGCCTATTTATAAAAGCAAGGTAGGAAAGTATAAAGAGCTCAAAGAAATCCTGATTGAAGACTTGGAGAAATTCATCGCGCCACTTCGTGAACGTCGCAAAGTATTTGAAAAAGATATTCCAAAAGCTCTGGCAATTCTAAAAGCCGGCGGTGAAAAAGCCAAAAAAGTCGCTTCCGCTAAAATGGCCGAAGTAAGGGAAAAAGTGGGGGTAGATGTTTATTAAATTTTTTAAAATATGAAACATCTTAATAAAAAAATTCCAGAGTACAAACACGAACTAATTAAAGTTTTTTCCCAAATTTACGGTAATCAGAAATTAATGAATGAATTTCTAGTAGATATTCTCACGCCAAATGAGTTTGAAGCTTTGGCTTTAAGGTGGCAAATAGTTAAAAAACTAAATAAAGGAGAGACCCATAGGTCTGTAGCAGGGGACTTAGGCTTAGGTATAAGTACTGTAAATCGTGGCTCTCGCGAACTTCGCAACAAAAACGGCGGTTTTCATCTAATGTTAAAGAAATTGGGTAAATAGAGTTATCCACAGACCATTTTTAAATGACCTTGCTTCCTCTTTTTTATATGTTATCATGTACTAGTACATGATAACAATAGAAATCAACCAAATAGGTAAATCATGGTGGGGCGCAAAGCATCTAGCTTTTGCGTCGTTTTGTTGATTTCTTTTTCTACCAAATAATAAGGAATCCATTAAGTGGCGCATGAGCGTCATTTTTTGTTCTTTGTTTTTTGGGGGATTATGAGAAAAAAAATCTTTGTCTGGCTGGAAGATTTTATCTTCTGGCTTGAACAGATCTTATTTAGAGTTCGCAAAGCTCTTTGGAAGATTGATGGCTTGGGCGGGGGTGAATAAAAAAACTTCTACCAACAAAGTTTGGGGGCGTCGCTTGTTCTACAAGCGGCGTCCATCAAATATTAACAAAATAAAAATACGAATATGAAACATCAATTTATGTCAAGAATTAAATGCCTCATGCTCACTGGTCATAGAATGGGGAAATACCAGAGTAAAATAGTCAATGGAGTGTACGGTAAAGTGGAGGCTCAAAAGACAAGGTGTGCAGATTGTCAATATGTTCAAAAGTATTGGGTCATAAAAGAAAAATTAAGACAATCAGTAAGATGCAATTAAGATGAATTTATTAAAAGGAATTTTTGAACTATGTGTTGTATTGCCTACATTGATGCTAATTGATGGAGGTAAAAGGTGGTCAAAATATTTAAACGAAGACGATCCATTGGAAGCTTTTCTCTGGACCTTGTTGGTAATATTAGTTTTTGCGTTGATTGTATTGTTAATAAATGGTTATGAATATTAAGTAAAATATAAATTTATGAAAACATTAGGAATTATAGGTGGGCTTGGCCCTGTAACAACCTCTGAATTTTATTTGGAGTTAATTTTCTCATGTAAGAAAATAAATAGAAAAAGTTATCCTCACATATTAATTAATAGTATTCCTCTGACTTTTGATATTGAAAGAGATGCAATTGCAGAAGGTGTAGGAGAAGAGAGATGTTTGCCTTATCTTCTTGATGCGGCGAAAAGCTTAGAAAGAGCCGGTGCTGACTTTTTAGTATTGCCATGCAATTCTTTACATGTATTTATTGGGGACATTCGAAGAACAGTTAAAATTCCTGTCATAAGTATTTTAGAAGAAACCTCTAAATTTCTTAAAAGGCAGAGGATAGATAAAGTTGGAATTATTGCAACTCCAATAACTATTAGGAATAAATTATATGAGAAGTTTCTAAATAGAAGTGGTATTAGACAAATTATTCCCAATAACTTACAACAAGCAAAAATTGGCAAGTTGATCCATAACTTAGTGTCAGATAGATATAACAACAAAGATAGAGAGATATTGATAAAAATAATTAAAGATTTTGCTGAAGGAAAAATCAAACATATTATATTGGCTTGTACTGATCTTCAATTATTGATGCCTCAAAATAATGGAATTAAAATCTATGACACTATGAAAATTTTAGCTGATGCAACAATAAAAAATATCACTAGCTAAACTATACTGTTTTTCTTTTTTATTTTATGATAAAATGATTTCATGAAAAATCGGATATATATTAAAGATTTAAAAGACAATGTCGGAAAAGAAGTAACTATTGCCGGATGGGTAGATGTCAGGCGCGACCAGGGGAAAATGGTTTTTTTTGATATGCGGGATATGACGGGCAAGGTGCAGTGCATAGCTTTACCAAGCCGAACGGAAGTTATAGAAAGAGCGAAAGAAATAAGACCTGAGTGGGTTTTAAAAATTAGTGGTCTTGTGAACAAGCGTCCAGAAAAAAATGTAAAGGCTGGAGTTTTGAATGGCGATGTGGAACTGGAAGTGACGGGTATAGAAGTACTTAGTGAAGCAAAAGATTTACCATTTGAAAAAGATACAGAAGTTAATTTAGATACGCATTTGGATTATTTGCCATTGACCTTGCGCAGTGAGCGAGGTAAAGATATTTTCAAAGTGCAAGAGACAATAATTCAGGCATTTCGGGAGGCACTGATAAAAGAAAATTTTACAGAATTTCAAGCGCCAGCGATTGTCGGTGGAGATGCCGAGGGAGGAGCAATGGCATTCAAGGTTAATTACTATAATGACAAAACGGCGTTTCTGGCTACCAGTCCGCAATTTTACAAACAGATTATGGCCGGCGTATACGAACGTGTATTCACTACGCCCAAAATTTTCCGCGGCGAAAAACATGCCACGACCAGACATTTGAGCGAGATAACCCAAATGGATTTTGAAATGGCATTTATAAAAGACGAGAAAGATGTCATGGAAGTTTTGGAAAAGGTGATAAGGTATGTAGTTGCGAAAGTTGCAGAAAGTCATTCTGAAGTTTTTTCCAGATTTAATACGGAAGTTCCTCTTGTGCCGGAAAAGTTTCCTATTTTGACATTGCGTGAAGCGCAAAAGATTCTGGAAGTGGCGGAGGACCCAGACTTAGAACCAGAGCAAGAACGCAATATCTGCGAGTGGGCAAAAAAAGAACACGGTTCGGATTTTGTTTTCATTACGCGTTTCCCGACCGCAAAACGAGCATTTTACACTTACGAAGAGCCTGGAGAAGCCCCATATTCTCGAGGTTTTGACCTCTTATTCCGCGGGTTTGAAATAAATAGCGGGAGCCAGCGCATACATAATTACGACACCATGATTGAAAAAATGAAAGAAAGGGGTCTAGATCCGGAAAAATTCAGTTTCTATTTGCAAACTTTCAAATACGGCATGCCACCGCACGGAGGGTGTTCTACCGGACTAGAGCGCCTGACTGCCCGGATGCTTGAACTGGCCAATATAAAAGAAGCGGCGCTCTTTCCTCGCGATATAAATCGTATTGACACAAGACTTTCGGAATAAAATTTCAGATGAGCTACATAATTTCTGGCAGAGTTATCAAAGGAGATGGTTACGGAAAGGAGATTGGTTTTCCGACGATAAATATAGACAGAAAAAATTTTTTAAATTTGAAACAGAGACCAGTTTTTGGAGTATACGCTGGTCAGGTGAAGCTATCTGGTAAAATTTACAAAGCAGGAATAATCATTGGACCATTGGATAAACGCAGATTACCCAAAGTGGAAGCTCATTTAGTTGGCTATAAAGGTAATGCTCATGGCAAAAAAGCAATTTTTGAAATAAAAAAGTTTTTAAGAAAATTTGAAAAATTCAAAACAGATAAAGAGCTTATAGCACAAATTAAAAAAGATTTAAAAAAACTTGTCCCGTACTAAATTTTTGATTACGTGTTATTATGATAAATATTAGTAAATAAAATTTTAGTACTGGGATGTTCACAGGCATAATTTCCAAAACCGCAAAAGTAAAAAAAGTAAATGCTAAAAGGGGTAGTTTTTCCATTGAAATTATTAATAATTTAAGAAAAGTAGAATTAGGAGAAAGTATTGCTGTAAACGGCGTCTGCTCCACTGTCAAGAGGTCAGGTAAAAATATCCATTTTGAATATATGCCGGAAACTTTAAAGCTTTCCAATTTAGGTTTTCTAAAGAAAGGTGATACAGTGAACGTTGAGCGATCAATGCGTTTAGGCGATAGGCTAGATGGGCATATAGTGCTTGGACATATTGATGAGAAAGGCGAAATTCTTAATATAACAAAAGAGAGAAATTCACGAGTATTCAACATAAAAGTACCGGACAGAAAGTTCTACAAGTTTTTATTTTATAAGGGGTCAGTCACAGTAGAAGGTATTAGTTTAACAGTGGCTAAAGTTTTTAAAAATTCTTTTGTTGTGAAGATTATTCCATATACTCTCAAACATACGAATTTAAAACAAAAGAAGAAAGGTAATTATGTGAATTTAGAGTTTGATATACTTGCCAAATATGCAAATCAAAAGTAAAACATACAAATATTTAAATGGAGAAAAGTTGAAGGTTGGTATTGTCGTGGCTAGATGGAATAATGAAATTACGGATGAGCTTTTAAAATCTGCATTGCTGATGTTGAAGAAAAACAAACTTAGCGAAGAAAAAATAAAAATAGTGTCTGTCGCTGGTTCAGTGGAAATTCCTTTTGCTCTGCACAAGCTTGCACAATCCAAAAAACCTGCCCGACCAGGCGGTCGTTCGGGCGGGTATGATTTTTTGGTCGCTCTTGGGTGCATTATCAAAGGCAAGACTCCACATTTTGATTACGTTGCCAAAATGGTGCAAGAGGGTGTTTTAAAAGTTATGATTGAAGATAATATGCCCGTCGGTTTCGGAGTGCTGACTGTGGATAACACCAAACAAGCAAGAGAGAGAACTCATGTTGGCGGAGAAGCCGCTTTTGCCGCACTCGAACTTGCTTTAATATAAATATGAAAAAGAATAAAAAAACTGAATTTAAATTAAATAAAATAGAAGATACTATTTTGGACATAAAATCTGGCAAGGTTGTAATCGTCGTGGATGACGCAAATCGGGAAAATGAAGGAGATTTTGTCGCAGCCGCAAGGAGTATAACTCCCGAAATAATAAATTTTGTGACGACTTATGGGCGGGGGCTCCTATGTGTGTCCATCACGGAAGACAGGTGTAAAGAGCTTGAGCTTCCGATGATGACTTCTAAAAATACCTCTTTTCACTCTACATCTTTTACCGTTTCCGTGGATTTACTGGGCCATGGCTGCACTACTGGTATTTCCGCTCATGATCGGGCAAAAACAGTGCAGGCCCTAATTGACCCTTCTACCAAACCTGAAGATCTTGGCCGCCCCGGGCATGTTTTTCCCATTCAGGCGATGAATGGAGGAGTTTTAAGAAGAGCCGGGCATACGGAAGCAGCGGTGGATTTGGCGCGCTTAGCGGGAGTGGAACCGGCGGGCATTTTGGTTGAAATTATGAATAAAGACGGTACGATGGCTCGTTTGCCTGATTTAATGAAAATAGCGAAAAAATTTAATTTAAAGATTGTCAGCATAGAAGACCTGATTAGCTACAGATTAAAAAACGAAACTTTAATTAAAAGAGAAGTGCAGGTAAAACTCCCGTCGGAATGGGGCGATTTTGACTTATACGCTTATAGACGCACAGATACGGACGAAGAGCATTTGGCACTGGTAAAAGGAAAATGGGACAAAGACGAGCCTGTTTTGGTGCGTGTTCATTCTTCTTGTATTACCGGAGATGTTTTTGGTTCACTTCGCTGTGATTGCGGACCTCAACTTCATAGAGCTATGGAGCTAATAAATACTCTGGGTAAGGGCGTGATTGTGTATATGAATCAAGAAGGCAGAGGGATAGGTCTTTTAAATAAGTTAAAAGCCTACAAGCTCCAAGAAAATGGTCTGGATACGGTGGAGGCGAATTTAAAACTCGGCTTTAAAATGGACGAACGGGATTATGGCATCGGAGCGCAGATTTTGCGGGATTTAGGTGTCTCTAAAATGCGGCTTTTGACCAACAATCCGAAAAAGCGCGCCGGACTTGTGGGCTATGGTCTGGAAATAGTGGAAAATATTCCCATAGAAATAAAATCAAATAGACACAACGAGCGATACCTCTTGACTAAACGCGATAAAATGGGCCACTTTTTTAATTTGGATGAGCTTTAAAATTCCAAATTATTATCTATTCACATAAGTCTGCAATTTATCAGACCCGATTTTTTCCACTTTGGTCGGGCGTAGATTTATAACGGGCGCCTTGACGCCAGTCTTTATTTTTTTATTGGCCGTAAAGACGCGCATCTCATCCCATAGATTATTTTTTATAAGGCTGTTCAGAAGTTGCGCTCCGCCTTCAATCATGACGGATTGGATTTTTCTTTTATAAAGCTCATTTAAAATTTGCGGAAGTATATTTTGCTTAAAATTAATTTTTACAAATTCCAAATTATGTTCCGAAACAGCGCTCCCGACTGTAAAGATTATAGTCGGCGTGCTTTTATCCAATAAATTAAATTGCTTCGGTATTTTCAAATCTCGGTCTATTGCGATGCGCAGCGGATTTTTTCCTTTTACTTCGCGCGTTGTCAGATGCGGATTATCCAGCAGCGCTGTATTGGTGCCGACCATAATGGCCTGTGTTTGGCTTCTCAATTTATGCGTTAATATTTTATCCTGTTGATTGCTTATTGGTATTGCTTTTTTTGCGTTGTAAATATCGCGCTTGGCGTCAATAAAATGATCAGCAGTTTGAGCCCATTTTAAAATAACGTAAGGGCGTTTTTTTTCATGATAAGTAAAAAATTCTTTATTAAGTGTTCCACATTTGTTTTGGAGCACATTTACCCTTACATCAATGCCGGCTTTTTTTAGTTTTTTGATTCCTTGTCCGTTTACTTTTGCCGAAGCATCAATACAACCGATTACGACATATGGAATTTTGTGTTTAATGATTAAATCTGCGCAAGGCGGTGTTTTTCCAAAATGGGAACATGGCTCTAAATTTACATACAGAGTGGCCCTTTTTAATAATTTTTTATCCAAAACCGAATTAATTGCATTAACTTCCGCATGGGCGCCCCCGTATTGCCGGTGATATCCAGCACCGATTATTTTATCATCAACCACAATCACGCTGCCCACCATTGGGTTGGGAGCCACTTTCCCTAAACCCTTTATCGCCAGCTTTAGGCAGCGCTCCATGTATTTTTCATTTTTTGACGGCATATATTTAATGATAAATTATATCATAGCTCTAAAAATCTATGTTTTCAACGATTTTTCAGGTATAATGTGTGAATGTCCAAAAACGATTTATTAAAGAAAAAATGCGTGCCATGCGAAGGGGGAGTGAAGCCCTTGAGCCTAGAAGAGGCTAAAGACTATTTAGATGAAATTCCGGGCTGGACTCTAAATGGGGAAGGCAAAAAAATCTCCAAAACTTTCAAATTTGCCGATTTCATCGGGGCGATAAATTTTGTGGAGCGCGTGGCCGACGTGGCCGAAATGGAAAACCATCATCCCGATATTCACATCCATTATAACAAAGTCTTGCTGGAGCTCTGGACTCATGCCATCGGCGGACTTTCCGAAAATGACTTTATTGTTGCTGCGAAAATTGATGCGCGTAAATAAAATTTACATATCTCTAATTCGCGCGAATAGGCGAATAGTTATCTGATTAAAGTATTCTAATATTCTATAGAATTGTAGAATGGAAATATTAAAGGGACGGATTGTCGTTTGACAAATCCGTCCCTTTGCGTTGGCCAGCGCGATGTCGGCCTTTTATCCGTTTACTTCTTCGGTTTGGGTGGTTCGGGAGCCTTCGGTGGTTGTGGTTTTGTGTCCTCGTCGTCTGGGCTCATGTAATACATGGCTTTTATCTCCTTTCAATCAGATCCAATCCGAAGGTATTGGTAACGGTAGCTTTCCTTTTTACTTTTCTTCGGACTCTAGTGGTGGAACGAGTCTATAAGCATCACGATACAGCTTATAGAGTAGCTCAACCGAGTCGCGCCTATAGTAGATTCCATCCACGTTTGCGCGAATCGCCCCCGGCAGGATCCCGACGGAGCGGAATCCTAGCTTGTGGAACAACTTGAGTGTCACCGTGTGGAAACGAGCCACAGATACGGTGGCAAGTTCAGCGCCGGATTCCTCAGCGTAGCGATCGAGAATCTTTGTCGCCGTAGTTGCCGATAGACGTCCCCTGAAATCCGGGTGGACTACACCTAGCGTAAAATCCACTGAGAGATTCAGAGAATCCGTGCGCAAGAGTGCAGAACCAGCGATATGCCCTTCTGACGTTTCAAGCGCGAAAACCTCATGTCCTTCCATCGGAAGGTTGCCGTACCACTCAGGTTCCAGAAGGAACCCGAACGTACCTCGATAGAGTTCCGGGAATCCTTTTGCCCATACGTCAGCTAGCGTTTCCGCTGTCTCCCTGCTTACGTTGTTGAGTCGCTTGATTGTAGATCCGCGCCCCAAGGATTGTGGATCGAACGTGGTCCAATTCCACCGCCCTTCCTCCCATGGTTTTACTGGCGTATTGTACAGTTTAAAGTTTCTTCCCAGTTCCATAGCTTCTCCTTTCAAAGAACAGATTTGTCGTCTCGGAACATCCGAGCATACATGAAAGAACAAAAACACCAGCCGAGAGGGCTGGTGTTTGAGTTGTAAGTTGAGTTTTAGTTTTTTTACAGCGCAAATATCAGCCTTCTAATGGAAAGCTGGTAATAAGCATTTAATATTGAAGTATTTCTTTGTTGTTGAATATTACTATTCATATTTCGCATACTAGCATGTTTTGATAAAAAGCGCAAGCGAATTTGTAGAAGTCATAATTCCGCTTATACTATCTACTTCACTCAATTAAAGTACTTTAGTTAAGTAAAGTAATGGATATAAATAATATTTATCTATAGCCCATTAATAAAAGTATAATTAATACACAAACTAATATTATTAATAAGGTCCACAAAAAAGCATTCCAAGGGTCTTCTTCATTTAAATATTTTGACCATTTCTTACTTCCATCGATTAATATCAGTATTGGTAGCTGAATACATAAAAAGAAAATTGGTTCAAAAACTCCCATGTTAGTTGCACCTTACTGGTGATCTTAGCTTTTCTTTGGCGACCCAAAATTTTTCAATATAAAAACAGTTCACGCATCTTGTTCTTTGCGCTTCGACTTTGCCATAGACTCCGTTTACCATCTTGGTTTGGTATTTTTTCATTTTGTGGCTGGTCAATAGGCAGCATTTAATTCTTAAAATTATTTTATTCATGGCTTTGTAAGTAATAAAAATTTTTGGAGGAAGGGAAGGGTGATGTGCCCAACCCTTCCGCCAATGTATCTATCTCTATCTACTGGCTGTGATTACCGTCAGGATGCTTTCGCGCTTACCGCACCGCTGGAGGTTCCTTGCCAGTTCTGTTGCAGCTAGAAAGTTGGCACCCGCAGAGCTTGCTCCGTCGATACCAAAGGTCTTCAGTAGCCGAACACCTTCTCTCGCTTCTTTGTCCGTAACGATACGAACTTGTTCTACGCTTGGCAGATGGTCAAGAACAAGCCTCGTCGGATCCCCGACGCCCAAACCTTCAATACCGATAACCTTTGATACTACTCGCGGGAAGTCGATATTGATGTCGAACCAGTTCTCCGGACTTCTTTGTGGATGGCAGCTGAGCGAAACTATCATCCCCGCAGTTTCGTATGCCCGGAGGGCTTTTTCGACAGCTCTCTTTTTGACCTCGTACTTGTCTCTGGCACGCAAGTAGGCATGCCAGAGAGTTAAGGTTGAACCCACCCCTTCAACGGCTATGATTCGGGTATGAGGATTCACTTCGCGCAACGCCAATCCAATTCCGAAGAGGGTACCACCCGTGCCGACCCCAGCCACGAGGTGGCTAGGTGCCCCGAGTCGTTCCACGATAGCCCTCCCGAATGTTCGTTTCTGGATATCGAGGATGACCGGCTGCTCGTGCTGTTCGAGCAACATGTATCCTCTCTTCCGGCAGAGCTTTTTTGCCGTGGTGAGGCGACCGGTTCGGCCTTCGCGACGCGGGGTTTCCATAACCACTTCAATACCCATCGTCTTGAGTTTCTCGACGACGGGCCGACTGGTTTCGACGTATACAACCGCGGTGACCCCGACTCTGACCCCGAGTTCGTCTACGGCAAGTTTTACACCTTGTACGGTGTTTCCTCCGCCGACAACGACTACGGATCGAGTTGTATCCTTGATCTTCCCGGTGTCAAGGTAGTGCGCTAGCAGGCACTTGCCGATGGAGGTTTTGACTCCAGCCGGCAATGTGTCGGCCCGAAAGAGAACAATTTTTTGTCCATGCCTTTTGGTGGTGCACAAAGGGACAGACAAAGCCCTTTCGTACTCTCTCTGTACTGTCTCTTTGTACACCTTTGCCTCCTTTCAAAAGATGCTCCGTGGCGGCAATTTTACCCGCCACGGAGCAAGCCGACTCGACGAGACTACCGGACGTGCATGTGCACGTGCCGGCGCGCCTTGCGGCTTACACGGATGCGCATAAAGAACAATCCTTTCTGAGCTCCTAATAGACAAGAGGTTTCTCGTCCTAGGGCTCTTGAAATTTTCTTTTGCTTTAAAGAAAACTCGGAAGAGCCCAGCGACTACACATATCTACGATCTACTTTTTCCGGGATACGACTCAAAAACTCATAATTATTCTGTTTTATGCTCCTGCAGATTTCTTCCAGTTTTATTTCTTTTCCTTTTTGTTTTCCTAAAATAACAACCTCGTCGCCGGCCTTGATGGTTTTTTTGCTACCGATGTTCACAAAACAATTTGTCATGTTAATTCCGCCGACCAACGGATATTTAACTCCGCCAATTATTACTTTCCCTCCATTTACAAGCCGAGAGTCAAGGCCATAGGAGTAACCAGGAAGAAGAATAGCAATTCGAGTTTTCCGTTTGGCAATAAACTTTCTTCGATAAAATATGCCCTCACCCTTTTCAAGCTCTTTAATGCAGGCAATTATGGTTTTGAAAGAAACTACAGGAAACAGGTCTATTGTGCTTTTTCGTCTAGCTTCTAGTGAGGGATAAAAGCCAAAAAGTGAAATGCCAAGACGCACCATATCGAGAAGGGATTCCGAGAAAAGAAAAGCAGCTTCACTTGAAGCGATGCTCCATAAAGGAATTTTGATTTTCTCTTTTTGACAACTTTCTTTAATCGCTATGAAGCGTTTAAATTGGATCTTGTCGAACTTTTTTTCTTCTGTAAAACTACTCAAGACACCTTCGATTTTTATGTTTTTCGACTGCGAAACAGCACGTATAAATTTCAAAGCATCTTGATATGGCACACCAAGACGTCCTAAGCCAGTATCAATTTTTATCCACACTCCGCTTCTCATCTTGAGTTTTCTAGATACACTCTCAAAATTTCTAAGCATGGTATAGGTAAAAATAGTAGGATTAATTTGATTTTTTACGAGCTTTTCCCCATCTTCAAAACTATATATTCCGAGGTTCACGATTGGCTTTGTAATTCCACCTTTTCTTAAAGTTATTGCTTCCTTTATTCCCACAACACCAAATACATCTATATATTTTTGAAGGGTATTGGACACACCCAAAACCCCCAAGCCATATGCATTTGCTTTCAACACCGCCATTATTTTACTTGGTTTGGTTATTCGTTTCATTTGGGCAATGTTTTTCAACAGATTTGCCTTATTAATTTCTATCCAAACTAATGGTTTTTTAATTTTTCTTTCACTATTTACAATTCTCATTTTTTTATTTTTTAAATTTCTAATAAACAAAAACCCCTGCCTAAACTTAGGCAGGGGTTAGCTTCAAAAAATAAATTTACGAGCTTAAAGATAACCCACGCCTAAGTTTAGGTGAGTTGTGGTGATGTGAAGAGACATTAGAAAGGCGAGCGAGGATTAACCTGTACCCGCCGAGCGAGCCGTAGAGCCACTTTGCGATGCGGGCAATGGTGGCGGAAGAGAGACCGGTAGATTCACTGATTGCATTATATTGCACGTCATTGGCAAGGAGCCGGGCGGCTTCAAATCTGTTTGTGAATTCTTTGATTTCCGCCGGTGTCATCAAATCGCGAAGAAAACGCTTGGTCTCATCGGCATTTTTGAGCTCCAAAATTCCAGCAATTAATTGCCTGTTTTCCTTAGTATTCCAGTCCATATCCGGGCCAATTTCTTGTATTAGCCGTACGGTTCTTATGGATGTATTTTTATTCATTCCTTTACTCATACAGCTACTTTAGCAGACTAAAGTACTTTAGTCAAGTAAAGTAGCTAGGGGAGGTGTGGATAACTTATTATATCCCTAATTCGCGCGAATGAGCCTATACTTATTGCAAGTAATTGATATTAGGCAGGGAATTTGCCTTCAAAGATTATTTCTTCCAGGGGCTTTCGGTTGCTTGGGGTCTCGCGGGCGCGGAGGTCTTCTGGCAGGTCTTCAATTTTTCCAGGTTTGCCGACAGCAATCATCATTTCTACATTGTAATCGTCGGGGACGCCTAGCTTTTCCTTCGCCATTTTATAATCAAATCCTTCCATACCGTGAGCAACGAGTCCCATAGTTTGCGCCTGGAGAGCCAAATTTTCCCAAGCAGATCCAGAGTCAAAGGAGTGAGTGATGGAGAATTTTCCACTAGTGCTTGTTTTTTTGGAAATCGTTACGATCAACGCTCCAGCATTTTTGCACCAATCTTTATTAAATTGCACAAGAAAGGAAAATAAATTCTCAAATTCCGGCGTATCCCGCATAGCATATATAAATCTCCACGGCTGGGCATTGTAAGAAGACGGCGCCCAGCGGGCGGCCTCAAAAAGAGTTATCAGTTCTTCTTTGGAAATTTTTTCTCCCGACATCGCCCTCGGCGAATGCCTTTTAAGAAACATGTCGTCAATGGGGTATTCTGTTGTCCTTCCGTTTACTGTTTTCATCTATCCAGTATACACTACCTGTCAAGTAGAAATTTCTCTATTATCTTCCCATCTCTTTTGAGCCAGGCGATGTTGCCTTCTAGGCGTTCTAGGACCTGGTCTATTGCGCGCTTGGCGCCGGGGGCTTCGTGGGTGGCGAAAAATTTTTTGAAAGATTTTAGGTGTTTTTCTTCGGCGCTGCCACCGATGGTTTTGATTAAACGTGCCAAGTGATGTCCGCCTTCACCATAGCGGGAGACGAGAGTTTTCCAATTTTTACTTATGGAAGACCACCAGATATCGCGCCCGGGGGGGTTTGAGGCTACGGAAGAGAGGATGCCGACTGTATCTTGTATGCGCACATCTTTTGAGAAGGCAAAATGGGTTACTTCGCACAACACTTTATCTTGCGTGAAGTCCCCCAATGCATTTCCGATTCGGTTTTTTTCTTCGTGGAGAGTTTCTTTTTTATACCTCGCCACAAGGGCTCGGTATTCCTTCATTCCGCCGTGTGTGGCGATGATAGAATACACGGCTCCGCGGATGTCTGGGTGAATATGGCCTGTCCTGAATTTATTTTTTGCTTCTTTAATTATTTTTTTATCACCGGCTC
Organism: uncultured Candidatus Saccharibacteria bacterium; assembly: GCA_964645245.1. GTDB lineage: Bacteria > Patescibacteriota > Minisyncoccia > Phycocordibacterales > UBA9973 > UBA9973. The sequence goes on from CAZYBS010000002.1 coordinate 60,116, forward strand.
TGCCGGCGCGAGAGATGGCAAGGGAACGCAAAAGGGCATCTGTATGAGTTTCTTTTGGTTTTTTGTTCCAGCCCAATTTATGCGCAAGAGGGGAAAATAATTCAAGAATAAGCTTTTCCAGTTGTTTTCCCGCTTTCTGCGGGACCCCGCCAACGGCGGTGGTTGCCATTATTTGTTCCAAGCGGGCAAGCCCGCTTGCGAGTTCCACCCACACGGTGTAATTGTCTTCTTTTTTATAAGCATCTAAAAATTCCAAGGCATCGGTGGTGGGAATTGTACCTGCTTCGGCCAGGGCAAAAAGGTCACGAATGATGCCGAGCCTGTCGCGAGGAGATAATATTTTCTTTTCTACTGGCATTTTTAATTTTTCTAAAAGTTTTCCGGAATAAGCCGTCCGATAAAATCCAGCTTCGCCAAAATTTATTTTTAACCAGTTTGTGCCCCTCGTTGCAGGCACACTTTTTAGAAAGCCTTGCGCAGGCGGGTAGCCGAGCAGTTCGCTCCCAAAGCTTTGGGAGATAGATTGCTTTATAAAAAGTTGTGCCAAGAAAGAGGGGCGAAATTGCGACGAGTTTTGGCTTTTTATAGATATCGGTATTTGCCAGGTAGTTTTATCCCCTCCACGGCGGGCAAGTTTGGATTTCTTCTTTGATATCGGACTGGCGAAGAATCTTTCTTGAGACAAAAGAATTTTATTATTTTTTATTTTAGCTTTTATGACCGGGTAGCCACCTTTGCTCGTCCAATTGTGCATTATCTTGGCCACGGGTTTCTTGGAAACTTTCTCAAAAGCCTGCCAGAGATGCACCGTTTCGGTATTTCTATAACTATGCTTTTTTAAATAATAGCGTAGTCCATCACGAAAATCTTTTTCACCCAAATAGTCGGCCAGCATACGAATAATACATGCTCCTTTGGAATATGATACTTCATCAAAAATCTCGCCAATTTCATCCGGATGATGCACAGGTATTTCTATCGGATGCGTATGGAGAAGTCCGTCTAACTGTAATGCTCTGCCAAGTTCGTTGGTAGAGAACTGCGTCCAAATATCCCACTTTGGAAAAAGTTTATCAACCGCCAAGTATTCTATGTATGAAGCAAAACCCTCATTAAGCCATAAATGCGTCCACCACTCCATCGTTACCAAATTGCCGAACCATTGATGAGCCATCTCATGGGTGATAACTAATGCCACCCATTGTTTGTTTGAGGCGGAAGAATGCTCTTCATCCACAAGAAGCGTGCTCTCGCGGTAAGTAATTGCGCCCCAATTCTCCATCGCCCCGGAAGCAAGGTCCGGAATAGCTATCATGTCCAGAGTATTGAGTGGATAGGCAATATCAAAATATCTTTCATAAAAGTCTAGAGTCTTGACCGCGCACTCCAAGGCAAATCTTGCCTGATGTTTTTTGCCCGGGGTGGTGTAAACCCGCACCCTGACCCCCTCGCCCTTGGCACTCCCCCTTCGCAGGGGGAGAGGGAACCCTCCCCTCCTTTTTGAGGAGGGGTTTGGGGTGGTTGCTTCTATATATTCAAAGTCTCCCGCAATGAAAGCAAGAAGGTAAGTGGACATTTTTGGCGTGGGAAGGAATTTTACAATTTCAAATCCGGCTTCGTGTTCTTGCACGGATGCGGGCAAAGTATTAGAAATAACCGTTTTGCCCTTCGGAATAACCATTGATATATGAAATATCGCTTTTTGGGCGGGCTCATCAAAGCAGGGGAAAGCCCGGCGCGCGTCGGTCGCTTCAAATTGGGTGGTTGCCATATATTGCTCTTTCCCATTAAGAAAATATTTACTCTTATAAAATCCGCGCATTTTATCATTGAGTATTCCCTTAAAGACAAGAGTTAATTTAACTTTGCTAGTTGGAATAATTTTAGGAAAAAGAAAAGTTACTGTTTCGTTTTTTTCATTATAAGAAATTTTTGCATATACTTTATTTCTTCCAGCCATTATCTCAGCAGTTTCTATCTCAAGTTCTTTAGAGTGCAGAATCAGTATTTTCGTCTTTTTTAAGATATTTAGGGTTATTATTTCGCTACCCTCAAAAGTGAAGTTTTTTAAATCCGGGCGTAATTGGATATCGTACTTAATTGGAACAACATTTTTTGAAAGGCGGACATTTCTATTTTTCATAAAGAAATGTTAGCATATAAGCATGGAAACGGAAAGTTATAAAATCAAGACCAGTCTTTTTGAGGGGCCATTTGGGCTACTTTTAAATTTGGTGGAAAAAAGAAAACTCTTTATAAATGATCTTTCTCTGGCGGAGGTCACAGAAGATTACTTGAAATATATAAATAGCCTGGGAAAACTGCCTCCCGAGGAAGCGTCCAGTTTTTTGGTTGTGGCTTCCACGCTTCTTTTAATTAAATCAAAGTCGCTTTTGCCGAATCTGGACTTAACTGACGAAGAAAAAGGCGATATTCAAAATTTAGAAGAGAGATTACGTTTATATGAACTTTTTACAAAATTGGGAGGTAATATAAAAAATAGTTTTGGCAAGAAAATAATTTTTGCTCCGCTGGAGCGGAAAAACGATGTCTTGATATTTTTGCCAGATGAACAGATTACACAAAAATCCATGATGACTTTCGCCCGGAGCGCGCTGGGAGCAATGCCGAAAAAAGTAATGCTCCCGAAAGTGGAGGTGAAAAAAGTAATCAGCATAGAAGAGATGCTGGATAGACTAGTGAGCAGAATAAAAGACACTCTCAAGATGAGCTTTAGGGAATTCGCGGGCCATGGCAGAGGCGGCAAAGAAGAGAAAGTGGTTATGATTGTCGGCTTTCTGGCAATGCTGGAGCTTGTCCGGCAGGGAATAATTCACGCTATGCAAGAGAGTGATTCCGGAGACATTTTTCTTGAAAAAGTGGAAGAGAATTACGAATTAAAAATTACGAATTAGAAATGGAAATAGAAAAGCAGATAGAAGCAATATTATTTTGGAAAGGAGAGCCGATTTCACGAAAAAAACTCGGAGAAATTTTAAAAGTGGGCCAGACCGAAATAAATGATGGTATTGAAAAGCTTAAGGAAAATTTGAAAGAGAGAGGAATAGTGCTGATAGAAAAAGAAAACGAGATTGCGCTCGGTACCGCTCCGGAGCATTCTCGTCTGATAGAGCATTTACAAAAAGAAGAATTAAATAAAGAGCTTTCAAAGGCCAGCTTGGAAACATTATCTATTGTTCTTTACAAAAACGGGGCGAACAGAGCAGAAATTGATTACATTAGGGGAGTAAACTCTAGTTTCACTTTGCGTGCGTTATCTGTGCGTGGACTGATAGAAAAAATTCTGGACCCGAAAGACGCGAGACGCTATATCTATAAACCAAGTTTTGAGCTTTTGTCTTATATGGGCATAAAATCCATAGAGGAGTTGCCGGATTACGGCGAGGTTAGTGACTCTATTGATATTGCGGCACAAAATTTAGAGGAAGAAAATAAAAGAGAAAATTAATTAATGTTCCAAAGTTCGTTAGAACATTAGAATAAAGATATGAGTAATATTAGCGAAAAGAGAATATGTACAAATTGTCGTGGCGAATTTATTATTGAGCCGGATGATTTTGGATTTTATCAGAAAATCAAAGTCCCTCCGCCGACTTTTTGCCCGGAATGCCGATTTCAGCGGCGACTAATGTTTAGAAACGAGCGAAGTTTTTACAAAAGGAAATGCGATTTATGCGAAAAGGATATTATCGCATCATATCCTTCCAACACAGCTTTTCCAGTTTATTGCGTGAAGTGCTGGTGGAGCGATAAGTGGGACCCAACGGGTTATGGTAAGGATTTTAATTTCTCGCGTCCATTTTTTGGACAGTTTAAGGAACTTTTGCTTCGTGTCCCAGTGCTTTCAATAATGAATGATGATGGCGTGGGAAGCGTAAACTCCGAGTGGTCATATGATTGGGCATTTAGCAAGAATTGTTATCTTGGAGCGTGCGGCTGGCATGTGCAGAATGGCGCCTATATGTATAATGCGAATTATGATAAGGACGTGGTGGATATCTGGAGTGTAACTAATTCCGAACTTGTCTATGAGGGTGTTACTTGTGATAACTGCTACAACATAAAATACTGCACTTTGTGTTTTAACTCAAATCACTGTACGCTTGGTTTTGATCTCCGGGGATGTTCGGATTGTACAATGTGCGTTGGGCTTCGAAGCGTAAAATATTGCATTCTCAATCAACAGTATTCAAAAGAAGAGTATGAACAAAAAGTGAAAGAATTGCATCTTGAAAGCCGAAAATCACTTGAGGCGCATATGAAAGAATTTCAAGAGTTAGTTCTTAAGATTCCACGGAAATTCGCATACAATAGTAAAACAATTAATTCAACAGGCAACAATCTTATTGAGGTGAAAATGTCCAAGGATTGTTTTTTTATCATCGGTCCGACGGAAAATTCACGATTCGTTGTTGTGAATGATAGGGCTAAAGATTGTTATGACCTTAACAATACTGGCAATACAGAACTATGTTATGAATCAGTTACGCCAGATAACTCGCGCGGAAATAAAAGCACAATATTTTGCTGGAAATGTGTTGAGGCGGAATATTCAAATAATTGCCATTCCTGTATAAGTGTATTTGGTTCCAGCGGCCTCAAGCACACTTCATATGCAATTCTCAATAAGCGATATTCCAAAGAAGACTATGTTTCACTTCGCGCGCGTATAATTGAGCACATGAAAACGACGGGTGAATGGGGCGAGTTTTTCCCTCATACAATAAGCCCCTTTGCCTACAACGAAACAGCGGCGCTTGAGTGGTTTCCATTGACCAAAGAGAAAGCAATAGCCAAGGGATATTGTTGGAAAGATAACGAAAAAAGAAACTACATCCCAACCAAAACTATTTCTAATCTTCCAGACACTATTCAAGGGGTTGATGATAATTTTTTAAATGAGATTTTTGAGTGTGCACATAAAGGTAAATGTGATGAAAGGTGTACTGAAGCATTTCGAATTATTCCCCGGGAACTTCAATTTTACCGTAGAATGAATATTCCTCTTCCTGTGTTGTGCCCTAACTGCCGGCATTATCAAAGATTTAAGATTAAAAATCCACCACGACTCTGGCACAGGCAATGTATGTGCGACAAAGAAAATCATTTTCACGGGGCCGGGAAGTGTCAAGTAGAATTTGAAACAAGCTATGCACCAGACCGGCCGGAGATTGTGTATTGCGAGAAATGCTACCAGCAAGAAGTGTACTGATATCTCTAATTCCTGCCAGAGGCAGGCAAACGCGCCTGTCCGCCTTTGGTGGAAATAGGCGAATGGTTATATATGTATAAGATTTCTGCATATGCGGATTTTCTGTACACTACAAACAAGCTGGGTTGATGGCTAAAACATAGCCATTGATTAGATTAAGAGAGGGCACATAGGCATCCCCCAAGAAACCTTTGATGTCTTCATCTTTTATCAAAGTTTTATATTCTTCCATAAAAACTCTCGCGAGCGGCAAGTAGGACCAATGCCATTTTTCTTCATTGTAGCCGGTCGGTCTGATACTACCTTTTAAGTTATAAGTCTGGCAAAAGCCGAAACGGTAAGCATTTTGAGCGAGCCATTCATATTCCTTTTCACCTTTTTCCGAATCAAAGTATGAAAGATTTGCATCGTTGATATCTATCTCGGTGCCCCAGTGATGTCTGGATGTGCCCGGCACGGCGCTGTATTCTAATATTTTTTTGAATCTTTCCTGTCCATCAGGAATTTCAATACTTAGATTTTGTCCATCAACAAATGTGGCTCCAGACCACTTGTTATCCCAAATGTTTTTTTGATAAATAAAGTTTCTGGTGGCGGAAGCGATTTTTAAATCTATATTGTCAAGGTCTGCAGCGCTTCGCATTTGCAAATATGCTTCATACGTTTCTTTTCTTAAGTACATTTTATTCTTTTCCTGTCCGCCCACTGCATATTGCGGCGGGATCAAAACAAAATCTTCCCTTTGTGCCGGGTCAAATTTGCCCGTCAAATAAATTTTTTCTTTTTCATTTAAATATTTCTGATAATTTTCTTCATTCTCTTTTTTCTGTCTCAGGTTCAAGAAATCCGAAGTAAAGTAAGGTGTGAATATAAGAAATACTAAAGAGAAAGTTGCCAGAGATAATGTAATTTTTGAAATGTACTTTTCCACTTAAAAACAATAACATATTGACACATTTTAATCAAAAAATGCTATAGTTTATAGATGTATTTGGACTTAGTTAAGATTTTTGTGCCGACTGCTCTAGCCTTTTTTCTCGGCCTTTTATTTACGCCAATTGCGACCCATTTTTTCTATAAATATAAAATGTGGAAAAAGTATTCTAGAAACGCCGATACTGTTGCAGATTTCACAAAAATACACAATGAAAAAGAAGAACTCCGGACGCCGCGCGTCGGCGGGATGATAATCTGGATTTCCGTCCTTTCAACGACACTTATTTTTTATTTAATATCAGTTTTATTTCCCTCGGCCAACAGTGCTAAAATGAATTTCCTAAGCCGAAATCAGACCCTGATACCCCTTTTTACGCTTCTGGTCGGGTCACTTATCGGACTTTGGGACGATTTTATTCAAATTTATGGGACAAGCAAATTTGCCCGCGATGATGCTTCTTGGCGCAAATGGAAAGCTTTTCTAGTGGCATTGATGTCTCTTTTGATCGGTCTTTGGTTTTTTTATAAATTAGGCATGACCTCGTTGCATGTTCCATTTATCGGAGAAATGTATTTAGGTATTTTAATTATTCCATTTTTTATAATGGTTGCGCTGGCGACTTTCTCCGGAGGAGTGATTGATGGAATAGATGGGCTCTCCGGAGGAGTTCTAGCTTCCATTTTTGCCGCCTACTCGGCTATCGCCTATGCCAACAATCAAATAGACCTTGCCGCCTTTTCGGGAGTTATCACCGGAGCGAGCCTGGCATTTCTTTGGTTTAATATTCCGCCGGCCAGGTTTTACATGGGTGAGACGGGCATCATGGGACTGACCATTACTCTAGCGACCCTGGCATTTTTAACTGATTCAGTTTTAATTCTTCCGATTGTCGCATTGCCTCTGGTCCTAACATCCGGCTCAGTTATTTTACAAATGTTTTCAAAAAAATTAAGAGGAGGCAAAAGATTATTTAAACTCTCTCCGATCCATCACCACTTTGAGGCAATTGGCTGGTCATCTTATAAAGTTACCATGCGTTTTTGGGTTTTATCAGTCGTCTTTGCCATTATTGGTATAATTTTAGCAATTATAAGCAGATGACCCTTCGACATGAACTCAGGGTCATGGTGAGTAACATCGAACCATGAAAGAAAAAAAGATAGACAGATTTTTTTTAATAATCGTCGGCCTTCTTATTACTCTTGGAATTGCCATGTTTGTTTCCGCCTCCTTGGGAATTTTAGCCAAAAATGAAAAGATTTTTTATTCAGTGCTTTTTAGCCAGTTAGTTCTGGGTCTGGGTGCAGGACTGCTTGGCCTGTATATTTGTTTAAAAATAAGCTACAAGTTCTGGCGCAAATATGCTTTTTTTATTTTCTTGGGAGCAATATTGCTGACGGCGTCGGTTTTTATTCCTGATTTAGGCTGGAGTCATGGGGGAGCATTAAGATGGATAAAACTCGGACCAGTATCTTTTCAGCCAGTGGAAATTTTAAAATTTGGCTTTATTATTTATTTTGCCGCCTGGTTGTCTTGGGCTAAAAACAGAGTGCAGGATTTTAAATTCGGAATTTTACCACTTTGCGTAATGCTGGCAATTATCGCTGTAATTTTGCTTAAACAGCCTGATACTAAAAGTTTTATTTTAATTGCCCTGACTGGAATCTCCATGCTTTTTATTTCCGGTGTTCCGATGAAATATATTTTAGGCGTCGGAGCCGTGGGTCTGCTGATTCTAATATCTCTGGTATTTTTTACGCCGTATCTTCAAGAACGGGTAAAAACTTTCATTGATCCGTCACAAGATCCGCGAGGGTCTTCTTACCAAATTCAGCAGTCGCTCATTGCCCTGGGGTCGGGCGGAGTATTCGGGCGGGGGTTTGGGCAAAGTATTCAAAAATTCAGTTATCTTCCGGAGCCGCAAGGGGATTCTATTTTTGCCGTTTTGGGCGAGGAGCTCGGTTTCGTCGGGGCGGTAGGGACAATCATGCTTTACCTATTGTTTGCCTTGCGCGGATTTCGCGTTGCTAATAATTCCCCGGACCTCTTCGGTAGACTTTTGGTCTCCGGAATTGTTATACTGATTACCGTGCAGTCATTTATGCATATTGCTGCTATTACCGGAGTTTTTCCGCTAACGGGAGTGCCTTTAGTTTTTATGAGCCATGGAGGTACTTCACTGATGGTATATCTGGCGGTGATGGGTATCGTGCTACAAGTATCAAAATATAACAAAAATCAATCATGAAAATAGTTTTTACAGGCGGAGGGACAGGCGGGCACTTTTATCCGATTATCGCTGTCGCTCAAAAAGTCAATCAAATAATAGACCATGAAAATATACTAGGAGCCAAGCTTTATTATATTTCCGACAGCCCCTATGACAAGGAAATGCTTTTTGAGAATGGGCTTTTATATGAAGAAATAAATACCGGCAAAATGCGCACTTATTTTTCCCTGAAAAATTTTTCCGATATTTTAAAAGTTTTTTTTGGCGTTATCAACGCGCTTTTCAAAATGTTCTCAATTTATCCGGATGTTGTTTTCGGCAAAGGCGGATATGCTTCATTTCCAACAATTTTTGCCGCCAGAATTTTACGTATTCCCGTGGTAATTCACGAATCAGATTCCGCTCCCGGCCGAGTAAATAAGTGGGCTGGTCATTTTGCTAAAAAAGTCGCTGTTTCTTTTATAGAAACGGCGGATTATTTTCCGAAAAAAAATGTTGCTTGGATGGGTCAACCTATCAGAACGGAAATAGAAAATCCCGCTTTACGCAAGGAAGCGCTTGAATATTTTAAACTAGAGTCAGACCCGCCGGTTATATTAGTTTTAGGAGGTTCTCAAGGCGCCGAACTTATCAATAACACCACTTTAGACGCGCTGCCCAGACTGGTTAAAAATTATCAGATTATTCATCAAACGGGCGTCAGAAATTTTAAAATGGTTACGGACAGAGCCGAAGTTGCACTAACTGACAATCAACATAAATTAAGATATTTATCTGTGCCTTTTCTCAGTCCTCTGCCTCTGAAAATGGCTGCCGGCGCGGCAGCTATCATCATTTCCAGAGCCGGTTCAATGTTATTTGAAATAGCTTCTTGGGGCGTGCCATCTATTTTAGTGCCGATAACAAATACAAATATGGACCATCAAAAAAAGAATGCTTTTAATTATGCTCGGGCGGGAGCTTGCAGTGTAGTTGAGGAGATGAATATGACGGCTAATATTTTAAGTTCAGAGATTGAAAGAATAATAGAAGACAAAGCGGGCTACAAACAAATGGCGCTAAACGCGAAAGCCTTCAATAAACCTGACGCTGCTATGAAAATTGCCCGCGCCTTAGTAAATATGGCTTTGAGCCACGAGAAATAAATGCTAAAATGGTTTTATGCGGGAAAAAGTTACAGAGAAAGTTGTTACCCGGATGCCGCCATCGCCGACCGGATTGTTTCATATTGGGTCTGTCAGGACCGCTCTATATAATTATTTATATGCCAGGCAGAATGGTGGGAAATTTATATTGAGAATAGAAGACACAGACAGAGAAAGATCAAAAAAAGAGTTTGAAGATAATATTGTTGAGTCTTTTAAATGGTTGAAAATGCCGTATCAAGAATTTTACCGGCAATCGGAAAGAACGGAAATTTATAAAGAATATTTAAAAAAATTAATTGAGCAAAATTTGGCTTATATCTCTAAAGAAGAGCCAAAAGACGAGGGCGAGAGGGGAGAGGTCATAAGATTTAAGAACCCGAATAAAAAAATAAAATTTAGTGATTTGGTTTTGGGTGAAATTGAATTTAACACGACTGATCTTAAAGATTTTGTTCTGGCGAAAGATTTGGATACTCCGCTTTATCATTTTGCGGTAGTGGTGGACGATATGGAGATGGGAGTAACTCATGTGATCCGCGGACAGGACCTTATTTCCAGCACCCCAAGGCAGATTTTAATACTAGAAGCCCTGGGCGGGGAGAGACCTCAATATGCGCACATTCCTCTTATCCTTTCTCCCGACAAGTCCAAGCTTTCCAAGAGGCATGGAGCTTTGTCAGCCTTGGAATATAAGGAAATAGGATATCTACCAGAAGCTATATTAAATTTTGTTGCTTTGATTGGCTGGAATCCAGGCACTCCCAAAGAAATTTTTACCTTAGAAGAGTTAACGAAGGAATTTAGTATAGAAAAGATACACAAGAGCGGGGGAGTATTCAATATTGAAAAATTAAACTGGCTCAACAAAGAACACATCAAATTGCTTCCACCAGAAGAAATAGAAAAGAATATTCTTAAGTATTTGCCGGACAATATGCGCAATCCTAAACTTGTCCCTATTATTTTTGAACGGATTTCAAAATGGGGCGATATAAAAGAAATGGTTCAAAGAGGGGAGTTGGATTTCTTTTTTAAACAACCGGAATATGGCAAGGAAGAATTTAGGGAAAAGCTTGTTTATAAGAATTCAGGAATGGAGAAAACTGTTCATAATTTAAAAATAGCGATTAAAGCACTGGAAAACTTAGATGAAGGAAACTTTACCGCCGAGAATATAAAGAACACTTTAATGTTAATAGCCGACGCGCAGGCTAATCGAGGCGAATTATTGCATCCGGTGCGTTTTGCTCTCTCTGGAAAGGAAAAATCGCCTGATCCGTTCATAATAGCTTCTATAATAGGAAAAAATGAAACTTTATCACGCTTACAAAAAGCAATTTAGCATAATAGTTTTGATAATTCTCCTGATAGCTCCGACTGTTTTTACTTATGCGCAAACGGCCCTGGATCTGCAAAATAAAATAAGCCAAAAAGATGCCGATATAGCCAAGCTGGAAGAAGAAATAAAAGCCTATCAAATAGAACTTGATAATTTAGAAAAACAAAAAAGTTCTCTGTCCGGCTCGATTAAGCAACTTGATTTAATTAGAAAAAAATTAGTAGCTGATATAAACGTAACTCAAAAAAAAATTGATAAAACAAATCTTAAAATACAAAATTTAAGCTCCAACATAAGTAATAAACAGGATATTATAACCAACCACCTAGAATCTATTAAGTTGGAGATTCGAAAAACCAATGAATTTGAACTTGAATCTATATTGGAAACTATACTGTCGGAAAATGATTTTACAATAATTTGGAACGATCTAGACAACATAGTTACTGTTCGGGAAAAAATTAGAAAAGATATAATTAAATTAAAGCAGATAAAAGGTGAGTTGGAAGACACTAGAAAAGAAACTGTTAATGCCAAAAATGAACTTACCAGGCTTAAGTCCAAGCTTTCGGATCAACAAAAAATAGTAATACAAAATACCAATGAGAAGAATAGACTTCTGAAACAGACAAAAAACAATGAAACCAATTATCAAAAACTACTCAAAGACCGAATCGCCAAAAGGGATGCGTTTGAGCAAGAATTGCGCGATTATGAAGCGCAACTGCAATTTATTCTGGATCCGTCCAAGCTGCCTTCCGGCGGGGTTTTAAGCTGGCCATTAGAAAAGATATTTATAACTCAGCTTTTTGGCAAAACGGTCGATTCTAAGCGCCTTTACGCTTCTGGCACGCACAATGGCGTGGACTTTCGTGCGTCTTTTGCTACTCCGGTTATGGCTATGGCAGATGGCCTGGTCTTGGGTACAGGGGACACAGATTTAACTTGTTCCGGAGCCTCTTTTGGAAAATTTATTTTTATTAAATACAATAATGGACTTTCCAGTACCTTTGGTCATCTTTCGCTGATAAAAATGGGTGAGGGAGATCAGGTAAAAAGAGGGGAGATAGTGGCTTATAGTGGCAATACGGGTCACACGACGGGCCCGCATCTGCACGTTTCTTTATACGCATCGGAAGCGGTTAAAATGGAGTCTAGGCCAAGTAAAGCTTGTGATGGGCGTGTTTATAGATTGCCGGTTGCGGCGGTGAACGCTTATCTGGACGCGCTGTACTATTTACCTCGTTTATAGTATAATCCATAGATTATGAAAAATATTATGAGAAATAAGAAAGGGGGTTTTTTACAATTAATAATAATTATCGTTGTCGCTTTTCTTTTATTGCGTTATTTTAATATTACCGTAGCTCAAATTTTAGGTTACGTATCTCAAGCGATTGATTGGCTCAAGGGTCTGTTTAATAGTGTTCAATAAATAGCCTACCGGAATATGTTTTAGGTCGTATAACGACCCAAAACATATATTGTGCGACGTGGTATATTCTATCTGCAGGAGCTGGAAAGCTCATACCCTGCCCGCTCGGCTTCTTCTCTAGTTGCAAAATAAATTTTGTTTTCTTGTTTAATTATTTTACCGGCCGAGCAGCCGATGGAATAATATTTGCTTCCCCTGTTTGAGGCGAAAAAAGTTTTGCCGGTTGAAGATGAAAGAATATTCGCTTCTTGTTCGCTATTTTGTAATAAGTATTCTTTGGGATATTCTATTTTTATACCCGGGTTTTCATTCCCCTTAGATAGTCTGCCTAGCCCGAATGAGCCCAAACCGACTAAAATTACGATGATAACGATTAAAATGTCTTTCCCCTTCTCGCTTTCCAAAAATAACTTGATTTTTTCCATAGAATTGTTATACTCTTAATTGTTTTTATTATAAACTAGAACCTAGAACCTAACAACTAATTTACCATGGCACATAGAAAAGCCGGCGGAACGGCCAAAAACTTAAGAGATTCAAATCCCAAATACCTCGGTATTAAGCTGGCGGATGGCCAAAAGGCCCAATCTGGCTCTATTATCGTCCGCCAGCGCGGTACGGTCGTTATGGCGGGCAATAACGTCTCTATAGGCCGTGATCATACCCTTTTCGCTCTCAAGCCCGGCACCGTCAAATTCGGCTCTCGTCGCAAGATTTCCTTCAACGGCAGAATGATAGTAAAAAAAGTGGTGAATGTAGTATAATACTAGCAACCCGCCTTAGTTCGTTCGTTTCCTTTCCGGGCCTAATTGTGAGGGAATCGGATGGATTTCCTTACTCTGGTAGTCCCCTTTGCCCTGCTCCCTAGTCTCCTGACTAGATTCGAGCGGGGCTTCCTTTTTATACAAATTATTTTCCACTTTAGTTTAATAAAGTCGTTAGACTGGAACTTCTTGATCAAAAGGTAAATTAATTGATTTCTTTTAATAATTCAGGTATCGTATCAACCTTTTTACCAAAGTGTCCTCTATCATCAAATTCTAAGAATTTTGCATTTAAACCTTGGGCATTTTCCTCCCCTGCCTTAAATGGTACCCATTCATCGTCACGCGAATGAAGAACAACAAAATTATCGCAATGCGATTTTATTTTTTTGAAATTATATCCCTCCTTTGTAAAAAAGCCCTTACTGTTTTCCGTCTCGTTCATCTTTTCTGAATTTCCTGAATTGGTTCCAATTAAAATAACTTTATGGACTTTTCTATTTGTAGGAAGTTTTTCCAACCATCTTAGAATAGCAACACCTCCGCGAGAGTGTCCAACTAGAATTGTATCCTTATCTGGGTTTGTTTTTTCTAATATTGAAATCCATTTATCAATATTTGGATCATGAGGATCGGGTAATATGGGAGAACTAAAATCCATTCCTAGATTTTTAATTTCTTTTGCAAACCACGGATACCATTTCTGGTTTGGATCTGTATCTTTGCCATGCATTAAAGTTACTTTCATAATTTAAATTCCTTCCACTACTAGCCTAAACGAAGATTTTTTGTCTTTAATGGAAATCGGAATTTCGAACTCCCCTACTGCTTTAATCGGTTTTTCTAGAACGATAAATTCTTCGCTAATGTCCGCATGATGCTCAGCGTGCATGGCTTCCATGATTTCTTTTTTATGAATTGCGGAAAAGAGATGCCCTTGTTCATTGGCTTTGCCTTTGATGGTAATAGTTTTGCCTTTTATTTCCTCTAAATTTTTCATTAAAAGATCTTCTTGCACTTCCCTTTCCAGTATGATTTCCTTCTGGCGCATTTCCAGCTCGGCTATGGCTCTCGGCGTGGCATTTTGCGCCAATTTTCTGGGCAATAAAAAATTCATGGCATAACCGTCATTTACTTCTTTGATATCATACTTTTTCCCTACCCTGGGCACGTCTTTTAAAAATATTACTCGCATAATTAGGTTCTAGGTTCTAGTGACTAGGTTCTAGTAATAATTGAACTGCTTTATCCATCTGCGGGTCCTTTTTACTTTCTAAATCCTTTTTATTTATTTCCACGAGGAAATCCGGAGTCAATCCTTCTTCGGCAATCAAATTTCCATTCGGCGTAAGCCATTTGGCCACCGTAATTTTCAAAAGGGTATCCGGAGTGACTTTCACCGTTTCTTGTACCGAGCCTTTGCCAAAACTTTTATCACCCACTAATTTGGCGCGTCCGTGGTCTTGCATTGCGCCGGCGACAATTTCCGATGCCGAAGCGGACCCGCTGTTTATCAAAATAACAAACTTCAACTTATCATTGAATATATTATAACCTCTGCTCCTGAATATTTCCGGTTTTTTGTCATCGCCATAGTCTTCGGTCACAATGGTTTTCCCTCCCGGCAGGAACCAGCTTGATATATCAACAGCCGCGTCCAAATACCCGCCCGGATTTCCTCGCAAATCCAGTATTAGCTTGTCGGTTCCGGACCGGGCAAAGTTTTGAATTGCATTACGGAAAAGATTGGCCGAATTAGCCGAAAAACTATAAAGCTTGAGTACAAAAATGCCATCTGGCCGGAGTTCCGTATCCAGAGTCGGTATGTTGATAATATCTCTGACAATTTTTATTTCTATCGGGTCCTTGTCTCCTTCGCGAAAAATCGTGAGCATGACCGTCGTGCCTTTTTCTCCGCGAATTAATTTAATTGCCTTTTCAATGCTCAAGCCGGCAGTGACTGTTTTATCAATTTTCAGAATTTTATCACCCGGCTTGATATTTGCCCGATAAGCGGGGGTGTCTTTAAGCGGAGCGATAACGGTCAGTACTTTATCTTTTATACCAACTTCCATGCCGACCCCGGTAAAATTACCGGCTATTTCGTCTTCAAATGATTTTGCCTCGTCCGGATTGAAAAAGACGCTGTATGGGTCATCTAAAGAGCCCACCAGGCCCGAAATAGCCCCATAAATTCGGTTCTGATCATTTATTTTGCCAGCTTTTGGATATTTTTCGTTAATGGTATTCCAAACTTTCCAAAAAGGAGAAAAGTCTGCCTTGGTTGCGACTTCCGTCTGCTTATTGGAGAGACCCATAACTTTATCTATTTCGGGACGGTTATGGTTGCCGATATAAACGCCCCCCAAAAAAGTAAGAAAAAATAGAGCGACGGACAGAGTGACATTAGTGATGTGTCTTGTTTTATCCAGCATAATTAGATGTTATATATTTTCTGAAAAATTATCAAAAGTTTTCTCTTCTTTAATTTCCTCTGTTTTAGATTCTTGATATAGCATGTAGCTGAAATAAATGAGCCCGAGTCCGGAGAGAGTGAATAAGATATCTTTCCAAGCATAGGGAAAACCCAAGTACGGCAAAACTGCCACCCAAATGCCTAAAATTAAAAGTATCCGCGCTTTGCTCATAAAATTTTAAGAGTAAATGTCTCCCAGATCCAAGCCGCAATTCGGTCGGCGGCGACCCAGCGTCCCCCACCGCTTTCTGCTACTACAAAGTTAATTCCATTCCAGGTACGGATAGAAATCTGACTACCGTTAACGATAGTCGGATAACCCTGAATATTTTGAACAGTAAATGTTTCCCACGGACCAAGCGCCCGAGCGGTGGCATCCATGGTGGACCCGCCTCCGCCCTCGGCTCTGAAATAATAGCCCGAGTCCGTGCTAAACCCAACCGAATCACCGCTGATAAGCTGCCCTCCGTTAAGGTCGGTCATTGTGAATGTCTCCCAGGCATAAGCATTATTCCTGTTCGCATTGATAATCCCTCCTCCGTTCAATTCCGCCACGACATACTGGCCGTTATTAGCCTGCAAGTTGACTGTATAGGTCGCCGGAGGCAAAGGAGTCGGGGCGGGAACCACGCAGTAGGGGTCTCCCAGCATCTGACAACCGATTGATTTTTGGTGATAAACAAGATCGGGATAGCTTCTGACTCCTATGAAGCCACTGGTATTAGCGTAAATAAACCACAAGAAAGATTGTATATTGTATTTTCCGCTTAAAGCTAGGTCTGAATACCATTGCATCTGACACTTAGATAGCATCTTCCACGGACCACCGACAAAAGAAGGAGCAACCATCATCATCGGCTTATTATATTTCACGGCAGCATCAAAATATAGCAACACTTCCTGATTAAATTTAGTTTTCTGATCCGAACTGCAATATTCATGGTCGGGTATGTAGTAAGCATCAATACCAAGAACGTCAACGTTAGACGGTGGAGTTGGATAAGGCAAAATATTTTCAACAATAACCGTTGGGATGCCAGGAAATGTATTCTTAACATCACTGATTATCTTTTCCAGATATGACTTGGCGATGGCAAACTTTTGTTCTTTGGTTTTGCCTTGAAATATTGGCCATTTATCGTAGTACCCCTGACTAATAAGCACATACCATTCCTCATAAATGGCTATGTAGGCAAGGGATGACATAAAGTTAGTATTTACCATGTCCTGCTTGATTTTATTTAAATAGGCACGCCTGGCTGTCGCATTAACAAATAATGTCTGGTCTGTATCTGTTCCGAAAGGCACTTGCAGCATTGCTTTAACTCCGGCGTTTCTTATCCGGCTTGCGGCTGTCGGATCCCAACTATTATTGGAGCCATTGTCGTATCGTACATTGATGATATTGATCGAGCCCTTGACCTCGTTAATATACGCCTGGTTCTTTGCCGGATCTTCAACGAAATAATAACCGTAATATTTGGGGGCGCTGGCTTGAGAAAAAGAAAAAGGACCCCACAAAGACAGGGTCACAGCGACCACAAATGAAATAGCAAAAATAAAGATTAAGTGTCCGCGTTTAATGTGTTTTCTCATT
Organism: uncultured Candidatus Saccharibacteria bacterium; assembly: GCA_964645245.1. Classification (GTDB taxonomy): domain Bacteria; phylum Patescibacteriota; class Minisyncoccia; order Phycocordibacterales; family UBA9973; genus UBA9973. The sequence goes on from CAZYBS010000002.1 coordinate 77,275, forward strand.
TACATTTAATTATAGCCCCTCAGACTAAAAACACAAGCAAAAGTTTTCCACTGCTGAAATCTTATGTATTAAAGTGATTACTTAAAATATTCCGGAGTATTGATAGACATCCAGTCTAGCAGTTGGCGCATAATGGGGGGCGCGCCGGCCCCGCCGCCGGCGGGGCCGGCTTCCATCATAATTGCGAACGCGTATTTTGGATTTTCGTACGGGAAAAAACCGATGACCCAAGAGTTTACTTTATTTTTTGCGACACCCAGTTGTGCCGTACCGGTCTTGGCGGCGACTTCTATATAAGGTACATTTAACGCTGCGGCGGTGCCGTAAGAGACCGCTTGCCTCATTCCCCTATGCACAACATCAAAATATTCTTTTTTTATATTTATTATAGAAACTTGGTTTTCCTTTTCGGTATCACCCAATATAAAATGGGGGTTTACGAGCTTGCCATTATTCGCAATAGCTCCTACCGCGCGCGCCATTTCTATTAAAGTAACTTGGAACCCGTACTGCCCGATAGCAGTGTGATAAGTGTCTCCAACGCGCCAGGGGTCGCCTTTGAAATTTTCCATTTTCCACTGTGGACTGGGAACAGTGCCTCCTTTTTCATCCGGCAAATCAACTCCAGTTTTCTCTCCAACGCCGAAAAGTTTGGCATACTTCCCAATATTCACGATTCCGAGGCCTTTTTGCTCTTCAAATCCTCCTCCAATTGTATAAAAATAAACATCCGAAGAAACAGCCAGAGCTTGCGCCATATCCGTCCAACCGTGCGCCTTCCAATCTTTAAAAATATTCTTTTGATTTGGGAAATAAGGATTTGGGATTGAAATAGAGCCGGTTGAAAGAATTTTTTTATCTGGATCAATCACACCTTCCATTAAAGCGCCTAAAGCAAAAAAGGGCTTGACGATTGAACCTGGAGTATAAAGTCCGGAAACAACTCTGTCTAAAAAGAATTTTCTTTTATCAGTTATATAGTTTTTAATCTTATTTACGTCTTTGCCTAGAGATAAAATTTCTGAATTATATTCTGGAAAACTAGTAGCAGTTATAATTTCTCCATTTCGAACGTCCATTATAATTCCAGCCCCGCCGGTAAAAGAATTACTTTCCGATAGATTTTTAATAAGAGAAAACAACTGCTTTTGAATTCGTGAATCAATGCTTGTTATCAAATCGTCCCCTCGCTTTGGGGCATTTATGATGTTTTCTGAATGTATTTCTCCTAACGCGTTTATTTCTATTATCTTTGACCCGTTTTCACCTTTTATTTTATTATTGTATTCTTTTTCGAGCCCATCTTTGCCTATAAACTCACTTTGCCAGTAGCGTCCCGCATTGTCTTTTGTCGGATAGCTCACATAGCCCAGTATGTGCGAGAATCCCGGCGATATATAAGCACGGGTGGAAATAACAGATAAGTCCTCCATTTTCTTGTTCCAAGTTAGTTCTTTTTTATTTCTATCGTAAATTATCCCTCTTTCACTGAAAATAGTGACTTTTTCCAGGGTATTGTTCTCGCTTCTTTTTCTATAGCTATCTCCATTCGCGACTTGGAGGTATACTAGTCGAGTCCCGAATATTAAAGTTATAGTCAGAAAAAAAATGCCCAGAAGTAGAATAGTTTTTTTAGGAATCGGTTTTTCTATCCGGCCTTCAAATTGTTGGCGGTCAAAGTTCTGCAAATTTTTAGAATCAAGAAAAATTTCATCCGGATCAACAAAAAGGTTTTTATTTTTATCAAACATAAAATTTAAGTTTCTTTTTGAAAAATTCTACTAACACCAGAAACAAAATAAAAATAATAGAAGAGATAAAAACCATGTCGAAAAATCTAGCCTCTTTTACCCCAAAAAGTAAATCTGATAGAAAAAGCAAAATAACGGCTTCTAGAAAAAAAGAGAAATAGGCCATGCCGGCAAAGGCCAAAATAGCAGATACCCCAAAAGGCATAAAAAGCACTGAAAATAAAAGTATGATAGAAGCTAAAATACGAAGTGCCATATATAACGTAGCAAAAAGAAAATAATAAAGGCTAAAATAATATAGAAAATGAATTTGTTGTTAAAAATAAAAGATAAAAAAGTAAAAAAGAAAAGTTCTGTATATTTAAAAGGTTTTAAAAATTTACTTGCTTCCGTGTTTTCTGTATCTCCTGAAGTTTTTGCATTATTTAAGGCTTTTATCTGGTTCTGCACTGTTTCTTTTTCTTCTTTTAAGAATGTGCCTGTATCAGAACGAAGTTTTTCAATTGTATTGGTAGTCAGAATGACAGGTTTAGTTATAAACTCCGGTGTTTTTTCCTCTATTACTTTTTCAATATTTTTAATTGATTCGGAGCCAATGCTGCTAACACTATCTATTATTGAATCAGGATTTTCGCTTATGTTGGTGGTCTTTAAAATTATTTTTTTACTTACTGTACGTGAGCTTTTGCTTGTTTCATTCTCGGCCAGATATACTTCTTCATACTTCCCTTTGGATACTAAAAATTTAGCATTTTCAATTTTGCCAAAAATGTTATGAGCTCCAACCGTTGCCATCCAATCTATAGATATATCTTTAACGCCTTTGGCCAGAGCGATGAAATCTTTTTTACCTAAAAAAATATTATTGTCAAAAAAAACCACCGTCCCCGACAATTCCCTTTCGTCCGGATTGAAAATTAAAGTGTAGATTTTAATTTTATCTCCTTCCTCAAATGGATCTATAGAATACCAAATATTTCCCGGCACAAAACCGGCGTTCGAAACCTGCGCATAGCTTTTTATTGGCAAGATGGTAAATAGTAGAAATAAAATTATTACAGTTTTTTTAGACATTATATTACTTTGAAGCAAGTTTGGAAGCTAGTCCGGTATAATTTTGAGGGGTGATTTTTAATAACTCTTTCTTTATCTTATCGCTAACTTCCAAAGTGCTAATAAATTTATGAATATTAAGAAGCCTAGTTTGTTTGCCGCGAGTCAGGCCTTTTAATCTTTCATATGGCATTTTTACGCCCTCGCGCCGCAGAATCGTCTGGATGGCTTCGGCTATAACTTCAGGATGTGCATTTAAAACTTCACGGACTTTATTCTCGTTTACTTTGATGTTCGCTAAACCCTTAAGAAGATATTCATACGCGATAAGTGAATGTGAAAATGCCGTGCCAATGTTGCGTGATACAGTAGAATCAGACAAATCTCTCTGTAATCTAGAAATTGGCAATTTTCTGCCGAAAAATTCGAATAAAGCATTTGCAAGCCCCAAGTTGCCCTCGCTATTTTCGAACTTTATAGGATTTATCTTGTGAGGCATAGTGGAAGAGCCGACATCACCAATCGGCTTTTGCACTATCCACTCATCGCTAATATAACGCCAAATGTCCTGGTTCATATCTAGAAGAATAGTGTTTATTCTTCTTAAATTATCAAAAATTTCTACATAAGAATCATGCGGCTCGATTTGAGTAGTAAATAAATTAGGAACTAGATGAAAAATACTAGGCGTAAAATCAGATAAGGTTTTAATAAAATGTTCTGTAAAATTTATCCAGTCCACGTCCGGAAAAGCCACTAAGTGTGCATTGTAATTGCCGGTAGCGCCGTTTAGCTTGCAAAGAATTTCTTGCTTGGATAGATGGCTTACTTGGCGTTCTAGTCGAGAAGAAAAAATCTTGAATTCTTTCCCAAAAGTGGTTGGGGTAGCACCCTGACCATGAGTTTGAGCTAGCATACTAAGATCGCTATGCTTTTTTGCTAAATGATTGATTTCTTTTACTACTTGGTCTAGTTGTTTTAATAATAATACGATGCCGTCTCGTAGCATTAACGCATAAGCTAGGTTGATAGTATCTTCGCTGGTTAATCCAAAATGAATCCATTCTAAAGTATCCTTAAGCGAAGTTTCCACCAGTTTTTCTTTCATGAAATACTCTACTGCTTTAGTGTCATGATCAGTGGCCTTGATATTCTTGTAACCCTTTATTTCAATATCAGAAATTATTTGCGCACCTTCGTCTGTCAAATTATAAAGGGCTCTAATTAATTTTTTTTCTTTGGTAGTTATCTTTCTTAATTTGATTTTTAATTCAGAAAGTGCAATCAAATACTCTCCTTCGACAATAATTCGATATTGCATAAATCCTTTCTCGCTAAAAATTGAGGCAAGCGCAGAAGTGATTTTTCCGTAACGTCCATCTATTGGTGAAATTGAATTTAATGACATAATATTTATATTTGATAATTTCTAAGATTATTTTCTATTCTTTTGGCAATATCTCCATTTTCAACTTTGAAAGGAATGCCGGTAATTTGCTCGCAAATTTTTACATATCTTCTGGAGAGCTCAGCCACCATTTCTGCCGGAGCTTCTGGCAATTTTTCATCTTTATAAGGGTCGCAGTTGTCTTTGAACCACAAACGCAAAAATTCCTTGTCAAAATTTTCCGGTTCTAAACCATTCCTGATGCGCTCTTCATAAGTTTTTGCTTGCCAATATCTGGAAGAATCGGGAGTGTGGATTTCATCTATTAACATTATTTCCCCATTTTTCGTAAGTCCAAATTCATATTTCGTATCTACTAAAATTAGTCCTCTATCTAGGGCTATTTCTTGCCCGCGGGCAAAAAGTTTTAAAGCTATATCAGAAACTTTTTGCCAAATTGCCGGCGTCATAATTTTTTCTTCCAAAATAATTTTGCTAGTCAGAGGCCTATCGTGGGCTTCAAATTTTGTGGTGGGAGTTATGACCGGTTTTCCCAATTTTTGATTTTTATGCATGCCATCCGGCAAAATAAAATCACCAAAATCTCTTAAGCCTTTTTGGTACAGCGTCCAGGTGGAAGTGCCAGTCACCCCGGTAATATAACCGCGCACTACCATTTCCACCGGAAGCACGGTGCACTTTTTCGCTACTACCACATTTGGGTCGGGAAAATCTAGGGCATGATTAGGCACAATATCTTTTGTTTGTTCAAACCAAAATTTGCTAACTTGTGTCAGCACTTGACCCTTGCAGGGTATCAGAGCCAAATTGCGGTCAAAAGCCGAATATCTATCCGTGGAAATCAAAATAACTTTATCGTTTTGAGTATAAACATCACGCACTTTACCAGTATATTTTTCTCCTA
>CAZYBS010000002.1:82400-119822 GCA_964645245.1 uncultured Candidatus Saccharibacteria bacterium
AAAGTTTTCTGGATTTTTAAAATTTGTTTTTTTTAGCAAGTTCATAAAAGTTTTATTTTAAAATTACTTTGCCTTTTCCTTGAACAATTTTACCAATCCAGAAAACTTTATAATTTTTCAATTTTAGTTCAATTTTTTCTTTTTGTTCAGGTGGCACAACTATCACCAGTCCAATACTCATGTTAAAAACGCTATACATTTCTTTTTCTGCCACCTTGCCAATTTTCTGCAAATAAGGGAAAATCGGAAGCATTGGCCAGGAACCTTTTTGAATTTCCGCATTGAGGTTTTTAGGAAGGATGCGCGGAATATTTTCAATAAATCCTCCCCCGGTAATATGCGCGATTCCTTTTATATCAATATCACTATCTAAAAGCGAAAAAATCGGCTTGCAATAATTTATATGAACTTTCATTAAAATCTCGCCGATGCTTTTACCGGACAAGGCTCCTTTAGTATTTACTGTATGCTTCATTTTTTCAAAAAGCAATTTACGCGCTAAAGAAAAGCCATTGGTGTGAAGTCCACTTGAAGGAAAACCTAAAATGATATTCCCTTTTTTAATTTGCTCACCTGTAATTATTTTATCTTTTTCCACGATTCCTGTAATCGAACCAACAATATCGTGTTCACCTTTTGCATATACGCCAGGCATTTCAGCTGTTTCTCCACCAATTAAAGCAACACCATTTTCTCTACAAGCTTTCACCATGCCTTTGACCATTGTTACGGTATTTTTAGTCACAAGAGTTTCATTTGCAATATAGTCCAGAAAGATTATCGGTTTTGCTCCCATTGCTAAAACATCATTACAGGAGTGATTGACCATATCTTCGCCGACAGTATCGTATTTTTTCATCATGGTGGCAATAGAAAGTTTCGTACCGACGCTATCAATACTTTGCACTAAAATGGGGTTTTTATAATTTTTTATTATATCTGCCAGATCATATAAACTACCGAAACTACCAATATTTTTCAACACCATTTTAGTATGCGTGGAAGCAACGTAATTTTTAATCCTTTTGACAACCTCATCTCCCTTTTTGATATTTACGCCGGATTTTGTATAAAGATTAGCCATTTTTATATATTATCATGATTATTTTGAATTCATATAATCCATACCAACTGTCTTAAAAATTTCTTCAAAACATCCTAAAATTGTTTTCTTGCCATTATCAAAACATACTATAAATTGAAAATAAATGCTCGGAAGATATGGTTTATTAAAGTCTTCCAATCTTGATTCTACTATAAACGCGCAGGTTGCGGGGATTTCGAAATTTTCAGTATCAATAAGGGCTACACGCTTGGTTCTCAAGGTCTCTTTTATTTCTTCAAAAGTATCTCCTAAATTTAAATCACTTTCAAATGATCCTGTAATCGAATGCCCAAGATTCATAGATTGATTCGGGTCAGAACTTATTGGTACCCATCTGGTCGGTTTGAATTTGTTTTTAAATGAATTACTGGCAAATGCGCATAAATCAGAAAACTTCATTCCAATTTGCGCATGTTCGGCAATTTTGAGAATACTACTGTAAATATTTTTCAGATGTTGTTTAATTTCTTCGTTGTCTCCTTTGTATATGGTAAACCCGATATCTCCCATCATTCGGGTTTTTTTGTCAACTGGTGAAAAATATACACTGCCAATCGACTCTTTTTTAAATAACATGGAGTTATTTGACCAATATATCGGATTTCTTAACGAATCGTATTGCAAACGCACAAAAGGACTTTCATCAAATAAAACACTTATACCCCCAGGTGGTGGATCATACCAACCTTTTGGGAAAATGCTGGCATAAGTAGACATTTTAGAAAGAATTGACTTGTTTATTTCAATTTCTGAGACGTTATCAATGCGGAGTAAAGATTGAGCAGCTATTTCTGCAGAAATTTTTCTTGTTTTAATTACTGCATCAATAAAGTCTGACATATTTTATTTCTGCAAATATTTTTTATACCCAACTTTTAAAAGTTTTTCACCTTTTATTTTTATTTCGTTACCCATTTTCTTTTTGTAGTTAATTAATTTATTTTCTAGATTCTTATCAAATAAAGCGAGTATCTGAATCGCCAAAAGTCCGGCGTTTTTTCCTGAATTAATACCGACGGTCGCTACCGGTATTCCCGGAGGCATTTCTACGGTGGATAAAAGTGAATCAAATCCGTCTAAACTTTTTGTTTTTATCGGTATTCCAATTACCGGCAAAGTGGTCAGAGATGCAGCTACTCCCGCCAAATGCGCTGCCCCGCCCGCGCCGGCAATGACAATTTTGAGTCCGCGAGCCTTGGCAGTCGTGACGTACTTGTGCACAATTTCTGGTGAGCGATGCGCCGAAGCAACCGTAATCTCATAAGGTACACCAAAATTCTCCAATATTTTTGCGGCTTCAGCCATTACTTCCAAATCCGAATCTGAGCCCATAATAATGCCTACCTTGGGGTTTTTTACCATAAAGCGATTCTAGCATTTTTATTTTGAAATTAAAAGTGCTTTTTTACCGATGTCTTTTCTATATTGCATCCCTTCAAATGAGATTTTTTCTATGGCTTTGTAGGCTTTTTCAAGCGCTTCTTCTAAAGTATTGCCTATGGCGCTGACTCCCAGCACCCTGCCGCCATTTGTGACAAGCTTATTGTTTTCTGTTTTTGTTCCGGCGTGAAATACCACAACATCAGGCTGCATTTCCGCTTCGTCAATGCCGGAGATAATTTTTCCTTTCTCGTAATTTCCCGGATATCCTCCGGAGGTGAGCACTACAGTACAAACCGATAAATTTTTCCATTTCATTTCAACTTTATCTAAAATGCCGTCAATACAAGCATCTATGATGTCTAAAATATCCGTATCCAGGAGCCGCATATATGTTTGCGCCTCCGGGTCGCCGAAACGCGCATTGTATTCCAGAATTTTAGGGCCGTCCTCTGTTAGAATAAGACCAGGATATAATACCCCTACAAAAGGGCAACCCATATCAGCCATGGCTGATATGGTCGGTGTCACTACCCTCTCCTCAATTTCCCTGAGAAGTTTTTTGTTTATGAACGGAAGCGGGCTGATAGCTCCAATGCCGCCGGTATTTGGCCCAGTATCGCCTTCGCCTATTTTTTTGTGGTCCTGGGACGGAGGAAACATTTTAAAAGTTTTACCGTCCGAGAATGTATGGATAGAAATCTCCGGTCCGGTAAGGAACTCTTCAATCACAACTTCATTCCCGGAATTCCCAAAGACTTTTTTTACCATCATCTCTTCAAGTGCCTTATTTACCTCCTCTAAAGTTTGTGCAATTATCACACCCTTCCCCAACGCCAGCCCACTTGCCTTGATGACAATTGGTAGCGATTGTTGTGCCACATATTCTTTTGCTTTTTCAAAATCTGTAAATATCTCAAACTTTGCGGTTGGCAAATTATGCCGGCGCATAAATTCTTTTGAAAATGCCTTGGACCATTCTATTTGGGCTGCTAATTTACTTGGTCCCCAGACCCGTAAATTTGCTTTTCTAAATTCGTCTACGGTTCCCAGAAAAAGAGGTTCATCTGCTACTACAAGCGTGAGATCTATTTTTTCTTTCTTAGCAAAATCCAATAATCCTGCAATATCAGCTATTTTAATATCCAGGTTAATTCCAATTTGCGCTGTCCCTGCATTTCCTGGCACAAAGAAAATTTGTCCCGCGCGCGCCGATTGTGTGACCTTCCAACCTAATGCATGTTCACGCCCTCCTCCTGCTCCAATTATTAAAATTTTTATCACCTCACTCCTTGCCCCTCTCCTTGATAAGGAGAGGGGTTGGGGAGAGGTCAATTTTTCTAAAACTTCCACATATAACTGGTTTTCTTTTTTCTTTAGCCTTGAGTACAAAGGTTCAACGTTGTCATTAGCTTTAATTTTTTCAAAAGTCCTCCTTAAAACCGGACCAAAATCAAAGTTTAAGGTTAAAAAGTGAATGGAGGAGCCGGCGAAAGTGGCTTTTTGGTCTAAGAAATTTTGGATGGCTTTGGTGGTCAACATACCCTTGTTCCAAAGGGCTTCTGTGCCATCTGGATTTTTTATATTTCCATTAATTGTGTCCGGAATTAACCCGGGATGCAGATTTAAAATTTTATTGGGATATGCCAAAATTACTTTGTCCAAGATAATTTGTTTCCAGCCGGCCAGAGCTATGTAATCGGGATTTAGTTTTTGTAGAAGTGGCAACAGGGCTTCTTTGGCCGGGCAGATTTCAATTTTTAAACTATGCTCTCTGGCGTGTTTCAACCCCGGGGCGTCATTTTTGTCAGAAATTACCGCGCAAATTTTAGCTTTGATTTTACCTCTATCAATTCCGTCAATTATAGCTTGGAGGTTAGTGCCCGTGCCGGCGTTGGAAATAAGTATCGCGAGTTTTATCCCCGCCGAAGGCGGGGTGAATTTATTCTTTGGGGACATCATAATTGATTTCTTTTTTGCGTTCTTTTAAATCAATCGGGTATTCGCCGGTAAAAAAGGAGGTGCAAAGTTTATTTTTGGGCAAGCCGATGGACTTTATTAAGTTTTTAAGAGACAAGTAATGAAGCGAAGTAGCTCCAAGGAAAATTCTCACTTCTTCAACTGTTTTATTAGAAGCAATAAGCTCTTTCTGCCTCGGGGTGTCAATACCATAAAAATCAGGAAAACGAATCGGCGGCGATGATATTAGAAAATGCACTTCTTTGGCCCCCGCCTTAAATAATGTTTTCACTAATCTCTTGCTTGTATTTCCTCGAACAATAGAATCGTCAATTACCGCGATGCTTTTGCCGTTTAGTACTTCTTGAAGAGGGATGAGTTTAAGGGCCACGCTATTTCTACGCGATTTTTGATCCGGCTCAAGAAAAGTCCGATGCACATAACGATTTTTTACTAAGGCCATTTCAATCGGAATACCGGAGACTTCACTATATCCCAAGGCAACCGGAAAGGCAGTATCGGGCACTGGCACTATTGCATCAACTTTTAATTTAGTTTCGCGTGCCAAGGCTTTTCCAAAATTTTTTCTGACCTCATAGATTAATTTTCCGTTGAGTACGCTGTCCGGTCGGGCAAAGTAAACATATTCAAATATGTCATGTTTCGGATTTGCTTTTGCTAATTTTGTGCTTTTGATTCCCTTATTATTTATCACAATCATTTCTCCCGGTTTTACTTCTCTCTTGAATGACGCGCCGATGGTTGCCAATGCGCACGTTTCTGAAGCAACAACATAGCCATTGGTGACAGTTCCAAGCGCCAGTGGTCGCATTCCATAGGAATCGCGCACAGCGACCAGGGTATCCTTATCCATCATAATTAGAGAAAAAGCGCCGGTAATTAAAGGAAAAACTTTTTTGAATGCTGTGACGGCAGAGTCACCATTTTTAATATGAAAACTGATGGCGTCAGCAATAAGCTCTGAGTCACTACGGTCTTTCTTCAGAGCTTTTTTTGAAGATAAAAATTGCTCAAGCATTTTTACGCTCGGCAAATTGCCATTGTGCGCTAGCGCAAAAGAGGCATCAATGTTTACCACCGGTTGCGCGTGTTTCAGCGCTCCCCCATTAGAAGTGGAATATCGGTTGTGCCCTATGCTTATGTATCCTTTCAAATTTTTTATCGCTTTTTCTGTATACACTTGAGATACGAGTCCTGCGCCTTTATGCGTGTGGAGATTTTTTCCATCACTAGTTGTTATGCCGGAAGCTTCTTGGCCTCTATGCTGTAATGCAAATAAAGCAAAAAAAACCAGTCTGGAGATGGGTAAATCTTTGCCGTATATGCCTACAATTCCGCATTTTTCTTTAAGCTCACTCATTAATTTTCACTTGAAGTAATTAACTGCGTTTTTAAAGATTTGTAACCCTTCACCTGATTTCTCCATTTTTTTATTTTTATACTTGCCCCGTAGGAAGCTTGCTTTCCTTTGGGGCCACATAGGACTTTGGTGGGCAAACATTCCTCGCTCCGGATGAGGCATCATTCCGAGAACTCTGCCATTATACGCTAAAACACCGGCAATGTCATAATCTGAACCGTTTGGATTATATTCTAAGTTTTGGAATTTGGCTATTTCTCCTTTTGTATATATAAAAGCGATTTCTTTATTAGCTTTCATCTTTTTATACTCTTTGCCACTTATCATATAGTGTCCTTCGCCGTGAGCTATCGGAAGTGATATTTTTTTAATTCCTTTTAACCATGGGCTATTACCAATGGCTTCTAAATCAACCCAGCGGTCTATATATTTTCCATTTTTGTTGTAAGTAAGAGCTCCAGGCAGGATTCCCAAATTAGTTACGATTTGAAATCCGTTACAAATGCCTATAACTAGAGTGTTACGAGCCAAAAACCCTTTAAGTTCTTTGGCTAAATGATTTTTAAATTTATTGGCATAAGCCTTTCCGCTGCCAGTATCGTCACCATAAGCGAATCCTCCCGGAAAAGCTAGAATTTGATAAAGAGAGAGCATTTTCGGTTTAGCTATTAGGTCATTGATATGCACAATATCCGCGACTATATTCTTTTTTGCTCCGGCCGACTCAAAAGCGAATTTTGTTTCCTCCTCGCAATTGAGTCCGTAGCCGGACATTATTATTATTTTTATTTTGTTTGATTTTTTTTTCATAATTTATCTATTCTGGTATTCTTGAGAATATTGGAATGTTGCTTTAATAAACTTCCTGTTGATAACATTTTTCGCAATATATTTGGTAAATTTTCTGCTCTTCCGGCTTGTAAGATGTTTTTATTTCTGTATTGCATTTTGCGCATCGTATATCCCAGAGTGTTCTGGGATTTCTCATCTTCATTCTGTTGGCATGACGGCAGTTAAAACACTTATTTGGAATTGCCAGCCCTAGTTTTTTATAAAATCCTATTTCCCTGCTGATTAAACGATAATTTTTCTTGCAATTATCACAGGCAAAAATTTCCTTCATTAAATCATCATTGTAATTTTTCGGATTTTTTGGAAGGTTTTCTAATTTTATAGTTTCCTGTCCACTAGTGCTAGGTATATTATCTTGCCACTTAAAACCTTGAACTAGAGCTTCCTCACGAGATAGCGGCATATATTCATTGACGATAGATTCATTATAGCCAAAAGGGCTTAGTTCTTTCGAAAAAAATTTTCCCCATTCGTTGTTTTTTTTCATTAACTCTATTAATTTAGGAAGGAGTTTTAAATATTCTTCTTTAGTGTATTGCTTGTTTAAAATACAGTATGATTTTTTTCGCAAACTATAACAGCCAAAAATATTATTGCAGTCATAACAATTATCAGAGTAATACACATCATGTGAATCAAAGATAACTTGTGAACCTATAATTTTATTACCTTGGCAGGTTAAAACCTGATAACATTCTGATAAATCAGTAGAAAAAGAACCATCATAGGTATCTGTCGCGCTTCGAATAGTAAAACAAAATTTAGAACTTTCTCCGCTCTTAACATCAAAAGAATAATGTACATTGTGAGCGTTGTAAATATGGTTCCCGGAAACATCATTATTGCGAAATCCAAAAAAGGCTCTTTGAGGTAGATTTTTTCGCAGGTTTTCTTTTTCTAATAGAATTTTTTTAATTGACTTAAGATCATGCAGAGGATTTTCTTTTCCAAATTTATAGTATTCTTCTTTTGTTACTTGCTTGTTAAAAATGCAATAGGATTTATTTATCAAGCCAACGCAACCTATGCAATTAAGGCACCCTCTGCAGTCAAATAATCCGATGCTTTCAGCACAGCTTTCACATTCTTCGGAATATAGAAGCTTGTTACAATTTAGGCAATCAATGCATTCATAGCAAGATTCACACTTAAATATGTATAAATTATCTGTAGAGTCTGTGGAATGCCAAACAATGTGTCCATAATTACAATCCTCATCTTCCACACAACCGAAAACAAGGTAACAATTTTTACTTTTAAAAGCCATATTTGAATAATCGCAATTTTCACTTTGGCTAATTCTCATTGAAATATGTGGGACTACGTTAAATAATTTACCAAGCTGGGCAAAAAATGATTGACCCCAATCAATATCTATTCCATATTCCATAGGATCCCAATTATCGCTCCACCATTCAGAAATATCATATACTGGAAGAGGTACGTCTGGGCTATACATCGAAATGATCATTTTGCCAGACTTACTTGAAGGTCTTTTATAAAGAGTTTTAAAATTTCTAAAAAGCATACGCAATTGTTGGCGGCACTGCGGGCATTTTTCCGGTACTGGCACATCCATCTTTTCGTAAAATTCAAAATCGTCACCTTCAATGATGAAGTCTTGCTTACAGTTTTGGCATATTTTATTTTCTGTTTTCATAATTTTTTAACATTCTCACATTCTTGAGAATGTCGGAATGTTATTTATGTCATTTTGTCAGAAAAACTATGGTAAATGGTGTGCAACTTTTTGACGTTCGTATCTATTATTTTATCCCTGTCTGTAACGATAATTTTACCATTTTTTTCCGTCTTTCCAAGTTTAACATAAGGAATTTTTCGCATTATTTTTTCAAATGAAGCAATATTTTTAAAAGATACGGATACTAAAATTCTTCCTTGGCTTTCGGAGAAAAGTTTGGCATCTACGGAGGCGTTGCCTCCGTATAGATTTCCGGGTAAGTTTTTTATTGATATTTTGCATCCGAGCATTCCGCCGACACAGGCTTTGGCCAGTGCTATGCCCAAGCCCCCCGAGGTTAGGGAAAGCGAAGAAGCTACTAGCTCTTTTTGAATGGCTTTTTCCAGGGCCAGATAAGTTTTCAGATTTTTTTCTAAATTAACTTTTGGCACATTATTGCCCACTGCGCTAATCATTTTATAATACTCGCCTCCCCCAAGTTCGTCATGAGTTTCTCCTAATAAATAAATAATATCTCCCCCATTTTTAAATTCCGGCGAAACAGTTTTGTAGAAATCAGGCATGACACTGACTGCGGAAATAAGGAGCGTCGGCGGAACAGAAATGGCAATCGGATTCCCTATTTCATCATAACCATGAAAATCATTAAACATGCTGTCTTTACCGGAGATAAACGGCGCACCGTAGCCGACCGCATAGTCGTAACAAGCTTTTACCGCTTCCACCAGCTGATATAGGCGCGTTTTGTCGTAGGAAGAGCACCAACAGAAATTATCCAATATCGCCAAATGTGAAAGCGCACCGCCGGAGGCAATTATATTTCTTATGGCAGTATCTAATGCGCAGGCGGCCATGTGATAAGTGCTGATATCTCCATACGAGGGATAAACTCCAGATGATAAGACGACTCCTTTATTTGAGTTCAAAACAGGACGAAAAACCTGCGCATCGGTGTTTATACGGCCTGCACCGGAAAGTGGTTTCAATACAGAAGAAGCTTGCACTTCATGGTCATACTGCTGTGAGATGAAAGCAAAACTGCCGAGATTCATACTTCCTAATAAGTTTTCCAGAATTTTTGTATAGCTCCCCTCCTTGTTGAGGAGGGGGTTGGGGGTGGTTGGTTCAGGGTGAGCATGAATATACGGAGACGTCGTTAAATGGTGTTTTGGCAAACCGTTATGTAAAAACTCCATATTCATGTCCATAACTTTTTTTCCTTTGTAATTAACGACACACTTTCCAGAATTGGTGAATTTTCCTATCACGGTCGCTTCCACCCCGCGGCTTTCCATAAGTTTATGAAATACTTTCCACTTTTTCTTTGGCATCGAGAGCGTCATGCGTTCCTGTGATTCAGAAATCCAAATTTCCCAGGGGCGAAGGCCCGGATACTTGAGCGGTACTTTTTCCAAATACACCAACACGCCTCCTTGCCTATTCTCTGGCAGACGTATATCTCTGGCCATCTCGGCGACTGAAGAAGAAAACCCTCCGGCGCCATTGTCCGTTATACTGTTGTATAAATTCATAGCACGCGCTTCTTTGACTATTGCATCGCTTAATTTTTTCTGCGTAATCGGGTCGCCAATTTGCACTGCCGTGGCAGGAGAATTTGAGTCAGTCGCAACGGAAGAAAATGTCGCGCCGTGTACTCCGTCTAGTCCTACTCTTCCGCCAACGACGACAATATAATCGCCGACTCGTGCGCTTTTTTCATGCGAAGGTCTAAACCTGCCAGAGGCAGGCAAGTTTCTTGGAATTAATCCTACTGTACCGGCAAATACCAAAGGCCTTCCTCGAAATCTATCGTCATATCTTACAAATCCAGAAACAGTAGGTATGCCTGAAGTATTGCCGCCGGCATTGATGCCTTTAATTACACCTTCCATAATACGTTTAGGCAAAAACATTTTTTGTTTTTTTTCTTTATCCAGAAAAAGCGGTCTTTGGTCATTGGGCTGGCCAAAACAAAATCCGTAAGTATTTGCTACGGGTTTAGCGCCCAGCCCAAAGCCGATAGTATCACGATTTACTCCTACAATGCCTGTTATAGCGCCACCAAACGGGTCTAAAGAAGAAGGAGCATTGTGCGTTTCAACTTTATGGGTTACTAAAAAATCTTTATCAAAAGCTATGCCGCCGGCATTGTCGGAGAAAACTGAAACACAAAAGTCATTTTTTTCTTTCTGTTCTCGTATTAAATTCGTTGCTCCTTTAATGTAAGTTTTATACAAACCGTCTTTTATATCGTCTATGGGGTTGGCAAAAATAGTGTGTTTGCAATGCTCAGACCACGTTTGCGCAAGAGACTCAAGTTCAATATCAGTCGGGTCTCTTTTTAATTTATTAAAGTAATCTCTAATAGCTCTCATTGCCGATAGATCTAGTGCCAGCGGTCCTCTGCGTGTACCCGTTTCGTTCATTATTCCCTCTTTGCCGATTTTAATAAGTTCTTTATCTGAAACTTTAAGTGGAACATTAATAACCGGTTTTCGTTTTTTAAGCACTACTTTGGGCGCTTTCATTGGCAAATTCATTTTACCGCTTTGCATGCGCACGATAACTGCCTTCTCAATCAGCGGATTGTATAAAGTAAGAGCAAATTTTTTGGCATTCTCAAGCGAGCCGGAAATAAAAAAAATCTTAGAGGTATACACTTGGAAGTTGGAATCCTTTTTTAATTGAAGCAAATCTGTCGCAATTTCTTTGACCGTATGGCCGACATTATCCGTAACCCCGGGCAAAAATCCTATTTCAATCGCATAAGAAAAATTTCCCACGCGAGGAGATTCATTGATAAAATATTTTTCTAAGATCGGATTGGTAAGCGCCTCGGCGAGCTTTTCCAGCTCTTTTTTGGAGAATTTAGAGTCAATAAGATAAGCGTCTCCCCTTGTATCTTCTTTTGTACCCCCTTTTTTCGGTATTACGTATATCCGTGAAATCATATGGGCATATTACAATATTTTCATTTTTTTGCCAACCTCGGACATTATTTTGAGTGCTTTATCAATTTGCTCGCGAGTGTGCGCCGCCGAGATTTGGAAACGTAATCGGGCGGTATTTTCTGGCACGACTGGAAACCAGAGCCCTGTCACGAAGAGCCCTTTCTCCAAGAGTTTTTTGCTCATTTCCTGCGCGAGGGCTGCGTCGCCTAGCATCACGGGCACTATAGGATGAATGCCGTCTAACACCTTGAAACCTAATTTTTTTACTTCATTTCTAAAGTATTTTGAATTCTCTCCAGCTCTGCTTAAAAGTTCCGGTTTTTCTTTTAATAAATCTAACGCTTTGATGGAAGCCATAACCACGGATGGAGGCAAAGAATTTGAAAAAAGATAAGTGCGAGATTTTTGGCGCAGTAATTCTATAATGTCTTTTTTGCCGGCAATGTATCCGCCGACTGCTCCGCCGAGCGCTTTGCCAAAAGTTCCGGAAAGAATGTCAATTTTACCGTGCAAACCATAATGCTCCGGTGTGCCGGCGCCAGTCTGGCCGAGTACCCCCACGCTATGCGCATCATCCACAAAAAGCAGCGCTTCATATTTATCCGCCAGTTCGCGTAATTTCGGTAGATTGGCCAAGTACCCCTCCATGGAAAAGACCCCATCCGTTACAATAATTTTAAATCGATAGTCTTTTTCTTTATCCTCTTCTAGCATTTGCTCCAGCATTGCGACATTCCCGTGCGAATAAATTCTTTTTACCACATTTTCTTTTTTACAAAGCTTAAAGGCGTCAATAATGCTGGCATGATTTAATTCGTCGCTATATATCGCGTCTGTGTGCTCAGTACTTCCTAAAGCCTCGTTTGTAATGCTCGCAAAGAAGCCCAGATTGGACATAAAATTTGTGGAGTAAAGAATGCTGTCATCTACCCCCAAGAATTGCGCTAGTTTTTGTTCCAGTATTTTATGTATTTTTCCCGTGCCGGCGATAAATCTTACCGAAGAAAGACCATAGCCGTATTTTTCCATCGCTTCTTTACCCATTTTTATAATTTCTGGATTGTTCGCAAGTCCTAAATAATTGTTAGAAGCAAACATCAGAACTTTCCTCCCGTTTATTTCTACTTCTGCCCCCTGCGCCCCCTCCAGTTCCCTTTCCACCTTGAATTTACCCGCCTTTTTAAGGCTCTCCAGCTCTTCCTCTACAGCGCCAATTAACTTTTTAGAATACATGTGCCAATACTAACAAATTAACATAATAAAATAAACTAACTAGCAAGAACCGTTCTTGCTAACTTACTACTTGCTAAACTTCGGTAAAATAATTCTTCACAAAATCCTTAAATCCTTTGGAATTTTCAAAATAGTCCGGAAACCTTTTAGGTTGAATTATATTTTTTTCTTGCCTGCCTTTCTCAATATAATCTAAATAACTAGAATATTGATACGACTCAAGAAATTCTTCCATATCTGTAGAGGGTTTTTTGATTTGATCTTTCCATTCTGGAAACTCTATCTCCAGTGGATTAATATGAATGTATCCGAATAACTGTCTCATGTAATTATCATCAACCCCGATCAACTTTGATTTGAACAACCCGCCAAAAAGAGCTCCTGTCCTTTCATATCTAATATTAAAATACATGGAATATCCTACCCCGACTTTTCTCATAAATTTCGTGATGCCACCATCAACTTCCTGTCTAACTAATAAATGAAAATGGTTTGTCATCAGGCCCCAAACGCCAATTGAGACAAGTAGTTTGCCTTTATCTAACAATAAGATTTCATTAAATGTCTTGTGTTGTTGGTTTATCAAATTATCCAAACGAAAATTCTCCGTTTGCGTATTTGTAACGTACAAAAGCATCATGAACCGTTCATAATCTTTTTTCGACTTAAATATTACTCTCTTATCTACACCGCGGTTGTATAAATGGTAGTATTCGCCAGTAATAAACGGATCTTTTCGTAACATACGAATATTATGTTCTACATATCCAAAATAAGCAAGAACCATTCTTGCTTAAATTAGTCTCTTACCATAACCAGCCAATCATTTTCACGATCGGATACCTCTTCATTTAATTTAAAACCAAGCGCTTTGGCGTACGCAGTGCCGGCAGTATTTTCGCTGTTGGTGCTGGTCCATAATTTAATATTAGGAAATTTTTTTAAATAAATACCCACGACAAAATTACCAAAATCTTTCATCAACCCCTTGCCTCGAAAACCAGAGTAAGAACGATAAGAGATGGTGTGCCAATTTTTGTTATCAAACATTGTCTCGTCTTGCATCAATTCCTCGCGCGAAAGATGCTTGTCAGATTTTCTCCCCAAGGGTTTCGGCCCAAACCAGATTATCGCAGCCAATCTGCTTGTATCATTATGAACCATAACAAATGGGGTTCGATTTTTTCTGTACCACTTCTCGTATGGCCTTTCACTGAAACGTTTCATATCGGAAGTATTTTTTTGAAGTTCGATGTCATTTGAATCGCTTGATAATTTTTTAAGTTGCGCAATCATTTCTTTGTCTAGCCCGACAAAAATGGAAAATTGCTCATCTTTTTTAGAAATCGCGTCGGCAAGGTGGACACTTTCATAAATTGGGAGTGGAAAATCTACTAGTTCTAAGTTATTTGCCGGAGTAATTTTCATTTTGAAAAGAATTAAGCAAGAACGGTTCTTGCTTAGAGGTTAGGTGTTACATTTTAAAAATAATTTTTGGGTTCTGATTCATCACTTTTTCAAAACTTTTCGGCGTAAAATCTTTGAAAGATAGAATTGTCCCCTTTCCCTTTTTTAGAATTACATTCCAAATTGCATCTTGAATGCCGTTAGTTTTATCGTTCAAAATGCGCTGGGCAATCTGCCAAGTACGAAAAATCTCGCGCCCGATAATATTATGAATAGTCAGGCCTCGCGTAATTAGACGAGAAAATTTTGGAATAACGAGATTGCCGTCTTTCAGCCCAAAAAATATTACATTACCGCCCCGGCGAACGCCGTCAATCGCGTTGTTGACTGACGAAAAAGCCCCAGCCATTTCCATAGAAATATCAACACCTTTGCCGTAAGTGAGCTTCATAATACGGTCAATAACCGATGGATCACTTGCCCAAGGTTCTTTCTTTTTATTTTTTGGAATAAGGATAGTTTCATGCGCGCCTAATTTTTTTGCCATTTTAAGATTTTCAGGAAGAATATCAACCGCAATAACTTTGGCTGCGCCAAAATTACGCGCGAGCAGTATGGAAAAAAGGCCAATCGGTCCGCAGCCGAAAATAGCCACACGCTGTCCTCGAAAGTCCACGACCGTCGTGGCATGAATAGCATTGCCAAACGGGTCATAAATAGCGGCAATTTCCGGACGCAAGCGCGTCGTATCGACTGCCCATAAATTTTTCGCAGGAATTTTGACATATTCGGCGAATATTCCATCAATGGTGATGCCTAGAATTGATTCATTAATGCAAACATGCTGTTCGCCAATTCTGCATTGATAGCAGCGACCGCAGGTCACATGAGAATCTCCGGAAACCAAACTGCCTATTTCTATTTTCGCTTTATTGTGGGGATCGGTATCAGAATAAAGATTTTTAACCATCGAGCCAGCTGCTACTATTTCACCCACAAATTCGTGTCCGGTAATACGCATAGACTTTCCTTCTCTTTTTAACGATTCATGAACTCCGTCTTTCCAAGCATTTCGATACCAAATTCCTCGATCCGAACCGCATACGCCGGCGTAACGGATTTTTAAGATTACCGAAGTGGCATCCGCAGGATTCTTTTTTTCATCCAAGGTTGGCATCAGCACCTCGCGCATCACAAAACCTCGGCTTTTATCCCATCCGTCTTTTTTCAAATCTAATGTCAGAGCTTTAATCAATTTTGTTTGTTTTTTCGGCATATTTTTATATTACTCCACCGTCACGCTTTTGGCTAGATTGCGCGGCCGGTCAACATCACGGCCCAAAGCTACGGCTGCATGATAGGCAAATAACTGCAAAGGGATGGTATTAAGCAGTGGCTCTAAAAGTTCCATAGTTTTGGGGACAAAAATAATGTCATCGGCCAGTTCTCCAGCTTCTTCATCGCCTTCATTGGCAATAATAATTACTTTTGCACCCCTTGTTTTTGCTTCAGCTATATTATTTTTCATTTTTTCATATAATTGGTTTTTAGTTACAATTCCCAAAACTGCGAAGTTTTTGGAAATTAAAGCTCCCGGACCATGCTTCATTTCTCCACCTTGATATGCTTCACTGTGAATATAACTAATCTCTTTAAGTTTTAGTGATCCCTCCAGTGCAACCGGGTAGTTTATTCCTCGCCCCAGATAGAAAAAATTTTTGTATTTAGCATATTTTTTCGCTATTTTTTTTATTTTTTCGCTTTGTGCAAGAATACTGTTTATCTTTTCTGGAATTTCTAAAAGTGATGTTAATAGTCGCTGTCCTGTTGCCAGAGTTGTGTTGTGAAGTCTTCCAAATTGTATTGCATACAGTAACAAAACAGCAACCATATTAGTGAACGCCTTGGTTGAAGCAACTGCCATTTCTGGACCCGCATGAATATAAGTACCGGCTCCGATTTCTCTAGCAATCGTTGATCCAACACTATTCACTATACCGCGAACAATAGCTCCTTTTCTTTTTGCTTCACGTAGTGCCATTATTGTATCAGCAGTTTCACCTGATTGTGAAAGGGCGAAAACAAGAGTATATTCATCAATTATAGGGTCTCGGTAAGAGAATTCACTAGAGACATCAACTTCTGTAGAGATTCCAGCCAACCTTTCAAATGCATATTTTCCGACAACTCCAGCATTAAATGCAGTACCACATGCAATAATCACAATTCTTTTGATTTTTCTCATTTCATTTTCAGATAAATTTAAACCGCCCAGAACTGCTGTACCTTCTTTCATATTAATACGACCACGAATAGCGTCTTCAAAAACAATGGGTTGATCAAAAATTTCTTTAAGCGTAAAAGTTTCAAACCCGCTTTTTTTGGCTTGTTCTTTATCCCAATCAATTTGCACCACGCCCTTATTAATAACTTCGTCTTTCAGATTGAAAATTCTCAAGCCCAAGGGACCTAAGAGATTTATGTCCGCCACTTCGCCGTCATCTAAAAAAGTTACCTGCTTGGTAAAGGGCAACATTGGCGTGACATCGCTGGCAATATAGTACTCACGCTCATTTTCGTTGTTGCCTATTCCTATAACCAAAGGACTGCCCAAACGCGCGGCCACCAGCTCATCAGGATGGTCAGCATGCATTACTAAAAGCCCATAAGTGCCGCGCACTTGCGGTAAGGTTTTTTTTACAGCCTTAAGCAAATCGTCCTCGTAATTCTGATAAATCAATTTTGCCAGAATTTCTGAATCTGTTTCTGACTCCAAGTTTTGGTCTTGGAGTTCTTTTTTCAACTCCCGGTAATTTTCTATGATGCCATTATGGACCAGCACCAGCTTGCCCTGGCCCGCCGTATGCGGATGCGCATTTTTTTCACTTACGCCGCCGTGGGTTGCCCAGCGAGTATGCGCAATGCCGATTGTGCCGCTGAATTTTTGCCGGTCAATTTTTTTTACCAAAAAATCCACCTTGCCGACTTCTCTGATGCGTTTTATTTTCCCTTTATTAAGTACGGCAATACCAGCGCTGTCATAACCGCGATACTCTAAATCACGCAACCCTCCCAAAAGAATCGGTAATGCTTCCTTTTTCCCAATATATCCAACGATGCCGCACATAGGTTTTTATGATAGCAAAAATTAAAAATTTAGGCTAATATCTAAGACATGAAACATATTGTAACCATCGGCGGAGGGACTGGAAGTTATAGAGTTCTTTCGGGAATCAAAAATATTCCCAATACTTTCATTTCTGCCATTGTCTCTATGGCGGATGATGGGGGTAATACGGGAATGTTAAGAAAAGAACAAGGTATACATGCAATGGGAGACATAAGACAATCTGTTTTGGGACTAATTTCTAATGAGGAAATAAAAAAAGTGATGAATCATCGGTTTACGCAAGGACCCCTTACGGGATATGTTGTAGGTAACGTTTTTTTATCTGGAGCTGAAGACTCAACAGCTAGTTTCCCAAAAGCTTTAGAAATCACTTTAACCATGCTTCAAATAAAAGATAAGGTTATTCCAGTCACCTTAAATAATGCGGAACTAAGCGTATTGCTTACCACGGGCCAGAAAATTGAGGGCGAAAGCAAAATCAGCAGCATTGATTTAAAGATTTCAGATGTAGAGAAAATTTTCTATAAAAATAAGGTGAAGCTAAATCCGAAGGCCGCCCAGGCAATTCGGAAAGCAGATTATATAATTATTTGCCCAGGTGATTTTTATACTTCTATCGTACCTAATTTAATTGTGGAAGGATTTAAGGAAGCTTTGGTCGAAAGTAAGGCAAAAATCATTGCGGTAGAAAATTTAGGCAATAAGGAGACGGATAATTATTTGAATAAGTTGGAATGGTATTTAGGAAAATCCGTAGATAATTTAATTAATGGAGACAAGTCACTTATATCTCAGGAGATAATAGCCAAAGAACCAACAGATACAACCAAAAGAAGTTTGATTCGCCATGATTCGATAAAATTAGCTAAAGCTATAGCAAAAATAATAAGATGAAATACATTTTTGATTTTGATGATGTGTTGTTTTATACCACTAGGCGTCGCCATGAACATCTATTTCCTCTTTTAGAGAGAGCTGGTATCGCGCGTGGCGACATGGAAGAATATTATAAAAAAGCACTTACGGGTTATTCGGGTTATTTCTCAATGAAAGAGCTACTAGCCCATTTTTCTCTCGAGGAACAAATGTACGAAGAAATTATGCGTGGCAGTGAAAATTTTGTAAACACAGAATTGATTGAAATAGTAAAAAAAATAGGGAAAAAGAATTGCCATATCATAACCTATGGCGACAAGGAATTTCAGCTAGATAAAATCAAAAGAAGCGGCATTACCCCTTTATTTTCTAAAATTTTCATAGTACAAGGTGGTAAAAAGGAAATTATAGAAAAAATATGTGCTAAATATAAAAACGAAAAAGTGATTTTCGTTGATGATAAAGCTCATCACTTTAAAGATCTAGATTTTAAAAAATACCCCAATCTAAAAACAATTCTTTATACTGGGCAAAGTGTATTGTCTTTTACTTAAAATAGTAGTATGATTTATTGCGAAAGGGGGTGTCATGGAGACACTCGATCCGTTCCCCGACGAGCCAATCGTCGAACACGTGATCAACGTGGCTGGAGCCATAGTGGTCACTACGTCCCAGGGTGTCGATGTGTCGCTCCCCGGGATTCCAACCGTACATGGCAGTACGGTGACCGAGGCCTGTAACGCCGCACTTGCCGCTCTTACGGCGGCTGAAAAGAAATAGAGACAAAGAACGTGCCAGGTGAGCTTCGCTCCCTGGCACGTAATAATTTATCTCCAATAGCGCTCGACGACATGATGCTCTTCCGGGCCAGTGCCGACGTAGATGATTTTGGCGCCTAAAGTTTTTTCTAAGAATTTAATGTAAACGAGAGCCTCTTTTGGTAAAGTATTGCCGTAATCGGATAACTTCCCTTGCCATCCGGAAAAAGTTTTATAAATTGGTTTTATATTAACCCGAGACAAATCGAACGGAATCTCTACGATTCTTTTTCTTACCCGTCCTTTGGCGTGGCTGCCGATTATGTAGGATGTACAAACTTTTATTTCCTCAAATCCGTTTAGGACGTCCAGTTTAGTAAGCACTAATTTCGTTGCATTATTTATTCTCATCGCATATTGCAAAAGCAGAATATCCAACCAGCCGGTACGGCGTAGACGCCCCGTGACCGCGCCAATTTCATTGCCTAATCTGCGCAGCGCCACACCCTGCTCAAATGCATCTTTGCTATTCCGGTCAGGATTAGGAAATTTTTCTTTTTCATAAGCAAATTTTTTGTCTCGGCACCAGACTGCGGATTTTTCACCTCCGAGCTCCGTTGGGAAAGGCCCTTCGCCGACTTTCGTCGCGTAGGCTTTTAGAATTCCAATTGCCTCACCGACGAAAGACGGCGGTATACCCAAGCCAGTGGAGACACCACCAGCAACAGTATGTGAAGAGGTAACAAAAGGATAATTTCCAAAACGTACATCCAACAGTGTTCCTTGTGCACCCTCGGCAATGATTTTATGACCAGCAGATAAAGCCTTAGATACTATTTCGGATGAATTTATAATAGTAAGCGACTGTAAGAATTTTATTCCGTCCCAAAAATTCTTTTCCTGTTCTTTTATATCTTCTTTCCCTGCTTTGTAGTTAAAAATTTTTTGCAAAGTATCCTTATGTTCTTGCGATAGAGCAAGATATCTTTTTTTGAAATCACTTTGGAAAATATCTCCTACGCGGAGTGCTCGGCGCAGTGTCAGGTCGGTATAAGACGGTGAAATTCCCCTGCCGGTTGAACCAATTTTCTTTTTTCCTTTCTTTTTTTCTGAAATTGAATCAAGTAAAATATGGGTTGGCAAAGTTAATATGGCGTGGGGAGAAACAGAAAGACGATTTAGAAATGATATGCCTTTTGGAATGAAACCCGTTTCTTGTTTTAATGCTCCAGGATTTATAACCATTCCAGCGCCTAAATGAATCTGTGCCCGAGCAAAAACTCCCGAAGGAATTAACTTAAAAACATAACTTTTACCTTTGTACCAGATAGTATGTCCGGCATTATTTCCTCCTTGAAATCTGACAATTAAATCATTTTTGGACAAACTAGAGGCAATGCGAGCCACACCCTTTCCTTTCCCCTCGTCGCCCCATTGCAGACCGATAATTGGTGTAATTTGAGATTTATTTTTAGAACTTATCATTTGTTATTTTTTATAATTGGGCGCAGGACTAACCATAAAAATGTCGTGAACATGGCTTTCATTCAATCCGGCTGATGTAATAGTGTAATATGAGGCATTTCGCAAGGCTGGAATGTTTTTTGCCCCTAAATAGCCCATACCGGCGCGAAGTCCGCCGATAAATTGATGGATTACTTCAGACAGAGCGCCTTTATAAGCTACATGTCCGGAAACTCCTTCCGGCACTAATTTAGTCAAATCATATTGGTCATCTTGGAAATAGCGGTCTTTACTACCCCGCTGCATTGCGCCGAGTGAACCCATTCCGCGATATTTTTTGAATTTCTGATTATTTATTATAATAGTATCTCCGGGAGACTCGTCCGTACCGGCAAACATGCTACCGGCCATAATAACATCAGCTCCGAAAACAAGCGCTTTGACCACATCACCACTATGTTTGATTCCGCCATCGGCAATAACCGGAGTATTTAACCCCCCAGAGGCGGGCAAGCTTTTTACAGCTCCATAAACAGCTAAAACGGCGGAGAGCTGAGGCGCACCGACTCCAGAGACAATACGTGTTGTGCATATAGAACCAGGTCCGATACCAACCTTAATAGCGTTGGCTCCAGCTTTTATCAAATCCACGGCTGCTTCCCCAGTCGCGACATTTCCGGCAATAATATCAAGTTTCGGATATGCTTGGCGAATTTTTTTCACAGTATCCACCACGCCTTTTGAATGTCCATGGGCAGTGTCAACACAAATGACGTCAACCTTGCTTTTTACCAGAGCTTCCACCTGGATTAGAACATCCCCGCCTGTGCCGACGGCCGCTCCAACGCGGAGTCTGCCCTGACTGTCTTTTGTAGCATCTGGATACTCTTTGCTTTTGGCAATATCGCGGTAAGTGATCAGCCCGACTAATTTATTATTTTTATCCACTAAGGGAAGTTTTTCAATAGCGTGCTTATTAAATAAATTATTTGCTTCTTCTATGCTGGTATTTGGTCCGCCAGTGATTAATTTCGTCGTCATCACTTTTTCTATCGGAGTAGATTCATCTTTTTGAAAACGGAGGTCGCGATTAGTCACAATACCTGCTAAAAGGCCTTTTTTGTCCAAAACAGGGAAACCGCCAAAATGATACTTTTTTTGTATGGAAAACGCGTCACCCACCGTTGCGTCAACCGAAAGCGTAATGGGGTCTGTAATGCGGCCCGATTCATAGCGTTTAACGCGTTCCACTTCTTTGGCTTGGTCAGCTATTGATAAATTTTTATGAATAATGCCGATGCCTCCCTGTTGCGCCATGGCTATAGCCATATTGCTTTCGGTGACCGTGTCCATCGCGGCGGAGATAAATGGAATATGCAAAGTTATATTTCTGGTCAAAACAGTTTTGGTGTTTACTTCTTTAGGCAAAACTTCACTGTAATTTGGCACTAAAAGCACATCGTCAAAAGTAAGCCCCGGGCCTAAATCTTTTGGTCTAGAATTTTTTTGCTTTTTATTAGTCATATTGTGAATTTATCATAGCATAAAAAAATTTTTTAACAAATAAAAAACGAACCCCCACGACGTGCCAGGGGCTCGTTGCGGGGGTGGTGATTATTTACCACTACTGACGTCAAGCGTGTCAGTAATGGCAAGGTAGGATGCGAACTGATACGGATTACCCCCGTAGAGAGGGTCCCTCGTATATCGAAATCTGATATACTCAGCATGTTCTAAGTCGGGTACTTTTCCAAACCTTCCCCGAAAATGAACTTTGTGCTGAATATCAAAACACCAGCTTCGCTTGCCGTCGCTATTCCTCACGATCAGGCGAGCGAAGCCGATATGCTGTTTGAAATAGGTCTTTCGCAAGTAACCTACTTCATCGATCTCTTGGGCGATTTTCATCGCCCGACTCTTCACTCTTGCAAATGGCCACACGACAGTGAACGGCCACTGCAATACTTTCGCAACGGTCGTCATGTGCGTGTACCTCTTTATAAACTATAACATATTTTGGTAACAATTTCTACTCTTGCTTTATTGACAGTTAGGGTATTAAATGATGATAGATTGTTCCCAATTCTGGGGGCAAGGAAGGAAAGGACGCTATGGCTAATTGGATGCGGTTTGTGGCCGCCCTCATGGCGGCCTTCGTCTTGTGGACCCCGGAGGGTTTTGGTCAATCACCCCTTCCCCCGGTTCCTCCCGAGTGGACTACTTGGTTCGTGACGGGTGACATGGTCTACCCCGGCCATGAAAAGAACTTAGAAAAAACCGGCCGTCAGATGACAGAACTGCTCAATCTAAATTCGGGTAGTAGGGGCATGCTTGTGGGTGATCTGTGCAATTTCCTAGAGCCGTCTGACGAGTGTTACGAGAGGCTCTACGCCTCTCCTTGGGGTCCGTTGATGCCCCAACTCCGTGCTGTTCCCGGGAATCATGATTATGGTAGCACGTACCAAGTCCTTCCGCCTTTCTACCGGTATGTTTTCAACACAGACCGTGAGGGGCTGGGGTACTACGATTTCCCGGCGGGCAACGGTTGGCTAGGAATAGGCTTGAACACCGAGCTCTCTAATTGGACTGACGACCCAATTATTCAGAGACGCAGGAAAAGCCAGTTGGATTGGTTCGAAAAGACACTTCACGAAAACTACAACTCGAAGTGCATAATTGTGTTTATGCACCGTCCCCCTTTTTCGTCGGGAGAGCATGCCGGCAAAAAATGGACTGATGACCTGTTTCGTAAGGCATTCAAGTATGGGGTAGACTTGATTGTCGCCGCTCACGAACATTTCAGGGCTTATATCCCGCCACTCGCACCAAATGGGTCGGGGAAGAATGGCGTAGTGAACTGGACACAAGGCATCCCCATCCTTATCTACGGGACTGGTGGGGCGATTCTCTTCCCACGACCAAAGAATCTGCTGTATGGAGATGTCATCACGGCAGATAAACTTGGAATAGGACGGATTGACCTGAAGCCGAAGTTCTGGCGAACAGAGTTCCTGCCGGAGAGTCCAGATCCAGGCGTCACTTACCCGCCGATTTCAGGGACTTGCCACGATAATCCTTCAGGGTTTGTGGAATAGCGTACTTCCACACCCTAACACCTGGCTCACACAGCCAGGATCGTATCAGCACCCTTGTCCGTCTCGGCCGAGGGTGTCTCTATTTTTATTGATTGATAGAATTAGTATAAATTAAAATAACCTTCCTCCTAACATTGGATCTTTTTCATCGGGTGTAATTAATATAACATTTCCATCCTTGTCAGGAACTCCGAGAGTCAGAACTTCTGATTCAAAAGGGCCAATTTTCCGCGGAGGAAAATTAACAACTCCTAAAACTAATTTCCCGACCAGTTCTTCTTTTAGATAAAGAGCCACAATTTGAACAGATGAATTTTTGATTCCAATTTCAGGGCCGAAGTCTATCTTTAGTTTATATGCGGGTTTTCTCGCTTCAGGGAAATCATTTACTTCAACTATTTTCCCTACCCGTATATCTAATTTTTGAAAATCATCAATTGTTGCCATATGCTTAGTATACTAAAATTCAGAGCAAAAAATACTATTTCCTTTTATTAAATTTAAAATAAAGGTGAGGTGCTTATTTCTTAAGTACTATTAGTTGAATATGAAAATGTTCGGGGATGGATTTCCTTTTATTCGTGGCTTCCATTATAAGTTGATATTCTTTTTCTATGTAAGTTGACTTAATTAAATTAAATTCTTTTTTCTCTACCCCGTTCAATTTTTCGTAAGTAACATGTCTTTTCGGAATAATTATATGGTTAACTTTGGCTATACGGTTGTAAGGGAATAGATTATTTACGACTCTCCAATACTTAAATTTTTTTATTGACTTGGCTCTATTGCATAAATTGCATCCATCAGCTAAAAACCCTTCCGCTCTGAATTTTTTGTATTTCTGTTCCATTTTTTCAGTTCTCAAAGCTCCCATGATTTTATTATAGCAAATTAAAGCTTTTCCTAACTTCATCCGGGACATTGACCAATGTAGTTAGTTGAAGTGTCGCTTGATCTGGTATTCCAATACCCTTATTAGGCTGAAGTGTATATGATGTCACATGTGTCGGTTGAGTATCTGCTTTGATGCCAAACTTTTTTTCTAGTAAATGGAAAAAATCTTCAAGATTGGATACATCACACATTACAACTACACTCACTCGCCCTGCTCGTTTAACCAACCGAAATTCATTTCTATATTTAATAAAAGAAATTTCATTCTTTGAAACAAACTCACAAAAACGTTCCACAATTTTACTTTCAAGATTATCAAAATTCTTGCCATATTTTAATTCCATGCACTTTATACAAACCAAACTGCAGTGAAGCTCCGTCTTGAGTTGCAGTGAATATCCTTCAACAGTAATTTGTTCTGGTAAATTCCTAATATCCAGAGGCAAATAAATATAACCATCATCAAAAGCATATTTTTTATTGTAGATATATTTTGTCATATCTCTATTCTCTATTATAGCAAATCTACTAACTGACTGAATGAGACAGAATTGAAACTTTTTTAGTTTAATATCTTCATTAAAGATCGCTAAACGAAATTAAAATTCGTAATCTCAATTTCAGTAGTTTTCTCATTTGTTAAAAAATCAAGAC
This sequence comes from uncultured Candidatus Saccharibacteria bacterium, assembly GCA_964645245.1. Lineage (GTDB taxonomy): Bacteria > Patescibacteriota > Minisyncoccia > Phycocordibacterales > UBA9973 > UBA9973. The sequence goes on from CAZYBS010000002.1 coordinate 107,242, forward strand.
GAACCATCCTCCCTGTTGGGCTATCAGTAAGTAGATAGTATCCTTCTGTAACCCCTTTTAGTTCTTTTGCAGTAGCCTGAATTTTTACACCACCCTTATTTCTTAATTTAAGAAATATTGATGCAGACAGACTAAATCCTGTATGGGAATGTTTAATATTTGAGGAATCGCTAAATATTATGTCAATGTAATCTCCTCTTGGATCTTCCTTGGTACGTAAATGAGCCCAATTATTTTTATCGTTAATTCTTATATTTGCAGTTTTGAATTTATATATTGGAATATTTTTAAACACAACACCTCCACTACCACTTGCTTCTATATTTGCTTTTTTAGATGGTCCTTGATCTATTGGAATAGATACACTTGAATGTGATCCTGCGAGATGACCAGTAGAAATTTCGAACGGCTGATTCCACTCAATTCTAAAATGCTTTGGCAATCCATCTGGGGCTAATTCTTCCTCATTTTTATTATCTTCCATGATTGTTTTTTTACTAGCTGCGGGACTTGGAATCGAACCAAAATTTTCTGCTCCAAAGGCAGACGTCCTACCGTTAGACGATCCCGCAATATTAAACCGCTTCTTTATCTTTACTGATTATTTTGATTAAGGCAAGTTCTAATGGCAACTCGGTGATAAACGCATTATCTATGTTTTGATATCCTTCAAGTAAAATTGATAAGGCTGGAGAGCGAATCATTCCGTCTTTATCTACTTTGACGAGTTTCTGTAAAAATTCTAAATCGGCTTCTCCTAAATCACTCGCCATTTCATCTTCCAGTTTTGGCGCATATCGTAAAATTATTGCTATGCGGAATTTTTGAATAATTAACTTAAAGTAGAGTTTCATATCCAAATTCTCGGTTGATGCTTTTCGCACAGCATCTATTCCCTTTTTTAAATTTTTCTCCGCAATGGCGGAAATAAAATCATTCACTAAAGTGGTTTTCGGCGCACCGGTTATTTTCTCTACGTCTTCTCTCTTAATTTTTTTAGACCCCTCCCCAACCCTCCCCTTGGCAAGGGGAGGGCGAAGGGTGGGGTGAAAATTCAAAACTTTTTGCAGTTCTCCTAAAGCATCGCGGAATGAACCATCACCCAAAATAGCCAGAAGTTCCGCGCTACCGGCATCCAACTCAAATCCTTCTTTCTTTGCGATATCCAGCAACATATTTTTACATATTGAATCCGATGCTTTCCTGAAAGTAAAAACTTGGCAGCGAGAAATAATGGTTTCAGGCACTTTATGAAATTCCGTCGTCGCTAAAATAAAAATAACGTGTTGGGGCGGTTCTTCCAGAGTTTTTAATAAAGCGCCCCAAGCGTCTTTGGAGAGCATATGCACTTCATCAATGATATAGACTTTGTATTTTGAATCGAAAGGCAGGACTCGCGCGCCGTCGCGGAGCTCTTTGATGTCTTCAATGCCCCTGTTTGAAGCTGCATCTATCTCGTAGAGGTCATTAGCGGATACGCCGATATTAGAGGCAAAAATTCTGGCGACTGAGGTCTTGCCTGTGCCTCTGGAGCCCACAAAAAGATATGCATGCGAAACTTTATTCGTCTCTACCGAGCTCTCCAAGACCTTTACGATATGGTCCTGCCCCAGAACCTCGCCAAAGACCTTAGGTCGATATTTTCTATATAAAGCTAAATCATGCATAGAAACATTGTACCTCATACTAAAATTTTTTCAAAACGAATTAAATTGTGTTAACGAAAAATTACTTAACTTTTCCGACCGGTAGAATTAGGTAATTTGAGCAAGTGAGCAAGGACTCCCCTTGCTCACTTATTTTTCTACTATCTTTTATATATGTTTGATATCGTAGATAACTTAAAATGTAAATTGTTACAATTTCTGCGATAGCAGAGTTTCTAACAATCAAGTATAAATAGAAACGGCCCGGACAGCAGAGCCGTTTCGGGTCGTCAATCTTGAACCATCCACAACGACACTGTCGCCGCTGGCGCCTCAAGATGGAAAGCTTCCAATCTCACCCGATAGCCGGTGACGCTGTCCCTTTTGTTTTAGCGAAGGAACATTTCGCGAGCGAAAATCAATTACAGTTTTTCGAGTTGGATGTCGACGGCCAATTGATTAGCCTCTTCTTCCAGCTCCTGTGCCCCTCCTTGAGTTGTCGGGTTACTGGATCCGAAAAATCTAGAATTCTATCCCGAAGAGCAAACTAAGTACATATTTTGTTATATACTCACTTTGCTCCCCAGGAAAACGAATTTTAAAAGAACAAATCCTACTATTTCATTATAGCATACTTTTTATCCATTTGTCAATTATTTTTTCTACTTCTTCAGCGTTCTTCGCTTCCATTAATTTCATACGAAGTTCTTTTGCGCCTAAGGCCTAAATTTGAAATAAACTTTATTGCCATAGCGTAAATCAATGTATAGAAGAGAGGAGTATTTATTTTTAAAATTTGATTGCAAGGGTTCGGTGCTGAGGGCCGCTTCTAAATTTTCTGCTATTTTTTGAAAATCAGAATCAGTCTTGAAAATTATCTCCGGCCCCGTTCCAGATGAATTTTTAGAAGAGAGGAATATTTTTGAGTCTCCATTCTCCAAAACTGAAAGTGCCACAGGTTTTAATCCGAGGTCTTCAAGAGTTTTTTTGAATGAAATTAATTTTTCAAAATTTTGCACTAGCCCATAAAATTTAAAATATACCTCTCCAGAAAAATAAGGCGCTTCGTCGAAAATAAAGCCATTTTCGTCCGTGAAATAACATTTTTCTTCTGTTTCACACCATAGATATTTAGCCTCTCTTTCTGAAAGATTTATCTGTAATACCTTTTTATTTTTAATAGAAAAACTTATATCTTTAAGTCTTTTAAATTTACTATGTAATTCGTTTTTTATATTATTTTTTGGATACAATACTATGTTGGTCTTAGGGAAAAACCATAAATAATTTCCCCTGATTTCTTTTTCTATAATTTCTTTAATCATTTGATTATCTATTATTTTAGTGCCTATTATTTCCACTGAACTAATATTAAAAACAGGAATACGAGAAATATAAGCCAGACTGGTAAAAATTACCAAAAAAGCGAACAAACATAAAAAAATTTTATTTAGAAAAACTCTTCGCCTCTGCTTTTTCAATTTCAAAAGACGCGGAGAATTTAAGACGTTTCGCTTCTGCATATTATTTAATATATTCTTTCCCTCCCATATATTTTCGTAAGACTTCCGGAACTATAATAGAGCCATCAGCCTGTTGAAAATTCTCTACAATGGCTACGAGAATCCTGGGAGTTGCCACTGCAGTACTGTTAAGTGAATGCACAAAACGGGACTTGCCATCTTTATCTTTATAGCGTATATTGAACCGTCTTGCTTGAAAATCATGATAATATGAAGCGCTAGAGAGTTCACGGTATTGATTTTGTGACGGTATCCAAGCTTCGGTGTCATAGCTTTTGACGTGAGCAGCTTTTAAATCTCCCGTACAAATTTCCAATCGACGATAAGGAATATTCAGAGACTCCAAAAATTCTTCAAAATTCCTATTTATTTCCTCGTGATATTTGACCGATTCTTCATGGCTAGCTTCACAAAGTATCAGTTGTTCCAATTTATAAAATTCCTGCACGCGCATGAGTCCTTTAGTGTCTTTGGAGTGAGCACCCGCTTCTCTCCTATAACATGAAGAAAATGCTAAATAGCGTTTTGGCAATTCTTCTTTTGGAATAATCTCATTGCTATGATATCCCATCATCGGTATTTCCGCCGTACCAGACAGATAATCTCCGTCCTGGGTTTGATAAATATCCTCCGCTCCGCCGGGCAAATGTCCTGTACCATATAAATGTTGCTTACGCACAATAGCCGGAGCAATAAAGGTAGTAAAATTTTTCTCTCCGAAAAATGTGCGGGCATAATTCCAGATTGCCCAAGAAAGTTCTACTCCGTCGTTTTGCAGAAAATATCCTCGGAAACCATGGACTTTCACGCCCCTTTCAAAATCAACCATCTTGAGTTCTGTCATTAACTCTACGTGATCTTTCGGAGTAAAATCAAATTTAGGCTTTTCTCCCCAGGTTAAAATTTCTTTATTATCTTCTTCACCCCGCCCTTCCGGTGCTGTCATATCCGGCACATTCGGCACTTGCAACATGAACTTTTGCCATTCCGCTATCGTTGCCTTCAATTTCTCTTCTTTCGCCTTGATATCATCTTTAACGATGCGCATTTCTTCAATCAGCTGAATCTTCAGGGCCGAATCTTGATTGCGAGATATATCATTAGAGACTCTATTAACTTCCGCTCGGAGATCTTCTACTTCTTTAAGCTCTTGGAGGCGGATATCGTCAAGGGCAATCAGCTTTTCAATATTAACATCCATCCGCTTTTTTTGAGCGCCCGCTTGCACTACCTCTCTATTTTCACGAATGAATTTAATGTCTAGCATGTTGGTAGTATACAATAAAATGTTATAATTACGAAACCCTCTCCTCCTTATGAAGGAGGAGTACCCCGACTTTGGTCGGGGTGAGGTGGTAATTTAAGAAGAATCACCACCCCAGCCCCTCCTCCACAAGGAGGGGAGGAAAACAGAATTCTATGCAAGTCAAAAAACTGCCAAAAGAAAAGTTTCCGAAAGCGCTTTTGGAAATTCCCCAGCCTCCGGAAGATCTTTGGATAATAGGCGAATTACCGTCCGAAAATTTGATACATCTATGCGTTGTTGGTTCGCGTAAATTTACTTCATACGGACGTGAGGCTTGTGAAAAAATAATTGCCGGACTGAAAGGCTATCCAATAGTAATAGTGTCCGGACTTGCTCTCGGCATAGACGCCATGGTGCATCAAAAAGCTTTATCGATCGGTCTGAAGACTATAGTTTTCCCTGGTTCTGGATTGTCTCCCGAAGCAATGTATCCGAAAACAAATATAAGATTAGCGGAAGAAATCATGCGTAAGGGAGGATGTCTGGTATCCGAATTTGAGCCTAATTTCAAGGCCACGTTATGGAGCTTTGGGAGAAGAAATAGATTAATGGCAGGACTTTGTAAGGCAACCTTAATAATTGAAGCGGAAGAGAGATCAGGTACTCTTATTACTGCGCGACTGACCACAGAATATAATAGAGATTTGTTGGTAGTACCCGGTTCAATTTTTTCTCCGAATTCAAAAGGCACCAACAAATTATTACGGCTGGGCGCTACACCTATCACCTCTTCGGAAGATTTACTGGAGGCTCTGGGTTTTGAAAAAGAAAAAGATGAAGAAAAACAGGCAAAATTATTTCTGGATTTATCCCCTGAAGAAAAAATAGTTGTGGACTTGCTGCGTGAACCAATGCCCCGGGACGACTTGATTCGCGCAATGAAATTCCCAATCCCGACAGCCAATGCCATACTTTCGGTGATGGAAATAAAAGAATTAATCAAAGAGGAGCTTGGAGAAATTAGATTGGCGTAAGTTATTTCCTTTCTTCCAAAACTTTTACACGACGAGCAAGCGCATCAAAAGCATGATAAGAAACAAATCTGTCACCCAGGTTCAAAATATCTTTCCTGATATCTTTAATATTTTCTTTAACCTCGACAAAATCCTTATCCATTTTATCAAATCTTTTACCAACGCCCTCGAATCTTTTATCAATCCCATTAAAACCTTTAGCAGTCATGAGGGCCAAATCATCAATCGTCATTTTTCTACCTTTCTTTAATTTCTTCATGATTCGAGTATATCAAAAAGTGTATATTTAAGTCAATTTTTTGATTTGTCTACCAACTTAGACATATGTTCAAGATAGTAGACAGCATAAAAATTAAAGTAATGTAAAAGGGCTCGGCGCAGTGGATGACCACACCGAGACCCTAGCTGTTCTTCAACTTCATCAGAGGTCAAATCTCGATCGCGTCTTCCGACTGATCCCGATCTCGGATGCTGTCAAGAATCTCAGCGTACTTCGATGCGGCGAAGTCACGCCGAAGCCGCAATACGAACCGCCGAAATTTCTGCTCCGACTCGTCGCCCGCAATCGGCTGTCCCCATCGCTCTCGAATGGCCTTGAATGCATTCTTCACCATGCGCGTGGGTTCCACGCCAGTCGCCTCAAGCTCTTTTGCCATAGTCCGACGAAAGCGCTCTTGACTAAGATTGACTTCCACAACGTTCTGCTCATAGAGCAGGCAAACTAGAGCCTTGCCCCAGTCGTCCAGGGTTTGCGGTCTGCCACTCAGCGGACGCTTATCCATCTGCTTCGGGCTCCTAGCTTCCTTGCGCGGCGAACTCTTTGTTCGACGTGCCCGCTCCTCTTCCTCGGCAATTGATGACACGACCGGCGCTGGCTCGACGGGGACGAGAACACGCCGTAGAATATCGTGCCGATAGCGGAAGTACTGAATCGCCGGGCTCGCTTTGAGGGACGTTTGCAAACCTACACCCTCGTAGACCGTCCTGATCTCGTCGAAGGAGAGTCCCAACGCCGCTTCCATACCCTTGAGCTTCGCATTCCAGTTGTGGAGTCGGCAGTTGTCCTGGGTGCTCCACCCGCCCGGCTCGGAGAGTGGCTGCCAAGGAAACCATTCCTCAGTCCCCCACCTGGGTCCAGGATTGTCCTGGTCGATTGGATCAACCCAGGCCGCGAATCTGGCGACTTCCTCGTTATACTCCGCGAGCGCGTCCGCGATTGTTGTGTTCATAACTCACCTCGTGAAAAAGTTTACGATGGCCCAAAGGCCTTACAATTCTAAGTTTAGATTAGCTTAAAACTATAAAAACGCAAGTTAATTCATTTGCAAAAAAAGATTCGTGTAATCCCATTAGATACTTTGAAAAAGATTTTTCTATGTAATATTTTTCTCTATGTTTTACTTTTATTTTAATCTCTGATACATTCTCAGTGAGTATCTAACGGGACACGTACTTAATTTTATGAAACTACTTATTGTTGAATCACCGTCAAAAGCAAAGACGATTGAGAAATATCTTGAAAGCGCTTCCGCCTCTTCGGCGGACAGGTTTACCGTGCGCGCATCAGTCGGACACATTCGTGACTTGCCGAAGTCAAATAAAAAAGCCATAGACATAGAGGCGGGCTTCGTTCCATATTATGAAATTTCTAAGGGTAAAGAAAGAATTGTACACGAATTACAAGGGTTAGCCGAGAAAGCTAGCGGGGTAATCTTAGCGACAGATCCTGACCGTGAAGGAGAAGCTATCGCTTGGCATATAGAAACACTTTTAAATAAAATAAAAGTCCCAATTGGCAGAATAGTTTTTCACGAGATAACAAAAGAGGCAATTTTAGAAGCTCTAAAACATCCACGCAAAATTGATACAAATTTACGCAAAGCTCAAGAGGCACGCCGAGTCTTAGACCGTTTAGTCGGCTATGACCTCTCCGGGCTCATTTGGAAAAAAGTGCGTTATGGGCTCTCGGCCGGACGCGTACAATCCCCGGCTCTGCGTATAATCATGGAACGTGAGCGTGAAATACGTGCTTTCGTTCCAGAGAAGTTTTGGAAAATCTTCGGGCTTTTTGAAACAGATCATAAAGATAAAATTACCTTAACCTGTTCCAAAGAACCAAGAGATGAAAAATTGGTTGAGGAAATAATGAAGGCAGGCAAAAATGGAAATTGGCAGGTTGTTGAAGTCAAAGAGTCAGAACAAAAACGTTCTCCCCGCGCGCCTTTTACTACTTCCACACTTCAGCAGATTGCAAGCTCCCGTTTGGGCTATTCTCCTTCGCACACCATGCGAATAGCCCAAAAGCTTTATGAAGCCGGACACATAACCTATATGCGAACAGACAGCACAAACTTGGGAGCAATTGCGCAAGGTGCTATTCTTTCATTTATAAAAAAAGAATATGGAAATAACTATGCGCAGTCCCGAATTTATAAAACCAAATCAAAAAATGCCCAAGAAGCGCATGAGGCCATTCGTCCGACACACATAGAAAAAATGATTGTTGGAAATAGTGAACAGGACAGACTCTACAGGTTAATTTGGGAGCGCACCGTATCATCGCAAATGACTGACGCGAAATTATTAAAAACAAAAATAGAAGCGAATGTTTTTTCTTCCTCCTCCCCTGCTAAGGGGAGGATTGAAGAGGGGTCTATCCCCGATTTTACAGCCACCGGTTCCCGTCTTCTTTTCCCCGGCTGGCTCAAAGTAGATGCGGGCGCCAAGGGTGAAGATGTTGAGCTACCTTTATGCAAGGTTGGAGAAAAATTAACATTACTAAATCTAGTAAATGAAGAGAAATTTACTGAACCGCTTAGCAGATATACCGAAGCCGGCCTTATTAAGGAACTGGAAAGCAGAGGTATTGGTAGGCCTTCTACTTATGCATCCATTATGAAAACAATTGAAGAAAGGGGTTATGTGAATAAAGAAGGTAAAACGTTATTTCCAACGGATGTCGGCGAAGTTGTGTCGGACTTCTTGGAGAAACATTTTGCTAATTATATTTCTGACACATTTACCGCAGAAATGGAAGACGAATTAGATGAAATTTCTCGAGGTGAACGCGAATACGAAAAGACTCTAAAAGATTTTTATATACCATTTTCTAAAGATGTAAAATCAAAAGAAAAACTGGAAAAAGCCACAAACTTGGGTGATGCGCCGGAGAATATTGAATGTCCTAAATGCGGGAGCCAGATGATTATTAAACTTTCCCGTGGAGGCAAGTTTTATTCTTGCTCCAAATACCCGGAGTGCGATGGAGCGCTGATGTTAGACGGCATAGAATTGAAAGGCCCCGAAGAAACGGGTGAAATATGCCCAGAATGCGGGGAGAAAAAAGAAGGCAGACTAATTATCCGCGCCAGACGCGATGGCAGCGGCACTTTTATTTCTTGTTCACGCTATCCAAAATGTAAATTCATTAAAAAAGACGAAGCCGAAGAAGCCAAAAAAAGAACAGGAGTCATATGCCCTACTTGTAAAAAGGGCGATATCTCAGAGCGGCGCGGAAGATTTGGAATTTTTTATTCCTGCTCAAATTATCCCGACTGTAAATTCGCAATTAAAGCAAAGCCGACCGGCAATATTTGTGCAAAATGTGGGAGCTTAATGATGCAAGGCACCAAAACTATTCCTGAACGTTGTTCAAATAAAACTTGTCCAAACCACAACCCTCATAAAATAAAGAAAATTGAAGATTGATTTTTAGAAATTGCTACATGTATAGAATTTACGCATATGCAGAAATCTTATACACTTGAATTTGCTACGATATATTGTGGTAAATTAATATTCGCCCGTAATTGTAAAAGCCAGTCGACGTCCTCCCGGTGTCGCTGGCTCTTGAGAGTCTGCTGTTTATTTCTTCAGTAGCAAACTCGGTGTACGCCATCGGAGTAGAGTAATCATGGCGTAGACAAAATATGCCACACTCACCAAGCTACCCAACGCAAAAGCCACAGCAAAGAACAACAGCTCCTGGCTAGAAGCAAGTTTATTCCCTTCCCATGCGAGCCATGACAAAGGAGGTAAACTTGCACAGCAAATAGTAATGATAGGTAGTTTGACAGAAAAGCCGGCCTTGTCGCCTCCAAGGCGAACCATCCAGAGATAGGAGAAGGCTGCTCCTCCGCCAATCATGCCCCATCGCATCACTATTTCGTCCACCTGGCCAAAGACGGCTTGACCGAAACCAAGATAGAGAAAGCCAATAGCCAAGAGAACGACGAGCAAGTAATCCATAAACTTGGTGAAATTTCTCATACAAGAACCTCCCTGTTTCATTGAATCATATTGCTTGCTTCTAGTCAATAATATGAGCGGTCTTTTAGGTAAACTAAATTAGTAGTATAATCCCCTAATGGTAAACGTGAAAGAAATAATAGACTTAATGGGAGAGGTAAATAAGAAAGAAGAAGAACTTATAGTAAAGGCCTATAAGTTTGCGGAGCGCGCGCATGCAGGGCAAAAAAGGCTCAGCGGGGACTCGTATTTCACCCATGTTTTTGAGACTGCGAAAATTCTTGCCAAACTCGGAATGGACACACAGACCATAGCTGTCGGACTGCTGCATGACGTATTGGAAGATACAGAAATAAAAGAAGAAGAAATAAAAAAAGAATTCGGTCATGACATTTTTTCCTTGATAAAAGGTGTGACAAAGCTGGGAACTTTAAAATATCGTGGGCATGAAAGACACATAGAAAGTTTGAGAAAATTCTTTGTCGCAATGGCTGATGATTTACGCGTAGTTATAATAAAGTTTGCCGACCGATTGCATAATTTACGCACATTGCAATTTATAAGGGAAGATAAGAGGCGCAGAATTGCGATAGAGTCCATAGAAGTTTACGCGCCACTAGCCAACCGTCTCGGGATGGGAAAACTTAAAGGCGAGTTGGAAGACGCCGCTTTTCCTTATGCCTATCCCAAGGAATACGCGCAAATAGAAGAAATAATAAAAGAAAAAAAAGATTTATATCAAAAAAACTTATCCGAAGTAAAAAAGGAGCTTGAAAAAGAATTGAGTAGAAATAAAATCAAAGTAGTTGAAATTAATTACCGAATGAAGCATAAATACAGCTTGTGGAAAAAGCTCGTCAGGCGTGAAATGGATATTGAAAAAATATATGACATGGTCGCCTTGCGTATTGTGGTGGAAAATATAGAGGAATGCTATAGAGTTTTGGGCTTGATTCATTCTATTTGGAGACCTTTGCCCGGCAGGATTAAAGACTATATAGCAGTTCCCAAACCTAATGGTTACCGTTCTATTCATACCACTATTTTTACCGGTTCAGGTGGAATCGCCGAAATTCAAATAAGAACAAAGGAAATGCACGCCGAAGCGGCTTATGGTATTGCGGCGCATTTCGCTTATAAGGAAAATGGCAATAAGAAAATCAAAGATAATAAATTAAAATATAAATGGATTGAAGAGTTGAAAGATTTTAATTATATGCCCAATGAGCCGAAAAAATTTATTGAACATCTGAAAATGGATTTTTTCAATGATCGTATTTTTATTTTTACCCCCAAGGGAGACGTCGTAGATTTGCCGGAAGACTCAAATCCGATAGATTTTGCTTACTCCATCCATACGGATATCGGAGACCATATTTCCGGGGCTAAAATAAACGGTAAAATGTCCCAAATTTTTACAAAATTAAAGAATGGAGATATTGTAGAAATAATTAAAAAGAAAGATTCCCACCCTTCCAGCAAGTGGCTGGAATATGTAAAAACAACCATTGCCAAAAAACATATAAAATCCTACCTGGAAAAAAACAGTTTACTGGCCAGACTTAAATCTTTTGGACGGTCTTAAATTTTGTTTTGTAATTAAGTTTGATTTCGAGTAACAATTATAAGAGCCAGCGACCCCGGGAGGACGTCGACTGGCTTTTACAATTATGGACGAATATTGATTTACTACAAGTATATTGTAGTAAATTCAGATGTATAAGATTTCTGCATATGCAGAAATTCTGTACATCTTAATTTATTATTTAATTTATTTCAGACACTGAAGTTAGAAATATTATATAGTTCCGTGTCATCTTCTTTTATTTCCTCTTTTGTTCTATCGTCAATTGGTGTATTTTCTAGACTCTCTGGAGTAGTAGTATTTTTAGCAATATAATTTTCCAGCATTTCGGCCGGCTTTTTCTCACTATCTGCCTTTTTTATCAAATCCAAAATCTCCCGTAAATCTTCGGTAGAAAAAAAATCTATTTTAATCTGCCCGCCTAATTCTTTTCTGTCTATATGCACGCGAGTGCCTAATTTTTCTTGAAATTCTTCTTCTAATTCGGTTATTTCCGGGTCCGGCATAAATTCTTTCTTGCGTACTCGGTCATAGGCAATTTTTCGCGCTAGCCTTTCCGCTTCGCGCACAGTAATTTTCTTATATAGAATTTCCTTGAACAACACTAATTGCTCTTGCGGATGGTCGGCCAGCATTAAGAGCGGACGGGTATGGCCTTCGGTAATCTTGCCTTCCGATAAACCGGCTGAAATTTCTTCCGGGAGAGTCAAAATACGCAAAGAATTAGAAACATATTCCCTACTCCTGCCCATTTTTTTGGCAATTTCATTATGAGTGAATTTGAATTCATTGACCAAGCGAAAAAAAGCCCGAGCGCGGTCAACCGCATTCAAATCTTCACGCTGCAGGTTTTCAATAATAGCCAACTCCAGCTTCATAATAGCCGTATCTCCGGCGCGGATTATGACTGGCACTTGCGAAACTCCAGCCAGAATAGCTGCGCGCAGCCTGCGTTCTCCGATAATTAATTCATATTCGGTCACAATTCCGCCCCCTTCTTTTTCTACTTCTACTCTGGAAACTATGAGCGGTTGAAGCACTCCGTATTGTTTTATGGAATCAGCCAAATCTTGTAGACGTACTTCATCAAAATCCCGTCTTGGCTGATAGGGGTTCGGTTTAACTTTATCGGTGTCAATCCAGAAAATTGAGTTGGAATATAAGTTAGACATCGTTAAATTGTAATTGATTTTTAAGACAAACTCAAGTAATATTCAAATCATGCCCAGGTGGCGGAATTGGTAGACGCGATAGACTCAAAATCTATTGATGGCAACATCATGAGAGTTCGATTCTCTC
>CAZYBS010000003.1:0-73953 GCA_964645245.1 uncultured Candidatus Saccharibacteria bacterium
CGGGCGGGCAAAATGAATTCTGAAGCCGAGAGCATTCCAAACTGCCAAAGAACCTAAAAACAAATCGGCTCGAACCATGTTTTGAAAGGGCAAAAGAAATTTTTTCATAATCAATTTTTTGAAAACAGGGACTCGAAAGAGTTTCTTTTTTCGTTTGATTTTTTCTTTATAAAAGAATATCCTTTAAAAAGAACAAGTACATCATAGGAGGAACAGTCATGGGTTTCCGCTCGCTGGTTCTTGGTTTCGGATTCGCCGTTTTGGTCGCATGCTCCGGTGGCGATACTCCACTGCCACAGGTTCATGCCGCAACTGTGCAAGAGGCGCAAGATGTCTCTCTCGTGCAGTTGATCGCTAACCCAAGCCAGTACGACGGAAAACTGGTACGGGTTATCGGCTTTTGCCGCTTGGAGTTCGAGGGCAACGCCCTATACCTCCACCGCGAAGACTTTGAGCACAGTATTAGCAAGAACGCTGTGTGGCTCCAAGTCGGCTGGCCCGTCCCGGAAAATCTTCGTGCGATGAGCGATGAGTACGTTATCGTCGAGGCGACTTTCAGTGCCGAACACAAAGGGCACTTCGGGGCGTTCTCGGGATCGCTCGACGAAGTCAAGCGGCTTGATCGCTGGGGTGCACGCTCAGAAACCGAAAGGTTTATGAGACTACAGCCACCATCGCGATGACCGAACCAATCGTCAAAAATGACAAGGAGGAATCATGAGCTTCCGTTTGTTGGTTCTGGCGTTTGTGTTCGCCGTCGCTTCGTGTGCCACAACTACCGGTGGTCTGATCAGAACCGCGGCTGAGCTTCCTAACAGGAATGTCGTGGAGAAGTTGGTGGGAAAGACGGCATGTGTGGAGATTGTCGAGACCATCTCGGGGTATCGCCCTTTCACTGACGTCTATTGCTCACCCATTCGCGAGATCAGACTCCACTCTGTAGGCAACTTCGAGAAAAGTGATGTCTACATCGTCGTCAATACGCCACCGCCCTTTTCAGAAGGCGCAGATGAAACGAGTAGCGTCACTTGGGCTGGACCAAACCCCGCCGACGGCGGATGGATGGTGGTCAGCAATCTGAAGCCTGATCCCGAAAAGCACATCACTGGAGGGACTAGATTCAGATATATCACTAGGTTCTCCATCCGCTAGGTTCGGGGTCGCCGGAGCGATGGAACGCTGAAAAGACAACCATGTCTCGCAGAACATCCATTCACGGCCACTGACTTTCGAAAGGGAGCGGTGGCCATTTCTTTTTCATAATTCAAAGAGCGAGAATTTGCCGCCCCTCCTACGTCAAGACTTCGGCGGGCAAGCAAAGCCAGCGAGTCTTTCAATGATTTCAATGTCTTGACAGGAGCTATTCCATGATATAATGGACAAGGTCGCGGATTATCAATTTTTTTCCAATTTAATTTATTTATGATTCAAGGAGATAAATAAGAAGTGACTTACTTATTCTAAAAGAGACAGCAGGTGAGCTGTCTCTTTAGTATTGTTATGCAACAAGAAAGTGAATCATCCGTAAAAAAAAGTTCCTGTTCTTATTGTGGAGATGCTTCCATAAACCACACACTCTCCTTTTTAGGAAGTTCGGTTTCCATTACCCTTGACACTCACGCAATCAAAATTATAAAATATGTCCCTAGTTTTGTAAAAGATTTTGTCGATTTAATTCCCAGATTTTTATTTGAAACACTAGCACTTTTTAAACTTGTAAAATTTTCTTCGGCTATTAATAGAGCACATACATTTCGTTCTAGAGTTATCTGGGAAGAAGCAAGAAAGAGGGGAATAATAATGGAACAAGTAATATTTATCGGCAAGCCTCTAGATCAGTATCGTGCGACACTAAACGGTAAAAATATTTACTTTGAAAGCATCCCCATCAGACCGGAATTTTTAGATATGAGTAAAAACTGGGATGATAAAGTCATCCTGAAGCGAGAATTTTCTAATAAAAACATTCCGGTTCCGGCTTATTTTGAGTTATCATTTTGGAGTTTTAGAAATATTAAAAATGTATTTTCTAAACTTAAAAAACCAATAATTGTTAAACCACGAATAGGATCTCGTGGCAGACATACCGTTACTAATATTAATACCTTGCAACAGTTTCGTGAGGGTATTAATATTGCTGGGCAAATATGCTCCTATCTGATTGCTGAAGAACATTTAAAAGGCAGTGTTTGCCGGGCAACTTTGGTGGGCGGGGTTCTGGCGGGATTTTACAAAGGACATGCTCCGACTTTGATAGGTGATGGCCAAAAAACAATCAGAGAACTTATTGAGGAAAAAGATAGCCAACGCCATAAACGAGTCGAGCCTATACGTATTTCCAAAGAATTACATGATCATATTTTGCGATCAGGATTCACTATTCATGATATTTTGCCGGCGGGTGTTTGCTTGTCGCTTTCTCACCGCATCGGCAGGCTGTTTGGCGGTACAACCAAAGAGATGTTAGATGATTTACATCCCAGCTTTGTTCCTATTTTAAAAGAGGCTGCGAAAATAGTGGGTTTATCGGTGGTGGGCTTTGATTGTATCATACCCGATCCAACTAAAGATGCTAGCTCGCAGAAGTGGGGAATTATTGAATGTAATTCTTTGCCGTTTATAGATTTGCATTATTATGCCCTAGAGGGCAAGCCTAGAAATATCGCTGGCATGATTTGGGATATGTGGCAGTAAAATTTTATTGAAAACTCAATGCGCTACAGTAAAAGCGATTATTTTTCTGGCGCCGGCTTGTTTAAGAGTTTTTCTGGCTTCAGTCAATGTCGCGCCGGTGGTGGTGATGTCGTCTATCAGAATTATGTTTCTGCCTTTTATCAAGTTTATACTCTCATTTTTTACCGTGAAAGAACCGATAATATTTTTCAGGCGTTCCGACCTATTTTCAATGTGCGCCTGATGTTTTGTATCTCTTGGTTTGATTAAAATATTATTCTCAAGTTTAAAATTCACATTATTATCTAACTTTATTAACTCTTTGCAAATTAATTCTGCTTGATTGTATCCGCGTTCCCTGTATCTTTTGGCGGAGAGGGGAATCGGGATTAAAATTGGCTCACGAAAATTTTCCATTAAACTTAACTCTGAAAGCTCCTCCATAATTTTTCCATACAAGATTTCCGCGAAAATACTGGCCAGTCTTTTCTTGCCCTTATACTTGAATAACCACAGCGCTTTTTTGATAGGTGGGTGACGATAATCATATAGAGGGAAAATCCATCTTGCATTTTCACGTTCTGCCAGCGGAGAATCCAATAAGCAGATTAGGCATAAATTCACCCCCGGCTTTCCGCATGATATGCAATTCACAGGGAAAACCATATCTAATATAGTGTTTAAAAATCTCATTATGCTATAATATTAGCACGGATGAATAATCCATTAAAAAATTTTTTCTCAGATATAAGTAAACTTGGAGGTGGTACAGAAAGTAGTGCTGTCGGTGTTGACATCGGTTCTTCAGCGATCAAAGTGGTTGAGATTAAAAGAAAAGGAGGCAAGGCAATACTGGAGACTTACGGAGCGATAGCGCTTGGTCCTTATGCCATCCTTGACGCAGGACGTGTCACTAATCTCTCGGTTGAAAAGGTAGCGGAAGCTCTAAAAGAGGTTTTGAAACAGTCCGGAGTGACGATTAGCTCGGCGGCCTTTTCCATTCCCGTGCAATCAAGTTTAATTTTTACCGTTGAACTTCCGGCAGTTATTAAGGAAGGTGAAATGGCGACCATTATTTCTACCGAAGCTCGCAAGTATATTCCAGTACCAATTACGGAAGTTTCGCTTGATTATTTTATATTGCCCAAAAAGGAATCTTCCTTTGAAGAAATGAACGCGCCAATTAATAATTCTGATATTCCGCAAAAACCAACAGATAAGATAAATGTGCTTGTCGTTGCGACCCAGAATGATGCAATTTCTAAATATCGCTCCATTGTCTCTCAATGCTCTCTGTCGGCTTCTTTTTTTGAGATTGAAATATTTTCTTCAATTAGAGCGAATTTCGAACACGAACTTTCTCCCGTGCTCTTGATGGACTTCGGCGCATCACGCACCAAACTTTCCATTGTTGAATTTGGCATGGTTAAAAGTTATCACACGATAGATAGAGGGGGAGCCGACATTTCTGACTCTATTTCTAAATCTTTAAGTGTTCCTTTTTCGGAAGCGGAAAAAATGAAGAAAGAGTTCGGCCTTTTTGGAAATCCGCTGGAGAAAAGCTTATCGGATATTATTAAAATTCACATTGACTATATCTTTTCTGAGACTAATAATGTATTATTAGGGTATGAAAAGAGGTACAATAGAACTATCAGTAAGGTAATATTTACAGGCGGCGGATCCCTTTTGAAGGGGCTTCCGGAAATAGCGGCAAATAATTTTCGGGCGGAAATAGAAATTGGCCATCCATTCTCTAAAGTTAATGCCCCAGCATTTTTGGGAAAAGTTCTGGAGACGATGGGTCCTGAGTTTGCGGTTGCCTTAGGACTGGCGTTGCGGAAATTACAATAAATGCGATAATTAAATATTATGGAGCAGAATTTTCAAACATCATTTATACCTAAAAAACCTATGGTTCAAGAGCGCGCCAGCGCGACCCGGTCTGTTGGTTTTTTGATTGTTATATCTATTTTTATTTTATTCACGATACTTTTGGCCACCGTCGCTCTTTATTTCTACAAAGGAATCATAACGAAAAATATCATGCAAATGGAAAAAAATCTGAATTTGGCCAAAAATCGTTTTGAGCCTTCTAAAATAACAGAGCTTCAGGTGCTGGATAAACGTTTGAAGGCATCCAGTGAAATTTTATCTAAACACATAGCCATAACTCCTGTTTTTCAGGCGCTGCAATCACTGACGATGAAAACCGTTCGTTATACCAAATTTAATTATGATTTTGGGACTGAAAAAAATGCGAAAGTAATTATTAAAATGAGTGGTTTGGCAATTGGCTATCGTTCTATCGCGCTTCAGTCCGACCTTTTTGCTAAAAATAAAAATTTAATTGACCCTGTTTTTTCCAATCTGGCGCTGGATGACAAAGGTAATGTCCTTTTTGATTTAGAATTTTCGGTCGATCCAAGTTTTGTTGATTACAAAGTTATGCTCTTGACCGAGAGTTAAATTTTTTATGATGAGATTTGTTATGCCGGTTATTTTAATAGGAATCAGTCTGGCCGTTTTTTTCGTATTTACCAATCCTCTTTTTAATGATATTACACTGCTGCGCACGCAGGTGGCATCTTATGACGAAGCGCTCAATAATTCTAAAATGCTTGAAAATGAACGGGATAAATTAACCGCTAAATACAATTCTATTAATCCGGATAATTTAATAAAACTCCAAAAACTTTTGCCGGAAAATATTGACAATATACGTTTGGTTCTTGAAATAGAGCAAATAGCGTCACCGTATGGTATGGCATTGAAAGATGTGAAGTACAATACCACAACCGACAAAAGCGCTACCAAAGGCGCTACCCCGGGGGTGACGGGAGCTGTAGCGGGGGGTGGAGTCTCTGAACCTTCACGCAAGGATTACGGAATCTGGGATTTAGGGTTTTCTACAGCCGGTACTTATAATAATTTTCTTAATTTTACCAGAGACCTGGAGAGAAACCTCCGGATTGTAGACATATCATCAATTCAATTTTCATCTAATACTGGCAGCGGGCTTAACCCTTCTTTGCCGGAGTCTTATAAATATGATTTTAAAATTAGAACTTATTGGTTGAAAAATTAAAATGACGCCAAAAACAAAAAATATAATAATATTTCTAGCAATCGCAACAACCTTTATTTTGATTTATGTTTTTTTTATCAAGGCATCTCCTAATATAACTACCTTAATTTCTTCTCCATCGAATCCTATTGCGCCAAGTACAGTTCCAGCAGACAAAAATTCCTCAATTGCTAAAGACTTTCTTTCTTTGCTCTTGAGTGTTAAAAATATAAAGTTAAATGATGCTATTTTTTCTGATGGCGCATTTGGTTCTTTGCATGATTCCAGTATCATCCTTACGCCAGATGGAAATGAAGGCAGGCCCAATCCGTTCGCTCCACTTGGAACTGATCTAGCAAATTAATTTAATTATGAGTTTTTTAGAAGAGTTAGCTAAAGAGGGTGTAATCAGTCAGAGCCAAATAGGCGAGATTAAAAGTCGCGCCAAAGAGAAATATAATGGAGATATGGATGAAGCGCTAATTGAGTCCGGCATAACAGAGGAGAAAATTCTTGAGGTAAAAGGGCAATATTTGCAAATACCGGTAAAAAAAGTGAACAGGCAGGAGACTTCTTTTGATGCTCTAAAATATATCTCAGCGGATTCGGCAGCCCATTATCACTTTGCTCCAATTGAATTGCGGGAAGGAGTATTAGAGGTAGGTATCACAAATGGAGAAGATATGCAGGCGCTTGATGCGTTGCAATTTATTTCCGCCAAGCTCGGTATTCCTTTCAAGATTTTTCTCATTTCTAAAAGCGATTATGAGGCTATAATGGAAACTTATAAAGGTATATCCAGCCAAGTAAAAGAGGCGCTGAGCGAATTAGATCAAGAGAAAATGATTGAAGCTAAAAGTCTCAGTGAGGAAAATTTAAGCAAAGAGATAAAAAATATAAAACCAGGCGAAGAAGCAAAAATAGTGGAAGATGCGCCAGTTATAAAGATTGTCGCCGTTATCCTGCGCAATGCCATAGAAGGGGGTGCCTCGGACATACACATTGAGTACACCGGAGAAAAAGTAAAGGTGCGTTTTCGAGTGGATGGAAGTTTGCATACCACCATCATATTGCCGCCTAACATTTACGATGGAATAGTGGCGCGGGTAAAAATTTTGGCTAAACTTCGATTAGATGAAAAAAGAAAACCTCAAGACGGATCATTTAGCGCCAGCATTGACGGGCGTAAGATTGATTTTCGTGTTTCTACCATGCCGGCCTATTATGGCGAGAAAGTTGTTATACGTATTTTGGATTCCGAAAAGGGAGTCAAGCCACTGGACCAATTAGGTCTATCGGAAACAAATCTTAAGATGATTCGCGAAGCCATAAATAAGCCCTATGGACTTATTTTGATTACCGGTCCAACGGGGTCTGGAAAAACTACGACTCTGTACTCAATGATGAATGAGCTTGACAAAGAAGAGAGCAATATCGTATCCCTAGAAGATCCGGTAGAATATCACATGCCTGACATAAATCAGTCGCAAATGATGCCCGAGATCGGATATACTTTTGCTTCTGGATTGCGTTCCGTTTTTCGTCAAGACCCCGATATAATCATGGTTGGAGAGATACGGGATAAAGAAACGGCTCAACTGGCCATTCAAGCGGCTTTAACCGGACATCTGGTGCTTTCAACGCTCCACACCAATAACGCTATCGGCGCAGTGCCTCGTCTGGTTGACATGGGTATTGATCCTTACTTGATTGCGCCGACTCTTATCCTATCCATCGCTCAGCGCTTAGCTCGCATGACTTGCCCAACTTCGCGAAAACTGGTGCCGATGGATGAGAGCATTAAAATGCAAATCGAAGAACAAATGAAAGACTTACCGGCTGAATTTAAAAAAGAAATCGGGGTAAAAGGGCAAATGTATGACACAGTTCCGTCTCCCGAATGTCCTTCTGGCACGAGAGGCCGTATTGCTGTTTTTGAAATGTTTAAAATAGACAAGGAGATGCAAAGCGTCATTTTAAAGAATCCCACTAATGCCGAAATTTACAAAGCAGCCCGCAGAAAGGGCATGCTGATGATGAGAGAAGACGCAATGCTCAAATCCCTGGAAGGCGTCATTCCTTTCACCGAAGTCTATAATTTCAGCAATGAGAATGAGTAAACCCCCACACCTTCTTGGGCATGCCCAAGAAGGTGTGGGGGTAAATTGCCAGGCGTTGTTTGCGGAAGTCATTTTATAGTATAATGAGCTGATATATGGATTATAAGAAAAAACTTGAAGAACTTATTTTGATCGTTATCCGCGAAGGTGGATCAGATTTGCATTTAGGTACCGGACGCATGCCGGCTATTCGTGTGTCTGGAGAACTTATATTTCTTGCGAAACATTCGGTTTTTACGGAAGAGGACATGATTGGAATTTTGGGTGAAGTATTATCCAAGGACAAAATTGACAGATTCATGGAAAATCAGGAGACAGATTTCTCTTATGATTTCCGTGGAGAAGCCAGGCTCCGGGGCAATGCCTTTTTTCAGAAAGGTTTAATCAATATAGTTTTTCGACTGATATTAAAAGTGCAGACTCTGGCGGAACTGCATTTGCCTGCTATCCTGGCTGATCTGGCTCGTAAAAAGCAGGGATTTTTTCTGGTGGTCGGTCCGGTTGGACAAGGCAAATCAACAACTCTGTCGGCCATGGTTAACCTAATCAATAAAGAACAAGCGCGCCATATCATAACGATTGAAGATCCAATTGAATATGTATATATACCTGATAAATCTATAATCAATCAGCGTGAAGTCGGTATTGATACCAAGGACTTTCACATAGCGCTTAAATCAGTTTTTCGTGAAGATGTGAATGTAATAATGATTGGGGAAATGCGAACACCGGAAACGATAGCCACGGCCGTGAGCGCGGCCGAGACAGGACACCTAGTACTTTCAACTTTGCATACTAATAATGCTTCTCAGACAATAGATAGGATAATTGACTCTTTTCCAGGTGACCAGCAGGATCAAATTCGCACCCAGCTGGCGGCGTCGCTGCTGGGCATTTTTTCCCAGAGGCTTATCCCTAGAATTACCGGCGGGCTTATTCCCGCTTACGAGCTCCTTTTAAACAACGTCGCTGTGTCAAATTTAATTCGTGAAAAACGCACGCATGAAATAGATGTCGTTATAGAAACAGGAATGGAATCTGGAATGATAGATTTGAATCATTCACTGACGGAGCTTGTGCGGGCTGGAGAAATTTCAATAGAGAATGCTTATCAGTATTCACTCAATCCTAAAGGTATTAAGCGCATGATATAATTTTACCTGTCCCGTACTAAATTTTTGATTACGGGGCATAAAGATGAATATTATTAATAAAATTTTAGTACTGGGATGTTATTCAAATACAAAGCCATAGATGACGAAGGAATAAATAAAGAAGGGGAAATTGATGCGCCCAACCGTGATATGGCGATCAGCGGACTTCAGCGCCGAGAGCTGGTGGTTATTTCCATTAAAGACGAAACAGAGAGTAAATCTTTTTTTTCAGTCTCTTTTTTTAATAAGGTCTCAACCAAAGATATAGTTATTCTTTCCCGTCAGATTTCAACTTTATTTGAAGCGCAAGTGTCTGCCTTGAAAGCCTTTACTATGCTGGCCGCCAATACGGAAAACAAACTTCTCGGCCATAAACTCACTCAAATTTGCGATGATCTCCAGGCGGGAGTTTCTATTTCCGGAGCGCTTTCTAAGCATCCAGACATATTTTCAGATTTTTACATCAATATGGTTAAGGTAGGTGAAGAAACTGGCAAGCTCAATCAGACATTTTCACATTTGGCGGAATATTTAGATCGTCAATATTCTCTTACTTCTAAGGCTAGAAACGCGCTCATTTATCCGGCTTTTGTTATTTTTACTTTTTTGGTAGTGATGAGTCTGATGTTTGTAGTTGTGATTCCAAAGCTTTCCGCAATTATTCTGGACTCTGGCCAAGCAGTGCCCATTTATACTAAAATAGTCATTGCGCTTTCTAATTTTTTTGTTCACTATGGTTTTCTGGTTCTAATTTTTTTGGTACTTTTAGCTATTTGGGTTTGGCGATTATCTTCCACCGAGAAAGGGAAAGCCTATTTAGATAAAATGCGTCTCGCTACACCGCTCATCGGCAATCTATATAAAAAGCTTTATCTTTCCAGAATAACGGACAATCTGAATACGATGCTTTCCTCCGGTGTTCCGATCGTCCGGGCGATAGATATTACCGCTGATGTCGTCGGTAGCCGCGTATATAAAGAAATCTTAGGAGAAGTAGCGGATGGAGTAAAATCGGGCTTGGCTCTCTCGGCTGCATTTGAAAAACATGGAGAAGAAATACCCGGTATTATGGTGCAGATGGTGACAGTCGGAGAAGAGACAGGTTCTTTGGGACCTATTTTAAAAACCTTAACTGATTTTTACAGGCGTGAAGTAGATGACGCGGTTGATACATTGGTCGGTTTAGTAGAACCGATAATGATTGTGATTTTAGGTTTAGGGGTGGGAATACTTTTGGTCTCCGTTTTGATGCCGATTTACAATCTGGCGGGGGGGATTAGCTAGAATCACCACCCCTTGCCCCTCCTCAATAAGGAGGGGAGGAATCCTCTCCTCCTTTGGTAAGGAGGAGCGCCCGAAGGGCGAGGTGGTATCTGTGGATAACTTTTTTGCGCATATGTTATAATTAGAAGATTAAAAATAAGTCGAAATTATTCCGCTATAGGCGGATAAAATTACAAATTTTATGAAGAAAATGAATCTCAAAAAAGGTCTCGCCCATAGGTCTACGACCGAGGGATTTACATTAATTGAACTTTTAGTTGTTGTGGCGATCATTGGAATTTTGGCTTCAGTTGTGCTTGCGTCACTTAACACTGCGCGCGCCAAAGGCGCTAATGCGGCCATCAAAGCAAACTTGGCAAACATTAGAGCGCAGGCTGAACTTGTATACGACCAGACATCGCCTAATGGATATGGCCTTAATGCCAACACTGCCGGTGCTTGTCCGGCGGCAACAGCCGGCTCTCTTTTTGCTAATACAGTTATTACCAACGCAATTAATGCGGCGCTGACTGCATCCGGCGGAACAAGTTTATGCGCCTCCACCACATCCGCCTGGGTAGCCTCTGTTCAACTGAAAGTCGCGGAAGGAACAAACACCCACTGGTGTGTTGATTCAACTGGCGTTTCAACAGCCAAAGGAACAATTGCTGATGGCACAGATTGCTAGTCTTTTTGGATTTTTTGAAACAAAAAACCACCCCTACAGAGGTGGTTTTTTGTTTTTGTGGATGTGGTATAATACAGGTGTTTCTTATTATAATAATTTCCGCCAGAGGCGGATCAGCCTTTGGCTGAAACTTTTATTTGACTATGAATATATTTAAAAAAGAGGCAGGTTTTACGTTGATTGAACTTTTGGTTGTCGTGGCGATTGTTGGTGTTTTGGCCAGTATTACTCTTGGGTACTTAGGCAGTGCTAAATTAAAAGGTTCCGATACAGGTGTAAAGAGTAATTTAGCCACCATGAGATCTGTCGCTGAGATTTTTTTTCTTGACAATTTTAATTCTTATTTACCTGTCGGAGGTTCAACTTTTAGCATTGCCCCTTGCCCGACTTATAATGCGTCCGGGACTAATATGTTGTCTAAAGATAAAGTTATAGCTAATGCCATAGCTGAAGCAACCTTTAGAGGCAATGGCAACTCTTGTTATAATTCCGATACTACTTGGGCTGTGGCTGTAGGCTTAAAACTAATACCGAACACTTCTTGGTGCGTAGATGTTACAGGCATAGCCAGAATGGTCAATTCTGATCCTTCGGGAGCTATAAATGGCACCAGTTTTACTTGCAATTAGCGTAAGCTTAGATGATAGCTATTCTTACAACCATCTTATTTATTTTGGGTCTGATTATCGGGAGTTTTTTAAATGTTGTAATTTGCCGACTCAATACAGCCAGATCTTTTGGCGGGAGAAGCGCGTGTATGTCTTGCCAAAACAAACTCCGTTGGTATGAGCTTATACCGCTAATTAGTTTTTTTGTACTTCGAGGCAGGTGTGGAACTTGTAGTACAAGAATTTCAACTACTTATCCGTTAGTTGAATTCATAACTGGCTTAATATTTGCCTTGCTTTTTTTGAAGTTGCAAGACGTTTTATTTTTTTCTGCATTAGTATTCACTATTACTTATGCATATTATGCAGTGATGTTTTCATTGCTCGTAGTTATCGCAGTTTATGATTTAAGGCATAAAATAATTCCAGACATGCTTTCTTTTGTTTTTGGCGTTCTGGCATTCGTCGGCCTATTTTTCTTCCCCGCCACGGCGGGGCAAGCAAGCAATAATTTTTTTATTTTTCCTGTTTTTTCTTGGCATATTCCGTCAGTTTTGGAGTTTTTGTCGGGTGTATTTATAGGTTTACCTTTTGCTTTGTTTTGGCTGGTATCACGTGGTACTTGGATGGGATTGGGAGATGCCAAACTTGCCCTAGGCCTGGGATGGTTCCTGGGGACCTCCCTGGCATTCTCGGCTGTGGTGGTCGCTTTCTGGACTGGAGCTATAATAGGACTATGTTTTATTATTTTTAGGAAGGGCTATGGGATGAAAAGCGAAATTCCTTTTGCCTTGTATTTAGTTTTTGGCGCATTTTTAGTATTTATTTTTGACTTGAATCTTTTTGCTTATGTTTAAATTAATAAAAATACAAAATAATAAGAGGCCCGCCTGCTGGCAGGCAGGCATGAGCCTCACAGAACTGATTGTTGTTTTGGGTATTTTTTCTGTAATGACTTCTGTGGTTCTTTTCAATTACGGGGAATTTCAAGCAAAGGTGGATATTAAAAATTTGGCCAGTGATATTGCTCTAAAAGTTGTTGAAGCGCAAAAGTTATCTCTATCAGGTAAATTACCACCACCCGCGCAACAGGCTCTTATCACCTCTCCTTCAACCTGGAAGCCGTCTTATGGAGTTTACTTTAATCTAAATCCTATTTCTGAAAATAAGAACTTTATTTATTTTACTGATGTAGATCAGAATAAAGATTTTAATGACCCTGGCTGCGCCGGGAACGGTGAATGCCTGGAAAAAATTATTATTACAAAAGGAAACAGTATCTCTAGTTTGGATGTTTTTTATCAAGGCGATATTACCCCTCATAATTTAAATGACTTGACTATAACTTTTACAAGGCCTAATTCAGGCGCAATTATAAAATCTTCGCAAATTATTTTACCCCTAGCAACCCCCATCTCTTATGTTCAAGTATCTATAGTTTCACCCAAATCATCTACTGCTGCAATAAAAGTGTACTCTTCAGGCAGGATCCAAATAGAAAGTAATCCTCTCCCCCACGCCACGCCCTATACCACTCCTTATGCAACGCCCTATACCACTCCTTATGCAACGCCCTATACCACTCCATACGCTTATCAATATCAATATCAATATCAATATCAATATCAATACCAATACCAGTATCAATATCAAACTCCTTATGCATATCCGTATCCCACTCCTCCGCCTACGCCCACCATTACCTATAGCGGACCCACTTCCGGCACACATATAATTGGTTCCGGGCCTTTAAATCTAACCACCCCCGGCGCTTATACCATAACTGTTAATGTTAGTGCTTCAGTAATAGTAAAAGGTGTGGCTGGTGGTGGCGGTGGCCAGTCCGGCGGAAACGGCGGCGGCGGCGGTGCGTCTCATACCTCGGGTGTGGGCGTGACTCTTAATCCTGGGACAACTTATACGGCAAGGGTTGGAGCTGGTGGCGGCGTCAATGCCGATGGTGGGACGACGGAGTTTCTTCCGGGAGGATTTCAGCTTACCGGCGGTGGTAGTGGTGTTAATGGAGGTGCCGGGGGCATCGCCTCTGGCAGTGGTGAAAACGGGGGTAATGGCGGTGGCGGTGGTAGAACTACTGATGGCGGTCAGGGTACTAGTGGCAAGAGCGGTGGGAGCGGCGGTCCTGGTGGTGGTGGTGGTGGTGGTGGCAACGATGAGCGTGGTCAAGAAGGCGGCGGTGGCGGTAGCGGGGGATCTGGCGGTGATCAGGGTGGCGCCGGCGGAGGTTCGAGTGGCGGACCCGGTGGTAGTGCATCCGGCAACGGCGGCGGCGGCGGTTGCTATACGTGCGGTAGTGGCGGTGGCGGTGGCGGTGGTAAGTCGCTTGCGGGAGGTTTTCGCGGCGGCGGCGGCGGCGGCGGTAGCGTCGGTGGTGGTGGTACTGGTGGTACTGGCGGTCAGGGTGCGTTAGTCATTCAATAAACATGGAAAAAGAATTTTTTCAAAAGATTAATAAGCGAAGAGGTTATACAATGGTAGAAACAATGATTGCTGTTTCTCTTTTTCTAGTTATTATTATGGCCGGCATGGGTGCTCTTTTAAATGCCAATTTACTTCACCAAAAATCGCAAAGTATGCGCTCAATTATAGATAATTTGAGTTTCATTATGGAAGACATGTCCAGAAATTTAAGAACAGGCTATCGCTATCATTGCCTCGCGGGGAGTGATAATTTATCCAATGTATCTACTCCCTTGTCCTGCGCCAATGGATGGGGAATAGCTTTTGAGTCTGCCAATGGCGCCCCTAGCAACAATAATGATCAGTGGGTTTACTATATAGACAATACCGGTAAAATTTTTAAATCTACCCTGGGTCCTTATGTTGCGTCTAGTTTTGTCCAACTGACTCCGGATGAAGTTATGATTGATCAAATGTCTTCTTTTTCAGTCTTGGGCGCCGAGCCGGTTTTAGGAAATCAACAACAGCCCTTTGTTAGTATTAGATTAATTGGCAAGATAACTTTTAAAAATGTTGTCACGCCTTTTTTCTTACAAACTTCAGTCTCTCAAAGATTGATAGATATATAAAATGAAAAAAATTTATCAACAAAAGAATAAAGGTTTTACTCTTGTAGAAACGCTTGTTGCTATTTCAATTTTTACTATGTCAATTTTGGCTTTACTGGTAGTTCTGACTCAGGGTATTGCTAATACTAATTATGCCAAAACGAAAATAATAGCCTCCTACTTAGCGCAGGAGGGCATTGAATATATCAGAAATATGCGTGACACTTTTGTGCTTTATGATGCAACTGACAGTCAGACTGGCTGGAATAGTTTTAATAGTAAGCTTATAAACAGTTCATGCCAAATAGGCAACGGTTGCTACTTTGATGATCAAAATTTAAATTACGCAAATCCTGTACAGCCAATGGCGGGAATCACCGTCAGTCCTTGTGGCGCATCTTGTCCTCCACTTTTATATGATGAAATAACAGGGAAATATGGTTACACGACGGGTGTAAACTCCGGTTTTACTCGGAAGGTTAAAATAACTGTTATTAGTCCTAATGAAATAAAAGTTTTTTCCACTCTCTATTGGACACAAAGTTCCGGGAGTTATAATATAGTTTTCTCCGAGAGTTTATTTAATTGGATAGAATAATGATGATAGGAAAAATAAAAAGGAATAAGGGATTTGTAATACTTTTTGCATTTACGCTTTCAAGTATTCTTTTAGCTATAGCCTTGGGTGTTGCTAATATAGCGCTGAAAGAAGTAAAGTTTGGTACTTCGGCCAAAGATACCAATAATGCTTTTTTGGCGGCTGATACCGGCATTGAATATGCGCTTTTTAATGATAAACCTCCCGCCAGTTCTTTCGTACCAAGCCCAGGCACAAAGCAATCTTGGAACTTTGTTGTTTCTGGGTTGGGTGGCGCAGGCGCCAGTTGCGCCACCGTAAATGTTGAAAAAGATAATACTAATCCTCCAGCCACAACAACGGCCATTGTTTCAAAAGGATATAATATTGGCGACCCTATGACATGTTTGTCATCTAATCCGGATCGCATTGAACGCGAGCTTAAAATTTCTTATTAATTTTTCTGATTTTAGTATGGATAAATTAAAAGTCCGGAAAAGAATAAAGAGCTTACGAAGCGAAATCACACGGTTGAGGAGTGCGTATCACGTCGCAAATGCGCCTAAGGTTACTGATGATGTCTACGACTCCTTAACTCGTGAGTTGAGAGCGTTATTACAAAAATATCCCCAAAAAGATTATAAGCCTGACGATATCAATGCGCCGGAAAATAGGGTAGCGGGCAAACCACTTGATAAATTTGTCAAAGTGAAACACCAAATTAGGATGCTTTCTTTAAATGACGCTTTTTCATACGAAGAGCTTTATAATTGGGAGAAAAGAGTTAAAAAACTTTTACCGCAAAATGCCAAGTTTAACTATTTTTGCGAAGTAAAATTTGACGGATTGGCAGTTTCACTTATTTATAAAGATGGTAAATTTGTTCAGGGTGCAACTAGAGGGGATGGATTTATCGGCGAAGATATAACTCAAAATCTTAAAACTATAAGTTCGATTCCACTTGTTCTAGACCCCCTCCCGGCCTCCCCCTTAGCAGGGGGAGGGGTTGTTCCAAAATTTCTGGAAGTTCGCGGCGAAGCGCTTTTGAGCAAGAAAACATTGTCAAGGTTAAACCTTGACAATGAGAAAAAAGGCAGGCCACTCTTTGCCAATACTAGAAATGCCGCCGCGGGAAGTCTTCGTCAGCTTGATCCAAAGTTAACCCTTGAAAGACATTTGGATTTTATTGCTTATGATATAGCCTCGCCTGATGCTCTCACCACTCACTCTGCTAAGCATGAAATACTTCGCAATTTAGGATTCAAGGTTGAAAAACTAGAAGCTAAATGTAAAAGCATAGAAGAAATAATTACGTTTATAAAAAAGTTTGAAAAAATAAGACCGAATTTTCCATATGGCACAGATGGTATCGTAATTTCCGTTGATAACTTGAAACAAGAGGAAATACTAGGCGTGGTTGGAAAAGCTCCGCGTTTTATGGTCGCATTTAAATATCCGGCTGAAAGAGCGACGACCGTAGTGCAAGAAATTTTAGTTAACGTTGGGCGCACTGGAGTGCTCACGCCGCTGGCAGTTTTTGAGCCGACGCTGGTCGCGGGTTCCAGAGTATCCAAAGCGACTTTGCACAACATGGACCAGATAGAGCGTCTTAATTTGCGTATCGGGGATACGGTGGTAGTAGAAAAAGCAGGTGATGTTATTCCAAAAGTTGTAGAAGTGTTGATTCGCCTGCGTACCGGTAAAGAGAAAAAATTTAAAATGCCGACCCATTGTCCAGCCTGTGGCGGTAAAGTGGAGAAAAGAATCACCACCCCCGATCCCCTCCTCAATAAGGAGGGGAGGAATTCCTCTCCCCCTGCTAAGGGGGAGTACCAAAGGGGAGGGGGTCTTTCGGTTGCATACTATTGCGCTAATTCAAAATGTCCGGCCAAAGATGAAAGATATTTAGAGCATTTTGTATCTGTCTTTGAAATATATGAGTTAGGTCCAAAAATTTTAAGACGATTTAAAGACGAGGGCTTGATAACCGACGCGGCAGATATTTTTGCTCTTACAGAAGAAGATATTGCTCCCTTAGAGCGTTTTGGAGAAAAATCAGCCGAGAATATTATCAAAGAAATAGAACATAAAAAGAAAATTCCACTTTCAAAATTTCTTTGGGCGCTTGGCATTCTGCATGTGGGAGAAGAGACAGCGCGAGATCTTGCCCTTCATTTTGTCACTTTGCAAAATGTCATCAATGCCGGTATTGAGAAAATAAATGAAATAGAGAATATCGGCCCGGCAGTGTCCAAAAGTTTATATAATTTTTTCCAAGATAAAAATAATTTAAATTTTATAAAAAAACTGCAAAAAAATGGCGTGGTGATAGAAAAAGCAGAAAAGAAAAAAAGGGGGAGGTTCACAGGACTCTCTTTCGTGCTGACAGGCACTTTATCAACGATGTCTCGCGATATGGCTAAAGAAAAAATCATTGCGCAGGGCGGCAAGGTAGTAGGCTCGGTATCTAAAAACACTTCTTATGTGGTGGTGGGAGAGGAGTCTGGCTCCAAACTGAAAACTGCGGAGAAACTGGGCGTGAAAGTAATCAATGAAGAAGAATTTTTGGAAATGCTAAAATAATGAGTAAGGAAAACCTAAAACATTTGACGGTTAAAATCTATGGCCGGGTGCAGGGAATTAATTTTCGCTCTTCGGCTAGGGAAGAAGCTGAAAACTTGAATATCAAAGGTTTTGTAAGGAATGAAAGAGATGACAGTGTACTTATTGAAGCCGAAGGCACGAAAGAAAATTTAGAAGAGCTTCTAGCCTGGTGTAAAAAGGGACCTCTGCGGGCCGAAGTTGAGAGAGTGGAAATTGAGGAAAAAGATATAGTGGGTTATAAAAATTTCGAGATTCAGTATAGCTAGCTCTCATTTTGGCGGAGGCGGTGAGATTTGAACTCACGAGACCCTTTCGAGCCTGCCACCTTTCCAAGGTGGTGCACTAGACCGCTATGCGACGCCTCCAGTATCTCTTAATTTACACTATTTTTCCCAAAAGGAAAGTTTTATGTTAAAATAAATTTATGAACATATTTAAATCATTTACTTTAAAGTGGTGGCAAGGGAGTTTGTTTAAGATCGCAATGATATCTCTTGGTGTCGCCATTGGTGCAACATGGTCGGAACTTTTTATGAGTTGGACTCCTATTCTGTGGTTACTTTCCATACTGCTAGCGATTTACATTAGCTATATTTGGCTAAAACAATAAAAATATTTTATGAATCAAACAAATTTTGCTGAAAGTATGCTCAAGGGCCGGATGGCCGAAACTTTATTTGAGGAATTAATGCACCAGTCTGGCAATATTATCTATCGTTTTGGCTATGAAGCAATTGTCCAAAACCTTGCCCAACTTGATAACAAGTTTGACCGTTACAGCGAAGTGGGAGAAAAAATCCGGGCAATCCCCGATTTTATTGTAGTTGATAAAAAAGGCAAGCCTGCTTTCGTGGAAGTAAAATTTCGGTGGAAACCAGAACTCCACGAAAGCGACTATAAGATGCTTGAAAAAATAGATAAGTTTTGGAGCGCGAAGATTGTTTTTTTGAATTGCTGGGAGCAACCCTATTTCAGAGTTTGCGACCCGCCGTACCTGGATAAGGCAAAGAAATTATTATTGAGACCACTATTGGATGAAGTCGATTGGAAGATTGATAAAAAAATCTACACCGAGTATGAAAATTTAGTTCATCGTTATCTAACTCCCACTCTCGTCCCGCCCAAGAAATAAAAGTAGCCATTCGGTATAGATACAAGTATAATATCAAAATGATAGAGAAAAAAAGTGGCAGTGGGGGGCCTGAATATTTGACACAAAAAATACCACCGGATGATTTTCGTTCCAGAATTCGGGAGATTGCAACAAACAACAAAAGCCCGCATCTAAGAGATATTGAGCTTTTATGCTTAGGTTATATGGACGAAGTATTATTCCAACGCTTTGAGAAAGGCAGGCTTACTCTGGCGGATATTGAAGTGCAGGAACGCGTGCTTGCTGGATTATATGATGAACAAAGAATAAAGGCCTCTAAAAAGCTTTTGGCTTATATGCGCTCCGAACTCCTAAAAAAGGGAGGAATATAAAATCCATAAGAAAATAACTATGGCTATGTTTACTGACAGAAAAGATGCTGGAAGTCGCCTGGCGGAAAAGCTCTCGCAGTATCGCGGGAAAAATGCCGTGATCCTGGCGCTTCCGCGGGGCGGGGTGATAATTGGATATGAAATCGCGCGAGCATTAAATCTTCCGCTGGATATTGTCGTCGTGCGCAAGATTGGGCATCCGACTAATCCCGAATACGCAATTTGCGCAGTAGACGAGAGAGGCTCGCTTTTATGCAATGAAGAAGAGGTTAAATCCGTTGATCCGGATTGGCTCAAAGAAGAAAGTCTGCACCAGAAAAATGAAGCATTGCGGCGCGTTACAGTGTACCGAGGTGGACGAATCCCAAAAGAGATTAGCAGGAAGACAGCCATATTGGTAGACGATGGCATTGCGACCGGTCTTACTATTCGTGCGGCAATAAAGTCAATTCGGAAAGAGAATCCCGAGGAGCTGGTCGTAGCGATTCCGGTTGCGCCTCATGAAGTAATAATAGAGTTGCGTCAAGAGGCAGATGCGGTGATCGTTCTTGACGATGCTCGAGATTATCTTGGAGCCGTTGGAGCGTATTATTATAATTTTCCACAAGTGTCTGACCAAGAAGTGATTGAATTGTTAAAACAATAGGACTATCTATTATTTACATAACATACGCTATAGCGTAGGTAAGGTAAATGTGATAAAAATATTTTGGAAAGATTTGTCTTTACTCCTCATTTGTTAATATAATCCTCGTATACTAGAGTTTTTGAATAAATATCTTTATGAATCTTGAAATAATATGACATCCTGCAAAATTTTAGTTTTTTGTAGTATAATGTTTACATGTCCATCCGCAATATAGATCTTGAGCTAATACATTTTTTTAGGCGGATTTCGGTTCCCGTCGCGCGTCTTGGTTTATTTGTGATTTTTTTCTATTTTGGTATTCTGAAAGTTATTGGCCTGTCTCCCGCCAGTGAATTAGTCCAGCAACTTTTTGAACAGATGATTCTTTTGATGGATTTTTCCACGTTCATTATTTTATTTGGTTTGCTGGAGATGCTGATTGGAATTCTTTTTCTTATTCGCGGTTTTGAACGCATCGTCATTCCGCTTTTATTTATTCATATGATTACAACTTTTATGCCATTATTTATCTTACCCCAAGAAACCTGGAGTGGATTTTTGATACCCACACTGGAAGGGCAGTACATTATAAAGAATCTGGTTATTGTTGCGGCCGCCATCGGTATTGCCGCGCATTTACATCCTTTTCCAAGACAGAAATTATAATTTTGTGTGATATGATAAATTAAAAATGCTAGAATGCATTCATGGCAAAAGTGAGTACATTTGACCAGGAATATAAAAAGCTTAATAAAGCTCAAAAGGAAGCGGTGAACTCTATCGAGGGGCCAGTCATGGTGGTGGCCGGTCCGGGGACGGGCAAAACGCAGATATTGGCTCTGCGGATAGGAAATATACTTCTAAGAACAGATACCAAAGCTGACGGTATTTTATGCCTGACTTTTACGAATTCCGGTGTAAGAGCCATGAAAGAGCGCCTTCGCAAATACATTGGTTCAACCGGGAATAAGGTCAATGTTTTTACCTTTCACAGCTTTGGAATGAAAATCATTGAAGAATATTATGCCGTTCTTGACCTAGAAACAGTTCCAAAGTTGATGGATGAGACAGATGCCCTAACGCTTTCTGATCAAGTTTTACACGACAATGACTGGGAATATATCCGTCCGCGTTCCGACGCTTCCAGATATTTCGGGGATTTAAAATCCTTGATTTCATTGCTGAAGCGCGAGCGCCTGAGTCCGGAAGAATTTTTAATTGAAATTGAAAAAGATATCAGTGGTTTAAAAGAGAATCCGGAAAATATTTCTTCCCGAGGGGAAAGTAAAGGGCAAATCAGAAAAGAAATCTTAAAAAACATAGAAGGATTAAACCGCACGCGCGAAGTCGCTAAATTTTTCAAGCTCTACGAGGAAACAAAAAAAGAAAAGAATGTTTTTGATTATGATGATGTCTTGGAGAATTTAGTAAAAATTGTAGAAAATAGCGACCAGGCGCGGGATGAAATTCGGGAAAAGTATTTATATATTTTAATAGACGAGCATCAAGATTCCAGCGGAGTACAAAATGAATTTTTAGCTAGGGTTTGGGGAGAAGTTGAAAAACCAAATATTTTCGTCGTCGGGGATGATCGCCAGCTGATCTACAGCTTTGGCGGGGCATCACTGGCGTATTTTGAGGGTTTTAAACATTCTTTTGGCAAGGCTAGCCTCATCACGCTAATTGATAATTATCGTTCTACCCAGGTCATTCTAGACTCTGCGCATGCGCTTTTGCAAAGCTCCATCACTAAGGAAAAACTCGTCAGTAATCACCAGGAATCTCATCCATTGCGTCTGGTTGAAGCCGATTATCCCCGTGATGAGATTATCGCCTGTGCCTTGGATATAAAAGAGAAAATCAAGAAAGGCGTGGCTGCGAATGACTGCGCCATTTTAGTACCCAAAAATAAGCAAGTGCGCAGCACTATCACGATCTTAAAAGATATGAATATGCCGGTGGCCGGAGGTGAAATGATGGACCTTTTTGATTCGTCTGAAGCCGTGTCTTTCCTGCGAGTTCTGAAAATTGTCGCCAACCCGAATGATAGTGTGGCTTTGGCGGACTCTTTTTTTGATAAATATTCCCTCATTTCTCCACTCAAGGCTCATGAATCTATAAAAAGTAACAATATGCGTGAGTTTTCACTATTGAATATTAAAGAAGAAAAAAATAATTTATCTGATGGTAATAATGAAATAAATATCTGGATTGGTAAATTGAAAATGTGGTTGGCGTCTTCTAATGAGCCTCTTTATTCTTTTATCCAAAAAGTCGGGACGGAGTTTTTGCTTGATACTGCAAAAAATCACGGCGAGCTGGTGGTGCGCATAGAAGTCTTAAGAACTTTACTGCACCTAGTTTTACTGCAAATAGAAAAACCTGCCCGACCGGACGGTCGTTCGGGCGGGAATCCAAAGTTGAGCCTCAACGACTTTTTGAATTTTTTAGAGAGAGTAGAAAACTATGGAGAAAATATCCCCCTGGCCATATTTTCTGCTGATGACGGTGTGAAAGTGCTTACCCTGCATAGTTCCAAAGGACTTGAATTTGATTACGTCTGGATTGCGCATATGGATGAAAAATCTTTTTCGGGCGGGAAAATCGGGAGCTTTTCTTTACCGGAATCCATCAAAGAAAAAGTTGATAAAAGAGATGCAGAAGTTTTAAAACGGCAATTATATGTGGCGCTCACGCGCGCCAAAAGGTTCTGCACTGTTTCTTATGCCTTGCATTCGTATACAGGCAGAGACCAGGAATCGGCTCATATTGTGGCTGACCTGGAAGATAATTTTGAAAAACAAAATGCTACTCAGACGGAGAAAATTATTTTAAGCCGTGATCAGAGGGCTTATGTGGAAACAAAATCAAAAAAAGAAAAACATGCTAATTTGAATGACTTGGTAAAACTGGTCACTCGAGATTATGAAAGCCGGAAAGTATCCGTATCCCTCCTCAATAATTTTTTTGAGTGTCCGTGGAAATGGTATTTCAGGAATTTACTTCAATTGCCGGAGCCGAAGTCCGAGAGCCTAGAATTCGGAAATATTGTCCATGGCTCTATTGATGCAGTTTTGAAATTCATAAAAAAGCCGAACAGACGAGATTTGAAAAACATAATTTTACATCAAGTGAGAAAATCAGGTTTTGGCGACGAAAGAAAACAAAAAGAATTAGCGGTTTTAGCTTTTAATATTGTTTTCCAATGGGTGAAGAATCGCCTTCCGGAAATAGAACTAAATCGGGAGAACGAAAAAAGTGTTTCCGTGAAAGACGATAGATTTCCGCATTTAAATATTTACGGAAAGATAGACTTGATAGAACATTTGGATGCCAAAAATGTTCGGGTGACGGATTTCAAGACCGGCAGTGTAAGAAAAAAAGGAGACATAGAAAAACTAAATGAAGACCCGGCCTTCGCTAAAAGCTTCGGCGAGGCAAGAGACAGAATGAGCGCCTATTTGCGCCAGCTCGCGATGTATTCATACTTAATAAAAGAAAGTTCTAAAAATAAATTGGATGCCCGAGAAAGCCGGCTTGAATTTTTAGAAGCCAAAGATAAAAAAGAGATTTTTTATGATAGAGTAATCACTCCAGAAGAAATTGAGCTACTAATAAAAGATATTTCTGATTATGATAATTTGGTCAAAAAAGGAGAGTGGACTGTGCGCCCTTGCCATTATAATTCTTATGGCAAAGATACCCCGTGCGAATACTGCAAAATGGCGGAGATCTATAAATAATTATGAAAAAGATTGCTATTATTGGGTCCGAAGGAGGTATATCTTGTGCTTATTTTGTCGGTGTTATTTTTGCTCTGGTAGAAAAATTCAATCTCACGAATCCATATATTGTTATAGGGAGTTCTGGAAGCACCGGGACACTTGCATACTATGTAGCAGGCCAGTATGCATCCATCAAAAATATATGGGAGAACCTTCTTCCTTCTAAGAAATTCATATCTTTTTGGAGGTTAAATAAGATTATGGATATTGACTATCTCATAGATGATATTTTTAAAAAACAGGATATTCTGGATGTTGGAAAAATCAAACTATCTAAAATAAAACTTCTTATTTCTGCCACCAATATTGAAACTGGGGGTCTTGAGTATTTCAGCAATCAAGGCGGTGTTGATATTTTTGAAGCCTTGCGAGCATCATGTGCCACCCCAATTACCTATAATAAGTCAGTAAAGATAGACGGACATAAATATATTGACGGTGCTATCGGGGCACCCCTTAGTGTCAATATTGAAAAAGCAAAACAGGAAGGAGCTGAAGTTGTCATTGCAATTGATAGTTCAAATCAAAGTATTATTTCTGATATATTATTAAAATTTTGTTCTTTATTTAAAAATAAAGCTTTTCGCCAGCAATTAAAGCACTACTATAAACGAGCAAAGTATGAGAATAATGATAAACAAGTTTTCATTTTAAAACCCAGCGTCAAATTACCCATAAGCGCATTTGATAATAATCGTGACCACATTATCAAAACGATTCAAATTGGTTATAATGATGTAATAAATAAATCCGCTCTTATTCAAGAGCTTTTGTTTGAAGGGGTTTGACAAGTTAGACTTTTATTTGATAAAGTTTTACTGAAGGGAGGTACAAAGTACGATGAACGCTATTGTGGCGAATACAGCTGGCGAGCGCAATCCCGCGTCGCCCAGCAACAACCTGGACGTCGATCAGTCCGATGGCTCGGCAAAGACCAGTTTTGCCACATCGGAACTACGTTCAGGGACCCACCGTCCGCTCGTGCGTTCAACGCACACTTCGGGTATTTCGATGAATAACCCGAATTCGGTATTCTGACGTACGACGGATCCCGCGCCCCGGCCACGCAGAACCCTTACGGGATCTGCGTGGCTATCTTTTTAATATTGTAATTTGAGTTTTTTGCCTATAATATAAATAATATGAAATATGTTATTATCCTTTTCTATAAATATGTCCATATAGATGACCCGGAGGCTGTGAAGAAGCAGGAAATGGAAGTGTGCGAGAGGCTTGGACTTAGAGGCAGGTGCATCATTGCAAGTGAAGGCATAAACGCCACTTTTGAGGGGACAAGAGAAAGTATTGGAGAATATATAAAAGAACTAGAGAAAGATAAAAGATTTTTGGGTACTCACTTTAAGTTGAGTTTTGGCACAGGAAATTCTTTTCCAAGGTTATCAATAAGAGTACGCAAAGAAATTGTCTCATTGGGCCTTGGCAACT
Organism: uncultured Candidatus Saccharibacteria bacterium; assembly: GCA_964645245.1. Classification (GTDB taxonomy): domain Bacteria; phylum Patescibacteriota; class Minisyncoccia; order Phycocordibacterales; family UBA9973; genus UBA9973. The sequence goes on from CAZYBS010000003.1 coordinate 25,125, forward strand.
GTAATTTGGACCCGAATAAAATAAGTGGGAAAAGAGTATCTCCCGAGGAATTGCATGGATGGATAAAAAACAGACGAGAATTCTATATAGTTGATATGCGTAATGTCTATGAGCATAAAGTCGGGCATTTTGAAAATTCTATTCTTCCGCTGATTGAAAATTTCAGAGACTTGCCGAAGATTGTGAAACAAATTGCTCATTTGAAAAATAAAACAGTGCTCACGGTTTGCACTGGAGGCGTGCGTTGTGAAAAGGCATCAGGTTTTTTAGTCACGCAGGGATTCACAGATGTGTATCAGCTAGACGGGGGAATCGTGAGCTATATGAAAAAATATCCTAATGAGGATTTTCGGGGCAAGCTTTATGTTTTTGATGGGCGAGTTACGATGGGATTTTACACAGGCGATGTCAAACATAAAGTAATAGGCAGGTGTGATGCATGTAGTGAGCAATCTGAAAATTATGTCAATTGCGCCAATCCCGTCTGCCACAGGCATTTTATTAATTGTAAAAACTGCCTTGCGAAAAATAATGGAGAAGCATTCTGTCCCGGTGGATGCGTTCTTTCCCGACATGGGCGGAAAATTAGCCCGGTTCAGATTTAGCGGACTTCTGAATCAAAGTTTGCGGTTGTGTCCGATTCAATTTTATTATGCACTCTATCTATTTCTTCATTAGTTAAAGTGTGATCCAGCGATCTATAAGTAATTCTGTATGCATAACTTACTTTTTCTTCACCAAATTTTGCTACATTTTCGTATTTATCTATAAGCGACACTTCTTCAACAAGGCCTGGGGCGTCTTCTCTTACGAAATCAAAGTAGTCATTTGGCACGAAATCATTTTTTACCACAAAAGAAATATCTCTCACTATTGGCGGATACTTACTGACTTCCATAAATTTATGTCCAAGCTTAAGTTGCTTTTTTATCCTCTCATCGTCGGACCAAAGCAGTCGTATATCTGGTAACTGCATACTGGCAATAGCGAGGCGCTCTAATCCGAAGCCAAACGCCCAGCCATGGTAGCCGGTTAACCCTAAATTGGCAAGGACACTTTTTCTTACCATTCCAGAACCTAACATTTCAGTCCATTGGCCGTCAATTTCTGCTTCCATTTCAAAACTCGGATCAGTATATGGAAAATTATGATCATAAAAACGAAAATTAATATTGCCAAAGATGCTCGTCGCTATTTCTGTTAGGGCATTTTTTAAGTCTTCCGGTGTAATTTTTTTTTTATCGTCCGGTGCTATTAACCACCCACCAAATTGATGGAAAACATTCATGTGACGACGGTCAATTTCATCCTTACGGTAAACCTTACCATAACAAATTGCTCCAAGAGTTTCCTTATTTTTAATCCGCTTTTTGATTTCCGGATGATTTAAATAATAATACCAGAATACTGTGTCGTGGGTTCTTAAAACATTGTCCTCATCGATATAATAAGTGTCAGATTTGCTCCGCGCTGGATGTCCCGGGGGCATGTTAAATAAATCGAAGAGAATTTTTGTCGGGACGATTTCTGGGATTTTTATATCATCAAAATTTTTAAGCGACGAAACTTCTTTAGCCTTTTTCACGATTTCTTCTAGCGGACTGCCAGGGGTTCGGGATAAATCAGGCATTGAAAGATAACGTTTGATACGCAGGTTTTTGACATCATTTTTTGACTCCAAATCCTTTTTTATATTCCTTTCTTCGAGGGAGGTTATTTCATAATTTGCCACTTCTTTAGTATACTTAAAAGTGACCGTAAAGTAAAGGTTTTTTGAGGAAAAAAGAGCTTGGCAGGTGAGGTAAATTCTGCTATAATATCCTTATGGCAAAAGAAAGAGCAGAGGGGAAAACCAGCGGAAATGGGCACCATTATAATGCCTCGGATATCTCGGTTTTAGAGGGTCTGGAGCCCGTCAGGCGCCGTCCCGGCATGTATATCGGGACCACTGGTCCGGAAGGGCTTCATCACTTAGTCTGGGAGATTTTTGATAACTCGCGAGATGAAGCGATGGGAGGTTTTTGCAATAATATTGAGGTAGTGCTTCTTCCGAATAACCGTATCCGGATAGCGGACAATGGCCGAGGAATACCGGTAGACATGCATAAAAAAACAAAAGTCTCCGCGCTGGAAACTGTCATGACGACGCTTCACTCTGGGGCAAAATTCGGCGGCGAAGGATATAAAGTTTCCGGAGGTTTGCATGGAGTCGGCGGGTCTGTCGTGAACGCTCTTTCTATTTATTGTAAAGCAGAAGTCTACAGGGATGGCGGTAAATATGTGCAAGAATATTCTAAAGGTAAAAGAAAATCTGCCGTCAAAAAAGTCGATAGCTCAAAATTCCATGGCACTATTATCACTTTTGAGCCAGACCAAGAAGTTTTCAAAGATATTAAATTTGATTGGAATACGATAGTCAATCATATTCGTCAGCAAGCTTATTTAGTAAAAGGATTAAAAATTTTAATCATTGATGCGCGCGACTCTAAGGATAAAATTGATGATTCAGGTATTTTTTATTTTAAGGAATTAAGCCTTGAGCTGCCTTCAATTTCTTTTTATTTTGAAGGTGGATTAATTTCTCTTATAAAATATTATAATAAATTCCAAAAACCGATTCAGGACAATATTTTTTACGTTGATAAAGAATTAGATGGTGTTGGAATAGAAATCGCTCTTCAGTACGTGGACGACATTGTGGACCGCATTATTCCTTTTGCCAACAACATCCATACGCCGGAAGGTGGTACGCATGTAACCGGTTTTAAGACCGCACTCACCAGAACTTTGAACACTTATTGCAAGAAAAATGAAATGATGAAAGAGTCCGAAGGAGGCTTTACCGGGGAAGATGTTTTGGAAGGTTTGACGGCTGCTATTTCTGTAAAGCTTCGTGAAATTCAATTTGAAGGCCAGACAAAAGCGAAATTAGGCAGTATGGAAGCTCAAGGAGCTGTGGCGACTGTCTTCGGCGAGGCCTTTAACAATTTCTTAGAAGAAAACCCCGATGAAGCAAAAGCCATAATAAATAAGTCTATTTTGGCCTTAAAGGCCCGTAAAGCTGCGAAAGCTGCAAAGGATTCCATTCTCAGAAAAGGTGCTCTGGAAGGAATGACACTTCCGGGCAAGCTGGCGGATTGTCAGAGTAAAGATGCATCCGAGTCAGAATTATTTTTAGTAGAAGGAGACTCCGCTGGAGGTTCAGCCAAGCAAGGTAGAGACCGCCGTACTCAAGCAATACTGCCATTGCGTGGAAAAATTTTAAATGTTGAGCGGGCGCGCATAGATAAAATGCTTGCTTCCAAAGAAGTGAAGTCCCTGGTTATTGCTCTGGGTACCTCTATTGGGGACACTTTTGATTTGGGGAAAATGCGTTATCATAAAATAATTATCGCGACTGATGCCGACGTTGACGGCTCGCATATCCGCACCTTGCTGCTGACGCTCTTTTATAGATATTTTAGGCAAGTTATTGATGCCGGATATATTTACATCGCCCAGCCGCCGCTTTATAAAATAAAAAAAGGAAAAGAAATTTCTTATGCTTATACGGATGATGAAAAATTGAAAATAGTCGGAAAAGGGGCGGATGTTTCTGAAATTCAGGATGTTGACGCTAATGAATCTTCCGAATCTGAACTAGAACCTAGTCCCTCGAACCTAAAACCTAATCGTGTTCACATTCAGCGCTTTAAGGGCTTGGGAGAAATGAATCCGGAGGAACTCTGGGAGACAACGATGGACCCAGCACACCGCGTGCTCAAAAAAGTAAGTATTGAAGACGCTGAGGAAGCAAATAAGATTTTTGACATATTAATGGGCTCCGAAGTTCCTCCCCGCAAATCTTTTATCCAATCCAACGCCAAACTGGCCGAGATTGATATATAATTTATTTCTTATTCTTTATTTCTTCTAAAAGTTTTTTCACTAATTCTTCTTTTGACATTTGGCCGAGCTGGCCGAGGTCGCGAGATTCTAGTGTTATTTTTTCAGCCTCTATTTCTTTATCACCGACGACGATCCAATAGGGCAACTTATTGGTCTTTGCATCGCGGACTTTGGTGCCGAGGTTTGCGTCAGCGTCATCCAACTCTGCCCGGATGTTATTTTCTTTTAACATTTCAAAAATTTCTTTGGCGTATTCATTATGATTCGTGCGAACTGGGATGACTTTGACTTGCACCGGCGAGAGCCACAAAGGAAAGTTTCCTTTATAATATTCTATCAGAAATGCCGCGCCTCTTTCTAATGAACCATTAATCGCTGAATGAATCATAACAATGCGTTCCTTTTCACCTTTTTCGTTTACACAGTTAAGGTCAAATCGCTCCGGCAAGTTCATGTCTAGTTGAATTGTTGCCACTTGCCATTCACGGCCGGCAGAACTTTTTGCCATGAAATCCAATTTTGGTCCATAAAGAGCCGCTTCACCAGGTCCCTCAAAATAATCAGTCTTATGTTTTCTCTTGCGTTCCTCAGCGATGGATCTCAGTTCATTCTCGGCCGTATCCCAGATTTCTTTTGTGCCAAGATATTTTTTCGGTTCTTTTGGATTACGGAATGACAAGCGGACACGAAGCGCAAGCCCAAACGCTTTATAGAATGTATCAGCAATATCCCAAATTTTTAAAAATTCCTCTTTTATTTGATTGGTCCGGCAAAAAACATGTGAATCGTCTTGGGTGATGGAAAGAACTCGTGTCAAACCTCCAAGCTCACCGGACTGTTCATCTCGATAAACCATAGTTGTTTCTGCATATCTCTGCGGCATCTCTCTATACGAATGCGGCCTACGGGCGAAAATTTGAATATGATGCGGGCAGTTCATCGGTTTTAGTGCATATTCCTTATCTTCTCTACTTTTCATACGAAAAAGCTCATCGGAGAATTTGTCCCAATGCCCGGATGTTTCGTATAATTCACGCTTGGTTATATGGGGGATAGTCACGCGATTATAGCTATACTTTGCTCGCAGTTCCCATACGAATTTGTCCAATTCTTCGCGCAAGACAGTACCCTTGGGCGTCCATAACGGTAGCCCAGGTCCGACAAGTTCAGAGAATGTAAATAGGTCAAGTTCTTTACCTAGAATCCGATGGTCATTTTTATCCATTAGATTTTCTTTGTCATTTTCCATAGACTATTATAATAACATATTTTATTTTTTCTCCAAATTTACCTGATTGCTTTTCACTCATAGTGTGCTAATATAGACACATTATGGTAGTCCGGATGAGGAGCACAAAATCACATACGAAAAACAGACGTTCTCATCATGCCTTAGTAAGTACCAGTTTTGCCAAGTGTGAAAATTGCAAAGCCCTGAAAAGGCGTCACACAGTATGCTCATCATGCGGATTTTATCGAGGGAAAAAAGTTTTAGATTTAGTTAAAAAGACAGAAAAGAAGCAGAAAAAAGCTAAAGCGAAAGAAAAAGCAGCGAAATAGTTAGTAAAGTTATGGCAAATAGGCACCTTTCCAGATCAATAGTGCTCCAGACGCTTTTTGAGTGGGATTTCTTATCTGCGGGAAAAAAGAACATCATTTCTACTAATGACGAGATTAAAAAGATACTGAATAGAAATTTAAAAGAATTTGCTCCCGGGCTGGAAGATGATAATTTTGTGTTTTCGCTGATAGATGAAGTATTAAAAAAGCAAACCAAAATTGATGAAATTATAGAAGCCTCTGCGCCGGACTGGCCGATAGATAAAATTTCTATTGTTGATAGAAATATCTTGAGAATCGGATTGACGGAACTTCTTTTCGGCGATAGGAAGCAAGTACCTCCGAAGGTGGCAATCAATGAAGCCATAGAATTAGCAAAAACTTTTGGCGGAGAGAATTCCGGTAAATTTGTAAATGGCGTCTTGGGCGCGGTTTATAAAGAGATGGGCGAGCCCGGCAAAGAACAGACGAGTAAAAAGAGAAATTCTGTTGAGCCCAAAGAGCCAGTGGATGTTGCCCAATTGCCGGTTGAAAACTTGGGGGGCGCGCTAGTGTATACGAAAAAGAACGGTAATATTTTATTTGCGCTGGTACACGATGTTTTCGGCTATTGGACCCTGTCTAAAGGCAAAGTTGAAGCCAATGAAAATATAGAGAAAGGTACAATCAGGGAGATTAAGGAAGAAATCGGACTAAATATTACTATAGAAAAAAAACTTGGAGAGAATGAATATGTTGCAACCCATCCGGAAAAAGGGAAAAGTCTGAAAAAGGTTGTGTACTTTCTGGCCTATAGTGAATATAAAGAGCTTGTTTTGGAAAATTCTGGGGGACTGGATGGGGCTCGGTGGTTCGAGCTTTCCGAAGTGCCGGAGCTTCGTATTTATAATGACATTATTCCACTTATTACCAAGGCGATTGAAATACTAAGTAGTAAAAAGCCAGAAAAAAATTAGCAAGTTTATAAAGTAGAAAGTAAAAACATGATTAATTTTTCAAATTTTGAGAAAAAAACAAAAGTGATTTTTAAGGATAAGGCTTTGCTTAAACAGGCTTTTGTGCATCGTTCTTACATAAATGAAAACCCAAGTGTCGGACTCTCGCACAATGAGCGTTTGGAATTCTTGGGCGATGCCGTGCTGGAGCTCATCGTCACAGATTTTCTTTATAAAAAATATCCTAATTATACAGAGGGGGAATTGACCGCCTTGCGCTCAGCCTTGGTTAATGCTGTTATTATATCTCTAGTGGCTGAAAAAATAGGCATGAATGATTATTTGCTTTTGTCCAAAGGCGAAGCCAAAGATAACGGCAAGGCCCGGCAATATATTTTGGCCAATACCTATGAGGCATACATTGGGGCTCTGTATTTGGATCAAGGAATGGACGTCGTAAATGAATTTGTGAATAAGACCCTCTTACCTAAAACAGAAGAAATAGTAAATAAAAAGCTTTGGCGCGACGCGAAATCTGTGGTGCAGGAGAAAGCGCAGGAATTTGTAAATTTTACGCCCGCCTACAGGGTTCTGAGCGAGTCAGGTCCCGACCATGATAAACATTTCACCGTGGGTATTTATTTTGGGTCTATTTTGATTGCTGAAGGCAAAGGCAAATCAAAACAGGAGGCGGAACAAAAAGCAGCCGAAGCCGCATTAAAAGTAAAAAATTGGCTAGATTAAAAAAAGAAAAACATATTTTGTTATTTTGCAAAATGTTTAAATGAAAAATCAAACCCAAAATCAAATATGCCAAAATTGCAAAAAAGGCTTTAACATCGAGCCGGATGATTTCGGTTTTTACGAGCAGATGAAAATTCCCCCTCCAGCGTGGTGCCCGTTTTGCCGGTTAGTCCGCCGTTTGGCTTGGCAGGGATATCGCTTTTTGTATAAAAGAGAGTGTAACTTTTCCGGAGAGAAGGTACTATCAACTATTCCTCCAGATTCACCGCATAAAGTATATAAGCAAGATATTTGGTGGTCTGATAAATGGGACCCAAAAAGTTATGGACGGGATTATAATTTCAGCCGTCCCTTTTTTGAACAATGGAAAGAATTAATTAGGGATGTTCCACTACCTTCACTCATGACAGAATACTCAACCATGATTGGGAGCGATTACTGCAACGCTGCGGCGACACTTAAGAACTGCTACCTTTGTTTTAAATTTGACGAAAGTGAGGAGTGTGCTTACTGTAATACCGGAACTACCCTAAAAAACAGCTTTGATGTTTCATTCTCCAACTTTTGCGAACTTTGCTACGAATCAACCAATCTTAATAAGTGCTACCAGATATTTTTCTCTCAAGATTGCGAAGATTCTCACAATATTTGGTTTTCCAGAGATCTAGTGGGATGCAATGATTGTATTGGATGTGTCAACTTACGAAACAAAAGCTATCATATTTTTAATAAGCCATATTCGAGAGAAGACTATCAAGCGCTTGTTAAAAAATATGATTTTAACACTCCTGAAGGTATAAATTTATTTAAAAAAGAAGCCCAGGAATTTATGTTGACACACCCCCGAAGACAATTTCACGGATACCAAAACCAAAACGTCTCAGGTGATTATATTTATAAAAGTAGAAATATAAAAAACTCTTATATGGTTCGCAATAGCGAAAATCTGAGATATTGCCAATTACTTAAGGCGGGAAATGTTTATAATGCAATGGACTATACCACTTTTGGTTTAAAGGCAGAATGGATTTACGAATGTGGCTGGGTTGGTATCCAAGTAAGTAATGTTAAGTTCAGCATTTGGTGTTATAAATCTCATGATCTTGAGTATTGCTTCGGTTGCATGGGATCAGGTAATTTGTTTGGATGTATAGGAGTTAGAACGGGAGAATATTGTATTTTGAACAAACAGTACACAAAAGAAGAATATATTAATCTCGTGAGTAAAATAAAAAAAGAAATGAAAGAATACGGTGAGATGCTTCCAGTTAGTTTATGTCCATGGCCATACAATGAATCAAATGCAAATGAGTGGTTTCCGCTTACCAGAGGCGAAGCTCTAGCTAAAGGTTTCAGTTGGCGCGATCCTGACCCACGAGAGTATGTGGATGCGACCATTATCCTACCGGACAATATCAAAGACGTTGCTGACGACATTTTGAAGGCGATTTTAAAATGTGTTGATTGTGGAAAGAACTACCAGATTATTCACAAAGAACTACAATTTTTGAGACGTTTTAATTTACCAATTTCAAGGCAATGTCCTCTTTGTCGCGACCGTGCACGAGTTAAACAAATGAATCCGCTCCAGATTTTTAATCGTGAGTGCAATAAATGTGATGTGTCAATTGAAACTTCATATGCTCCCGAACGACCGGAAATAGTTTATTGTGAAAAATGTTATCAGCAGGAAGTTTATTAATATTCTAATATTTTGCAAAATTACAAAATAACAAAATTATGCGGCTCAAAACTCTTGAATTAAATGGCTTTAAATCTTTTTCTCAAAAAAGCCTTTTAGAGTTCAATAATAATATCGTTTGCATCGTAGGTCCGAATGGCTCCGGTAAATCCAATGTGGTGGAGGCTGTCCGCTACGTCTTGGGTGAACAATCAATGAAATCAATGCGCGGCAAGACTGGCTTGGATCTTATTTTTAAAGGATCAAAGAATTTACCCAAAAGTTCTCGAGGAGTTGTTTCAATATATTTTAATAATTCCGATAAAGTTTTTAAACTAACGAACGATGGGGGAGACAGTATAAATTTGAATTATGACACGATTAGCATTTCTCGGCAGGTTTTTCCAGATGGATTGAATAAATATATTTTAAATGGCACAGAGGTTAGATTAAAAGATATTCACAATCTTTTGGCATCAGTTAATATCGGTTCTTCCGGGCATCATATTATTTCGCAGGGTGAAACTGATAGGATTTTGAATGCAAATTGGAAAGAGAGGCGCGCCATAGTGGAAGACGCATTGGGGCTTAAGATCTACCAGTATAAAATAAAAGAAAGTGAGAGAAAACTGGAACGCACGAATGAAAATATGAAAGAAGTGACGCTGATGCGGCGTGAGAATGCCCCGCATCTTAACTTTTTAAGAAAACAGGTGGAAAAATTTGAAAAAGGGAAAGAAATGCAGGGCGAGCTCCTCTCTCTTTATCAGGAGTACCTAAAGAAAGAAAGTGTTTATTTAGATACGGAAAAAAAGAACTTATATTCTGAAAGAAATAAAATTTCAAGCGAACTCCAAGATATTGCCGGTAAGATTTCCGATGTTGAAGACGGAAATTCTACGCACGGGAACAAAAAGATAGAGGAGTTAAAAATAATTGAGCAAAAACTAAATGAAAATCGCCGATTAAAAAGCGAAATGGAGCGCAAATTAGGCAGGATTGAAGGAATGCTAGAATCAAAAGAAAATAAGGTTAAGCTTTCCGGCAAGTGTCCGCTGTGTGGAAGCGAAATTAAAGAAATGGGAGCAGAGCAGATAGAGAAAAGGCAAAATGACGAAAAAGAGTTGACGGAATTGAAAAATTCACAAGCTGATATTCTGACTGAAATACAGAAAATGGAAGAAAAAGAGGCAAAGATGTCAGAGTCGGCTGAAATCTTAAAACAGGAAATAAATAAGGAAATGGAGGCTTTGCGCGATAAAGAAAGAGAAAAATTCAAGTTTAAAGTCAGGCATCAGGAATTATCTTCTACTTTGGAATTTATTGCTATAAGGGAAGAGAATTTAAGAAATAGAGTAGAGGCTTTTGAAAATGAGATAAAGGAGGGCGTCGCTTTAATTGGGGAACAGATTTTGTCTTATAAAGATTTTGAAATTGAGGGACTTAGTGAAACTGCTTCTCAAGAAGAACAAAAAAGAAAAATTGAACGTGTAAAAATAAAATTAGAAGATACAGGTCTTGGTAATGGAGCTGAAATCATGAAAGAATTTAGAGAAGTCTCGGAGAGAGACAGTTTTTTGGCGAAAGAAATGGAAGATTTGACTAAAAGTATTGAATCTTTGCAAAAGCTTATAGTCGACCTGAAAGAAAAAATAGATATAGAATTTAAAGAGGGTATTAAAAAGATAAATTTGGAGTTTCAAGAATTTTTCTCGCTTATGTTTGGAGGAGGAAACGCTTCGCTGGCTATCGTCGTTGAAAATAAGAAAGGTAGGCGGGAAAAGGTCGAACCTTTAGAGAGTTCAAGGTTCGACCTTGAGGAGCCGGAAGAACAAGAAGAAGAAACTGTGCCGGAACAAGGAATAGAAATAAATGTCTCACTTCCTCACAAAAAAGTCAAAGAGCTTCAGGCGCTCTCGGGCGGAGAGAGGTCGCTCACGTCTATTGCTCTTCTTTTCGCTATGTCACAAGTCAACCCACCGCCTTTTCTGGTATTAGATGAAACCGATGCCGCCCTGGATGAAGCCAATTCTAGAAAATTCGGAGATATGCTAGAAAAACTCTCCAAGCATTCCCAACTCATTGTCGTGACTCACAATCGCGAGACGATGTCTCGCGCCGGGGTGCTCTACGGCGTGACTATAGGTAGTAATGGCGCTTCCAAACTTCTCTCGGTAAAGTTCGAAGAAGCCACCCAAATTGCGCAATAAAATTAATTAATTTTTATTTTCTGGAATTTTATTTTTTCTTCTCTGCCTTTGATTATTTTATCCGGTTGAAAAACTTTATTTAATTTTACGATATCTTTTCTGGCGGTCATGCTTCCGTCTCTGCTTAATTTTATATTAAGTAGCAAACCCTGCATCGTTTTCTGGCTAAATGCCTGGTCAAAAATGAAATTGCCGAGCGAGTAGGCGACATAGCTTTCTTTATAAACTTCGAAATCTTCTACGACATGCGGATGCGAGCCGATTATGAGTTTTGCGCCGTTATCAATTGCTTTATGGGCTAGATATTCTTGTCTGGCATTATGTTTTGCCTGATATTCTTCACCGAAATGAAAATAAACTACCAGGTAATCAACCTGCTTGGACGCATTTTTTATTATTTCATCAAAACGCAGATTGTTTGTCAGCAACAAGCCGGCTTTATCTTCTCTTGCTTCCATAGAGTCCGGCCCATTGTCTCCGAATCCTAAAAAGCCTATTTTTATTCCGTATTTTTCAATGACAGTTGGTCGTTCGGCCTCCTGAAGGTCGTTTCCTCCCCCGGTGTAGAGTATTTCATTTTCTTTTAAGCGTGAGAGCGTGTCAATATAGGCAACACGGCCCCAATCCCCGACGTGATTGTTGGCCACGGATAAAATGCTTATGCCCGCGCCGGCCAGGGCGGGGACTACAGCCGGATCCATTCTAAAAGAATATAAACTTCCTCCGTCCTGGCCTTTGTCTGATGCCGTGCCTTCCAGATTGGCAAAGACAATATCAGATTCTTTTAGAATTTTTAATTTTTCAAAAAGCGCTGAGTAATCATTGTTGAAATTTTTTATTACTGAATTTTTTACTCCGCGGTCAAGCATTATATCTCCAGCGAAAGTAAATGTTACAAAATCCGGATCTTTAATGTCCGGTGTTCCTACTTTTTTCTGGACCCAATCAGTATTGGCATCAGCTTCTCCGCCGTAATATATGTTTTTCTTTAAATATTTCAAAATATTTCCTACATCTTTATAGCGATCTTGGCTGGAGAGAAGTACTATGGCAATAGGGCGAGAACCTGATTTCCCCAGAGGGAGAGAAAAAAGTGAAACGACTGTTTGCTTGGCCTCGTCGGTGTATCCGCTTTTTCCGCCAAGATAGCCGTCTTGATGCAGAAATTTACTGATATTTGACCAAGTCTGTTTTTTGTTTGAGAAAGAGCGTTTAATTGTGATTTGCAATAAATCTTGTTTTTGTTGATTTAAATATCCTACCAGCTTGAATATATCGGAAACAGTCGATTGATTTTTAGGGGAGAGTCCACTGGGGTCTTCATAGGAGGTGGAGGACATTTTCAAAATAAATGCTTCTTGATTCATCTTTTTTATAAAAATATCTCGCCCGAAATGTTCCGCGATTACTTCCGCCGCATCATTGCTTGATTCTAAAAGCAGGGAATAGACAAGGTCCATAATTTTTATTTTCCCCCCTATTGTTAAGTTCCCGTTTTTACCGGGAGTATTTATAGCCTTTTTACTTATTTTTGCAAGATCATCCGATTTTGTTATCTCGCTCGCGACCAATGCGGTCATAAGTTTAGAAATTGAAGCTATGGGAAATTTTTGGTCTTGGTTTTTTGACAAGATAATTTCGCCGGTGTTCAGGTCGCCAACCAAGTAAGCTTGGGCCGAGACCTGCAGTTGCCTGTTTACGTCTTTATTTGAATAGAAATACTGAGGTTTTTCTGCAAAGGACACAGAAAAAAATCCTGTAAATACGATAAATATAACCCAAAATACTAATCTAAGCTTCATATCAAAATATAATCTATTGTTTTTCGTTCCAAATCGGCTCCTTTTACTTTTATTTTAACTTTATCTCCCAATCTATATCTTTTTTTTCTTTTCTGTCCGACGAGTTCCAATTTCTTTTCATTAAAAACATAAAAATCGTCGTTCATGTCTCTGACTCGCACTAGGCCTTCGCATTTTGTTTCTATTTCTTCCACATAAATGCCCCACTCTGTTATTCCGCTTATAATTCCCTCAAACTTTTCTCCCTGGCGTTTGGACATATACTCAACTTGTTTGTATTTAATAGAGGCTCGTTCAGCCTCGGCGGCGCGCTTTTCCTGTTCAGATGATTTTCTGGAAATTTCTTCATATTCGCGCAGATTTTCTTTGCCTACTTTTTTCCCAGAAAGATAATTTGCCAAAAGTCTATGGACTATTATATCCGGGTAGCGTCTGATTGGGGAAGTAAAGTGCGTGTAATGTTCGAAGGCCAGGCCGTAATGCCCGATATTTTTAGTAGAATAAATTGCTTTAGCCATGGAACGGATAACTGCGCGATGCACCGTGTCTGCCTCGTTTTTACCTTGTAGATTTTTAAGAAGGTTGTTGATTTCATAATTTGAAATAACCCCATTTTGGAGAGTTATTTTGTGTCCTAAACTTCGCAGAAAGAATGTTAGATCAGTCATTTTTTCTTTGCTGGGCAAGTCATGCACGCGATAGATAAAAGTATTCTTTGAAAGAACCTTCGCCACTTTTTTATTTGCCAAGAGCATAAATTCTTCAATCAATCTATTTGAATCGCCGCGCTCTTTTTTTATTACTTTTATTGGGATTCCGGAGGAGTCCAGCACAAATTTCACTTCTTCTTGGTCCAGCGATATAGCGCCCTGCGCAAATCTTTCTTTGGTTAATTTCTTGGCTAAGTTATTTAGAATAGATAGCTCTCTATGCAGAGGGGCATTAGCTTTTTTGATTGATTCTTCCGCTTCCTCATAGGTGAATCTTTTTTGGGAATGTATTATCGTGCGTCCGAACCATTCCTGCTTTACTTTGGCATTCTTATCTATAATAAAAACCGCGCTCGTCGTCAGCCGGTCCTTGTGGGGCACCAAACTGCATAAATCATTGGAAAGTATTTCCGGCAGCATGGGTATTGTTCTGTCCACTAAATACACCGAAGTTCCTCGCTGGCGCGCTTCTTCGTCCAACCCGCTGCCAACTTTTACATAATGCGAAACGTCAGCTATATGTACACCTATTTCATACTCTTCCCTACCAATTTCCTTAAATGATATAGCATCGTCAAAATCTTTTGCGTCCTCTGGGTCAATAGTGAATGTCAGAATTTTTCTGAAATCACGACGCCCTCCATAATCACTCTCTTTGATGCCACTTTTTTTTATTTCTCTTGCTTCCTCGTAAACTTTTTTAGGGAGCTCTGAATCAAAACCTTTTTCCATTGCGATTGCCTGCATTTCTGCGTCATTGTCTCCCGGTCGGCCTAAAATTTTGACTACTTTCCCCTCCGGCGCTTTGCGAGCGTCTTTCCATAAAACTATTTCCACAAAAACTTTTTGGCCGGCTTTTGCGCTACATAACGATTTTTCCGGAATCAAAATATCCGTATACATTTTCGTATCATCTGGCTTTAAGAAAAATACTGATTTTTCTTTCTCCAAAACTCCGGCAAAACTCATTTTGGCGCGCGAAAGTATTTTTAATACTTCGCCTGTTTGACGCCTTTTACCTTTTGGATGAAGAATTATTTCTACCCTGTCTCCATGCAATGCAGTATTTAAGTGCCTAAAATCAATTTCCGGGTCTTCTTTTAATTCTGGAATATCTACATACCCAATGCCTTTTGAGGATATGGATATGATACCTTGTAGTTTATTTTTAGTTTCTTTCATCTTCATAAGAATAACATAAAACGATTATGTTTGCCTTTTTTGCAAATTATGTTAAGCTGTCTTTAATGTTAAAAGTTAGACTGCAGAGAATAGGCAGAAAAAATAACCCGGCGTTTCGGGTTGTTTTGACTGATTCAAAAAACAGCACCAAGAGCGGAAGATTTTTAGAAATACTCGGCACTTACAATCCAAAGGCCAAAGAGGATAATTTGAAGAGGAGTTTAATTGCAGATAGGATAAAATATTGGATTAGTAAAGGCGCAAAATGCTCGGATACAATGCACAATTTTTTAGTGCATGATAAAGTTATAGAAGGCAAGAAAGTGAATGTATTGCCAAAGAAAAAACCAACGTTAAAAAGAAAGGAGTTGAAAGCTAAAAAATAACTTGCCCCGCCATGGCGGGGTGAAGTATAATTGGTTAAGCAGTATCGGGTCGTAACACTGCAAAGTTAGTTAAAGATTAATAATATTTATCTGAAACACTATGGAAGACGCTGACAAGATATTTCTGGAATATGTAGTCAAAGCTCTGGTTGACAATCCGAACGATATAAAGATTGACCGTACGGTGGATGAAATGGGAGTGCTCATCTCGCTTACCGTGAATCCTGCCGATATGGGTAAGATTATCGGAAGAATGGGCAACACCGCCAAAGCTATTCGCACTCTTCTGCGAATTATCGGGATGAAAAATAATGCCCGCGTGAACTTGAAGATCAACGAACCGGAGGGAAGCACCAGGCCCCAGCCAGACTCTATGGGACGTACGGCCTCTCAAAGTGCTCCGAGTTCAATGAAGACAGTAGACCAAGCGATGGAAGACTTGAAGGGGATTTAATGCGTTTTCATGTAATTACAATTTTTCCGGAGATGTTTGACTCTTATTTAAAAGAGTCCATTATTGGGCGGGCCCTAAACCAGAGCAAGCTCGGTTCAGGGCAGGCGAAAAAGAAAAAGAGTTTAATTGAAGTTCGTTTCTACAATCCGATGGATTTTTGTGAGCCGAAAAAAAGGGTAGACAGCAGGCCATATGGGGGAGGACCCGGAATGGTATTACGACCAGAACTTTTTCTTAAGGCATTTTCTAAAATTAAAATAAAAAATAAAAAGAAAACTAAGATAATTTTATTTTCCACTTCTGGCAAAAAATTTGATACAGCTTATGCAAAAAAATTAGTTAAACAAAAATATACTGATATCATTCTAATTTCCGGCCGTTATGAAGGCATAGATGCTCGGGTGCAAAAAATTCTGAAAGCAGAAGAAATTTCAATAGGGGATTATATATTAACCGGCGGAGAGCTTCCGGCGATGGTTTTAATTGATTCCATTTCCCGCCAAATTCCGGGAGTTTTGGGCAAATATGAATCATTGGAAGAAGAACGAGTTTCAACCAGCGAAGTTTACACCCGTCCGGAAGTCTTGAAATACAAAGGTAAAAGTTACAAAGTCCCGAAAGTCCTACTATTGGGCAATCACAAAAAAATAGAAGAATGGAAAAAACGTGCTTCTTTATAATATTTATCTTTATGTACTTTGTGAATAAATTATGCATATGCTAAAATTACTCACAACACAAACAATATGAAGAATAAATATTTTGATAAATTTAGAGAGTTTCTGAATTCCGGAACACCGAATGCCAAAATAGTGGAGATTACCCTGTGTTTACTTGCTATTGCGTCAATACCAGCGCTTGTTCTCATCGCCGCTTCTATGGGTAATGCTGTGCAATTGTTTGGGCAATTCAAAACTTCTAAACGCTTTAGTAAAAAACAGATTACTGATTCATTTATCTATCTTCAGCGCCAGAAATTAATAGAGTATATAGCTGATAAAAATGGGAAAACAATAGTAGGAATTACCAAGAAAGGAGAGACGAGACTGAGAGCTTTTGATATTGATCTTATTAAAATCAAGAAACCCAAAAAATGGGATGGGAAATGGAGATTGGTAATGTTTGATATTCCGATAAGATTTACAAAGGGCAGAGAAGCTCTACGATATCACCTGAAAGAACTAGATTTTTTTCAATTCCAGAAATCTGCGTGGATTTATCCTTATCCTTGTGAAGATGAAATAATATTTATCGCCGATTTCTTCGGGGTAGGGAAGTATGTGGAAGTTTTAACCGCCGAAAGTATTTTAAGAGACGAAAAAATTAAGAGACATTTTGGGTTCATGAAATGAAGTTATTTTTATTTTTAATAATGTGTGAATAAAATCTGCATATGCTAAAATTACTCACATGTAGGTTGAGGATGTCTAAATTTATATTTGTTGAAAAATTAAAGAAATTTTTTGTTTGTGATGTTGTATAAGATTCTAGCATATGCGGAAAAGTTGTACATTAACAGAACTGGAAAAATTTAGAGGTTGATTTTTATTGGTGTTTTTGCTTTAATTTTAAAAAGGAGGGGTTGTACCATGGGATTACCACCAAAAGCTAGACTGTCCGTCGTGTTGGAGATACTAGCAGTACTATTGGCCTTGGTTACTGCTGGTGTTGTGGTAGAACACCAACACCAAGTACTGTTTTGGTGCTTGATAGGACTGAGTGTTGTACTCTTGGCGTTGGCGATCATTCTCATAGATCGGGATTGTCCTGCCGCTGAACGTGCTTCTCGGATCATGTCGAGTGATCCCGATTGCTACGATGACCATGGCCGACCAGTTTGAAATAATGAGGCCAATCGAACGGCCGGGAGAGACGCGGAAGCGATCTTCCGGCTGTTTCTCTTTTATCCCTAAGTGTGCTTGACAAAATAAAGTAAAAAGAGTAGGCTGTTTGAGATTCATTGATTGAGTACTGGATGCAATCTTATTTGTATTACAAGGATTAAACTCAATCAATATGCATATAGAAAAAGCTCGGCCGAAGAAATATTTTTCAAGATATAAAAAGCCTCTAGTAGAATTTCCCAATTTGATTGAAGCTCAAGTCAAAAGTTTCAAGTGGCTGATGGAGCAGGGTATCGGCGAAGTTTTTAAGGAATTTTCTCCAATCTCCGATTACTCCGGAAAAAAATTTCAATTGGATTTTACCTCGTTTTCACTAAGTGAGTGCAAGTACGACGAGAATAATGCTAAAATAAATAAACTTTCATATCAAGGGCTTTTGAAGGCTCGGGTAAAATTGACAAATAAAATTCTGGGCACCGCGAAAGAACAGGAGATTTTCATGTCGGAGTTTCCCTTGATGACCTCGCATGGGACTTTTATTATCAACGGCGTAGAGCGCGTTATCGTGCCGCAGCTGGCTAGGAGTTTCGGAGTTTTCTTTACCGAGTCTGAAAATAAGGGTAATAGATATTTTGGAGCTAAAATTATTCCAGCCCGTGGAGTTTGGATTGAAATAGAGTCAGAAGCGGATGGAGCGATTTACATCAGAATAGACAAAAAAAGAAAATTCCCCGCGACCGCGCTGCTTCGGGCTATGGGTTATGAAAATAATGAGGCTATCTTGAAAGCTTTTTCCGCCAAAGGCGCCACGCCTGCCGGCGGGCAGGGACCAGCCTCCCCGGCCTCGCCAAGCGAAGCGGGGCGGGCGGGCTGGGAAGAAACAATAAAAACTTGTTTGGCCAAAGATGGAGTCAAGAGTTTAAATGACTCGTATATTGAAATTTACAAACGCCTCCGAGATGGTGATATGGCGACAGCTGATAATGCCAAAGAGTTCATCAACTCTTTGTTTACCGCGGAGCGCTACGATCTTTCTCCAGTCGGTCGCTTTAGGTTTAATCAGAGATTTAACAATGCCATGGACGAAGCGGCGCTCGCCCGCAGAACTATTTTCAAAGAAGATTTAGTGACGGTGATTATGAATATCATTATTTTAAATAATACTCCGGGAGCCAAGTCTGATGACATAGATCATTTGGGTCAGAGGCGCGTGCGATTCGTCGGCGAAATACTTCAGCAGAAAGTGCGCACTGGCATGATGCAAATCAAGAGAAATATCCAAGACCGCATGTCTATTATTGACGTTGATACCGCCATGCCTATCGCTATTATCAATCAACGTCCGCTGCAAGCTCGCATCAAAGAATTTTTCACTACCAACCAACTTTCACAATTTATGGCGCAAGAAAATGTGCTTTACGAAATAGAGCATTTACGTACTCTCTCCGCTTTGGGACCTGGAGGACTGACCCGCGAGCGCGCGGGGCTGGAAGTTCGCGATGTGCATCCTTCCCACTATGGGAGAGTTTGCCCGATTCATACTCCGGAAGGCCCGAACATCGGACTTATTTTACACCTTTCCACCTATGCGAAAATAAATGAATTTGGAATTATTGAAACTCCGTATATGAAAGTTAAAAATGGCAAGCTGACTGGCGAAGTAGTTTACTTAAATGCACTGGAGGAGGAAAAATATAACATTGCCCATGCCGGAATTCCTTATGATGGAAATGGAAAAATAAATGAAGAAAAAGTGGAGGCTAGGATTAAAACAGAACCGGGCACTATTTCTCGAAATGAAGTTGATTTTATTGATGTTGCCGCCAACCAAGGTTTTTCTATAGCAACTTCTATGATTCCTTTCCTAGAACACAATGATGCCAATAGGGCCTTGATGGGAAGCAATATGCAAAAACAAGCCGTGCCTTGCGTACTGCCGGAAGCGCCATTGGTGGCAACCGGTATTGAAGAACTAGCATCACGAGATTCAGGCAGACTGGTCATAGCGCAAGAGGATGGCATTGTTTCATATTTAGATGCAAAAAAAATAATCGTTAAGGGAAAATCACCTGCCCGCAATGCTTCGCATAGCGATGCAGGCGGGGAGAAAACTTACCCACTCATAAACTTTATGAGGAATAACAACTTTGCCGTATTTCATCAGCGTCCAGCCGTCAATGTTGGCCAAAAGATAAAGAAGGGTGAGGTGTTGGCAGATACTAGTAGTACGGTGGCTGGGCAGATTTCACTGGGGCAGAATATTTTTGTGGCTTTTTTATCTTGGTCCGGATCAAACTATGAGGATGCGATAATTATTTCTGAGCGTCTGGTGAAAAAGAGCAAATTTACCAGTGTTTATGTTGAGGAATTTGTTTGTGTAGTTCGTGATACTAAACTCGGGCCGGAAATTACTACTCGTGATATACCGAATGTTGGAGAACTCAAGCTTAAAGACTTGGATGAAGATGGTATCGTTCGGATTGGGGCGGAAGTCAGGGAAAATGATATTTTAGTCGGTAAAATTACTCCAAAGGGCGAAACTGAATTAACTCCGGAAGAGCGGCTATTGCGTTCAATTTTTGCCGAAAAAGCGCGTGATGTGAAAGATACATCACTTAGAATGGAACACGGCAAGCGCGGGCGCATCATTGGTATAAAGATTTTCTCCCGTGACCTTGGACACTCACTGGAAGCGGGAATTATTAAAAAAATTGTGATTGAAGTCGCGCAAATCCGCAATATTTCAGTTGGAGACAAACTTTCCGGACGACATGGGAATAAGGGCGTTATTTCAACAATTCTGCCGGAAGAAGATATGCCTTATACCGCAGATGGTACACCAGTTGATATTATACTCTCGCCCTTGGGCATTCCTTCTCGTATGAACTTAGGACAAATTTTGGAAATGCATCTTGGTATGGCAGCTAACAGTCTTGGTTATCAAGCCATTGTTCCGCCATTTTTAGGAGCTAAGCATGAAGAAATTAAAGAAGAGTTGGAAAAAGCCGGACTTCCAGAAAATGGCAAGTTAAAACTTTTTGATGGACGCACCGGGGAAGCCTTTCAGCAAGATGTCGCTGTCGGCTACATGTATATGTTGAAGCTTCATCACATGGTAGAAGACAAAATTCATATGCGTTCAATCGGGCCTTATTCGCTGATTACTCAGCAGCCTCTTGGTGGAAAAGCTCAAGGGGGGGGTCAGCGATTCGGAGAAATGGAAGTCTGGGCATTGGAAGGCTATGGCGCGGCTTATACCTTGCGGGAAATGCTGACCATCAAGTCTGATGACATATTAGGCCGGTCTCAAACCTTTGATTCCATTATTAAAAATGAAACGATTAGACCGCCCAATTCTCCAGCCTCGTTTAATGTCTTGCTCAATTATTTAAGAGGACTGGCACTGGATGTGAATTTGAAAAAAGAAAAAATATGAAAACTTTAAACACAACTGAATTTGATCACATCGCGCTTCGGCTGGCTTCACCGGAGCAGATAAAAGAATGGTCTTTTGGAGAAGTTACTAAGCCGGAGACGATAAATTACCGTACTGGCCGGTCCGAGCGTGGAGGTCTTTTTGATGAAAAAATATTCGGACCGGAAAAAGATTACGAATGTTATTGCGGGAAGTATCGCCGAATCCGTTATAAAGATATTATTTGCGAGAAATGCGGAGTGGAAGTCACTCGCTCTATCGTGCGCCGGGAGCGAATGGGGCACATTGAGCTTTCTACCCCGGTGTCGCATATTTGGTTCTTGCGCGGGGTACCTTCTCGAATGAGCATCTTGCTTAATATATCTGTTTCGGATTTGGAAAAGGTAATATATTTTGCCGGCTATATAATTACCAAGGTTCACGTCGATGAGAAAGAAAAACTTGTTGCCAATTTAGACAAAGAATATAAAGCTAAATTAAAAAATGCGGCTGATGACGATACCCGGGAGAAATTGAAAAACTTACTTTCTGTCACTAAAAAAGAAATTGGAGAAATTTATGAGGGAAAAGTCTTGAATGAAATTTCTTTTCACCATTATTCCTTGAAATACGGAACTTGTTTTGAAGCCAACATTGGCGCCGAAGCTATCTACTCTATCTTTAAAAATTTAGACTTAAATAAATTAAAAGTGCATACCGAGAAAATGATCGAAAAGACTAGTATGGCTGAAAAAGAGAAGTTACAAAAAAGACTCTCTCTGATTCGCGCTATGACTTATGCCGGAATTCGACCGGAATGGATGTTTTTAACTGTTATTCCGGTTATTCCGCCAGTGCTCCGTCCGATGGTGGCTCTGGATGGAGGCCGGCATGCGACCAGCGACTTAAATGATCTTTATCGCCGAGTTATCAATAGAAATAACCGATTGAAGAAGCTGAAAGAAATTAATGCTCCAGACGTAATCTTGCGAAATGAGAAAAGAATTATTCAGGAAGCAGTCGATGCGCTGATTGATAACTCAATTGCCAAACAAAATGACAGCGCCGCGATGAGTCAGTCTCAGAAGCGTCCGCTTAAATCACTCTCCGATAATCTAAAATCTAAACAGGGCCTTTTCCGCCAGAATTTGCTCGGCAAGCGCGTGGATTACTCAGGTCGCTCGGTTATTGTTGTCGGGCCAGAGCTGAAGCTTAATCAATGCGGATTGCCAAAACATATGGCGCTGGAACTTTTCCGGCCGTTTGTGATTTCCAGAATTTTACAGGCCGAACTGGCCTTCAATATTCGCGGAGCCAACAAGCTTATAGAAGAACGTACTGGAGAAGTCTGGGCGATACTGGAAGAGGTTATTGCCGGGAAATATGTTCTTTTGAACCGCGCGCCGACTCTGCACCGCTTGGGTATTCAAGCTTTTAATCCGATTTTAATTGAAGGAAATGCCATTCAGGTCCACCCTCTTGTTTGTCAGGCTTTCAATGCCGACTTTGACGGAGACCAAATGGCGGTCTATGTTCCTCTGCTAGAGGAAGCGCAATGGGAAGCGAAGGAATTGATGGCCGCCAATAAAAATTTGCTCAAACCGCAAAATGGAGATCCAATAGTAAATCCTAGCCGGGATATAGTGCTGGGGAGCTATTGGATGACTAAATCAATTAATGGAGAAGAAGGCGAAGGCAAATATTTTCCCAATCCCAATACTGCTATTCTGGCTCATGAATATGGAATTGTGTCTCTGCGCGCTAAAATAAAAGTTCTGGCAACAGACTCGCATAAATATGAAAAATTTAATGGAGGAATTTTTGAAACCTCGGTTGGTCGGCTTCTCTTTAACAGTATTTTGCCGAATGATTTCTCTTATGTGAATGATGAAATGACTCAAAAAAGACTGTCTTCACTTTTTGATGAGCTTATTTTACACTGTGGTGTGGACAATACCCCTCCTATCTTGGATAAGATCAAAGCTTTCGGCTTCAAGTACTCTACTGTCTCTGGTATCACTTGGGGACTGGACAATGTGAAGGTGCCTGCCGAGAAAGTAAAAATCATCGCCGAGAGCAGAAAATTGGAAGAAGAAACTATAGCTCAATGGAGCGAGGGTTTACTTTCGGAAGAAGAGAGATATCAGAAAATTATTGAAATTTGGACGCACGCCAAGAAGGATTTGGAAAAAGTTCTACCTAATACACTAGACAAAAATGGTTCTACTTACGATATATTTACGTCAAGTGCTAGAGGCTCAATCGGTCAGCTTATTCAGATGGCTGGCATGAAAGGCTTGATCCAAAACAACCAGGGTAAGACTCTGGAATTTCCTATTATTCCTTCTTACCAGGAAGGACTTTCTCCAATTGAATATTTCGTTACCACTCATGGTGCCCGTAAGGGTGCGTCAGATACTGCGCTCAACACCGCTAAAGCCGGATATCTAACCCGAAGATTGGTTGATGTTGCGCAGGATGTAGTTATTACCGAAGAGGATTGCGGCACTAAGGAAGGTAAAATGGTTACCAGAGAAAATATTTCTGGAATTGAAATTCCGCTTTCAAAAAATGTTCGCGGGCGGGTGCTGGCTGGTGATCTTAAAGTAAATGGCAAGGTGGTTTATAAGAAAGGATTTTTAGTTACCAAAGAGGAAGCTTACAATATTGAGGGAGCAGGTTTTACCGAAGTATTCGTTCGTTCTCCTCTTACCTGTCACACTGTTCATGGCCTTTGCGTCAACTGTTATGGACTGGACTTAGGGAGAAATCATTTAGTAGAGCTGGGTGAGGCCGTTGGTATTATTGCGGCTCAGGCCATCGGAGAGCCGGGCACTCAGCTTACGCTCCGCACCTTTCATGCTGGAGGGGTGGCTGGTACTGATATTACCACCGGGCTGCCACGTGTTGAAGAGATATTTGAAAGAAGAATTCCGAAAAATCCGGCAATTATTTCTGAGACTGACGGGGAAATAATTTCTATCACAGCTAAAGATGGAAAGCCCGCCCGCAATGCTTTCAGCATAGCTGATGCAGGCAGGGAAAAAATAATTAAAGTGCTCTCTGATACTAAAATTGACAGTAAGCCAAACGAAATAGAATATCTTATGGCTTTTCGCAGAATGCCGATAGTTAAAGTAGGCGACCGTGTTAAGAAAGGGGACCTTTTAACTGATGGGTCTGCCGACATCGCTGAAATCTTTAAACTTGGGAATAAAGAATTAGTTGAAGAATATATAATTCGAGAAATAAACAAAGTTTACGAGCTGCAGAGCGCTTCAATTTCCAGAAAGCATACAGAAATAATTATTCGTCAGATGTTTTCGCGCAGAAAAATAAAAGACGCGGGCGAGACCAATTTTTCTATCAGTGATATCGTAGAAAATACCGCATTTATTGAAGAAAACTCCAGGATTGGACAATTAAGTGGAAAAGAGGCAAAAGCGGAGACAGTGGTGCTAGGTATTACAGAAGTGTCGCTGCGCACTAAAAGTTGGCTCTCGGCTGCATCGTTCCAAAATACTAACCGCGTTCTGATTGAAAACGCCATCAAGGGCGGAGTGGACTCTCTCCGAGGACTTAAAGAAAATGTTATAATTGGACGATTAATCCCAGCCGGGACCGGATTTAAAAAATAAATTTTTATGAACTCTCCCGTTGATAAAATTAAGGAGAGGCTTTCAATCGAAGAAATAGTCTCTTCTTACATAAAACTAGATCGGGCAGGCACGAACTTGAAAGCCAAGTGTCCATTTCACAATGAAAAGACACCGTCTTTTTTCGTCTCGCCTAACCGCGGGAGTTATTATTGCTTCGGCTGTGGAGCCAGTGGTGATATTTTCACTTTCATAGAAGAATTTGAAGGACTTGATTTTAAGGGCGCGCTTAAATTTCTAGCAAATAAGGCAGGAGTTCCGCTTGATTATTACAATAAAGAGGAAGAGAGTGAAAAAGAGAGATTATACAGGGCAATAGAAGAGTCAACTGTTTATTTTTCTAATAATTTACTGCAAAATGTTGAAGTACTAGAATATTTAAAATCTCGCGGATTAACCGATAGGAGCATAAAGGATTTCAGAATCGGATATGCCCTGCCAGATTGGCGTAAACTCTATGATTACTTAAAGTTTAAAAATTTTACTGACAATGAAATGGAGCATGCCGGTCTCGTCAAAAAGCCAGATGATACAAATAAATCAATGTACGACAGATTTCGTGGACGCATCATATTTCCGATTTCTGATTCCAGCGGTCGCATCATAGCTTTCACAGGGCGAATTTTCCCTGCCTCCGCCGAAGGCGGATCCGCCTCCCCGGCCTCGCCAAGCGAAGCGGGGCGGGCTGGCGGAAAATATCTAAACAGTCCAGATACTATAATTTTCAGCAAGTCCGCGGTGCTTTATGGATTAGATAAGGCTAAAGAATCAATTCGCAAGAATAATTTTTCTATTTTAGTTGAAGGTCAGATGGATTTGGTATTATCACATCAAGCGGGATATAAAAATACGGTTGCAACATCTGGCACGGCTTTGTCCGACTCGACGGTTTCGAAAGAAAATGTTATTTCCAACTTAGGACTTATTCGTCGTCTTTCTCCAAATATTGTGTTAGCATTTGACGCAGATAAAGCAGGATTTAATGCCTCAAATAGAGCCGGCAGGATTGCTTTATCTCTGGGCATGGATGTGAAAGTAGCATTTATGCCCGAGGGCATGGATCCGGCTGACTTGATTTCTCAAAATGGTTCTCTTGCTGGTCCGGATGCCTGGCGTCTTGCCATTAGAAATTCCAAACATATAATAGAATTTCTTTTAGAAAAAGTCTTAAAGGATTCTGGAGGCGATACGCGCAAGGCCGGAAGGGGAATAAAAGAAAAAATATTGCCTTATGTAGACGCGCTTGAGAGTTCAATAGAAAAAATGCATTTTATAAAAAAAATAAGCGATGCTTCGGGAATTCCGGAAAGTGCTCTTAAAGATGATTTAAAGACAATTGAACAAGAATTGAAATATGAAACAGAAGAAACAGAAACTGCTAAAGAAAATGTGGAGAAAAAATTTAGAAAAGACCCAATTGAACGCAGGCTTTTAGGAATAGCTTTTTGGCAAGAGAGTATGCAAAATAGAACCATAGACCCAGAACTTATTTTTAAAAAATTAGATAAAGTAAAAAAAGTTTACGAAGATATAAAAGAAGATCTAATTTACGAGGCAGAAGTATTTTATTCTAATAGTGAAAATTTACAAAAAGACGTAAATGAGATGTTGCTGAATATTGAAGAAGAGTATTTAAATGAAGAACTTGTTAAAAAAATGATAGAACTTAAGAATCTAAAAGATAAAAAAGAAGAAATAGAAATTTTAAAAAAGATAAACGAAATAAATAAAAGAAAAGAAGAAATTAAAAATAATCGTTAATTAAAAAAGTATGAAAAAGAAAAACAAAAAATTAAATAGAAAAAGAAAAAAGCTTAAAATCAAAAAAATAAAGAGAATTAAGAAAAAAATTTTAAAGAAAAAAGCTGTCAAAAAAATAAAAAAATTATCTTCAATTGGGAAAAAAGCGGAAAGTTTAGCTCGCATTTCCAGTGAGCTTATAGAAAAAGGACGCAAAAGGGGATTTATTACTTATGATGAAATATTAAAAACTTTCCCTGACATTGAAAATAATATTCTATTTTTAGACGAACTTTATGAGAAATTTGGAATTGCCGGGATTGATGTGCTAGAAGGCGGAAATTTGCTTAATCTTGATATTGATTTGACTGATAAAGATTTAAATAAATCGAGCATGCATGATTCTATCCAAATGTATCTTAAGGAAATAGGTCAGTATCCGCTGATTCATGCGGGTGATGAAAAGGAACTTGCCAAACGCATTGAGCATGGCGATTTAGAAGCGAAAAATTTGCTGGCGCGCGCCAACTTGCGTCTGGTCGTTTCAATTGCTAAAAAATATGTGGGCAGGTCCGCCAATTTGACTCTGTTGGATTTAATTCAGGAAGGTAATTTAGGATTATTCAAGGCAGTTGAAAAATTTGATTGGACTAAAGGATATAAATTCTCTACTTATGCGACTTGGTGGATTCGCCAGTCTATTACTCGCGCGCTGGCTGACCAGTCCAGAACTATTCGCATACCAGTGCATATGGTGGAGACAATTTCTAAATATAAACAAACGCATCGCAGACTTAGCCAGGATTTAGGCCGAGAGCCATTGGCCGAAGAAATTGCCACGGAAATGGGTATTCCGGTGGAAAAAATCCATGTAATTGAAAACATTTCGCAAGAGACAGTTTCGTTGGAACAGCCCGTCGGGGACGATGATGATAAGTCAACCCTGGAAAACTTTATTCCAGATGATAAAATTTTACGTCCAGACCAAGAGTCTTCCCGCCGAATTCTCTCAGATCAAATTCGCGAAGTTTTGAATGAGCTCAATCCCAAGGAGCGCAAAATACTGGAGATGCGTTATGGATTACTAGATGGTATTCAACACACCCTGGAGCGAGTAGGCGAAGAATTTGGCGTGACTCGTGAGCGTATTCGTCAAATCGAAGCGAAAGTGCACGAAAAACTCCGCCAGCACGAAAAAATCTCCCGCTTAAAGAGCCACTTTGACTAGTTTTCAACAAACCCAGCAAATCCAGCAAGAAATCCAGCAAGGGTAGTCCTTGCTGGACTATAGTGTTGACGAAATATTTCTTCTTGTGTTTTGAAATCTAATTTCACGTTTTTTATATATTCTGGGATAAAAGAAAAGTCAATAATGCTTGATTCTGGCCGATTATTTTTTAGAAAATCTGGATAACTTGATAATTGATATTTTTTTAAAAATTCTTCGGCTTCTTTTTTATTTTTTATACCTGTTTCTTTCCATTTTCCATCTAAGATTGAAAGAGGATTAAGATGCAAGTATGAAAATATATACATATATTGCGCTTCATTGTTTAAGTGCTCGGATCGAAATGGATGTGTAAATAGAGGACCGCTACGCTCGTATTTTGTGTTGAAATACATTGAATATGCAGTCAGAAGTTTACCCATAAATTTACTTATACCGCCCTCGGTATGCTCATATAAAATCAAATGAAAATGATTTGGCATTAGACAATAACCTAAAATTGAAACCAAGGCTTTCTCTCTTTCTTCTTTAAAAATTTCTCTAAGCTGATTTTTATTTTTTTGTAAAAAATTATCCATTCTAAACGATACGTCTTGATTCATAATATACAAAAGAGCCACGAAACGACTATAGTCCCTTGCGTTCAAAAATATCTTGCGTTTTTCTACGCCGCGAGAATAAATGTGGTAATGTTCATTTTCCGCAAATGGGGTTTTTCGATACATTCCTAGATTGTATAACAAAATCGAAACTCCAGCAAGGACTACCCTTGCTGAATTGCTTTAATTACAACAAATGACCTCCTTTAGGAAATAGTCTGTCAAACTCTGTCTCAATTTGTTCAATCTCTACTGGCGTTAAAACTCTATTTTTGTAATCAAATGATTCGATATATGAAATTAGTTCTTGAATCGTTTCTTCATTTATCCCACTGGAAGTATGGAATATACTATCTTTAAGCCCAGTGATTAGTTCCTGAAGCTTTCCCAGTAAACGAGCAATTTGCCCTCTAGAAGACTCAACAGTAACCTCTACCGCGGGCTGTCGCTGGATCTTTATAAAAATCCAACCTCAAGGGCGTCATCGTAGTGGTAAACCAATGCCTTAAATATGAATTTGGAGATTGTTTAAATTCTTCAACCATAAAATTATTTTATCTGACTTAACTGTTGCATTACCGCTTCGTATGGTTGAGCGCCTCGGATGTTGTCGATAACTTTACCGTTTACCAAAATGAAAGAAGCTGGGGTTCCGTTTACGCCGGCTTTGTTTCCATCATCAATATCAGCCTGAACTTTGTCTTTAAATTTTCCGCTATTAAGACAAGTATTAAAGGAAGCTACATCAAGTCCGACATATTCTGCAATCTTAGGGAGTTCTGCCGCATTAAGACCATCATTGGATGGAGTAATTTCAAAAAGTCTGTCGGTATATTTCCAGAAAGCATCATTTCCACCTTGTTCCCATGCGCATTCTGTCGCTTCCGCTTCATGGAAGGCTTTTGGATGAAGCTGGGCAATTGGGTAATGTCTGTATACCCAAGCCACTTTATTGTTGTTGGCCACCACTTTGTGCATTGTGTTATGGAATATTTTACAAAACGGACATTCAAGGTCCGAGTATTCTACGATAACTATTTTGGCATTCATATTTCCTATAATATGATCATTTAATGAAATGGCTCTGCCTTGCGAAGTTGTGTTTTTAGCATTATTGGCAATTGGCGCATAACCTGCCGGCGGCTTGCTTCCTTTGAGCAGGATCGCTCCAGCGATCAGAACTCCCACCACAAGTATTGCTCCAACTATTGGTCTTTGGTCGTTATTTTGCATTTTTATATGTTATTATAATAATGTGTTATATTGTACACATTATATTTTGACTTGCAACAAGCGTAGAGGTATAATTGTAGCATTAATATCAACCTGCTTGACTTGTCGTTTCGGGCGGGACTTATAAGCTAATATTAAAAAATATATGTGTGGTTCAAAATGTGGTAGCGGGGGATGTAATATGTCTATGGTCGTTAGAGTTTTGGTAATTGTTGGAGGCGTAAATTGGGGTTTGGTAGGGCTCGGAATGCTTTTGGGCAGCGATTTGAATGTTGTTCATATGGTTCTAGGTTCTGTGCCGACTCCGGAGGCAGTCGTTTACTTACTAGTAGGTGTTGCGGCAGTTATGAAGATTTTTGGCTGCAAGTGCAAGAAGTGCATGGCGGCATGTGCTACTTGTGGCACCGATAGTAAAATGGGAGGCAGTATGTAGTCTTACTCATAAACAATATGGCTTTGATTCCGAATGTAGTATTTTATATATTAATTTTTTTGTCTGTTTACGTGCAGGTGTTTTTTCTCATTACCTTTCTGGAGAATAGAAAAAAAATAATTGTTAGAAACGGTAAAATGAAACTCTCTAATTATCCGGCAGTGACGATTGTGGTGCCTTGCTGGAATGAAGAAAAAACGGTTTACCAAACTGTCCGCTCTCTGCTTGATTTGAATTATCCAAAAGATAAAGTTAAAATTTTCCTGGTTGATGATGGATCCACCGATAGTACCTGGAATATTATTCGTAAGTTTGAAAAATATCCAAATATAAAAATTTTTCGTAAAGAAAACGGGGGAAAATACACTGCGCTTAATCTGGGACTGGAACATTTTAAGACTGATTTTTTTGGTGGCCTGGACGCTGATTCATTCGTGGATTCGGAGTCCCTTATTCGCATTATGAGTTATTTTGAAAAAGACCCGAGTGTTATGGCTGTCGCTCCCTCGGTGACTGTGCATAATCCAAAAAACTTCATTCAAAATGCCCAGAAAGCTGAATATCATATGAGTGTTTATCTTAAAAAAATGCTTGGTTTTTTGGGAGCTATCAACGTGACTCCGGGACCCCTGACGATTTTTCGCAAGAAAGTTTTTGACGATTTAGGGCCTTATCGACATGGACACAATACGGAAGATATGGAGATTGCTTATCGGATGCAGAAAAATCATTATAAAATAGAACACTGCAACGACGCGTATGTTTACACCAATACACCAACGACGACGAAGAAGCTTTACCGACAGAGGTTGCGCTGGATCTATGGTTTTATTAATAACACTCTTGATTACAAGAGCATTTTATTTAGAAAAGAATACGGGAATTTTTCTGTTTTTACTTTACCCATGGGTATCGTCTCTATTCTGACTGTCAGTTATCTTTTCGGCAGAATAGTTTATAATTTAGGTGATTTTTTATATTCAAAAATTTTAGTTTTTAAAACTGTAGGGTGGCATTTCACTACTCAAGCTTATAATTTTGATTCATTCTTCCTAAATGCGCGGTCTTTTTTATTCCTGGTTATCCTGATCTATTTTTTGGTGATTTTTTCAATGATTTTTGGGCGAAAAATGGCGGAAGGAAAATGGAGGCTCTCTTTGAGTATGATATATTTCTTTCCTATTTTTAGCATTATTGCTCCATTTTGGCTTATGAAGGCAGTTTACAATACTCTTTTAAAGAGAAAACCGGCTTGGAGATAAACATATGAATGATAATATTGATTGGAAAAAATACTTAATTGTGTTTTTGATTACCGTGGGTCTTTTTTTAACTGCTGGTTATTTGAGTAATTATTTTGGCAATAAGAAAATTAATCAGATAAAATCAATTCAAGATAAAATTGCCATTAATATCCTATCTTCGGAGACGCAGTTTTCTCTACTTCAAGAGCTTTCTTGCAAGAATGTTTCCGGATCCCTTTTATCAGCCGAGCTGGATGAGCTTGGACGTAAGCTGGAATGGGGGCAGAAAAACTTGGGTTCTACTGATGAAGTTTCTTACCTGAAGAAACATTATTCCCTTCTTCAAATTAAAGATTATCTTTTAGCAAAGAAAATTTCTGCGCGTTGTGGAGTTAAATCCGCGTTTATTCTTTTTTTCTACACGACAGCAGAAAATTGCGGTGAATGTGAAAAGGAAGGATTTGTGCTCACAGACCTTCGTGATCGATATCCAGAACTGCGTGTTTATTCCTTTGACTACAGTATAGATCTTTCAGCTGTAAAAGCGATGCTTCAAATTTACAAAATAAAAGACACCGAACTGCCGGCGCTCATTCTGGATGATGAGTTATTAACCGGCTTTCATAGCATTGAAGAGCTTGAGTCTCGCATCAAAGAATCTTTCAAGCTTCAAGAAATGAAACCGGCAGGTAATACTAAGGATACAAAAAAAAGTTCTTAACCGGAGTATCTTTATGACTGCGCTCGAACCTACTTTATCAAAAACGGCTGAAAAAAGACAGCCACTCCGCCGCCCGCCGAAAAATCAGTTCGGCTCGGCGACTTTGAGTTTGTAGACCGCTTTGGCGCCCTCTTTGTTTTTTAAGATTCTGCAGATTACGAACCCGGAATGTAGCAAACAGGAAAGGCAGCAACTCCCACTACCCACTCTCCTTCTGCTCCACACAGAAGATCCCCGCTCGGTCCCCCTTCAAGAGAGCAGCATTGCGGCAGGTTTGTTTCTTGGATAAAAGAAATATCTCCGCAGGCGCCAGAATGTACCTCTTCCTTGGAAACCTTTATACAGCTTGGGGCTATTCCGCAGCTTGCAAGGATCTCCTCTGGGCTGAGTGGAAAGCCAGCAAGTTCATTCATCATAAGGCACTGTTGGGATTTCGCTGCTATCTTTTCCTGCTGGCGGATATAGTTTTTAGAGTCTGGATTCATTTCCAGCCAGCCAGCCAGCATATCACTGCACGAGAGCATACATCCAGCCACGCTTTCTGCATCGGCGCTTTTTCGGTGCTGGATATTCTTGTCAAATCCAAAGCCTTGAGCCAGGACTCCTTGTCCAAATAAAACTCCAAGGGCGAGAATTATTCCCGCAACCACGATACTAATTGGAAGAAAATTCTTTGGCATATTCATAATTTAGCTATTATTAAGTGCTTGACGCTTTTTCACGTGGATTCGACTATTGTCCACAACGTCGAGTTGATACTTTAACTTTATCATGCGAGGTGGGTCAAGTCAAATTCTGGAGCCGCCTCTCGGACTCGAACCGAGGACCGACTGTTTACAAAACAGTTGCTCTACCAACTGAGCTAAGGCGGCAATACTTTCTTTAAAAATCTTCTTCCTGCTGCTGACTTTAAATATAATTCTCTTTTTCTTGCCTCTTCAAATGTAGCATATCGTTCTTTATAAACAAGTATTAACTCTTTCATGTGGTTCGTAGTTATTGTGTGCCCAGAATGGTGTTCAGCCAGTCTTCTTTTCAGATTATTTGTCATTCCCTTATATACTTTTCCTTTATTATCTTTTAGTACATAAACTGTAAACATATTTTTACAAAACAGTTACTCCTACCAACTCCCGCCCGAACGTGCCGAAAGCAGTTCGGTACGGGCGGGGAGCTTTATTCCGGCGAATTATTTACTACTCTACAAATTCCTTTCCTCTTCATGTATTTTATGCTTAATTTCTCTGATTTTGTTTTTATAGTCTGAAATCATTTTTAGGAACTTATTTACTTCGGCTTTTTCTGGTAAGTCACCATTTAAACCATTTTTATTTTTACCACTTACATTTTTTATTTTGATTTTTACTTCTTCGTATTGATATTTTAAAAAATTAGAAGAGCGGATATAAAATCGCAATGTTATGACCAGACCCATATGTCCGTATTTTTTTATATTTTTAGTAACGAAATGCCTAATTTCTTCCAAGTGTGGAACTTCAAATAAAACTTCTTCTCTATTCGGGGTTTGTCCATTTTTAAATAAAACTAATTTTTTCCCGAGCATAATAATAATCCCTAGGAGTGATATGAAAAATAAAATTAAAAGTATATACATATTATTTCTTTGAAAGCTCAAATCGCGCGAAGCGCCCGATCTCTATTCTTTCACCAGTTTTTTGGACAGCTTCTTCAACGAGCGAGACGACCTTTGTCTCTGGATTTTTTATAAAAGGTTCCTGCAAGAGAGCCTGGATATCCTTGGGCCCCGTGGCCGCTATTTGCATGGCTATCTCTTTGGCTAAAGTTTTGAAAACTTCGTTTTTAGCCACAAAGTCCGTTTCGCACAAAAGCTCAACCATGGCGCCAATTTTGCCTTCACCGTGAACATAGGTATGTACATAGCCTGAACCAAGCAATCGGTCAAGCTTTTTCAAGGCGATATCAGAGCCCGTCTTTTTTAGAATAGCCAGCGCTTTTTTCATATCACCTTCGGCCTCTGTGAGCGCGCGCTTGCACTGCATCACGGAAATTCCCGTAGCACCTCTTAATTCTTTTACAAGTTCAGTTGTTATTTTTGTAGGCATATTTGCTTGCCCCGTACCGAGCTTTGCTCTATATGGGGTTTAAGATGCTTTAGGAAGCGCAGCCATTTGGCCTTCTTTATAAGCATCAGCAATTGATACGGTGAAAAACTTAATAGATGGTATACCAGAATCATTACCAACTATAGGGTAATCAACACCTTTGATATCCGAGTCGGAATTTACTAAAGAAATTATAGGCACGTTCGATTTTTTAGCCTCGGTCGCAGCGATATGTTCTGTTCTTGCGTCTACAATAAATAATGCGTCAGGAGTCTTTTTTAAACCGATAAGCCCGGAGTAATATCTTGAAAGTTTCTCCATTTTTTTTGCCAAAACCACCCGTTCTTTTTTGGTGTATTTATCAAGTCTGCCTTCGGTGCTGTCTTTGCGATAATTTTCAAGTTCGTTGATTCTCTTTTTTATTTCTGTGAAATTAGAGAGCGTTCCCCCAATCCATCTCTCCACCACGTACGGCATATTCAGAGATTCTGCTATGTTTTTAGTTATTTCTTTTGCTTCCGGCTTTGTGCCGACAAAAAGAATAACTTTGCCGGCGGCTCCCAGACTTTTTACAAATTCCAAAGCGCGTTCCAGTATAACAGCCGTTTTTTCAAGGTCTATTATATCATTTTTGTTTTTTGTGGCATATATATAGGGAGATACGGAAGGGTGCCTTCTGGTCCTTCCATAGCCGTAATGCGCTCCGGCCTTGAACATTTTTTCTATTATATTATCAGCTTCTTTCTTGTTTTCCGCTTTTTGCATATGGATTAATATAGCAGAAGGGCTCCTTTTTTGCAAGATCTAAATTTTGTATAACAGTGTGGATAAAGCAAGGATTTCCTACAAGTAAATATAGTAAAAGAATGGTGCTTATTTAAAGATTTACAGACCTTGCTTTATTTATTAGGTAGTAGTAAATTATAAGCATAAAGGTACAATAACATTTATTAACTAATATTAATTTCTTGAAGTTGACCGATTGGGTCATATAAGGGAAAGGAGAAAAAATATGGACGAAAGAAAATTTGGAAGTGTGCCTCCACAGGAGGGTATGAAGACTGAGGCTGAGAAAGCAAAGGATGTAAGAGATCGGATAGGCGCGAGCCCTGGACACGGTTCGCATTATGAATGGGATAACGGAATTGATAGAGTGCCTAATGTTAGTGAGGCAGCAGCATTGCTTGATGAGATGCGTCGGTTGATTCGCGCACAAATGAATGAGCGCTTGCATTTTGCAGACCGTAGCTTTACAGAGAACACCGTTCAATCATTGGCTAATCGTGCCGCAAAACGATTAGGTGTTACGGTCGAAGAAATTATGGCCGAGTGCAAAGAAAAAGATACTACTGCCGATATTGAAGCTTACCGAAAAAAGTAACACCTTCTTTATAGACGTCCGACATCTACAGTGATATATTATAGGCATGAGAAAACATCCTTTTATCACTGGTTCATATTTTCATATTTACAACAGAGGCGTTGATAAACGTGATATTTTCATGGACGGAAAAGATGTGGAAAGATTTTTATTGTGCATGAAGTTGTTTGCATATAAAGATCCCGTAGGAAGTTTAGAATTAGCGCTTCGTGAACAAGAATCATTTGTAGACGTTCGACATCTCCAAATTCCGGCAGATAGAAAACGATTGGTTTCCATTGTTGAATATTGTCTTAACCCAAATCATTTTCATTTTATACTGAAACAGGAACTTGGTGGTGGTATTAGTGAATTTATGAAGCGATTACAGGGTGGTTACACAAGGTATTTTAATGATAAAAATAACCGTAGCGGAGCGTTACTTCAAGGTAAATTTAAATCAAGCTACGCAGAGAAAGAAAATTATTTTGAAATGCTTTTTGCATATGTGATGTGGAATTATAAGGTCCACAATATCTCTAAAAATAAATTAAAATTAACACGTAGTAGTGAAGAAGAATATAAAACAGCCAATTTTTATATAATAAATCCAAAAGAAGGAAAAAAGTTTTTAGAATGGTTCGGTGATTATAAAAGTTTCCTTAAACATGGAAAGGAAATAATTGATCTGGTGCGGGAAAGTAGGGGTAAGAAACCCTGGAAAGCCGACAGTAAAGAGGAAGTAAGTTTTGATTATAATGATGATTAAATGTAGACGTCCGACGTCTACAAAGGTGTCTATAGACGAAAGGTAAGAATTACATTTTTCTGCTTTGACCAAAAGACTTTTTTCGGTTAAGATGAGTTAATGAAACAATCAAAACTTTTTACTAAAACTAGGAAAGAAATACCGGCGGACGAAGTGTCTAAAAACGCCGAATTACTTATTCGCGGGGGCTTTATTCACAAGGAAATGGCTGGAGTTTACAGCTATTTGCCCCTGGGACTTCGGGTGCTGAAGAAAATTGAAAATATAATTAGAGAAGAAATGAATAAAGTTGGCGGGCAGGAAGTCCTGATGTCTTCTTTTCAACCAAAAGAAAATTGGGAAAAAACCGGCCGATGGGAGGTAATGGATGATTTGTATAAAGTGAGTGATGCGTCCGGCCGGGAAGTTGCCTTGGGTCCCACTCATGAAGAGATTGTTGTCCCTATTTTAAAAAATTATGTTTCCTCGCACAAAGATTTTCCTATATATATTTATCAGATTCAAAACAAATTTAGAATGGAACTTCGCGCGAAATCCGGGATGCTTCGGGGCAGAGAATTTGTCATGAAAGATATGTATTCTTTTCACGCGAGAGCGGAAGATTTTGAAAAATTTTATAATAAAATGAAAGATGTTTATAAGACTATTTTTCAAAGAGTCGGTATTGGCCACTTGACTTATATAACTTTCGCTTCGGGCGGAACTTTCTCCAAATATTCACACGAATTTCAGACCATTACTCCCATCGGTGAAGATATTATTTATGTTGACGAAGCAAGCGGTACGGCCATCAATCAAGAAGTTTTTAATGATGAAGTTTTAAGCCAGCTAAATTTGACCAAAGAAAAATTAATTGAGCATAAGGCTATTGAAATCGGTAATATTTTTGACTTAAAGACAAAATATTCACAGCCATTTGACTTATCGTACACGGACGAAAAAGGAGAAAAACACATTGTTTTGATGGGTTGTTATGGCATAGGATTAGGACGTCTTTTAGGCACGGTAGTAGAGGTTCTTTCCGATGATAAGGGCATCATTTGGCCGGAATCAATAGCGCCGTTTCAAGTGCATTTATTGGCTCTGGGAGATGATGAGGAAATTTCAATGGAAGCTGATAAAGTTTACCAGAGTTTATTGAAAGCTAATATTGAAGTTTTATTTGACGATAGGAGAGATGTGTCGGCCGGAGAAAAGTTTGCTGATTCGGATTTACTGGGTATTCCTTGGCGCGCAGTTATTTCTACTCGAAGTTTAAAAGAGGGAGGGATAGAATTAAAAAAACGTACGGAACCCGCCTCCGCTAAAGCTTCGGACGGGCAAGGAAAAAGTAAAATTGTTTCACTAAAAGAATTAATCAAATTACTAGCACCTAGAACCTAGCACCTAAAACCTAATTCAAAATGTTTGAAAAACTTTACAAATTAATTTCCAATGACATCGGTATAGATTTAGGCACATCCAATACCTTGGTTTATTTAAAAGGCCATGGCATCGTTATCAATGAGCCCTCCGTGGTGGCCGTCAATATCAAGACCAATCAGATTCTAGCTGTCGGCGCGAAAGCCAAAGAAATGCTGGGCCGCACTCCGGGGCACATTAAAGCTATTCGTCCTCTGGTGGAGGGCGTCATATCGGACTTTGAAATCACCGAAGAGATGCTTTCATATTTGATAAATAAAGCGAATAAAATATCGAAAAAATTGGCGCGGCCGAGAGTTTTAGTTGGCGTGCCGTCCGGTACAACCAATGTGGAAACGCGCGCCGTCTATGATGCGGCGCGTTCGGCCGGCGCGCGGGAAGTTTTCTTGGTGGAAGAACCGATGGCCGCCGCTATTGGCATCCGGCTGCCTATTAAAGACCCGGTCGGCTCGATGATTATAGATATTGGTGGCGGAACGACGGATATTGCGGTAATTTCTTTAGGCGGAGTCGTAAAGTCCAAAAACTTAAAAATAGCCGGTGATAGATTAAATAATGACATCATCACCTATATGCGTGATGAGTTTAAAATACTGATTGGCGAGAGAACTGCCGAGATGGTGAAGATTGCCATCGGTTCTGTTATTCCCGGAGAATACATGGAAACAGAAGTTCATGGGCGTGATCTTCTGACCGGACTGCCCCGTGCCGTGACGGTGACCGATGCCGATATCCGTGAGGCGCTTTTATTGTCAATTAAAGGATTGGTAGAGGGTGTGAAAGATATGCTGGAAACGACACCGCCGGAAATTTTATCTGACATAATGCATCGGGGGATTACTCTCTCCGGCGGTGGGGCGCTCTTGCCCGGACTGGACCAGCTTTTACAGCGCGTTCTCAAAATTCCGGTTTACGTGGTAGAAGACCCGCTTTCGTCTGTCGCTCGCGGGACCGGAGTAATTTTAGATGATATTCCATTTTATCAAGAAGTTTTGATTGGGAATCAAAATGAGTTACCTCCTAGATAGAAAAATAAAGAGAAAAAAGTTTCTGTATGTTGTGTTTTTTGCCATTATTTTACTTATCTTGTTTTATTTTAGATTAGGTATTTTCAGCGGTCTGGCTTATGCTAGTCATAAAATTTTTCGTCCTGTTTTAATTTTAGGGAATAATATTGGTGAAAAAGTTTCCAATCTTGGTTCATTTTTTGTTTCCAAAAATTCTCTTTATAAACAAAATGAAAATCTTAAATCTCAATTAAATGAAAATAAAGCAATGATGATAAATTATAATTCTGTCCTGGCTGAGAATATTAACCTTAAAGAAATCCTGGGCAGGAAAAAAGAGCAAACTAATTTTATTTTGTCCGCTATATTGTCCAAACCGAACCAAAGTCTTTATGACACGCTGATTATTGACGTAGGCACAAATGGGGGAGTAAAAATAGGAAACATAATTTTTGCCCTCGGTAATGTGCCTATCGGGCGTGTGTCGGATGTCTACCAAAGTTCTTCAAAAATTATATTGTTCTCAAATGCAGGTGAAAAGACACAAGTAGTAATTGCTCCTAAGGATACCCGCCCGAACGACCGGAGTCGTCCGGTCGGGCAGGTTTTTATAGAGATAGTCGGGCGAGGGGGAGGGAATTTTGAAATGGCTTTACCAAGAGATTTCACGCTCTCCAAAGGAGATCAGATAGTTTTGCCTGGTATTAATCCTTATGTTTTAGGCACTGTTCAGACGATAATTTCCGATCCGCGTGATCCTTTTGTCAAGGCTTTGCTGGTCAGTCCGGTGAATATACAAGAGCTTAAATTTGTGGAAGTAGAGTTGCAAAAGTAATTTTGCTTTTGATAAATGCACCAGTCCGAAAGCCGGAAATTGCCCAAAATTCATTGCATTTTATAGACAGCTTGATATACTAACCTTATTCTACTTTAATTCAAAAGAAAGAGGTGAAGAAAAAAATAAAAAAACCGGGGAAAAATTGGAAGAAATTTTGGAAGCTGGGAAATGAAGAATTCAACACCCAGTATTTTGACGTCACTAAAGACGGGGAGCTGGTAGTACAAGAAGGGAATTATGTTTACAACCTAAATGAGATTGTAAAAAAATACGGCACGCCCACCGAAATCGTTTTTCCTTTTATCCTGGAGGAACGTTTGGAAGATTTACAGGACTACTTCCGCGCTTATATGAAAATAGGGGGATATCACGGAAAGTTTTATTATCATTACCCCATGAAGGTTAACCAAAATAAGGAGTTTATCCTGCCGCTCATTTCCGAAGGAGCGCATATGGAGGTTGGCTCAGTTAATGAATTATGGCTGGTGAAAAAGATGTGGGAAGGCGAGAAGTTTCATTCCAAAATTCGAGTATTTTGCAATGGGCCAAAAACAGAAGCCTACATAAAACTGATAGAGGAATTGCGGTCTAAAAATCTGTCAATTATGCCGATTATAGAAGATGAACATGAGCTGGAGAGGTTTGCCAAATATAAAGGGGACGTAGGTATTCGGGTTAATTTGGATACCAAAGCGGATACTCACTGGGATAAAAGAGTTGACCGTTTTGGTTTTTCCAACAAGGAGCTTTTAGACCTACCGAAGATGAAAAATTTAAAAGTCCTTCATTATCACATCGGCTCACAGGTCAATAGCGCTACGAGCATAATGAAGCCTATTGAAGAAGCGATGAATTTGTATATAAAATTGGTGAAAAATCATCCTAATTTAGATACTCTGGACGTGGGCGGAGGCTTTGGTGTCCCTTATGAGAAAAAATCTTTTTATGGGGCCAAAAAAGTTTCTGAGAAAATAGTTCGCCTGCTAAAAAAGATGAGCGATGATACCGATATTCGGCATCCGAATTTAGCTGTAGAATGGGGTAGATATATTGTCGCACCGGCCCAAATCACTATTTACAATATTATTGCGGAAAAACCGATTCCGAAAGCGAATGCGAAGTCCTGGTATGTGATTGACGGAAGTTTTATGAATGACCTTTTAGACACTTGGGCCATTCATCAAAAATGGCATATCGTTCCGGTGAACCACGCCAATACTTCTGCTTTTAAGAGTGTCTGGCTGGCCGGGAGCTCTTGCGACTCGGATGATAAATATACATCCGGTGGTAGCTATATATTGATGCCAAAGTTGAAAGAAGGCGAAGCTCAATACTTGGCAATTTTTGATACTGGCGCTTATCAGGACGCTCTGGCTTCGCATCATTGCTTGCTTTCTTCACCCGCTAAATTGATTGCTCAAGACGGCACCATAAAAATTGCCCGCAAGCGCGAGACTCCCGACTCCATCGGCAAGCTCTTCGGCTGGAACAATGGGGACCACAAATGAATCAGGTTCTAGTAGTTAAATTCTAGGTTTTAGAATATATATGAAAAATTATTTTATTGGTTTTGCTGTATTAGTTATTTTTTTTGTATCTTATCACTCTTGGACGGCCGTCAATTTTGATAATATAAAATATGTTCGGATAGCCGGGCAGAATATTAAAGTTGAACTTGCTTTGACCGAAAGGGAGCAAGAAAAAGGGCTTTCCGGAAGAAGCGGACTCGAAGAAGATAAAGGCATGTTGTTTGTTTTTTCCGCCCAAGGCGGATTCGCCTCTGGCGGAGATAAAGCTAACCACCCTAGATTTTGGATGAAGGATATGAATTTCGCAATAGATATAATTTGGATTGGGGAGGATTTACGAATAGTTTACATAAAAAAAGATGCTCGGCCCGAATCTTATCCGGAAACTTTCGGCTCTGACCAAAATTCCAAATATGTTTTGGAAGTTATTGCCGGTTTCGCGGATAAAAATAATTTGAAAAAAGGGGATAGGGTGAAGCTCGTTTACTAACAAAAGTAAAAAATTCTACTATAAAACCGATCGGAATTGTGGTAGAATTAAGAAAATTACAAAAGAAAACTCCGCCTTATGGGCGGAGTCTCCATTTTTTGTTGCAGGCATCTATAAGCCGAATTCTGTATTCCCGACGCAAGGTCGGGATGATAGCAATTTGTCTAGGTCCGGCATTACTGCGGGACTCAAGCGATTCTTCCCTCGATTTCTCTCGGGGCACGATCTTGCACAGGAGTAAGTATTTAGCCGTTTCAGCCGGACTTAACCGGGTCGTTTCTGTTCGCAACTCCGTATCACTACGGAAGGGTATTACCCTCTACTTTTTCCCGCTAAGCGGGATCTGTGTTCGGACTTTCCTCCCCTCACCTCTAGAGGTGAGGGGTAGCTATCCAATACCTGCTCAGAAAGTTTACAATACTTGCATTCTTTTCGCAAGTATGCTATACTCATTTTGTGAGTGTGAGGTAAGACTCACATTTATCGTAAACAACATAAGTGCCACAAAAGTCCGCTGATGAGGCGGACTTTTGTTTGCAAGTAAGTTTAAAATATACTATTCTAAATTAAAATGATAGACTCAATTTTTAGCGCGAAAAATATGGATGAAGCTGATGCAGTTATCGTTTCTGCCCCATATGAGAAGACAGCTTCCAGCAGAAAGGGTACAGCCAAAGGCCCGAAGGCCATCATCCATATGCTTGATTCAAAGCTGGAGCTTTTTGATCGCAATTACAAAATACAACCTTGCGATAAAATAAAAATCGCCGTTAAGGATTTAGGAAATATTAATTCATTTTCACCAAGGAAAGCACTCCTGAAGATTGCGACTGAATGTGGGAAAATTTTAGATAAGAATAAATTTGTATTTTTACTTGGTGGCGAGCACTCAGTCTCGCTCGGACTCTTTCAGGCGCTGGCTAGAAAAGTAAACCCAAAAGATGTGACCATTTTACACATAGACGCGCACTGCGACTTGCGCAACGATGACTCAGACTTCAGTTTGAAGCCAACCGAATTTTCACATGGATGTGTATTGCGTCGCGCTCATGAACTCGGATATAATCTAGTCCAAGTTGGTATCCGCACATATTACAAAGGTGAATATAAATATTTTATTAAACACAAAAATACCATAAAAGTGTTTGAATGGGGTAATGGCAAGAAAATCCCAAGCACTGCGGAAATATTAAAATCAATTAAAACTAAAAAAGTTTATATTACAATAGACGCGGATGGTTTTGACCCGGCTTATATGCCCGGTACTGGTACAGCTGTGCAGGGAGGATTAGAATGGTGGTATGGGGTAGAACTCATTGAGCGCGTCATAGACCAAAAAGAATTAATTGGAGCTGACATCGTGGAAGTTTCTCCGATGCGCGATTCTATTCTCACCGAATACGGCGCCGCCCAGCTTTGCTACACGATGATAGCGCATAAGTTCAGGGGAAAATTAAAACCTAAACTAATTTAGATTTTAATTTAAACCACATTCTTCTATCAATTTATTTGCTTCTGCAGGATTTGCTTTGCATTCCAGAAGCGCGGAGAGGATCAGGGGAGCCACGATCGTGGCATCAGATTCTATGATGAACATCGGGGTGTCTTTGGTCAGTTTGTCCCAGGTGATTTTTTCATTCGGGGTTGCGCCGGAATATGAGCCATAGGAAGTGGTAGAATCGGAAATCTGGCAGAAGTACGCCCAGGGCCTGGCTTTAACTTTCATGTCGTATTTGAGCGATGGCACGACG
The DNA here is from genome assembly GCA_964645245.1 of uncultured Candidatus Saccharibacteria bacterium. GTDB lineage: Bacteria > Patescibacteriota > Minisyncoccia > Phycocordibacterales > UBA9973 > UBA9973. Next base: position 68,040 of record CAZYBS010000003.1, read on the forward strand.
CATATCGGAAAATCCCCGGCGATGCCTCCGCCGATCTGGAAAAAGCCTATTCCTTGCCCCCGGGAGAGCTTTTGGTATTGGTCGTAGAATGCCGTCATGTATTCTATGCCGCTCTTGGCGATAGATGCATTTGCATCACCGAGCTTCACATGCGAGGCGAAGATATTGCCGAAGGTTGAGTCTTCATAGCCGGGCACAACCATGGGAAGATTATTCTCGGCGGCGGCCAAGAGCCAGCATTCTTCCATTTTGCCTTCGTGCTTTTTCTTATCAATCGCTTGAATCAAATCATAAAAATATTCGTGCCAGAATTTGCGGGTGCCTTCTTTGGTGGCCTTTTCCCAAACAGGTACGATAAGTCCCTCCACGGCGCGGAAAGCTTCATCTTCGGGAATGCTGGTATCCGTCACTCGGCGCATCCGGTTCTTCAATATCTTCGCGTCGTCTTCTTTGGTAAAATAGCGATAATTAGGGAAATCTTTGTAGCTATCATGCGCTACCAGACGGAAGAGTGATTCTTCCAGGTTCGCGCCGGTGACAGACAGGCCGTGGATTAGTCCGTGGCGGATTGCTGGTGCCAGGGTGATGCCAAGCTGGGCGGAAGACATCGCTCCGGCCACGGTCCAGAACATTTTGCCGCCTTTTTCCAAATGCTTCCAATAGGCAACCAGCGCGTCACGCGTCACGCGCGAGTTGAAGTTTTTGTAATTTTTGAGAATGAATTCTAATGTTGGAAGATTTGTGTTCATAATATAATAATAATTGTAGAGCAACTAGAAATGCTGTCAAGCAAAACTGCTTTAAATGAGAAGAGCGCTTGCGGTGTTGGGAAACACGTTGGGCGCTCTTGGTGGGAACGACAATAGAACATGGACGGCTCCTCTGATGAAGTTAGTTTACCCGGGTAGAGGAAACTTTCTCCTTCCGTTCGAGTCCTTCCTCGACAACCTCAACGAGGTCGTCGACTACCTGCTCAAGCTCAAGGATGAGGGGAACGGCCTCATCGGAACCGCTTTCACGAAGTTGCCTGGCGTTCTGAATCAGCAACTGGAGCGTCGACAGCCAGGCAAGCGTTTTTTCGGCGAGAGCGTCGGCTTTCACCGCGCGCTCTGCAAGAGACATCCGCACCCGAGAATCGAAGGTGTTTGAGAGTTCTTCCTTCAATTCCCGCAGGTGCTTCTTCACGCAGGCGACCCGGGCCCGAAATGTCCGGAGGTTAATTTTCTTGCTCCGAATCACCCTGGCCATGACCGCGAAATCCATCAGAATACATTTCCGGGGATTTTCGGCCGCTTCGAGTGTGTCCGCAGCCATAATTACTGCTCCTTCCTTAAATCAACGAAAAATCGATGAACAGCCTACTGATTCTTTGTATCAAAAAATTGAGTAGCTGTCAAACCTTAACCCTTTTATTCAGCTTCGGCTTTAGAAACAGTCACCCCTTCTTTTACCTTCTTAGTAACTTGCAAGCCAACCACCTCACCTTTCTTTGCCTGCTTAACCTCTTGGTGTTCAACTTGCATCGAGCTGACTGTTTGCTCAAAATCTGAGCCGTGGCCCTCGAATTTAACTTTGTCGCCCACTTTAAGACCGGTGGCCAATTCAACTATAGCCACGCCTATCTTGTCATAATAATGGGTAACTTTTCCGACCAGTTTCATATGGAATAATTGTACAAAAAGAGACTGCACAATGCAAGTTGCCTTGATGTATCTTTTTGTGGACCCTAGCGGTCTCGAACCGCTCACCTCCTCATTGCAAATGAGGCGCTCTACCAGATGAGCTAAGGGCCCCTCTGCTCGCGAGCAGAGGGGCTAAGGGCCCTCCACTTGCAAGCCAGACGAATTCTTTATTCTCTTTTTCAACTCTTTATATCCAGCGGAAAAACGTTTCAACATGTCTTCGCGATGTTTGGCGTCAGCTTGTGCTTTATATGCTTCATAATAAACAAGCTGAAAAGGTGCTTTGTGTTTTGTTGAAACATTTTTACCGCTATTATGTTCCACCAAACGCCTTTTCAAATCATTTGTGTATCCAATGTATAACTCCTTTAATCTAGCACTCTTTAATACGTAAACATAATACATGTTTTTGTATTCTACATTCTATCTTATTTTCTCAATAATGCAAATTTTGTTGTTGTTTTTTCCGTCATTTCTGGTACTATGGTAAAAGTTCTTTTTAAAATAAATAAATTCCGGGGTAGTTGAAATACGATAGTATTTCAAAGGCGGAGGCACGAAAGGTGCCGAGTCGGGGTCGCGAGATTTTTCAGTAGAAAAATACTTGTGACCAGCGGTGTCCGCTGACCTATCTCGAATGAATAAATTCCGGGGTAGCTCAGCGGTAGAGCGATCGCCTGTAGAGAGATGCAGCTTCCTAAAGAAACTTAGGAATGAAAACAAGGTGAATTCGGGGAAGCCCTTCGAGATAAACTCTCAGGGTAATCCCGAGCCAAGCTCTGGTAAGCCAGAGAAGGTGTAGAGACTATCCATTTATGGAGTACATCAACACTAAATGTTGATGGAAGCGCCTTGCTCCTAAACTTATAGCGCAGGCTATGAATATGGAGATGATATAGTCCACACTTCTAGTAATAGGAGATAAAGTGTAAGCGATTGGTCGTAGGTTCGATCCCTACCCCCGGAGCTCGTAAAAATCTTAGGTCGCTAGAAATGGCGGCCTTTGATTTTTTGAGCTACGGGGAGAAAGCAAAATGTTTTGCTTTCGTGTAGGGAGCGAAAAGCTTTTGTGTCTTTTTAGAAACTTGTTTAAAAAAAGTACAAAAGGTATACTGCCCCTGTAAGGGGAGATAACCTACCCCCGGAGCCAAATTAGATAAATGTAACAATCTAAAATTATGTTCGATAATACCTGGTATTATACTTTAAGTACGATTTCGCAAACCCTAGCCGCTATATTAGCGTTAGTAGCGGTGTTTATAGTGCTACGTTTAGAAGGTTTGGGCAGAAGTATTAACGACTATCGTAGTCGAGCACTTAAAATATTAGAAATAAAGGATTTAAGTTCAAATTCTAGGGAGAAAAAAAGAAATACTATAAAAATAATCTTGGATGATCTATGTGAATTTACTCAAAATTACACAGAGTATAGAACCAAACCAGGAGTTAATGAAGATATAGGCCAATTGGCAAGCAAATACCAAAAAAATTGGCGTAGTAGCGATGACGACTTTGTTCAAGATACTCTTAACCAGCTTAATTTTTTTGTTAGCCAGAGGGATGGAGCAATCAAGTTAATTAAATGGCCAGGAATAATTATCTCGACGACCATTTGTTTATCAATTATTTTACTTAGTTTAACCTTATGGGTTATTAATAATTTATCGATAATCTTACTTGCATTGCTTGCAACCTTTTCTATATGGTCAGTTATAAGAGCTTGTTGGAAGATTTTAACGGCCATACAAACATTGGAATAAGTTTCTAACTTTTTGTTAGCTAGTGGGGCAATGAAAAGTTTATATAACAATCGAAAATTTATATGCCCTGAATGTAGTTCAGGTAATTTAACTAAAACCAGACAGAGTAATTTTAGATAATGTAGTTATGGTTTCCGAAACGAGGAGAAAGGAATTAGGCAACGCTTTTGTGAATGAGGGCGACCTGCTAATTTCAAGAAGCGGAAGCGTTGGCATAGTTTCTGTTGTGCCAAAGGAGGCGGAGAGATTTGCGTTCGGCTCTTTTATGATTAAGTTCTGCTTAAATGATAAAATAGATAGGGATTTTGTTTCTATGTGGCTTAATAATAAAATATCCCAGTTATTCATTAAACGAGAGAAAATCGGTGCTATACAAGGCAATATAACGATAGAGACCATTGAAAATTTACAGATACCAACTCCGCCGTTGGCAACTCAAAAGAAATTAGCGGGAGAGGTTAAAGAACGATTAGCCCAAGTAAAGAAAATAAGTGCGGAAGCCCAAGAGGAAGTTGAGAAAGCAAAAGATTCTGTTGAAAATTTGATTAAAAATCAAAATAGTTATAAAATTTAGCAATGAAACACCCCAAGAAACATAGAAAAAGAGTAATAAGGCACGCTGAAAAAGGTTCTTTGGTGAAGGGGTATCTTGAGAAAAAAGATAGAAAGGGGTTTGAACTTCTTTTACCACGATATAGAGAAGTTATAGGGGACAGCTCTGGAATTTATGCTCTGTATAAAAGAAAAAAACTTTACTATGTCGGCATTGCTCAAAATTTGTTGGGTAGAGTTGAGCATCACACTAGAGGCAAACATAAAAATCGCTGGGACAAAGTTAGTTTTTTCGTAATAGATAAACACCGATATAGCAAAGACATAGAAACCATTATTTTGAGAATAGCCGAACCGAGAGGCAACGGCACGAGGGGCAAGTTTGAGAAACACTACGAACTTCAGGACAAATTACATAAGATACAGAGAGAGATGAAAGATTTGATTAAAAGAATATAAAGAACCATACAAAGAACTTCCAATATGGGAGTTTTTTGTTTTCAAACAATAGTGAGTAGCGTGGTGGGTGGAAAAACGATATAATCGTAAATATGAAAATAGTAAGACCTTCCTCCAAACAACCTCTCCCAGAAAATGCCAAGTTAGTTTTCAAGGGCATTATTTTTGATACTTATCAATGGGAAGTGGACGGCTATGATGGCAGTAGAAAGATTTTTGAGAAATTAAAGCGTCCCGATACCGCGATGATTATTCCAATTACCGAAGATGGCAAAATTATTCTTGCTCTGCAAGAACAGCCGCACAAACCGCCATTCATAGGGACTGTAGGAGGCAGGGTTGATGAGGGTGAAGATGTTTTAGAAGCCGCCAAACGGGAGCTTTTGGAAGAAACGGGTTATATTGCAAAAGAGTGGTTGCTTTTTGATGCCGTCCAGCCCGTTAGTAAAATTGAATGGGCAGTTTATACTTTTATTGCCAAAGGTTGTAAGAAAGTTGCAGAACAGAACCTAGACGGTGCTGAAAAAATTGAGTTAAAATTTATCAGCTTTGAGGAATTTATTAACCTAGCCATAAATGACGATAAGTTTGGGGATGAGTTCAAGATAAAGATTTTAGAGGCGAAACTTAATCCAAACAAAATGGCTGAAATTAAAAAGCTAATTTTAGGATAAAAATATGAAAACAATTTTAGTAGATGCCATAGACGGTTTTGTGATAGAGGGAAAAGGTGTTTTCAAAGAAATGTATGACCTACTTGAAACCTTCCCGAACAGAAAAATTATTTTAACTGGTGCAAAGTATGGAAAATTCAAAGAGTTGGGGTTAGCCAATATGCCCTATGCAGTTTTTACATTGGAACACAGCCCTGAAAAAACTGACCCGAATTATTTTAATACATTGCTAAAAAACTTTAATTTAAGACAGAATGATATTGTATATTTTGAACACAACCCCGAAGCCGTAAAAAGTGCCCAATCGGTAGGGATAAACACTTATTTTTATGATAACGATAAAAAAGATTTAAAAGCTCTTAAAGAATTTCTTGATAAAAACTTGCAATGAAAGAAGAAAAGTTTTCAATAAAAAACAGAAAAGGATTAGAGATTGTGGGTAATGTTTCTTTGCCTGAAAACCCACAGGGCCTAGCTTTTACTTTACACGGACTTGGTGGTTTCAAAGAGCAACCCCACATAATGGTTTTGGTTGATGCTTTACTTGAAAATGGCTATGCCGTGGTCAATTTTGATGCTACAAACTCAATCGGTGAGAGCGAGGGTAAATACGAAGATGTCAATATGCAATCTCACTACGAGGATTTGGTGGATATAATTACTTGGGCTAAAACCCAAGAGTGGTATAAGGAGCCGTTTATTCTTGCAGGACACAGCTTGGGTGGCTATGCAGTGGCTAGATATGCCGAAGAGCATCCGAAGAAAGTAAAAGCTGTATTTCCTTACG
>CAZYBS010000004.1:0-56406 GCA_964645245.1 uncultured Candidatus Saccharibacteria bacterium
ATTGAAAAATTCACTGGCTTTGGCGGCAAATTCTCGCTCTTTGAATTATGAAAAAGAAAAACGGTCAGCTTGTGGGCTGACCGACCAACCGATAGGTTGGATTTGTGCCTTGCGTTTGCAAGGGCTTGATTAGTTCACAGACTTCGGACGGTCAACCGCTGCCTTTCTCTGACCTCCGGAGAAGATGACTTCCATCGCACGAAGGTCTTTGATGCCTCGACGATCCGTCTCTGCGATCAACTGCCGAATCGTTTCGAGAAACGGTGTATTCGGCAGATGCGTGATTGTGAACACTTCCGTCTCTTCGCCGGTGAGGAAGACATCTTCCTTCGTCTTGAAGTTCTCTGACCCACCCAGCAGGATGACGTAGTGATTGCCGCGGAACAAGTACACGAGCAGACTAAGCATTGAGTCCTCCTGATGTTGTCGATTCATGTGGGAACGAATGTTGTAGAAAGAACTCCCACGTAACTCCTGGTGGAGCTAGCACGACACACGCCAGCTTCTTCACGAGTACCGCGTAGCGGATCTCGTAACCATCGCTGCGTACGAACCGCAAGTCCTTCGCTTTGAGGATGACGTATCGAAGAGATTTTCCCGCTGTCTCTTGAAGCTGGATCATTTCCTCGCAATCACCATTCTCCGAACTTACGTTGACCCACACAGCGATGTCGTCTGGCAGAGGATCATCTCGAAAAATCTGCCTTGTCTCCTCACTGTGCTTATTGAGATGAAGTACTCGCACAGGAGTGACAATCGAGTGCCATCTCGGTCTGATTGCGTACAGACCGGGATAGTCCCGAAGAACACTCATTGCCGCTAGATGTCGATGTCTACGTTTTCTCATACCTGAACCCTCCGGTTCTTTGAGGCCCTCCGGCCATCTGGTAGTTCCTGCAAACGTGATTGTCGCAGGACAGCAAATCTTACCACGAATTAAAAGCTACGTCAACAGCAACAAAAAAATCAGCTTTCGCTGAATTAAAAAATCTTATGAAAAAATTTCTTTTGCTCTTCACGATAAATCCTTTTCCTTTTCGCCAAAAAAGCCCTTTCAAATCCTATGCGAGCGGCGCGTCTCGCGCCGCGAGCTTGCCTCTGCAAATTTGCATTTTCCCAACTGGCGGAGGAGGTGAGATTCGAACTCACGAACCAGTTGCCTAGTTTCCGCTTTTCAAGAGCGGTGCCTTCAACCACTCGAGCCACTCCTCCTTACTTCACTTTCGATGTTATCAAAAAAAGGCTTTTTATGCTAGTCTTTTCTTATGAAAATTCCAGGGAAATTTCTCGGCATTGACTATGGCACAAAGAGGGTAGGACTGGCATTATCCGACCAGAATGGGCGGCTGGCTTTTCCGAAGGAAGTGGTGAAGAATAACGGCGAGCTTTTCCGGAAAATAGGAATTATTCTGTCTAATGAAAAAATTTCGGAGATAGTTGTTGGTGAATCATTTGACTTTACCAATCTGCCGAATGCCTTGATGAAAGAAATAGGTTTTTTTGTTTCTAAATTGGAGAAAAAATTTAAAATTCCAGTCTATCTTCAGAAAGAATTTTTAACGTCAGTTGAAGCCCGCCGATACTTAAGTTTTGGCGGGCAAGCCCGGCGTTATGGAAACCCCGAGGAGCACGTAGATGCTTCGGCGGCAGCGCTTATTTTACAGAGGTATTTGGATAAAAAGAATCAACAAAATAATGGCGGAAATAGCGAGGATGTAATATAATGTTGATATGCCCAGTAATTCATTTAACAGATTTTTCCTCAGATTTTTTCCTGTGCCCAGATTTCTAGCAACACCTTCTTTCGGTTTAGATATTTCCGATGAATCATTAAAATTTGTAGAGCTTATCAATACAAAGAATGGTATCCGAGTTGGCCGACATGGAGAACGTAATATACCGCCGGGGATTATTGAGTCAGGCAAGATTAAAGATTCAAAACGGATGGAGGAAATTTTATTGTCGCTTAGAAAAGAAAAAGGATTAAAATCTGTGCGTGTTTCTTTGCTGGAAAAACAAGTGTATCTTTTCAAACTTCGATTAGAAAAATCAGGATTAGTGAACATTAGAGAAAACATAGAACTTACCCTAGAGGAGCATATACCAATCTCAGCCCAAGATGCCATCTTTGACTATGAATTACTTAATGAAGATGCCCAGGGTTTAGAGCTTCAAGTTGCTGCTATACCCAAAAATGTAATTGAAAGTTATCTCACTATATTTAAACATTCTCAAATATCCGTCCAGTCGTTTGAACTTGAAGCGCAGGCAATTTCCAGAGCGGTTGTTAAAAAGGGCGATCTGGAGACTTATATGATTGTGGATTTTGGAGAAAAACGCACCGGCATTTTTATTGTATCTCGCGGTGTTGTGATGTTTACCTCTACTCTGGATGTAGGTGGAATGATGCTGACCGATATGATTGCCAAGAATTTCAAAATAAGCTTTGCGGAAGCGGAGAAAATGAAAAAGAAATACGGTCTGCAGCGCAATACCGCGAATAAAGAAATGTTCTCCGTGCTTTTAAACAGTGTTTCTGTCTTACGTGACGAAGTGGTAAAGCACTTTTTATATTGGTATACGCACAAAGATGAAGAGAGTAAAGACAATACGATTAAGAAAATAATTCTTTGCGGCGGCGATTCTAACTTAATAGGACTTTCTGACTATTTTTCTGTCAGCATGAAGACTAAGGTGGAAATGGCTAATGTTTGGGTTAATATATTAAACACAGAAGATTACGTTCCGGATATAAATTCTAAACAAGCGCTTTCGTTTGCAGCTGCGCTGGGGCTCGCCTTAGGAGATTTTGACAATAATTGACCTTGATTGATTTATGATTAATTTAATTCCAAAGGAAGAAAAGAAAAAAGTGATTAGAGATTCTTACTATAAACTTGTAATTCTGTTTTTAGTAATGCTTAGCACAGCTATCCTTATCGCTTTTGTCGTAATTCTGCCATCTTATTTTCTTTCGTCTGTGAAAAATAGTATTATTAATGTAAAACTAGAAATGCAAAAGAGCGAACCAATGCCCCCGCCTGATCAGCAAACTCTCATAGTAATTAAAAACCTGAATAATAAGCTTACCCTGATTGAAAATGCCGAAAATAATAAATTTACTATTTCTAGAAAAGTAATAAATGCTATCGTCTTAAAAAAGATGCCGGATATTAAAATTACTGATATTTCCTATGAAAATGATCCGTTAAAAGGCAAGAAAATAAGCATAGAAGGAAATGCGCCCTCTCGTGAGGTTTTGCTTTTATTCCGTTTAGCGCTGGAAAATGATAATAACTTTAAACAGGTTGACCTGCCGATTTCTAATTTTGTCAAAGGCTCCAATATCCAATTTTATTTAAGTCTAATTCCTTCATAATATGCAAAATAACTTTCCAAAAACACCATTATTCCTTTCTATAATATTCTTTATTTTTTCTTGTTCTGTTTTTTTATATTTTTTAGAGGAAATAAATAATAATAATCAAGAATCGCAACTAAAAGAAATGGAGTGGCAAACTGAAGCACTTAGACGGTATGAGATAAAAGCGCTTGATCGTTCAATCAAAATAATTGAAGGCGAGAGGGCACAACTGGAAACTCATTTCGCAAAAAGTTCCGATATTGTACCCTTTTTGGATACGATTGAAAGATTAGCGCCCCAAGTAGGTACCAAAGCGGAAGTTACTTCGGTCAATGTTTCAGAAGATCATACTGGGCTCTACGTTGGGATGGAAGCGTCAGGAACTTTTAACGGTCTTTATAAATTTTTAACACTTTTAGAGAATTCTCCGTATGAACTGGAGTTTGTTTCCATGGATATAAAAAAAGGATTGGAGTCATGGGAAGCGATTTTAAAAATAAAACTCCTGAGCTTTATAGGGTAAAGAATATGATAAAATTTTTCAAAAAAGAAAAGAATTTCAAAAAAGAAAGTTCATTACTTAATTTAAATTTTTACTGGGAGTTAGCTGTCTATTTTGTATTTGTAACGACTCTGCTATCTTTCTTTTTTGGCTACTATCTTTTCATGCGAATAAATAAAGAACCTGTTTTATCAGCGGGGGGCATTAGCGGGCAAGTTGAAACAGTCAAGAAAGAAAGAATTGAAAAGGTACTAGAGTATTTTTCTCTACGAAAAGAAAAATCAAATCAAATAATAAATTCGGGACCCGTCGTTGACCCGTCTTTGTAAAAATGGTGCGCGGTGCAGGACTCGAACCTGCGACCTTCATGGTGTAAACATGTTGCTCTACCAACTGAGCTAACCGCGCATAGTTACAAATTATCACTTTTATGACAATTTTACAAATCAGCTAAACGATAAAACTTGTCCTCTCGGAGGGAATCGAACCCCCATTGGAAGGTTAGAAACCTTCTGTTCTATCCATTAAACTACGAGAGGATGTCAACACCGAAATACTCCTGTAGACCAAGCTTCCAGCCCATGATTTTTCTGAATAAATTCTTGTCATGAATGATTATAGAGCAGGTTCCATTGTACAATATATTTTTTCTTTGTCCAAGAGAAGTGGGCTTTATATACGGTTTATAAAATTGGCCTGGCGGAACTTGAGTTATCTTAGACCAGTATTCAATAATATCTTCTCTGCAATGTAAAGTATGCATATGGATGTGGATTTTAAATTTTTTTTCAGGTACCCTACAGATCTTTCGGAGCCATTTAATCATTAATAGAATCATTTTTTCGTCTGAATTCGCAAATTTGACTGATTCTACTGGATTTTTCGCACCTTCTGCCCAGTAGAGAGCAAGACCGACAAAAAATAACGGATCTTTGTTAAATGTCTTAACTTCTTTTTTTGCTCTCATAATAATTTCTTCTGTTCTTTTTTTACGATCAGCTACTTTGCTCTTTGCTAGTTCATATCTCATTTTGTCCATCTTGCCTAGAAGTCTGTTTTTTTGTTCTGTAGTGAGTTCAACCTCTCGTAGCCAAATACTTAGTGTTGACTTAGAAACTTCTATCTTTTTAAGAATTTCTTTATAACTTAAACCGTTTTTTCTAAGTTTTAGAGCTAATAACCTCTCTTTGTATTTCATAATAATATTGTACACTAATGTTTTCTATAATACAAGTATTGAGGTTCGTTTTATTTGTGTTATAATAACCTAAATGAAGATTAAAATCTTATATGAGGATCCTAATATTCTAGTCATAGATAAACCGTCTGGCATTTCGGTGCACGCTGATGGTAGGAGCAAGGAGAAAACAATTACTAATTGGGTTTTGAAAAACTATCCAAAAATGGAAAATGTCGGCGAGCCAATAGGAGAAGTAAAACGCTCTGGTATTGTGCATAGATTAGATAAAGAAACTTCCGGGGTTTTAATTCTGGCTAAAAATAAAAAAGCACATCAATTTTTGAAAAAGCAATTTATTAATAGGGAAGTCAAGAAAATATATCATTGTGTTGTTTCAGGTTTTGTTAAAAATGACCACGGCGTTATAAACAAGCCGATTGGTCGGAGTCCAAAGGATTTTCGTCGTCATTTAGCGGGCAGAGGGGCGAGAGGGGCACTGCGTGAGGCCATTACAGAATACAAAGTTCTAAAAAGATTTATTAATAAAAAAGAAAAATTCACTTATCTGGAAATAAAACCAAAAACTGGCCGGACGCACCAGATTCGTGTGCATATGAAATTCCTAAATCATCCGGTTGTTTGCGATTCGCTGTATAGTCCTGGCAAGCCTTGCCCTAAAGGCATAAAACGTTTGGCCCTCCACGCTAAATCTATAGAGTTTAAGAACCTAAATGGTAAAAACATAAAATTAGAGTCATCCTTGCCCTTGGAGTTTAAAAAAGTGATATTTTAACTTTTCTTAAGTTGTTTCCCAAATATTTTTAATATATTTAACGTTTATATTGACAAATAGTAATAAGTCTGCTATTGTATAAAGAAAGATTTTCCGTACATCACACTGTCCCTTTGAGGAGACCAGTATGAAACTGATTTTGCTTGCTCTTTGTCTTTTCGCAGCTACCACCGCCTATGCCCAAGAGGAACCGATCCCACTGGTTTCGGGGAGTGTGTGGCTCGACCTCTTCATAGGTCCGGACGGCGCAGTAGTCTACCCACAATACTCGTTCAAGGTGGACGGGTTGCGGATGGTCGTGACAGGCTACGGGTTCTGGGAGAAGGCTCCTGGTGAACCTGACTTCACCAACCACGTCAACACGTTCAACCTGGCACGGCTTCCGTATTTTTCTTTGCGGACGGAAATCGGCGGCCGGGTACGGAAGTTCACAGTCGACACGGCCGCTGGTTCTGTCAGCGTGCCACCTGCCGGGTTCTTCCAGGCTGGTCCGCAAGCCAACCTGCACCAGGTGTTTCCGCTCAAAGGGATGGATATTACCTGGTAGTGTCTTACTTGCCAGCCCTGGCTGGCATCCGCCCGAATAACACGATTCTTGCGGGCGGTACGCGGAAATTTGGACTTGGTTCCACTCTGGCGGTCTCCGGGGAAGGCTACCGTCGCTTCTTTCCGGATGGGGCAGACTACAGTGAGTTCTGGATGTTTGTCGGGGTAGAGCGCATGAAGCACTTCACGCCGGCGGTCTTCATTCTCACTGACGGAGAGGCGAAGAGCTTCGCCATCGGGGGCAGGTTTTCTCCGTGAAACAAAATCGGGCAATCGTTCTCTTAGTGGGAGCGATTGCCCCCACTATTTAGTTTATATTTTCTTTGTGAATTAATTGTGGGATAATAAATAGGCATGAATGAAACTAGAAGTTGCCAAAACCCCGAACGAAAGCGAAGCTTCATACGGGGCAGGCTGCAAAAAAGATATGAGCGATATTAGCGAAAAGAGAATATGTCAGAATTGTCGTGGTGAATTTATAATCGAGCCGGAGGATTTTTCTTTTTACGAAAAACTCAAAGTACCGCCGCCGACCTGGTGTCCTGAGTGCCGGATGATTCGGCGCTTCGCTTGCATTAATTGCTGGTCTTTGTTTTATCGGAATTGCGATAAATGCGGCAAGCGTACGCTCTCCATGTACCCACCCACCCAAAAAATAAATGTCTATTGCCCGCCATGCTGGTGGGGGGATTCTTGGGACGGCACCGAATATGCCATGGATTATGATGAAAGCCGGCCGTTTTTAGAACAACTTAGAGAATTGACAGACAAAACTCCTTACATGGCGCTCGAAGCTGATTACCCTACTTTAAAAAATTGCGATTACAGTAACGCGCTAGGTTATTGCAAAAATTGCTTTTTAGTGGTTTGGGCGGATAATTGTGAAAATGTTTTCCACTCTTCTATCTTGAACGAGGATAAAGACATAGCTGACTCTTTATTGGTTTTTAGCTCGGAATTATGTTATGAGTCAAACTGGTTGCACAAATCTTACCGGGTTTTTTATTCGCAGGATTGCGATGCGTGCACTGATGTTTGGTTTTCTAGAAATTGTTATGGATGCATGAATTGTGTCGGCTGCGCGAATCTGCGCGGAGCATCGTACTGTATTTTTAACGTCAAATATTCAAAAGAAGAATACACAGAAAAATTAAAAGAACTAAAACTAGATACCCGTTCTGGGATAAATGCACTTATAAAAGAAGTAGAAATATTCTGGAAAAAATTCCCTTACCGTTTCTACCGAGGGGATACATTCAACTTAAACGTGACTGGCGAATATATTCATAAGTCAAAAAACTCGAAAGATATGTATATTGTAGGTTATGCGGAGAATTGCAGGCGCTGCCAACTTATTACCTTTAAGCCCGCCAAAGATTGCATGGACTACTCGGGCTGGGGTCATGGAGCCGAACTTATTTATGAATCAGCCAACGTCGGCGTGAAGGTGAGTAATTCAAAGTTCTCCTGCTATTGCTGGCCCGACATAATAAATACGGAATATTGCCTCTTTTGCACTTCCTCAAAAAACAATTTTGGTTGCGTAAATTTAAAACGTAAAAGCTATAGTATTTTAAACAAGCAGTACAGTAAGGAAGAATACGAAAAGCTCAAAACGCAAATTGTCGGGGATATGAAAAATAATCCGTATGTGGATGAACATGGGCGAGCGTGGCCGTACGGAGAGTTTTTCGGGATCGGTTTTTGTAAATTCGCCTATAATAATTCCAACGCTAATAAATTCTTCCCAAAGACAAAAGAAGAAGCACTGAAGATGGGTTACACTTGGAATGATGAAGAGGAGAAGCAGCCTGAGGCGACTTTAAATGGCAAAGATTTGCCGGAAACAATAAGCGAAGTGAATGATTCGATTTTAAAAGAAGTTATTTCTTGTACTACTTGTGACAGGAAATATAAAATAGCTTCACTGGAATTTGACCTTTTAAGAAAAATGAATATGCCTCTGCCTACTCGGTGCTTAAGATGTCGCGAGAAAGAAATTTTCTCCAGAATAAACATACCCGGTCTTTATGATCGAAGGTGTATGAAGTGCGATGTTGATATAAAAACTCCTTATGCGCCCGCTCGGCCGGAAATAGTCTATTGTGAAAAATGCTATCAGCAGGAATTTGCTTAGTTTCTTTTTTTGTGTTAGATTTCTCGCTATGTTAAGCAAAATAAAATTCAGTCCGGTAGACATGGAAGCCCGCAAGAAACTCAACTTTAAAGCCGGGGATACGGTGTCCGTCTGGTCTAAGATACAGGACGAAAAAGGTAAGTTTCGCTTACAGGCTTTTGAAGGCATGGTGCTGGCCAGAAAGCATGGCACAGAAATTGGCGCGACTTTTACTGTCAGAAAAATCGCTTCCGGTATCGGGGTTGAAAGAATTTTCCCGCTTTATTCTCCAATGATAGATAAAATTGAAATAATTAAAAAATCTCATGCTCGCCGGTCCAAACTTTATTATATTCGCACCAAGGCGGTCAAAGACGTCCGCAGCAAAATGCGTTCATCTACACCAATAGCTGAGGAAGCTCTAGCGGAAGAGGCAAAATAATAAAATAGTTTGGTATACTATAGATTGCGCGGGTGGAGAAACGGTAGACTCGCCATCTTGAGGTGGTGGTGCCTGTAAAGGCGTGGAGGTTCAAATCCTCTCCCGCGCACAGACAACCTAACTTTTTTTTGTATTGATTTTTTATTTAAATATAGGTATTCTTTTTCTAAACGTACACAGGGAGGATTATGTCCACGGACGAAGAAAGTGCTCGGAGTCTATTGGTGAGTCAAGGGTTCAAGAAATTTACCCTTACATACGATCCGGACGCCCTTCTGGGCATGCGGTGGTGGTGCTCAATTCGTGGCGTTTGGGCGCCAGTCCTACATGGTAGGGCCGAGGACTGGGGTTTTACCGCTATGGATGCCGTACTCAAGGCGTTGGCGTGTGGCCCAAGAAGGGAGTGATTAACATCGCGCCGGCGGAGACCATCCCCCGGCGCGAAACTATTTAATCGCTCCCTCTTTGCGCAAAAGTTTGATTTTGTTTTTTATTCCGCGATTGTAATTGCCTAGACTTCCGTCGGATTTGATGACTCTATGGCAAGGTATTTTCACATCAAAATTCTTAGAGAGAATTCTCCCCACCGCGCGATAAGCCAAAGGGCTCTCCGCGCATTTCGCCACCTCTTTATAGGTTATGGTTTTACCCCTTGGTATGGTTTTAACTATATTTAAAACTTTCTCTTTAAAATTAGTCATATGTTTATATGATATACTAAAATTAATCATTATGACATTTTTAATAATATCTTTTTTAGTTGGAGCGCATACCCTTATATTGAAAATAAAAAAACCGGGTGTGAAAATTTTTACATTCACCTTTGGTTAAGGTATAGTACCCTTTAAACTTATGAAAAATTACAAGAATTTATTGATCGTCCTTATTTCACTTGGCATTATCATTTTTCTGGCCTACTCGCTTCTTGAATACCGAAAAAGCGGTATTGCTGAAGAAGGGCTAGTTACCTGCGCGGATGAACAATGTTTTTGGAGTTCGCACATTCATATTTATGCCCCGATACAAATTTGCGGTGAGAAATATGCCTTGCCTAAGTTTAAGGGGCCTCTTAGTGGCTTGCATACCCATGCGGATGAAAATATTATTCATTGGCACGATAAAGTCATTTTTGATGCCGAGAAAAAACAACCTTCTGAACCAACTCCATTTGCGCTCAATTTAATTTTCAAAACCCTCGAACTTCCGATTACGGAAGAAAATCTGCTCAATAAAAAAAATGGCGATATGTGCCGCAATTCCGCAAGTACATGGAAAATTTTTGTGAATGTAATGCCGTATCCCGACTGGAGAAACTATGAATGGAGAGATCAAGATATTATTTTTTTTGTCTTTGACGAGCGGACAGTGGAAGATGTTGAGAAAGAACTTCGCCAAAATCCCATAAAATTTCCTGCCCTTGGGGAGGGATAAAAAGTTGACGCTTTATTGGAAAATAAGCTATACTCATAATTATGGATAGCAGCACAGATAAAAAAACATGTGTCCGGTGCAATAAAAGAGACTGTGCGCAATGCGTTGAAGAAAGTGGCAAAAGTTTCTGCTGTCAGATCTGTTGCGATGAATATAAAAAGAGGAAAGATGAGCAGAAGAAAGAAGAGCCAGTCAATGTTTGTAATTTTTGTTAGCCAGAGAACATAAAATATGGAAATAAATAGTTTAACTATTCCTATTCTAGTGGGAGCCGCTATTATTGACAGCATTAATCCCTGCGCGTTTGGGGTACTCGTTTTTTTACTTGCCTATCTTTTTAAGGCTTTTAATTCCCGCCGGTTGGTGCTTGCGCATGGTCTTACTTATATAAGCGCTGTTTTCCTGACTTATCTTCTGGCCGGACTTCTGCTTCTTCCAATTATCAGCCAATTGGGCAGAATTAGTACTTGGGCGTATGTCGGCATAGGAGTTATTCTGATTGTTTTTGGAGTACTGGAAATTAAAGATTTCTTCTTTTATGGTAAGGGCTTTTCTCTGGGGATTTTTCCGTCAGCTGGCCGGCGCATTGAAATACTTGTCCGACATATTACCGGGAGACTCTCCACCTCTTTCTTTCTGGGTGTCTTCGTGGCCCTTGTTGAACTGCCCTGCACGGGAGCGGTGTATCTTGGTGTGTTAACACTAGTATCTATTGTCGGCCTCACCGCCAATAACATTTTTCTCTTAGTAATATATAATCTTCTTTTCGTTCTTCCGCTAGTAATTATCCTGTTTTTAATTCATCGCGGCGGTCAGACAGAAAAATTCGAGAAATGGCGAGAAAAATATCGTAGATATATGCGCTTGGCCATTGGATTGCTCTTGGTGGTCTTGGGTGTCTGGATGATTAAATTTATTTTTTAAGATACAATACCTCCATGCTGTTTTCAAACGATATTTTTGTAAGAGTAATAATTTGTGTTTTAGGAATATGCGGCTTTATAGTGGCCTATCATATCTATAAGCACAAAAAAGCTGACAAACCTCTTATTTGTCCAATTGGATTTGATTGTACTTTTGTCGTCCATAGTGATTATTCTGAATTCATGCATGTGCCGCTGGAGATTTTTGGGATGATCTACTATGCTCTCCTGTCTCTCTTCTACCTCCTGTCTATATTTATGTTTACTGTTATACCAGTTATGCTATCTAGTTTTTTACTGTTAGCGTCTCTTGGCGCCTTTCTTTTTTCTATGTATCTTCTGTGCGTACAAATTTTCATATTGAAAAAAGGATGTTCTTGGTGCATAGTTTCTACTCTTATTTCAGTTTTTATTTTTATTTTAACCGTATTTATTTTCGACTTCAGTAGCATTTATGGCTATTTTTTGATATAAATAACAACATATGGTGCCTATGGTGTAATAGTAGCACAAGAGCTTGTGGATTTATTCCACAAGGTTTCCTGTTTACAAATTCTGGCTCTAGATGATATAATATAGTTATGCAAACTATTTTCTGTGATTATTGCCGGAAAAGTTTCAAACGCAAGAAGTCCCAAATAGAAAAAGCAAAGAAACATTTTTGCTCAAATCAATGCAGGTATTTAGGTAGGAAAAAAGGAAAAGTTTTTAATTGTTTTATTTGTGGTAAGAAAACTTACAAGTCTCTTAAAAATATTAGGCTCTCAAAGAGTAAAAAATTTTTCTGCAATCGTCAATGTTCTATGCAGTATCTCAATTTAATGCAACGAGAAGAAAAAAATCCTAATTGGAAAGGGGGCAAAAGTTCTTACAAAGAAATACTGCCAAGATATATCCCTAAATTTAAATGTTTTATCTGTGATGTTCGTGACCAAAGAATTCTAATAGTTCACCATGCTGATAAAGATAGGAATAATAATTTACCTGATAATTTGATATGGCTTTGTCAGAACTGTCATTTTTTAGTCCACCATGATAGAAAAACAACCAGTATTTTCCAAGAAAAATTCAAAAAATATGTTAAAGCCAAACACAAAATGTAAAATTTGTAATAGGAAATTCTATGCAAGGCCATCTTTCTTAAAACATGGATGGGGTTTATACTGTTCTCGTATTTGTCATCATGGGGGCATGATAAAACCTCGAAGAAAGTTTAGTTGTTTTACATGTGGTAAGGATGTTTTTATTGAGCAGTCAAAAATAAAAAAATCCAAGAGCGGTAAATTTTTTTGTGATAAATCATGCCAGACAAGGTGGCGTAATAAAGTATTTTCAGGGATAAGGCACAGGAATTGGAAAGACGGATCCCAAATTTATCGGAGAAAATTATTAAACAGTCGAAAGGTTAAACGATGTATATTATGCAGACAGGATGACTTTCGTGTTCTTGCCGTGCATCATGTTGATCAAAATAGGAAAAACCAAAAACTTGAAAACTTAGAATGGTTGTGCCACAATTGCCATTACCTTGTCCATCATGATGAAAAAGAGCAAAAAAAATTCCTGCGCTTGATTGGTAGATAAGGGTATATGGTACCCGTGGTGTATTGGTTTCGCACGTACCCCTGTGGAGGGTGAAGAAAGGGTTCAAATCCCTTCGGGTACCCAATGGATATATTAGTTAATGAGTTTCCAGAATATTGCGAAAGGGTTCAAAACTTTTGGTTTTCTGAACCCCTCAATGTTTTATCAAATTTAGCTTTTTTAATCGGAGCCTGTTTTTTGTGGAGATTTATAAAACGTAATTATTTAAATTCTAATTTAGGTCTAACCCTGTGTAGCTTAATAATTATATTAAGTTTTGGTAGTTTTGCCTGGCATGCTTCCCGATCTGAACTGACACTATGGTTTGATACTATACCTATTTATATATTTATTATTTACATTGCTTTCTTATTGATTCAATCTTTAACTAGGAATATCAAATACACTTCAGGCTTCGTTGCTTTAATTAGCCTTATATATTTTTTGGTTTTTACTTATATACCAAATATTAATATCTTAAGCGGACTCTCTAAGTATATATTTGCTTTCTGTGTCTTTATCATAATTACTATATTCGTTAGCATTAAGTATGGAATGAAACACGATTTTATCTATCCATTAAGTATCTTCGGCCTTGCTATTGTTTTTAGGGGGATTGATCTACTTGTGTGCTCCAATTTTCCTTTAGGCACTCATTTTCTTTGGCATATTACAGTTGCTGCAGCTATGTATTCATCTTCGTTGGTTGTGTTAACATTAAATACTAAAGTTAATAAACTGCAAGCATAGATAATTATCTTATTTTTCTTTTATTTCTTTTTCTCTATATCTTCGTCAATATGGTCTAGCTTTTTCTCTAGTCTATGCAAAGTATTTTGCAGATTTTTAAGCTGGGTTTCTTCTGTTTCAACTTCTTCTTCCACTTTTTCAGCCATTTTTTCTTCACCAATCAGGCCGGAAATAATAAGCCGGCTCCCAATAAAAGCGGAGACAAATACCCCTGTTATCAGAAGGAGAATAGAGCCGATAATTATTGAAACAATACTACTGGTATTTATGTCATCCGCCAGATGCCATACTCCGCGCCAAAATAGTATGACCCCAATCCCTCCTACAAAACCATAAAGAATAGGATAGTGGCTTAATTTACCTCTTACTTTATCTTCTAATTTATCAAAAAATTGTATAATCTTTTTTAGCTTCATCCCAGTACTAAAATTTTAAATAATAATGTTTATCTTTATGTCTCGTAATCAAAAATTTAGTACGGGACAAGTATTGCTTAATCATACACTAAGAGTAGAATTATTGCGATGATATGGGATGATGAAAACCTTATTAAGGTACTTGAAGGAAATGGCGTAGTGGTCATGCCTACAGACACCTTGTATGGAATTGTAGGCAAGGCATTGAGTGAAATCACTGTAGAGCGTATTTATAAACTACGGAAAAGAAACCTGGAAAAACCTTGCATTATATTAATCGGCGATATAAATGAGTTAAAAAAATTTGACATAGTTCTGACAAAAGCGCAGAGAAATGAAATTGGAAAATATAGAGAACCAACCAGTTTTATTGTTGATTGCGCTGATGAAAAATTTTCGTATTTACACCGCGGCACGTGCACACTTGCTTTTCGTTTACCCGCTTCAAAGTCCTTGCGAAATTTTTTGATAAAAACAGGCCCGCTTGTCGCGCCTTCTGCAAATCCGGAAGGGTTATCTCCGGCTCATACCGTTTTTGAAGCGCAAGAATATTTTGGTGACCAAGTAGACTTATATATTGACGGCGGGGAAATTAGAGGCAAGGCGTCAAAGATCGTTAAATTGCATAAAAATGGTTCTGCGAGTATAATTAGGCAATAAGAATATGGCACAAAATCACGTTTCATTTTTAAAAGCACTATTTGGCGAAAGCGAAGAGTCGCGAAGGAGAATATTTCACAGCATCAAGGCAAAAGCTGACGCTAGAAGAACAACAACAGAAAGAATTGCAGACTGGATGACTTCGCGTTTTGGGAGCATAACTTTTTTATTATTGAACATGTTGTTGTTTTTGGTGTGGATACTTATCAATACTAACCAGATAAAAGGAATTACGGCATTTGATCCTTTTCCTTTTAATCTTCTAACTACCATTGTTTCTTTGCAGGCTATTATTCTGGCAATCTTCGTACTCGTCTCTCAAAATCGAAATCTGAAAGTAGATGATTTACGGGAGGAAACTCATTTGCAAATCAATCTTATTGCTGAAAAAGAAATTACCAAACTTATGAAAATGCTGGCAATACTTCTTGAGAAACAGGGCGTAGATCTTTCACAAGACCCCGAATTAAAAAAACTGCTTAAACCCATTAGTGAAGAAGAAATAGAAAAAAGATTAGAAAAAGAGATTTTGTAATATGGAAATTCTAAGAAATTACGATTTGAAAAATTTGAATACTTTTGGTATATCAGCTAAGGCTAAATTTTTTGTAGAGATTGCGAATGAAAGAGAATTAAAAGAGCTTTTTGTTAATCCGGTATTTGTGGAAAATGAAAAACTTTTTTTAGGTGGTGGCAGCAATGTGCTTTTCACTAAAGATTTTGATGGAATAGTAATTTTAAATAAATTGAAGGGTGTAGAAACATTGAGTGAAAGTTCCACTGATGTTCTGATTCGGTCAATGGGTGGGGAAATATGGCATGATCTGGTAATTTTTGCCGTAGAGCGAGGATATTGGGGTATTGAAAATTTATCGCTGATTCCGGGCACAGTCGGTGCCGCGCCGATGCAAAATGTTGGAGCATATGGGGCAGAACTGGAGAATGTTTTAGAGACGGTTGAAGCATACAACATAGAAAATGGCAGAGAGAATAAGAGAAGAATTTTTAAAAAAGAAGAATGCGAATTAGGTTACAGAGATAGTGTTTTTAAAAATAGATTAAAAGGAAAATATTTTATTTCTGCCATAACCTTAAAATTAAGCAAAGTAGAGAGAAAAAATATCAGTTATAAATCTCTGCTTGATTATTTTAAAAAACATAAAACTGAAATTAATAGCCCCAAAGACATAAGTGACGCAGTAACAATTATTCGCAGAAGTGTGTTACCAGATCCGGCCGTCATCGGCAATGCTGGAAGTTTTTTTAAAAGCGTTTTTGTGAAAAAAGAAAAAATAGAAGAAATGCTGGTAACTTATCCCAATATGCCATATTTTGAGGACAGTGGAGTTTTGAAAATTCCCGCTGGGTGGCTGGTAGAACAAGCTGGGTGGAAAGGCAAAAGAATAGGCAATGTCGGTGTACACGAAAAACACGCTTTGGTCTTGGTAAATTATGGCGGAGGGAGTGGTGAAGAAGTTAAAAATTTAGCCGAGCAAATTATGGCTTCGGTTTTCTCCAAATTTGGTTTAAAGCTTGTTCCCGAAGTTAATTTGATTTAATAATTATGGATGTGTATAATTAAGGTATTGTGCCCAATGAATACATAAAAAATTTATCTAAAGCAGCGCTTGTTTTTCTAGTCATCCTCTCTCTATTTTTTGCCGTAAAATTAATGGCTGAACTTCGGTCTTACGGCATGATGGGAAGCAAAGATGTGAATACCATTACCTTGTCTGGACATGGAGAAGTGCAAGCCGTACCGGACATTGCCAATGTTTATTTCACTATTTTAAAAGAAGCCAAGACAGTAAAAGAAGCGCAAGAGGCCGTGGCTCTGGTTGAAAAAGTGTCATTAGATTTCTTAAAAAATAATAATGTGGCAGAAAAAGATATAAAAACAGACAATGTTTCTGTCTATCCAAAATATGAATACAAGTATGATACAAAGATAATGATGCCTTGTAGTGAGTTTGATTGTCCACCTCGTCCGGGAAAGAATGTAATTACCGGGTATACGGCTTCCGAGAGTATCACAGTCAAAGTTCGCAAAATTGATGATGTTGGGAAAATTATGCAGGGTTTGGGCGGCTTGGGAGTTTCTAATTTAAACGGCCCTAATTTCGCGATAGATAATGAAGATGGATTAAAAGCTGAAGCCAGAAAAAAAGCGATTGATGATGCGAAAGTCAAGGCTAAAGTTTTAGCAAAAGATTTGGGCATAAGATTGGGCAGGATTGCGAATTTCAGCGAAAATAACTATGGGGGACCTATTTTTTATGGTAAGGCTACAATGATGTCAGCAGATGGTGCCGCCGAAGCAGCTCCAGCCGAAATCCCTAAAGGCGAGAACACTATTAGCTCGGATGTGACGATTTCTTACGAAATCAGGTAAATGCATAAGTTCACATACATAAGGCGTTTCCTCTTGTTGTTTTTTAGCTATTACGATATAATGGGTCATTATGACGAGAAATATTAAAGTCAATAAAAAAATAAAAATGGAAGTAGAAACCTTGTACGGAACATTTCAGGTAATTCTTGAACCAGAACCAGATATGGGCGGCTATATGGTTACTGTTCCAAAACGGCCGGATGTTATTTCTTGGGGCAAGACCCAAGCACATGCTCGACGTATGGCCAAGGAAGCAATCGAATGCTCTGTCGAGGGGGAAATGCTTATTACCTTTGAAAAAGAAGGGATTGTGACCATCAAAAAACAACGGCTTTCTCTAGCATGAGTATTCTTCCGATACTAGCCGCCCGAGAAGTGCTTCGCCGATTGATACGCGCCGGTTTTAGAATTGTTTCACAAAAAGGGAGCCATGTGAAGCTGTTTAATCCTACTTCTGGCAGGCGTACTGAAATTCCAATGCATCCTGGCAACTTAGGACGTAAACTTATTATGAAAATTCTCAAACAAGCGGGGATATCCGTCAAGAAATTTCTAGGTTTGTAGGTAAGACTTAAGTTTGACTATTTCGTAAAAAAAGGATATTATTGAAACCATGAAACAACTTGATCCGAAAGCGGTTTGGTTATTTTTTATAAATTC
Source organism: uncultured Candidatus Saccharibacteria bacterium (assembly GCA_964645245.1). GTDB lineage: Bacteria > Patescibacteriota > Minisyncoccia > Phycocordibacterales > UBA9973 > UBA9973. The sequence goes on from CAZYBS010000004.1 coordinate 17,760, forward strand.
AGTTCTGTCTTGGTCCTTTCTAGTAGCTTGTATGGGTACTTTAGCTTTTGTATTTTTCGGGAGATTATTAGATAAAGCAAATATAGGCTTTGAAGAAAACGTTGTTTCTTTTGAATTATTTCTAAATTGGTTGTGGATTATTTTTCCGGCTTTTTTTGTTCTGTGTTTTGTTTTGGCAAAGCTTACTTATCATTACTACCGATACGAAATGACCGAGCACGTTTTTAAGAAAGAGCATGGCATTATTTGGAAGAAGTATGTCTCCATCCCTTACGACCGGATCCAGAATGTAGATATTTACCGGGGAATATTGGCGCGCCTTCTCGGTCTATCCGACATCCAAATTCAGACAGCCGGAGGCATAACCGCTGGTAGCTACGGAGCGTTTTCTGAAGGAAGGCTAATCGGAGTATCAAAAGAAGAGGCTGAAAGATTAAGAGACGAACTAATTCAAAGAGCTCGCAGTTCTCGTACCGGCCAAGGACTTTAATTTTTGAATTTGACTATTTGAGAGAATTAGAGTAGAGTTAAAAGAGCCCTGAAGGGGCTTTTTTAAGAGATGTCAAAAATTACCGAATATTTTAAAGAAACGAAGACAGAACTAAAACATGTAATTTGGCCCAACCGGAGCCAGACTTTTTACTACACTCTGATTGTTATAGCTTTGTCTGTTGTCATAGCCTATTATTTAGGTATTTTTGATTTTATTTTTTCCAAGGGTTTAGAAAAGTTATTACAATAAGCCCCAAGCCTATACACCTGTCCCGTACTAAATTTTTGATTACGGGGCATAACGATAAAGATTAATAATTAAAATTTTAGTACTGGGATGAAACAAGAAGAACAAGGAGTTAGAAACTGGTATGCCATCCATACTTATGCCGGATATGAAAATGTCGTGTTGCGCAACTTAAAACAGCGCATTGATTCTCTCGGAATGCATGAAAAAATTTTCAATGTTATCGTTCCGATTGAAAAGAAAATAAAAATAAAAGCTGGCAAAAGAGTTGAGGTGGAAGAAAAAATTTATCCGGGCTATGTCTTGGTTGATATGATTGTAACCGATGATTCCTGGTATGTGGTGCGCAATACTCCGCGAGTTACCGGCTTTGTCGGCGCGGGAGTCAACCCGGTGCCCCTCAAAAAAGAAGAAGTGGACTATCTTTTCAAAAAAATGGATGCCGGCGCGACTAAACACAATATTGACATAGTTATCGGTGAGAGTATTTTGATTATTGATGGTCCGTTCAAAGACCTGGAAGGGAAAATCAATTCCGTTGACCAGGAACGTGGTAAAGTAAAAGTGCTTGTTTCGATGTTCGGTCGTGAGACTCCGGTAGAACTAGACTTCTTGCAAGTGAAAAAGATTTAAGATAATGTAACATAATAAATATATGGCAAAAAAAATAGCCAAAAAAATAAAACTCCAGATTCAGGCGGCCAAAGCTACTCCGGCGCCTCCGCTCGGACCGGCGCTCGGTCAGGCCGGAATCAATATCGGAGACTTTGTGACCAAGTTCAATGCCGCGACACAAAAGATGGCAGGGGATAAGGTTTCGGTGCTGATTACCGTCTTTGAAGACCGAAGCTATGATTTTATTGTGAAAACTCCTCCCGTTTCCGGCCTTATTTTAAAAGCGGCCGGGGTGGAAAAAGGTTCTGGTAAAAATGTTGCGACCAAGGCTGGGAAAATTACCAAAAAACAGGCACAAGAAATTGCCGAGAAGAAAATGCCTGACTTGAATGCCAAAGATATGAAAGGCGCTTTCCGTATCATTGCCGGCTCCGCCCGCTCCATGGGCATAGAGGTGAAGGAATAAATTCTTCTAATGAAAAATAATTTAACCAAGCTTCTGTCTCAAAAGAAAAAAACTTTAATCATGGGCATACTCAATGTTACCCCCGATTCTTTTTCTGACGGCGGATTGTATTTCAACAATATTGTAAATGCTCTAAAGCAGGCGGGCAGAATGATCAAAGATGGCGCTGACATTATTGACATCGGAGGTGAATCAACTCGGCCTGGCTCTCTGCCGGTTAGCGTTGACGAGGAAATACGCCGAGTTTTGCCGGTTATTAAAAGGGTACGACAGAAATTGGGGAAAGATGTAATTATTTCGATTGACACTAGTAAAGCCAAGGTTGCTGAAATGGCTATTAAAGCTGGAGCTAATATGGTGAATAGTTTAGGCGGTTTTACTTCTGGTGTTGAACTTGCCAAAGTCGTTGCCGATAAAAAAGTTCCGGTGGTGCTTTACCACATCAAAGGCGAGCCGAGAACCATGCAATCTGGTGAAATAAAATATAAAAATGTTATTAAAGAGATAAATACTTTTTTCGAAAAACAGATGGCTATTGGCAGGAGTTACAGTATTAAAAAAGAGCAATACATTCTTGATCCCGGAATCGGATTTGGTAAGAGAATCGGGCATAACTTGACCATCATCAAGGAATTTAAAAAATTCACCAAATGGAAAATGCCTCTGCTTGTTAGTATTTCCCGCAAAAGTCATCTTGGCTTGATATTGCAAAATAAGTTAAATTTAAAAAAAATTCCTTCGCCGGAAGAGCGGCTTGAAGCAGGACTAGCCGAAGTGGCCGTGGCTGTTTTGAATGGAGCCAGCATTGTGCGAACGCACGATGTACTTCAAACTAAATATTTTCTTACTATCTTAGACGAATTGCGCTAGTTTTATTTTGATGCTAGTATTTCAGCATGAAACATAAAGCATTCTTTAACCAGCTTTCAGAAGTTATAGAGAAAAAATCGATTCTTCAGCATCCTTTTTATCAGTGCTGGCAAGCCGGAAAATTGCAAAAGGAGGAACTACAAGATTATATGAAGCAGTACTTTCATCTGGAAAATGCCTTTCCCAGATTTATGAGCGGGATTCATGCCAATTGCGAAGATGCTAAAATGCGTCAGGTAATGCTGCAAGACCTGATAAGCGAAGAAGGGGAAACTACTAATCATGTAAACCAGCTCCTCACTTTTTCTAAAGCTCTTGGTTTGACGACAGAGGAGGTTTTGAATTCTAAACCGAATGCAAACACCAGCCAGGCTATTGAAACTTTTTTGGCCTTGTCGCAGGACAAAAATACAAACAGGGGACTAGCCGCTTTGGCCACTTACAAAGAGCAAATTGCCAAAGTTGCCCTGACCAAAGAGCACGGCCTTAAAAAATATTACGGCATAGAAGAGGACGAGGCTCTGCAATTTTTCCGAACGCATGCTAAAAGAAATGTTGCTTGGCATGAACTGCTAGACCAAAATATATCCGAGAAAGAATATCCTCTGGCCCTAAATGCTGGGAGCTCTCTATGCGATGCTTGGTGGTACTATTTGGACGGGGTGACGACAGAGTCCATGACCGAGCGCATAGCAGCGTGTTAAAATAATGCGAATTAAAGCGATTAAGACCAGAATATTCCGCGAGAATGAAGATTTGCTCCATTTTATTTTTAAGTATGTCAAAAAAATTCCAGAGAATTCGGTACTAGTAATAACTTCCAAAATTTTGGCGTTATCCGAAGGTAGAACTCTAAAAATTAAGGGCGAAAAGGAGAAAATTAAAGTGATAAAACGGGAAAGCGACTTTGCTCTGAAGACCAAATACGTCTGGCTCACCATAAAAGACGGAATGGCCATGGCCTCCTCTGGGATTGACGAGTCAAACGCGGACGGCAAAATAATTTTGTTACCCGGGGACAGTTTTAAGTCCGCCTCCCTTGTCCGCGGAGCTCTTCGTAAGAAGTTTAAAATAAGAAATTTAGGCGTTTTGATTACCGACAGCCGGCTTTTCCCCCTTAGAGCCGGCATAGTGGGGGTGGCGCTCGGATATGCCGGATTTGCCGGGATAAAAAGCTATATCGGGGAAAAAGATATATTCGGCCGAAAGTTGAAAATGTCTAAAACGGACATCGCGGATTCTCTGGCCACTTCGGCGGTGCTTTGTATGGGTGAAGGCAAAGAAAAGCAACCGCTGGCTTTAATAATCAGCGCTCCAGTTAAATTTGTGGAAAAAGTAAACAAAAAAGAGCTCTACATTGATCCACGTGAAGATCTTTATCAGCCTCTTTTTGAAAAAATTAGAAAAATAAAATTCAAGAGCAGATAACTATTATAACATCATTGGTATTTTTACTCTTTTAGAGTATATTAAAGATATGGCTAACCTGAGAAAATTGCAAAAAGAGGTGATGCGCAATAAACTGAAGAAAGGATTTAATACGACTGATATTGCGTTGGAGTTTTGTCATGCCCACGAAGAACTCTCAGAAGCATTTCATAAGCATAATAAACGTGGGGAAGGTGTTGCTGAAGAACTTGCCGATGTGGCTATATTTTTACTTGGAATGTCAGAAATTTTGGGTTTTGATTTGGAAAAAGAATTGATTGCGAAAATAGAAAAAAATAAAAAACGCCAATACAAAAAAGAGAAGTCTCCGGATGGCAAAGATGTTTTTATCAGGATAAGAACTTCAGAAGACCCTTAGAATTTTTCGTAATTTGTAAAAGTATAAGAGAAAATATTTTTTTCATCTTTCCCGTGTTCTTCTCTGAATACTTCTTTCCAAGTTGAATCTATAACTGGGAAAAACACATCAGCATCTTTGTCTTCGGCTTTTATGTGGGTGATGTAAAGTTTGTCGGCAACAGATATACTCTGCTTGTATATTTCCGCTCCGCCTATTATAAAAATTTCCTCGGCAGTATTTTTAAATAATTTCAATGCTCCATCTATAGAGTGAACGATTTCCACTCCCTCTTTTTGATAATTTACATCTCGTGTAATTACTATATTTCTTCTATTTGGCAACGGTTTTCCCAGGGATTCAAAAGTCTTGCGTCCCATAATGACCGCATGCCCGGAGGTAGTTTCCCTGAAGTGCTTCATGTCTTCAGGCATATGCCAAAGGAGAGTGTTGCCTTTTCCCAATTCGTTATTTTTGCCGATTGCCGCAATAAGTGAAATCATTATAGAGCAATTTCCAGCCCTCTAATTGGAGGCAATGGATTATATTGTATTTGTAAGTCCGCCAAAATTTCCCCAACCAAAGCTTCATCTTTTTTCTCGGCGCGAAGCAAAGAGTCTTTAGGTAGATGCAATTCTATTTTCTGATGATTATTTGTCCTAGAAATTATTTCTTTTGCGCCGTCGTAGTGGTTATCATAAATGTGGGCATTAGATATTGAGTGTGTGTAGATTCCGGGGCGGACGCCGAGCCGCTGCGCAATCATACATTGCAAAAGTGCGAAACCGAAAGTGTCAAAAGGACAACCGAGCATCATGTCGTTTGACCTTACTATGTTGTGCATATGAAGCCTACCGCCAATTATGTTTATTGTATAAGCAAAAGGGCAGGGAATATTTTTTTTGGGTGTTCCGCCATGGCCGTCATCACTCGGATCCCACGTTATAATCACACCATGGCGCGAACTCGGCTCCTTTTCCAAAAGTTCAATTGCATTTCCAAGCTGGTTTCGTCCGAAGTGATTACGCCAGCGCCAGCCGTAGGAAAATGGCAGTGTCCCATCGCTCTCCATGAACGGGTCCCACATTTTCGTAAATTTCCGCAGGAAAGTCGTATCTTTTTCCCCCTGTATAAACCACACCTGTTCCGCGATGGGGGATTTGAGCGGCTGTTTGCGGAGTGTTAGTACAGGGAAGCCATCTTTTTCTATATCAATTTGGAAAGTGATCCCGGGCAAAGCTTTTGTTTTATGACCTGTTCTCTCGTTGAGCTCTTCTATTCCTTCAGACATTATTTTCTTTATAATGTTTTGGTAGATTGTGTCAAAAGTAGTCATATAGTAGAGTATACAATATAAACTTATGGAAACAAGAAATATAAAATATCCTTATCTACCAGAAGACAGAGTTATTTTTTATGTTCCAGAGGATAATAAATATATGTCTTTTGCTAAAGAAGTCGCGCTCAAAGAATCTACCGACAAAAAGATTTCAACTGGAGTTGTAATTGTAGATGGACAGGGTGAGATTTTAATAAAAACCGCAAACCAATCCGCGCTCAAAAATCAATATCTTTTAGATACCCATAAAAACTGGTGCATCAGAAAACTTTTTAAAATTCCTTCGGGGCAAAAATATTGGCTGTGCCCCGGATGCGCTTCGCACAGAAATCATGGGGAATATAGAGCAATAAAAATGCTGGAAAAGAACTTCCCAAACAAAATCGGTTCAAATTTGGATTTATATTTATGGGGACATTGGTGGTGTTGCAAGCCTTGCTGGGATAAAATGATAAAAGCTGGAATCAAGAATGTATATCTTCTGCAGGGGATAGATAAACTTTTTAAATAATATGAAAAAGAAACTTTACATCGTCTGTGCCTTGACCAATCTTTCTGACCAGGACGGAAAGAGTTTTTTGGCAACAATATCAAATATAAAACAGATGCTCCGGGGTACTTTTGAAATTTTAGAATTCATAGGCGTGGATGATTTGAAAAGCGCCAATCCTATTTCTCCACAAGAAATTTACGAACATTCGATTAAAAAATCAGTAGCCGAAGCAGATTACATGCTCGCAATCTGCGATTATCCCTCGATCGGGCTGGGTTATGAAATAGCCGTTGCTGTTGAAAAACGTGGCATTCCAGTATTGGCTGTAGCCAAGAAAGATTCCCAGGTTACACGCTTAATTCGCGGAATTGACCATAAGAATTTTCATTTTATGTATTATGATTCTGCTGAAGATATTATTGAAAAAATCTTCAAAACATTGACAAAATAGGGGTAAAATGCTACTCTCTTAACATCATTCTCATCTATTTATTACATATTGGGAGTGACCCATTGTGTACACACAACATCCATCAAGAGGACCAAAGAAGTTTGGCCGTTCTGCATCGTCTTTTAGAGCCAAACCCGGTTTCCGGGCTGGACGTTTTTCTCGTCCCAAGAATAAGAAAAGATTCAGAGGCGAGCGGATAGATTTTTCGCGTTTCATAAAAAAAGGACAACACGTGGAAGAAAAACCGTATGTTTCAAAACATACCTTCGCAGATTTTCCTTTCAATCCGCAGCTGCACAAAAATATAGCTCGTGCCGGGTTTATCCACCCTCGGCCTATTCAAGACCAGGCGATACTGACAGTGCTCAAGGGCTCGGATGTTTTCGGTATGGCTAATACCGGTACCGGCAAGACTGCAGCTTTTCTCTTGCCTTTGATAGAAAAAATTTCCAAGACTAGAGGCAAAAACATGAGAGAAAAAGTGCTGATTATGGCGCCGACCCGCGAACTTGCGCTTCAAATAGAGGAGGACTTTAAAATTCTTGCTTTCGGCTTCGAAATGTTTTCGGTTGCTTGCGTGGGGGGACTTCCGATAATGAAACAAATCAGGGAAATAAAAATGGGAGTGTCTTTTGTGATTGGTACACCAGGGCGACTGCGTGACTTAATAGAGAAAAAAATTCTAGATTTATCAATTTGCCATAGCGTGGTCTTAGACGAGGCTGATAGAATGCTGGATATGGGTTTTCGGGACGATATGGTGTATATCATCGGCAAAACTGCGAAAGAGAAGCAGACGCTCTTCTTTTCCGCGACGCTTTCTCCGGAAATTAAAAAATTAACGCAGCTGTATCTAAAAGACCCCGTTTTTATTTCCGTAATTTCCGGCGAGACATTAAAAAATATTGACCAAGACGTTATTCGTACCAGAAGCAAAGAAGAGAAATTGAAAAAATTGCACGAAGTTTTAAAAAAAGACGGCTCGGATAAAGTACTCATTTTCCGGGAGATGAAACACAGCGTGGATACTCTAGCAAAAGAGCTTACACACTTTGGATTTAAAGTAGGTGGAATTCATGGTAATAAAAGAAGCCGTGAGCGTATCCGCATATTGGATTCGTTTAAAAAAGACAAAATTAATATTTTAATTGCCACCGACGTGGCCGCGCGCGGGCTTGATATCCCGGATGTAACCCATGTCATCAACTACGACGTGCCGCAAACCTACAACACATACATCCACCGCATCGGCCGAACCGGCCGTTCCGGCAAAAAAGGTACCGCATTAACCTTTGTGCCGGCGTAAAGTTGATTAGTATAGTCTAATTTTATTCCAAACTGCCAGTAACTTTGAGTTAGGTTTAGAGTCTGATAAACTTTAAATATGTCATCTTTAAAACAGGTAGACAAAATTAAATTAGAAAAACTTTTTGGAATGAACACAGGATATGTTTGTGATTTTTGGGATTCGACATTTGGTGAGTTTGTTAAGGAAAACACAGGAATTGATGTATATACTGAGGAGTATGCGCGAGGTGGTACCTCTAAGGCAAATAGATTGAGGACTTTCTGGAAAAAAGAATCAGATGAGTTAACAGCAAAGTTAGTAGGAGCGTTATTAGAATATTGGAGAACACTTCAACTTGTTTCAGGTCAAGATATGCAACTTTCTGACCATCATTTATATCTTGAGGGTCTCAAAATAATTAAGAACCTTGAGTCTGGTGGCGCCACTAGTAACAATAAAATTACAACTGGAATAGTTGATGAACCAAATGCTAAGCAAGTGTTTAATGTTCAAGGCTCACAACTTCATTTTGGGAAGGGTGACAATATTGAACAAAACAAAAACATAAACCCAAAAACGAACTTCTTTCATAAATACTGGCGGGAGTTTTTTCTCACTGTAATTGCTGGGGTTACTATTTTTATAATTACAGAAGGCAAAATTCCACAGATTTTTAATAAAAATAATGGTTTAAATAGTGAAATTCAAAATACTCAAAATATTTTAAAAGGAAGTAACTTAATAAAAGACAATCTACGTTCCTTAGAACCACTCGAAACAGGTAAAAATATAAGTAAGCTTCCTGATAATACATATTTTTATGCGCTCTCCACTTCTATTGTCTATGAAATAGAAAATACAAAAGAAGACTTTCTGCAAGCAACAAATGACTATTTCAATAATTATTCTTTTGAAATTCAAAAAATATCCAACCGTTATTATTTGGTTGGTTCTATATCTGATGAAGCCTACTCAAATATAGGCTCTGTAAGTACAAATAATCCCTTATATACAATATTATTTCCAAAATCTTGGGGGGGAGCCACTCATTACATAGCGATACCTTTTGATAAAATTTATACTATTAAAAGTAGAACTATCAACTTAGATGAAAATACAAAAATGGATGTTTTTGACATTGGTTTTAAGGAAGTGAAAGATTATCCAGACACTCATATAAAATAATTGGTTCTCACGTCGTACCAGTTGGCCAGCAATTTTATTTTATTAACCCTGCCTTAAGGAGAGTGGCGTAAACGCCTCTTTTTTTCATGGTGCGCATGCCTTGGACGGAGACTTCTATATTGATTGACTTGAATACAATTTTTGATATACTTCAAATATGAAAAGTTATTCATTTCGCACGATAATTGAAAAAGACGGCAAACAATATCACGGTTTTGTGCCGGCTCTTTTGGGTTGTCATACTTACGGCAAAACCATCGAGGAAACGAAAAAAAATCTAAATGAAGCGATTGAGAGCTATCTTATTTCCTGTATTAAACACGGAGATAGAATTCCAAGCGATAACGGACTTCAATCCATTGAAACTGTATCTATTCCGATTTTTTCCAAGAGGGCTTATGCCTAAATTGCCAAACATAAAAGGTAAACAACTTTTAAAAATTCTGCAAGGAATCGGTTATGATTTAGACCATATACAGGGTAGCCACCATGTGCTCCGACGTTCTGATGGAAAGAAAACTACTATCCCAATCCACAGTAATAAAGAAATTCCTAAAGGTACGCTTTTGGGCATATTAACCGATTTAGATATTTCGAAAGAAGAGTTTATTTCCTTATTAAAAAAGAAAAAACAATAATTATGCTAAAAGGAAGTTTAGTTAAAACAGTTACTTCTGACGGCTTAGAACTAGCTGGTTTTTGGGTAGATGCTAAAAGTGATGTTGCCGTATTTCATTCTCATGGCACAGCTGGGGACTTTTACACCCATAAATTCATTGAAGTTGAGGGAGAGAAATTGGCACAAGAAGGCATCTCTTTTTTGACAGCCAATAATAGAGGGCACGATGTATATGCTGATATTAGAAAACATAAAAAAGGAAGGGTGGAGTGGACTCAAATTGGCGGGGGATTTGAAAAATTTGAGGACTGTCTTTTGGATATTGAAGCTTGGATAAATTTTTTAATAAAAAATGGTGTAAAAAAAATTATTCTCCAAGGGCATAGTCTTTCTCAAAAAATTCTATATTACCAGTATGTTAAAAAAAATCCAAAAGTAATTGGTCAAATTCATCTATCACCGCAAAACGATGATGGTTTGATGTATTATTCTTTAGGTGAAAAGAAATATAGAGAAGTAAATAAAAAAATTAGGCAAATGATTAAAGAGGGTAAAGGAAATAAAATACTTCCCAAAAACCTTTCGCCAGTCAGTTATGTTACTTCAGCTCAGATGTACTCTGGTTATTTGACTGATTATGGAGCTGGGACTTTGACTCCTTATCACAATCCTCAATCCAAAAACTGGCAAGTGCTAGAAAAAACGAAAAGTCCCCTGTTGTTTATTTTTGGTAGTAAGGATATTTACATGAAACCGTCCCCAGAAATTGCCGCCAAACTTATAGAGGAAAAGACGAAATCAGCCAAATCAATTAGAGTCAAAATTATCAAAGGTGCCACCCATGGTTATATCGGTCATGAAAAAGAGTTAGTGAAAATTATTACTGATTGGGTTCTAAAATACAAATAGATAAATATCTCTGTATAAAATTACTACGCTTTTATCAAACCAGCCTTGAGGAGCGTGGCATAGGCGCCGCGCTTTTTCATGGTGCGCAGGCCTTGGACGGAGACTTCTATATTGATGTATTTATTGATTTCAGGAATAAAAATTCTCTTCTTTTGAAGATTTAAGTATTTTCGGACTTTGCCGGTAGGGTTAAATTTAGTGGCACGAGTCCTGTTGGAATACCCGCCCCCGACAATTGAACCCTTTTTTGTTATCGCGCATATTTTCGCCATGATTTTTTCATGTTATCATTACATACAGCATTATGCAAGCGACTGATGCAATTTTTTATATAGCCATACTGGTGATGTCAATCGTCATTCACGAAGTCTCGCACGGCTTTATGGCGGAATATTTCGGTGACCAGACGGCGCGGTATGCCGGCCGTCTTACTCTCAATCCCCTGAAGCATTTAGATTTATTTGGCTCGGTTCTTTTGCCAGCGTTTTTGGTTTTATCAAATGCTCCTTTTTTGTTTGGCTGGGCGAAACCGGTGCCGTATAATCCGGATAATTTAAGCAATAAGAAATGGGGAACTGTAGCCGTCGCTGCGGCTGGAGTACTCGCCAATTTCTCCATCGCAATTTTATTTGGAATTATCACTCGTCTTACCTCTGGCCTGGCAATGCCCGCGGGTTTTTATTTTATAACTTCCGTAATTATTATAGTGAATCTCGCTTTAGGAATATTCAACTTAGTCCCAATTTCACCTCTTGATGGTTCCAAAATACTTCTATCTTTTTTGCCCGAATCTTTTTCGGGAATAGTGAGACTATCTGAGCAATATTCTCTCATCTTGCTCCTTATTTTTATTGTTTTCTTCGCTAATTACTTATCTCCAATACTCTCTTATCTTTTTACCCTTATCACTGGGCTTGCGCTTTAAGATTATAAATAGTATATTATTTCCATAGTCCTATGGGGCTTTTTTGTTTGTTTATGCCAACAATTAACCAGTTAATTAAAAAAAATAGGGTCAAAGTCCATGCCAAGCACAAGACTGTAGCCTTGGCCAAGGGCTTCAATGTCTTAAAAAATAGACCGGTCTTTTTCCCGGCACCTTTTAAGCGTGGTGTTTGTACGAAAGTTTCCACCACGACTCCCAAGAAGCCAAACTCGGCATTGCGAAAGATTGCCAGAGTCCGCTTGACCAATGGTATGGAAGTTACGGCTTATATTCCGGGCGAAGGCCATAATTTACAAGAACACTCCGTGGTTATGCTGCGCGGAGGACGCGTGAAAGACTTGATTGGAGTCAGATATCATATTGTGCGCGGAGTTTTGGATACGCAAGGAGTTGAAAAACGCAAACAAGGCAGGTCTTTATATGGCAACAAGAAGCCGAAGAGTAAGTAACTAGTTTCTAGTTGCTAGTGACTAGTAAGAATACTAGAACCTAGAAGCTAAAACCTAGAACCTAATCATTTTATGAGACGCAAAGTTAAAAATAGAAATATAATTTCCCCTGATTTCGTCTACAATTCCCAGAAATTAGAGAAATTTATCAATTACATCATGTGGTCTGGGAAAAAAGAAACTGCCAGAAAAGTAATGTATCAGGCTTTTGATGTGATCAAAGAAAAAACAGGCAACCCGAATCCATTGGAAATTTTTGATTTGGCGCTTAGAAATGCTGGTCCCTCAACCGAAGTGCGTTCCAAGCGCATCGGGGGCGCGAACTATCAGGTACCGATAGAAGTGCGAGCTGAACGCCGTCTGGCTTTAGCTATGCGCTGGATTCGCGACGCGGCTCGCAGTGGCAAAGGGCGTCCGATGCATTTGAAACTGGCCGATGAGTTGATTTCCGCTTCCAGGAACGAAGGTTCGGCGATTAAAAAGAAAGAAGACACGCACAAGATGGCCGAGGCCAATAAAGCTTTTGCCCATTTTGCATGGTGATAGAAAATAAGGAGCAAGGCGACTATATTTTCATCATCCTGCTCAAATTTTGCCGCTGCTTACTCTAAATGTTTTAAATAAACACTTAACTCAATATTGAAAATAAAATCTGCGGGGCCGAATAGGCCGTCCCTCATGGGCGAAGCGGATTTTTCTGTTTATATCCCGTAAAATTTAGGCTAGATAATAAGAAAGTCCCGGCAACCACGAAGGCCGCCGGGACTGAGATGCGCGAGTGCTAGGCCACTCGCGAGTTGATGATTTTTTCCGTTTACCTAGAACGTCTTTTGCCGTTATTGTTTAACGGCTATTTCAAGCAACCTGAGATCGTTCGGCACGTCGAAGATATTGAACGCACTGGCGATGTTCTGAGCCCGTCGTACCGCTCTGTACGCCTTTCGGTCACCACGACGTGCGTTTCGCATAGCAGAGCGCTTGTCTCTCAGACCAAAGAGGGAGTTTACCTCCCAGCGCTCCACTTCCTCAACGCGTCCTCTACATGCGTTAAGCGAGCCAACACGCCGCTTGAGTTCTCGCTTGATTTCCTTCTCAAGCATCGGACGCTCACTCCAATCGGGAGGTATGTGATACGGTGGGTGCACTCTGTAGATGATACAGAAGATAATGCACCACCATGTCCACACCAGACCCACGCCGATTCCGAGGATCGTTCCGCCCGCACTTGCCGTGAAGACGAGTGCCACCACGATGGTGATTAACCCGCCTTGAGTGGCTTGGACAGGCGCGTGGGCTTGCATATACATCAGTGTATAAACGAGCACCACGACTGAAGGGGCGCCAACCAACAGGTAGCCTAATGCTCTTCTCACGATTTCCTCCTTCTGCGACCCTGTCTAAACTAGCTCCTTGCCAGTCAGACCTAAGCCTCTTTGGCTCAGTGAATCGCTCGAGACACTCGATCATCATAGCACTTATTCCTATAAAAGTCAAGGGCTAAAATAAAACTATTGCAAAAAATAGCTTTATGCTATATAGTATTCCTAGCGCAACAGGCGCTTTTTATTATAGAAAATAAGGAGCTTTGGCGACTATATTTTCATAACCCTGTTAAATTATTTTAAATTATGGGAAAGTACTACTATGTATATGTCTTACTGTCTGATAAAGATGGAAACTTCTATACAGGTTTTACAGAAGATTTAAAATCAAGATTTGAGCGACACAGTAACAAGTTCGTAAAATCTACAAGAGATAGAGGTAAGCTTACCCTTGTATATTCTGAAGCTTGTTTAAGTAAAAAGGACGCCCTACACCGTGAGAAGTATTTGAAAACCTATCACGGCAAGCAATTTTTACGAAATAGGCTCAAATCTTATTTAACAGGGTAGTGATTTTCTAATCGCTATGCTCAAGAAAATCAACTATGGAACGCGATTACCCTTTAGAAAAAGTCAGGAATATTGGAATTATTGCGCACATTGATGCGGGCAAGACGACGACGACCGAGCGGGTGCTTTTTTATACTGGCGTGTCGCATAAAATTGGTGAAGTGCATGAAGGGGATACGGTTACCGACTGGATGGAGCAAGAGCGGGAACGCGGGATTACAATTACCTCCGCCGCAGTCACCTGTTTCTGGACACCGACATATGCATTAACGGATAAGACAAAAAAACACCGCTTTAATATTATTGATACTCCAGGGCACATTGATTTCACCGTAGAAGTGAAACGTTCTCTGCGTGTTCTGGACGGCGCGGTAGTTGTTTTTGACGGTGTGGCTGGAGTAGAACCCCAGTCGGAGACAAATTGGCGTTACGCCGATGAAGCCAAAGTACCTCGTATTTGTTTTATAAATAAGTTGGACCGAACGGGGGCTTCTTTTGAGCATTCCTATGCGTCTATTTTAGACAGACTAAGTAAAAAAGCCGTATGCGTGCAAATTCCTATCGGCTTGGAAGAAAAGTTTGAAGGAGTTATTGATTTGCTCCGCATGAAGGCTTATTACTTTGAAGGAGAAATGGGCAATCTGGTCATTGAAAAAGAAATTCCAGAAATTTTAAAAACCGAGGCGGAAAAATATCATAGCGAATTAGTGGAAAAAATAGTTGAGACTGACGAAGTTATGATGACAGAATATTTAGAAGGCATGATTCCCAGTTTTGATACGCTGAAGAAAACTCTCCGCAAGGCGGTCATTGGGAATACTATTTTCCCAGTCTTCACCGGAAGCGCGTTAAAGAATAAAGGTGTTCAGCTAGTGCTAGACGCCGTGGTAGATTATTTGCCGTCACCACTGGATATACCGCCAATTTCCGGCATTGACCCAAATACGGAGGAAATGATTAGCAGAAACGCATCCGACGAAGAGCCTTTCTCGGCGCTCGCTTTCAAAGTCGCGACCGACCCTTTCGTCGGCCAGCTTATTTTTTTCCGCGTTTATTCTGGAACCCTTTCGGCTGGCAGCTATGTCTACAATCCGCGCACGCAGAATAAAGAGCGCATCGGAAGAATTCTACGCATGCATGCCAACGACCGAGAAGAAGTAAAGAAAGTTTTTGCCGGAGAGATAGCGGCCGCGGTGGGGCTCAAGGACACTATCACCTCGGATACTCTTTGTGAGGAAAATAATCCGATTATTCTGGACAGAATTGTTTTCCCAGAGCCGGTCATATCGCTCCGCATTGAGCCCAAAACCAAAGCCGACCAGGAAAAAATGGGGATGGCTCTAAACCGCCTGGCGCAGGAGGACCCCACTTTTAAAGTTAGTACCGACCAGGAAACGGGCGAGACGATTATCGCTGGTATGGGAGAATTGCATTTAGAAATTATTGTGGACCGCATGAAACGCGAATTTACCGTGGAGGCAAATGTCGGCAAACCGCAAGTGGCATATCGTGAAACGATTACTAGCACCGCCGAGGCCGAAGGAAAATATATCAAGCAGTCAGGCGGACGCGGAAACTATGGACATGTCAGGATCAAAGTCAAACCAATGGCCGCCCTTACCAAAGAAGAGCTGGAAGACTTGCCAAAAAATACTAAGAGGTCCCCGGGTTTTGAATTTATAAACACTATCAAGGGAGGGGTGATTCCGCAGGAATATATCATACCTTGCGAAAAAGGTTTCAAAGAAGGCTTGGAGCGTGGAATTTTGGCTGGATTCAAAATGGTTAATGTTTCAGTAGAGCTTTGGGATGGAAGCTATCATGAAGTTGACTCAAATGAAATGGCTTTCAAGATTGCTTCATCGATGGCCGTGCAAGACGCCTGCCGCCGGGCCAACCCGGTAATCTTGGAACCAATGATGAAAGTGGAAGTCGTCACCCCGGATAAATTCATGGGAGATGTCACCGGGAACCTTTCTTCTAAACGAGCCTTGATCGAAGGAATGGAAGACCGCGGAATAAATAAAGTCATTCGCGCTCTGGTGCCTCTCTCGGAAATGTTCGGTTACATGACCGGACTGCGTTCCATGACCGAAGGCCGCGCCTCCTTCACGATGGAATTCTTTAGGTATGATATGGTCCCACAGAATGTAGCCGAGACGATAATCGCGGCCAGGAAATAACTTTTGTTTTTTATATTTTTTGCTACTATATTAGAGATGCTTCTTACCCCATTTTACGACCCGGAAAAGTCTTACGAAGAGAATTTTAAAGAAGGCCCTTTTGGAGCTTTTGCCGACGGAGTGGTAATAGATTACGGAGGAAACTCCTCCGTAATGCCCAAGTTTGATTTTCTTGGTTTCAAAGTAAATTCGCCTTTTGGTATTGCCGCCGGACCGCTACTTAATGGTAATTTTATTAAGGCGGCACTTGATAAAGGTTTTGATATCCCGATGCAAAAAACTTTGCGCACTAGAAAAAGGCTGAGTCACGCCTGGCCGAATGTTTTACCCGTAGATGTATCTGGTGACTTAAAAATTAACTCTAGACCACTACACACAAAATCTAATTTTGAAGATCCAATTTCCATTACAAATTCCTTTGGTAATCCTTCAGTTGATCCGAGTGTTTGGCAAGAGGACCTTAAATCGGCTGTGGCTTATGCAAAAGGCGGGCAAATAGTCTCAGCTAGTTTTGAAGGTACAAGATGGGAAGGATGCAGCGAAGAAGATTATATAAATGATTGGGTTCTGGCAGCCAAGCTTTTAAAAGAAACAGGTGTTCATTTTATTGAAGCTAATTTGAGCTGCCCGAATGAAGGTATTACATCACTGCTTTGTTATGATGCATCGCGAGTGGAGATTATTGCGCGAGCTATCAAAAGAGAAATTGGGTCTTTGCCCTTGGTCCTGAAAATCTCTTATTTCACTGATGAAGCAGAGTTGCATGACCTGGTCAAGCGAGTCGGAAATATTGTGGATGGATTCGCTTCCACTAATACTATCCAAGCCGAAGTAGTGGACAATAAAGGCAAGCAAATCCTGCCCGGGGAGGGGAGATTACGAAGCGGTATCTGTGGGTGCTCCGTGAAATGGGCAGGGTTAAGTATGGTAAAAAGATTAAAAAAACTGCGCGAAGAGTTAGGGTATTCATATGCTATTATCGGCGTCGGTGGAGTGATGACTCCGGAAGATTTCTTTGAATATAGAAATGCCGGCGCGGATATCGTAATGTCGGCAACCGGCGCGATGTGGAACCCATATCTTGCAAAGGAGATTAAAGAAAGGTTAAGATGAATTATATGCGGGATATAATAAGTATTTTAAAAGGCGTCGGAGCAATTATTACTGATAGCCATTTTGTCGGTACTTCTGGCAGACATATGTCGGCATATATCAATAAAGATGCGCTTCTTCCCTACACGAAACATGTGTCAGAGGTTGGAAAGTTATTTGCAGAAAAATTTAAAAATAAAAAAATAGAAGCTGTAGTTGCTCCAGCAGTGGGAGGAATTCCTTTATCCCAATGGACTGCGTATCATTTGAGCAAAATGTCCAAAAAGGACGTTTTGAGTTTATATACCGAGAAGACTCCGGATAATAACCAGATATTAAAAAGAGATTATGAAAATTTGGTTAAGAATAAAAGAGTGCTTGTCGTTGAAGATACCACTACTACGGGCGGTTCAGTTAAAAAAGTAATACGAAGCGTTAAAAAAGCGAAAGGGAGGGTCGTCGCAGTATGCATTATGGTAAATCGAGATCCCAAAATAGTGAATTCCAAGAGTATCGGCGCGCCTTTTTCTTCCTTGGGAGTTTTTAAAGTACCTTCTTACGAAGCCAAGAACTGCCCGTTATGCAAAAAAGGCGTACCGATTAATACACAGTTGGGCCATGGAAAAAAATTTTAGAAAAGAAAAAATGATTATCGACAAATATAATAAAAGAGCCAAGAAAATAAATTCGCTCCTCTGCGTTGGGCTGGATGCGGATTTTGCTAAAATTCCAAAACGTTTTTTGAGCCGTAAATTTCCGCAGTTTGAGTTTAATAAATGGATTATAGGGGAAACGCATCAGTTCTCGTCTGCATATAAGTTGAATATGTCAATTTATGAAGATCGCGGGGAGGAAGGTTTGAGTGAAATGAAAATGACAACTTCTTATCTTCAAAAAAATTACCCTGACATATTTACTATATGTGATGCAAAACGAGGAGATATTGGACCCTACAATAAAGGTTATGTGAATTCCACTTTTGATATTATGGGTTTTGATGCAATGACCCTGCATCCTTATTTAGGTAAAGAATCTTTAGAACCATTTTTAGACCGAAAGGATAAAGGATGTATTATTATCTGTCGTACTTCTAATCCTGGGGCGGGAGAATTGCAAGATCTTATTGTAGATAGCGTGCCTCTCTGGCAAAAAGTTGCACAAAAAGTGGTAAATGAATGGAATAAAAATAAAAATTGTATGCTGGTCGTCGGTGCAACCTATCCGAAAGAAATGAAAAAGATTCGGAGACTGGTTGGCGATATGACTTTCCTAGTACCAGGCATCGGGGCGCAAGGAGGAGACTTAAAGAGTGTATTAAAAGCGGGACTCAACAAAAAAGGTCTCGGTCTTATCATCAATTCTTCTCGAAGTATTATTTTTTCCAAAAATCCAAAGAAAGAAGCCAGGAAACTTTATGAGGAGATTAGAAAATATAATTTTTCATAATTCTACTATAAAACCGATCGGAAAGTTGGTAGAATTTTTATGTTATTCAACCTTTTCCCATTTTACTCCCGGGATACCGAGCGGAGGTCTTCTTTCAAATGGGTTTTTCATAACCACATTATAAACGAAGCTTGAAATTTGACAACGTTTTTTAATCTGCTAGTATATTCAGAACTGCACTTTTGCAGTTTTTATTATGGTTTTTTTTAATATCGTTAGTAATTAAGCCTTAGCAGCTATTCCTGTATGTTAAGTCTTAATTGTTAGCTTGCCCGCCACTGGCGTGGCACAAAAAATATGACAGAAGAATTTAAAAGAGACAGGCCGCACATCAATGTCGGCACTATCGGTCACGTTGACCACGGCAAGACCACTTTGACCGCTGCAATCTTGCACGTGCTCAACATGGCTGGAAAGCAAGTCAGGCTTCGAGGCGTTGATCAGATTGACAATGCTCCGGAAGAAAAAGCTCGCGGAATTACTATTAACATTTCGCATAACGAGTATTCAACCGACGCCCGCCACTATGCGCACATTGATGCTCCGGGACATGCCGATTACATTAAAAACATGATTACCGGAGCAGCCCAGATGGATGGCGCGATTCTGGTGGTTGCGGCGACCGACGGTGCGATGCCGCAGACTCGCGAACACGTTTTGCTGGCCAAGCAAGTTGGCGTGCCAAAAATGATTGTCTTCTTGAACAAGTGCGATATGGTTAATGATAAAGATATGATTGACCTAGTGGAAGAAGAAATTCGCGAACTTCTAACCAAGCAAGGCTTTGATGGAAAAGGCGCTCCGGTTATCAGGGGGTCCGCTCTTAAAGCTCTTGAATCCAAATCTCTTGATGATGAATGGGCGAAGAAAGTTCTTGAACTTGTGAATGCCCTGGATACTTATATTCCAATCCCGGAGAGAGACATATCCAAACCTTTCCTGATGCCGGTTGAAGATATTTTCTCGATTGAAGGGAGGGGCACGGTCGTGACTGGCAAGATTGAAAGAGGAGTGGTAAAAGTCGGTGAAGATGTGGAAGTTGTCGGAATTAAGCCAACTCAAAAAACAACGGTTACCGGTATTGAAATGTTTAATAAAAATCTGCAGGAAGGCATGGCCGGGGACAATGCCGGGGTGCTTCTGCGAGGCCTAAAGAAAGAAGACATAACTCGCGGACAAGTTCTAGCCAAGCCGGGCACCGTTACCCCGCACGATAATTTTACCGCCGAGATTTACGTCTTGAAAAAAGAGGAGGGCGGGCGCCACACCCCGTTCTTTAAAGGCTACAAGCCCCAATTCTATATCCGAACGACCGACGTAACCGGCGATGTTGCCTTAGCCGAGGGAATGGAAATGGTTATGCCCGGAGATACGGTCAAGATTACGGTTAAATTAGTTACCCCGGTTGCATTGGAGGAAGCACAGAAGTTCGCTATTCGCGAAGGAGGCAAGACTGTCGGCGCAGGAGTGGTTACAAAGATTTTGGGTTAACTGTTATATGGCAATCAAAGAAAGAAAAACCAAAAAGTCGAAGGCCACCGCCAAGGCGGGGCAAGCAGCAAAGACTGTAAAAGTTACGAGAATTGTTCCCAAGAAAGAGAAAAAAGATAAAGAGGAAAGTAAAGTGATACTTCGCATACGCGTACGAGCGTATGAAAGTAAAATTCTTGATAGCTCGGTGAAACAAATTATGGACACTGCCATACGCTATGATGCAATCATCGTCGGACCGGTGCCATTACCTACGGAGATTAAAAAATATACGGTCAATCGTTCCCCTTTTATTTATAAAAATACGCGGGAACAATTTGAGATTCGGGTGCATAAAAGATTGATTGATATTATAAATCCAAATTCAAAGACTGTTGAAGCTCTGACCAATTTGTCGCTTCCTTCCGGAGTAGATATTGATGTGAAAATGCTATAAAAGTTATGGTTAAATTTATTCTTGGGAAAAAACAAAACATGACTCAGTATTTTTCCGAGGACGGAAAAGTAATTCCAGTTACTTTATTGCAGGCCGGTCCGGTAACGGTGGGTCAAATTTTTCAGAAAGAAAAAGATGGTTATGATGCTGTCCAAGTGGACTTTGCCTCACAGAAAAAAGAATTTAGATTAAAACCCTTGGATAAAATTGATGTTAAAAAAGGAGATGTAATTGATGTCTCAATTTTTGCTCCAGGCGACCGCCTTCAAGTTTCAAGTGTGTCCAAAGGTAAAGGCTTTCAGGGTGTGGTAAAACGTCATGGTTTTCACGGTGGTCCGCGTACCCATGGTCAAAAGCATTCAGAAAGAGAAGCCGGAAGTATCGGCGGAGGTCTGCGAACTCACGTTCCGAAAGGCATGAGAATGGCGGGTAGAATGGGTGGCGACAGGATTACCCAAAAGAATTTAACAGTTGTTTCTGTTGATAAAGAAAATAACATCATGCTGGTGAAAGGAGCAATAGCCGGCAAGCGTGGAAGTTTGGTGGAGATTATTAGTAGATAGAGTTTTAGACTCTAGATAGAGGCTAAACCTCTATCTGCGATAACAATGGAAGTAAAAATATACAATCAAAAAGGCGCCGAGGTGGGAATGATAACTCTTCCGGCAAAAGTTTTTGCCGCTAAGTGGCGCAGTGATTTGGTGCATCAAGTTGTAGAAGGGATGCGCAGTAATAAGCGAGCAGGTACGGCTGACACCAAGGATCGTGGAGAAGTGCGGGGCGGAGGCAGAAAGCCTTGGAAACAAAAGGGAACGGGGCGAGCGCGACATGGGTCCTCACGTAGTCCCATCTGGGTGGGTGGGGGCGTAACTCATGGTCCGCTGGCGGAGAAAAATTATAAGAGAAAAATTTCAAAGAAAATGCGTGCGCAGGCTCTTTTCTCCGTTCTGTCTAAAAAATTAAAAGACGGGGAAATACTTTTCGTTGATTCACTTACTGTACCTACGATAAAGACAAAATCGGCTGTGGCTATAGTTAAAAATTTAATCAAAGCTTCCGGATGGAAAACTATTACAACTTCTAAAAAAGCCAGAATGCTGGTCGCTTTATTTGAGCGAAATGAAAGTACAGAAAAGAGTTTTAGAAATATACCAGCACTAGAAATAGTATTTCTTAAAAATCTAAATCCGCTGGATGTATTAAATTATCGATATCTTTTGATAGAAAATCCGACTGAAAGCGTAAAATTTTTAGAATCTAGAGGATGATGCTTCGCTTCACAAAAAATAACATGACAAACATTATTAAAAATCCAAGAGTTACTGAAAAAGCATCTTTTGCCCAAGAGCAAAATGTTTACACTTTTGATATTTCTTCTTCGGCCAATAAAACGGAAATAAAGAAGGCAATTTTTACGCTTTATAAAGTAAAACCTGTAAAAGTGAATGTTTTGAGAGTACCAAGAAAAAATATTATGTCCAAAGGCAAGGCTGGAGTAAAAGGTGGAGGTAGAAAAGCTCTTGTTTATTTAAAGATGGGTGATAAGATAGAATTTATTTAATTTATGAAGAGCTATAAACCGACAACTAAATCTAGAAGACAAATGACCAATGTATCTTACCGGGGAGTTTTGACGCGCTCGGAGTCAACCAAATCCCTTACTGCTGGTTTCAAGCGTTCACAGGGGCGAAATAGTCAAGGACGCATCACTATGCGGCACAAGGGCGGAGGGCACAAGCGTCTTTTTCGAGATGTGGACTTTTTATATAACAAGAAAGAAATTCCGGCCAAAATAAAGTCTATTGAATATGACCCGAATCGCTCGGCTTTTATCGGGTTAGCTGTCTACCGAGACGGAGAAAAAAGATACGTGGTATTGCCAAAGTCCGTCAAGCCTGGGGATTCATTCACTGTATCTGATAAGGCGTCCTTAACAGCAGGCAACAGACTTCCTCTTAAAAATATTCCAGTCGGAACTTTTGTTTATAATATTGAAATCAAACCCAATGGCGGTGCGAAGATTGCCCGTTCGGCGGGAATTTTTGCGCAAGTAGTTGCTAATGCTGATGGATATACGAACATAAAAATGCCTTCATCCGAAATCAGAAAAATAAATGAAAACTGCTGGGCCTCTATCGGCACTGTTTCAAACGAAGAGCATCATTTGGAAAATTACGGTAAAGCTGGACGGTCTCGCTGGAAAGGAATCAGGCCGACAGTTCGCGGTACGGCCATGAACCCGGTAGACCATCCATACGGAGGCGGAGAAGGCAGACAGGGTCGCGGAACCAAGCGTCCAAAGACAATGTGGGGCAAAGTTACCGGCGGACGCAAAACCCGCGGTCCAAAGAAATACTCAAATGTGTTTATCATCTCCCGCCGCAGGACTGGGAAGAATAAATAAAAAGTATAACCCCTCCCTAACCCTCCCCTTATCAGGGGAGGGTTTTACGTTTCCCCCTGACAAGGGGGATTTGGGGGGTTGTATTATTCTACAGATGTTATAGACTTTAAATCGAAGTTCACCCGTTAGTTTCGTTCACGTACGTTGTTGGCGGAGGTAGCTGTATGAAAGATGGCAAAAGGCGTCGCGAGGCTCGTTTGGTAGCCAGCAAGGAAGTTGAGGCACGCAGGGCGGTCCAACAGGATGGCACTTCATCGGCCCCGCCGCCGCGCTATTTGCCGGGGACGCCACGACCCTGGCAGCCAAGGCAGGTTCGCCACGGGGACCAAGGGCGTCGGTGGCGCTAGTTCCCCCACATTTTTCGTGAGACTCGCCATGGGTCTCGAGGGACGTCGTTCATTCGGCGCCCCTCTTCTTATTTATACTCAATATTTACATTTACTTTATTTTGCATAAAATGCTATAATACAAATGGATCTGTTCTCAACCGGTTTCTCTCAGCCGGTCAGGTCCAGGAAGGGGATGTACGGCGTTGACGGATCATCGACGGGAGCCTCCTAGGGTTGTGTGCTCCTCGGGGCGCACAGAAGAGGAACAAAGGGTTTGGGACACGGTGGCTGCCGTGATCCCTGACAGTCTCAAGGGGCCAGGATGGTCCCCGAAGGGAGTGTTCGAGCAGATGGTAGTGGCGGCTCAGAAGAAGTAGGGTCGCCAAGTTTGAGGGTGACTACACCCCTGGGGTCCAAGAACATCGGACCCCAGTTTTTTTATTTTAATTGACATTTTAGCCATATTTGCTAGTATGAAATAACACGAATACAACGAATCTAGTGCGAATGACACGAATTCGTATCATTCGTTTTTATTTGTAACCATTAGTGTTTATGACTAGAAGTATCAAAAAAGGCATATATGTGGATGAAGGGCTGCTTCAAAAGATTGCCGGCAAAAACCCGCTGCAGACTCCGGCCATCAAGACCTGGAAAAGGGCCTGTGTTATATCTCCCGAAATGCTGGGTTTTACTTTTGGTGTTTACAACGGCAAAGTTCATGTAGATGTTCTGGTGACCGAAGACATGGTCGGGCACCGATTGGGAGAGTTTTCTCCGACCAAGAAATTTATAAAACACGGCGGAAAAATGCAGAAAGAACTTGAGCAAAAGAAAAAGGAAGCGGAAATAAATGCTGCCAAGGGAGCGACCGCTGCCGTAGCTGATGCGAAGAAAACATAATATGAAAGCATTTTTAAAAAATTACAGACAGTCTCCGAGAAAAGTTCGTCTAGTTGCCGGACTGATGAGGGGGAAAAATATTGCGGAAGCGATTACCGAGCTTGATTTTTTGGCGAAGCGCGCGGGATTGCCAATAAAGAAGCTTTTGCTCTCGGCAGTTTCTAATGCAAAGCAAATGGGAGTAGAAAAGGAAAATTTATTTATAAAAGAATTGCGAGTGGATAAAGGCATCACCATGAAACGAATGATGCCGGCGGCTATGGGCACCGGGCACAGGATAAATAAACGCACCAGCCATATAACTTTATTACTAGGACACCACCCCTCTGTCCCCTCCTTAAATAAGGAGGGGAGGAAGGGGAGGTAATTTATAACATGAGTAAAATAGTTCATCCATATGCGCATAGACTGATTATACTAAGGGATTGGAAATCTCGCTGGTTTGCTGACCCGAAAAAATATGTCTCTTATTTAAAAGGGGATGTCCTGATACGCCAGTATTTGGAAAAGAAACTGCGCGCTATGTATATTTCCACAATTGAAATTGAAAGAAGCAGAAAAGCTACCAGATTTATCATCCGAACTTCTCGTCCGGGGCTGATCATAGGACGAAATGGCGAGGGAGCGACCAAGCTCAAGGAAGATATCTTGAAGAAAATGGATGAACTGCAGCTTCCAAGACCGGAGGATTTTAAGCTTGAAATTGTTGAAGTTCCAAATCCGGAGGCCGATGCCGCCATTGTTGCCTACATGATTGCTGAAGGATTGGAGAAAAGAATGCCCTATCGCCGAGTCATTAAAACGATTATTGAAAAAGTGATGACGGCGCGCGGGGTAGAAGGCGCCAGAGTAGTCCTCTCCGGCAGGTTAGGCGGAGCTGATATTGCCCGCACCGAAGAACTTAAGCGCGGAAGTATCCCGCTGCAGACTTTTCGCGCAGACATAGATTTCAAGCGTGAACGCGCAACCCTGTCTTACGGCGTTGTCGGCATAAAGGTTTGGATTTACAGGGGCAAGATTTTCGCGGACAAAAAGAAAGAGGCTTCCGCCCAAGGCGGAAAAAATTAATTACACTATCATGTTATTACCGAAAAAAGTAAAATTTAGAAAATGGCAGACCATGCGCAGCAATCCAAAAGCGGTGTCACCAGATACCAGGGGCACGAAGCTGTCTTTTGGTTCTTACGGACTCAAGTCTGAGACTCAAGCACGGGTGAAATCAACTCAAATTGAATCCGCCCGAAAGGTAATATCTCGCACCTTGACCAAGGCCGGTAAATACTGGATTCGTATTTTTCCAGACCGTCCTTACACTTCCAAAGCTGCGGAAATGGGTATGGGAAAAGGAAAAGGAGATCCGCAAGGATATTGTTTTGATGTTTATCCGGGACGTATTGTTTTTGAAGTGGATGGCGTAGCAGAGACTATTGCCCATGAAGCATTAAGAAAAGCCGGTACTAAGCTTCCGATTAAAACAAGAATTATTTCCAGAGCGCATAAACAATAATTATATGACAAAGAAGAAAGACATTTTTAGAAATATGAAAAAAGATGAGCTAAAGAAAAAGCTTGATCTTTTACAGGAAAATGCCAGAGTTATCAGATTTAAAGCCGAAGGGTCAAAATCAAAGAATGTCAAAGAGTTGGCAACTTTGAGAAAAGAGATAGCTCGAATTTTAACGGAAATCAATAAATAATATGAACACAAAAGCAAAAAAAGGAATAGTTGTTTCGGACAAAATGGATAAGACTGTTGTTGTTTCTGTTTCTAGATTTATTAAGCATCCATTATATGGAAAATTTTATAAAGTAAACAAAAAATACAAAGCGCATGATGAGGAAAATAAATATAAGATAGGAGACAAAGTGGAAATAATTGAGACAAGACCAATTTCAAAAGATAAAAGATTCAAGGTAATTTAATTTTATGATACAAAATGAAAGTTTAGTAAAAATAACAGACAATGCCGGAGGCACCATGGGCAAGGTGTTCAAGATTTTAGGGTCTTCCAAAAAAAGATATGCAACTTTGGGTGAATTAGTTATTATTTCCGTAAAAGTAGCCAGCCCCAGAAAAGGGGTTAAAAAGAAAGATGTGCACCAGGCAGTCGTCGTGCGTACTAGAAGCGCCTATAGAAGGAAGGATGGGTCTTATATTCGTTTTGACGATAACGCGGTGGTTCTTCTAGAGAAAGGCAAGAAGGATCCGAAAGCTGGACGTATATTCGGGCCGATCCCGAGAGAACTCGCCGAGAAAGGATTCCAGAAAATAATTTCTTTGGCCCAAGAGGTAATTTAAAAAAATATATATGAAAATAAAAAAGGGAGATAATGTAATAATTATAACCGGCAAAGACAAAGGCAAAAAAGGCAAAATTGTCCGTGTTTTGGTGCAAGAAAATAAAGTCATTATCGAAGGGGCGAATATGAATAAAAGGCACCAGCGTCCCAGGAAGTCCGGCGAAAAAGGAACAATGAAAAATATCGCCATGCCAATACATGCTTCAAACGTTAAAAAGGTAGAATAAATCAAATAAAATATATGACCAAACGTTTAACCGTAAAAGAAAAAGAAATACACGCATTTAAGAAAATGAAAATATTTTTTCATTACAAAAATGCCTTGGCTGCGCCCAGGATGCAGAAAATTGTAATAAACACTGGCACAGGGACAGCCCTAAAGAAGGATAAAAATAAAAATAACGCTATTGGAGAACGTTTGGCCAAGATTGCCGGACAGAAAGCAGTTTTGAAAGGCGCCAAGCAATCAATCGCGTCTTTTAAAATTCGCCAGGGTGATCCGATTGGAATTGTGGTAACACTACGGGGCAAAAGGATGTACGCTTTCCTGGAAAAATTTATAAATGTCGCTCTGCCTCGCACCAAAGACTTTCGCGGTATCGCCCGCCCGGCAGTAGACAATATCGGCAACCTGACTATCGGCGTCAAAGAGCACACTATTTTCCCGGAAACAGCCGACGAAGACATCCGAGACGTTTTCGGTCTCTCGGTCACTCTTGTCTCCACCGCTAAAAATAAAAAAGAAGGCACCGCCTTCTTTGAACTTCTAGGTATTCCTTTTAAAAAAGAAGAACTTGCCCGTCCGGCAGGCGGGGAAAAGAAGAAGTAAAAATTCTCAGCTTAATAGGTATCTGTTGACATGACGTCTAGCTACGTTAGGATACTTATCCACAGTCAGTTTACCAATCTACCGAGCCGTTGTTGTATAATAATACAGACACTAGACATGGCTATCAATAAAAAGAAGTATCAGAACACTATTTTATATTTATGCCAAAAGCTTGGCGGAAAAATAAAAGGCAAAAAAAAGCTTGCAAAGCTTTTATATTTTGTTGACTTTGATTTTTATGAAAAATACCAAAAAGTTATAACTGGGGATATCTATAAAGCACTTCCAATGGGACCTTTCCCTGTGGAACTTGAACAAATTACAAGTGAGATGTTAAAGAAAAAATTTCTAGATATTAATTTAATCAAAGAAAGGGAGGGGTATTTGTCTACAGAAACCTACAGTTGTATGTCTGAGCCAGATGTATCTTTGTTTAATGTAAATGAAATAAAAATGCTCGATAGAGTTATTACCAAATACGGGCATTTAAATGGGAAACAATTAGAAGAATTATCTCATTCTGAAGCGCCTTTTATTGCTACAAAACCTAAAGAAAAAATACCCTATGAATTATCATTTTATCGTGGTACAGATTTTACAGAAATATGATTGAGTTTTGGTATCACGATGGAATTAAAAAAGAAATCGTTTCGCTTGAACGACGATTCCGTACTATTAGGCAAGCTTTTTCTTTATTTGAAAGATTATGTGAAGTACAATTTAATCCTATTAATCCAAAGCAAGTTATTTCACCAGCCAAAATACACAGAATAAATCAAAACGATATATGGACTTTATGGAAAGTTGAACTTGTTGTACCAGATTCTGGCTTGAGACCTAATCAATATCCGAGGATGTGGTTTGTTGTAAAAGGCTCAATTATTGTTTTTCTTTGCATTTCCACACATATTGATAACTATAAGGATAATGAAATCACAAACCTAGCATTATCACGAATTGCTGACCTTATTTGACTATTTTACGGCAATTTGCTAATATCAAAAAGTCTAGGAAATAGATTGATCTGTATTTCTCCTTAAGGCTTATCGGGAGTTTTAAGAAAAAATATACGATATCATCTATAAAAATAGGCGATATTTTAATTATGGCAAAAACATCAGTTGTCGCAAGAAGCAAAAAGAAACCAAAATTCAGCACTCGGCAGAAAAACCGCTGTTTTCGCTGTGGCCGAGGCAATGCTTTTATGAGAGACTTCGGCCTTTGCCGTATTTGTTTCAGAGAATTAGCAAACGAAGGAATGCTCCCCGGAGTAAGAAAGTCAAGTTGGTAGCCTGAAGTCTTTTTGAAACTCACTATATGGATTCAATTTCAAACATGTTAATAATAATGAAGAATGGAAGTTTGGCCGGTAAAGAATCTGTATTTTTCCCATATTCTAAGATGAAGCATGCTATTGCGAAATGTTTGAAAAAGGAAGGATACATAAATGACATTTTGAAAAAAGTTTCCGCTAAAGGCGCCGCGCCTGCCAAATTCGGCGGGCAGGGATCCGCCTCGGGCGGAAAAAACAAGCAGCCCGTGCTTGAAGTTAAATTAGTTTATATAGAAAAAAAACCAAAAATTACGGAAGTTGAAAGAATTTCAAAACAATCTCGGCGCGTTTATTTTAAAATGAAAGATATTCATTCAGTCAGAAATGGGTCCGGATTACTTGTCCTTTCGACACCCAAGGGAATTTTATCAGGCAAAGAAGCTAGACGCGAGCAAGTCGGAGGTGAGGCATTATTTAGAATTTGGTAAATTTTATGAGCAGAATAGGCAAACAAGAAATAGTTATACCGAATGGAGTTAAAGTCAGCCTTGCTGGCAATGTTGTTACCGTGGTTGGCCCAAAAGGCACGCTCTCCAAAACTTTCCGGGACGACATCACTATTGCCCTTGCTGACCAATCGGTAACTTTGAACATAAAGAGAAACGATAAATTTTCAAAATCTCTATGGGGCACTTATGCTTCTCATATAAAAAATATGATTGCTGGCGTGCAGACGCCATACCAAAAGAAATTAATACTAGAAGGCGTGGGATTCAAATCTGAAGTTAAACCTGCTCGCGCAGGCGGGGGTAAAGAGTTTAATTTTGCTCTCGGTTTTTCTCATCCTGTTGTCGTACCGATTCCGGCCGGCATTACTGCTACTGTCGACAAAAACAACATTACGATTACTGGGATTGATAAAGAATTAGTCGGAAGTTTTACCGCAGCCATTCGCGCCTTAAAGAAACCAGAGCCTTATAAAGGTAAAGGTATGCGTTATGAGGGCGAAGTTATCAGACGCAAGCAAGGTAAAAAGACTGTTTAATTAACGGATAGCGCTTTAGGCGCTCAGAGCGCCTAAAGCGCTATCCGTAGAACATAAAGTAATATGCAAAAGAAGAATAACAAAAGAATAAGGCTGAAGAAAAGGATTAGAGTAAAAATCAAAGGCACAAAAGCGCGTCCAAGACTTACCGTTTTTCGTTCCAATAAATTTGTTTATGCGCAAGTAATTAATGATCTGACAGGAAAAACCTTAGCGCAAGCGAATGATGTTAAAATAACAAAAGGCACGAAAACCGAGAGAGCCAAAGAAGTGGGTCGCATGATAGGTCAAGTGTGTCTGAAAGAAAAAATCAGCAAAGTTGTTTTTGACCGCAATGGATTTAAATATACTGGAAGAATAAAGACAGTTGCGGATGAAGCCAGAGCAACTGGGCTTAAATTTTAATTTATATGGAAAAAGGCAAAGAAAAAAAGAATAGCGCTCGCCGATCATCCTCTTTTGGACGATTGAAGCCGGAATTTGATCAAAAAATCGTAAATATTCGCCGCGTGACCAGAGTTGTGGCTGGAGGGCGCAGATTTTCTTTCAGCGTTGCGTTAGTAGCCGGGGATAAAAAAGGATCTATTGGTTTGGGCTTAGGCAAAGCGGGAGACACTGCTCTGGCGATAAATAAGGCGGTACGAAATGCCAAGAAAAATATGGTCAAATTAAATCTGACTAAAACCATGTCTATTCCTCACGAGCTTTCGGCTAAATTTTCAAGTTCGCGAATTATCCTTATACCCAACAAAGGTCGCGGACTGGTGGCCGGAACAGTTGTTCGTGATATAGTAAAACTATCCGGCATGAAAGACATCACGGGGAAAGTTTTATCTAATAGCAAGAATAAATTAAATAATGCTAAAGCGGTCATGGCGGCGCTTTCTGTTATTTCTTCAAAATACACAAAACCAATTCCTGAAAATGCCATTGTCGTTAATAAAGAAATTGTCTTACCAAATGCAGATACATAATTTAAAAAGACAACATCAGAATAAAAAAGATCGGACAGTGGGCCGTGGAGGCAAGCATGCTAAAACTTCGGGCCGTGGAGGTAAAGGTCAGACAGCTCGCGCCGGCAACAAGCGCCGTCCGGAACTTCGTGATATTATAAAAAAGTTGCCCAAGAATCGCGGCTACAGATTTAAGTCCGTCCAGAGAGCGTTCGTTCTGCCGAAAGAAAAACTCGCTTCTTCTGGTGAGAAATTTTCAGCAATTCGCAAGCGTCTCGGAATTAAAGGAAGGAAGATTAAAATAAAGTAACAGATAGAGGTTTAGCCTCTATCTAGAGTCTAAAACTCTATCTGTAAAAAGTAAAATGCAAAATTTCTGGAATAAAATAAAATTAGTTTGGACAGATGCTTCTTTGCGCAGACGGGTTTTGTTTGTATTTTTTGCTTTAATCGTGTTCAGGCTGCTTTCCGCTATTCCTATCCCGAGCATCGATACCTTACAGCTCAATCGGTTCCTTTCCAACAATCAATTTTTCGGTATCTTAAATATATTCTCCGGAGGCGGACTAACGAACCTTTCCATCATAATGCTGGGTGTCGGTCCATACATCACTAGTTCAATCATTATGCAACTTCTGACTATTATGGTCCCTGCCTTAAAGAAGATTTACCACGAAGAAGGTGAAGCCGGTAGGAAAAGATTTACCCAGTACTCAAGATTACTCACTGTGCCGCTCTCCGCCATTCAAGGCTTTGCCCTTTTGGCTATTCTTGAAAATCAAAATATTTTGGTTAATTTAACGGCTTTTGATAGAATTACGAATTTGCTTATTGTTATCGCCGGGTCGGTACTATTAATGTGGCTCGGAGAACTTGTATCTGAATTTGGCATTGGCAATGGCGTCTCGCTCATAATTTTTGCCGGCATTGTGGCAACTCTGCCTTCGCAAGTCAGCCAGCTTATTTTTACCTTTGACATTTCCCAAGTTCCGCTTTATCTTATGTTTGCGGTAGTGGGCGTGCTGGTCATCGCGGGGATTGTCCTCGTTACCGAAGCCGAACGCCCAATCCCGGTGACTTACGCCAAGCGCGTCCGGGGAATGAAAATGTACGGCGGTGGCTCTACCTATTTGCCTCTGCGGGTAAATCAAGCTGGAGTTATTCCCATAATCTTCGCTCTTTCTATTCTTCTTTTCCCACAAATGATTGGTACTTTTTTGTCGCGCTTTGATAATGTGATAATTGCGAAAATTTCCAGCCTACTCGTTTCATTTACGCAGACTTCAGTGCTTTATGCAATACTGTATTTCATTTTAGTATTTCTTTTTACTTATTTCTATACGGCCGTCACCTTTGACCCCGAGGCGCTTTCCACTAATTTGCAGAAAAATGGCGCTTTTATTCCGGGTATTCGTCCGGGGGCGTCAACCTCCCTTTATATCTCGAACGTCCTAAACCGCATTACCTTGCTGGGCGCGGTCTTTCTTGGTTTTATCGCCGTTCTGCCTCTGATTATGCAGTTTGCCACAGGGATAACCGCTCTGGCCCTGGGCGGCACCTCAATCCTCATCGTCGTCTCCGTCGTCCTGGACCTCTTGAAAAAAGTAGATTCCCAGATTTCCATGCGGGAGTATTAAGAAGATTATAAAACGATTAGGTAAGACCTAGTCAAATATGGATTACAAAACAATAATTAGTGTCATCTCAGTTATTTTGGTTTTTGTAGGATATGGACCTTATGTTTTTGATATTCTAAAAAAGAAAACAACACCCCACACTTTTACTTTTTTAATTTGGAGTCTTGCCA
The DNA here is from genome assembly GCA_964645245.1 of uncultured Candidatus Saccharibacteria bacterium. GTDB lineage: Bacteria > Patescibacteriota > Minisyncoccia > Phycocordibacterales > UBA9973 > UBA9973. The sequence goes on from CAZYBS010000004.1 coordinate 50,299, forward strand.
GCTCAATCACTTGGGCGCTTCAAGTCAAGGGGGGGGCAGGTGTAGGCGCATGGATAACTTTTGCCGTCTCCTTGGTTTGCATAGCAATCTTTTTTCTTTGTCTTAAATATGGAGAAAAAAGTATAACTGTTTCAGATATAATATTTTTTCTTCTAGCTTTATTTTCCCTTTTTCTTTGGCTTGTAGTCAATCAGCCAGTTTGGTCTGTAATACTTGTTGTCCTTACTGATGTTTTAGGATTTGCTCCGACTATTCGAAAATCGTGGAATAAGCCGCATTCTGAGACCTTATTTACTTGGTGGGTTGCCGCATTTAGACATGGGTTCGGTATTCTTGCTTTACAGAAATTTAATCTTCTTACGCTTCTATATCCAGTAGCTTGGGCAGCCTCTAATTTAATTTTCTGTCTAATTTTAATTATAAGACGCAAACAAGTTAAACAAGAAATTTAAATCAGATAGCGCCTAAAGCGCTATCTGACACTCTTTAATGGCCCTAAGGACATCTTTCGTGACTTTCGGAATCGGCTGATTGCCGTTGATTGTTTTTAGTTTCTTCAGGCTTTTAAAATATTTTACGGTTTTGCTGACCTGATTTTTATAATACTCAATTCTAGCTCTAATTAATTTATTCGTGTCCAGTACTTTGTAAATTTTTTTTACATTACTTTCTCGGCGCTTGAGCGAGCGTTTGTAAACTTCCTTAATCGGAAGAGTAAGGTAAAAAACAATAAAATTTTCTTTACGCGAGTCAAGAATCTTTTTCAAAAGCTGAGCCTCTGGCTTAAGTCTAGGACCGCCCAGGAAAAGTAAATTCTTGTTTGTCGGTTTGTTTTTCATCTCTTTGATTAAAAATTTCTTTAATAAAGGAACTGGTAAAGGCAAGCCTTTGCCGGTAGTACGTCTAGACCAATCCCCATTTTTACTTTTTTCTTTTAAAAGTTTGCGTGAATACACTCCGGTTTCCACAAACTTAAGGGCATACTTCCTCTTCAAAATATTTGCTTGCGTTTCTTTACCTGAAGCGGTATCTCCCAGCAGCACTATATTAAATCCTAGTTTTTTCATGGGTTTATGATATAGTAAATTCATGCAAAGTTCAACTTTCGTATTTTTCGGCAATGTCGGTTCCGGCAAGGGGACCCAGGTCAAGCTGCTGATGGATTTTTTGAGAAAGAAAGATGGCAGGGGTTGTGTTTATGTCTACCCAGGCGATGAATACAGAGAATTGGCTAAGCGCAATAGTCTAGCCGGATCTTTGGTGAAGGGCCCCATTTCCCGTGGCGAACTCCTTCCCGGGTTTTTGACGGATGCCATAGTTGTTAATATTCTTATTTCTAACCTTTCCAAAGACAAACACCTCATCATAGACGGATATCCGCGCGCCGTAACACAATCAACAAGTTTTGAGCAAATGATGAATTTTTTTGAGCGCGATGAAGTAAAAATCATCTGCATTGGGATAGGAGAAGAAGAAGCAAAAAAACGTAATTTCCTACGTCGTAGACATGACGATACCGAGGAAGGTTTAGAACAAAGACTTAAAGAATATAAAGACAATGTTATTCCAGCCCTAAAGTATTTTGAGGATAAACCAGACTACAAAACCTATCAGATTAACGGAGAACAATCCATTGAAGATGTGCATGAAGAAATAATTAAAAAACTTGGATACTAGTTCATGATAATCATAAAAACACCAGAAGAAATAGAAATACTGCGGGAAGGCGGCAGACATTTAGCGACGGTGCTTTACAAAGTAAAAGAGAAAATTCTCCCTGGGGTTGCTACAAAAGACCTGGACCTATACGCCGAGAAATTAATCAAAGATATGGGCGACTCTCCGGCATTTTTAAATTATCGTCCAGCCGGCGCGAAAGTTCCATTTCCTGCGTCATTGTGCGTCTCAATTAATGATGAAGTGGTGCACGGTATTCCAAGCGAGGGGAGAATTTTAAAAGAAGGTGATATTGTCGCGCTTGATTTGGGTCTCAAACATAAGGGGCTTTTTACCGACATGGCGCTCACGGTGCCGGTCGGCGCCGTGAGCGCCAGAAATCAAAAGCTTATTGAAGTCACAGAACAAGCTCTGCAGATGGGTATTGATGCGGCTAGGGCTGGTAACACAATAGGCGATATAAGCAATAGCATAGAGAATTTTGTTCGTTCACGTAAAGAAGGCAAATACGGCATTGTGGAAGTTCTCTCCGGGCATGGGGTGGGTCGGGCAATTCATGAAGACCCCTACATTCCGAATTTTGGGAAAAAGGAAACAGGCGCGAAGCTTGTTCCCGGCATGGTTATGGCTCTGGAGCCGATGATAAATAATGGCACAAAAAATGTCACTCTGGACACCGACGGATATACTTTTCGCACGGCCGACGGAAAAAACAGCGCGCATTTTGAACATACTGTTTTGATTACCGAAGACGAGCCGGAGATTTTGACCAAGATTTAATTACCACCTTGCCTTCGGCACTCCTCCTAATTCTAGGAGGAGAGGATTCCTCCCCTCCTTTTGGAGGAGGGGATAGGGGTGGTGTATAATGTTATATAATGGAACAGTCATTTTTTAAGGAAATGCCGAAATTCAAGACTCCCGAAGAGGAACTGGAATATTTGCGCGCGCATGTTGCCAAGCGCGAAGAGGAGCTTATTAAAATAGGTCATGTGGAAAATGCGAAAGATAATGCAGCACACGACGTAGTCGGAGCCTATAAAGATTTACCGGCGGAGCAAGTAGTGCATGAAAGCAATATTCTAAATGAAAAAAAAGTAGAGGGCATAGTCTTGGCGCTTAAACCTGAATCCCACGATAGTGTCATGGAGGAGCTTTTAGGCATTGTCATAACCAAAGGAATACGCAATGCGCTCTCGGTGGCAGAAGCGATGGGCAGTCCGCATATTGAAGACGATTTTCACCGCTTTCTGGTTCAGTATTTAAAGACGGGCCAAGCTGTGCTCGATTTTAAAGAAGGCACGCCCCTTTACAAGTCCCTCCATATGACCCTCTTTGAAATAACACTTCCGCCGCCGGCCGATGAGGCCGATAAATCAAAAGGTTTCAAAGAATTTATCGGCGCTATGGAGCAGTTTTATGCCGGCATGCAATCCATCTCTTCGGATAAAAAAAATGAAAAAGAAAATTATTTTACACTGGAAGTGGCACTGGGCAACCAGAGTGACGAAGTAGTCGTTTATGCCGCAATACCAAACAAACATCTCTCGCTTTTTGAAAAGCAGATTTTAGCTTTTTATTACAATGCCAAAGTTCGTGAAGTGACGGATGATTACAATATTTTTAATGAAAACGGCGGGTCCGCCGGAGCTTATGCCAGTCTGGCGGAACGCGGGGTGATGCCCATTAAGACTTATGACAACATCGAGCATGACCCGATGAATACGATACTGAATGTATTTTCTAAATTGCAAACTAAGGGTGAAGGCGCGGCGATTCAGCTGGTCGTCGCGCCCGCCGGCGACAAATTTATAAATGAATTTCACATGATTTTGGATGATGTGAAAGACGGCATGTCCGTCAAGCACGCGGCCGATAATTTTTATAAGTTCAATCAAGCATTTCTCAAGGCAGGCAAAGATCTCATTTTTGGCGCCAAAAAAGAAGAAGAGAAAAAAGAAAAATACATGAAAGGCCGGCGCGCCGTCGATGAAGGCGCGGCCGAAAAGATAGGCAATAAGGTCAAAAGCACTATTATGAAAGCCAATATCCGTGTTATCGCTTCTGCCGAAAACCGCGAACGCGCTCTGGCGATATTGCAAGAAATAGAATCCTCCTTCAATCAATTTTCTGAAGCGGCCAGCAATTCTTTTATTTTTGAGGAGGCTCATGGAAATAATTTGAAGCAGCTTTTTCGTGACTTCTCTTTTCGTTCTTTTTCGGCCGAAAAAATAATGCCCTTGAACTTAAAAGAACTTGCTTCGGTCTTTCACTTTCCGGTCGGCATCGGTAGCCAGCCGCAATTAAAAGAAGCCAAGGCTGGCATCGCGCCGGTGCCTTTGGAGATGGGTCAAGAGGGAATAGTTTTGGGAGTGAATAGCTATCGGGGTAAAGACACTGAAATTCACCTGGCCCGCGAAGACCGCCTGAGGCATTTCTATGTTATCGGTCAGACTGGGACAGGTAAAACAAATATTATGCTTAATATGATTGCGCAGGACATCAGAAATGGCGACGGCTGTTGCTATGTTGACCCGCACGGCACCGATATTCAAACTATTCTTTCACGCATTCCGAAAGAACGCATTGATGATGTTATTTATTTTGACCCGGCTTATACGGCGCGGCCGATGGGGCTCAATATGCTGGAATATGACCCGAAATATCCGGAACAAAAAACTTTCGTAGTGAACGAAATGATGGGGATTTTCAATAAGCTTTTTGATATGAAGATAGGCGGCGGGGCGATGTTTGAGCAGTATTTCCGAAATAGCGCATTTTTAGTGATGGAAGACCCGGCCTCCGGCTCAACCTTGCTGGAAATCACCCGTGTTTTGGCGGATAAAGAATTCCGTGATTTAAAACTCTCTCGCTGCAAGAATCCGATTATTAAACAATTTTGGGTCTCGGCCGAGCAGACGACTGGGGACCAGTCGCTGGCTAACTTTGTACCCTATATTTCTTCCAAATTTGACAACTTTATTTCCAACGACATTATGCGCCCAGTGGTGCTGCAGCAAAATTCGGTTTTTAATTTCCGTAAAATTATGGATGAGAGAAAAATTCTGCTGGTGAATCTTTCTAAGGGCCGACTGGGCGATATCAATGCAAACTTGATTGGGCTGGTCCTGGTGGGCAAAATTCAAATGGCCGCGCTTTCCCGAGTGGATATGTTCGGCCAGCCGATGAATGACTTTTATTTATACATTGATGAATTTCAAAACGTCACTACCGATTCCATTGCTTCTATTTTGTCGGAAGCCAGAAAATACAGACTATCGCTAAACATTGCTCATCAATACATCACTCAATTGGAAGAAAATATTAAAAATGCTGTTTTTGGCAACGTCGGCTCGATGGCGGTCTTTCGTGTCGGTACCGAAGATGCGACTTTTCTAGAGCCGAAATTCAAGCCGATATTTACTGCACAAGATATAACCAAACTCGATAATTACAATTGTCAAATACGGCCGCGACCGCGCTGAGGTGGAAGCCGAAATTATGGCGCGGTATAACACGATGGAATAAATTTAAACATTTCAGTATTTAAATATTTAAACAAAAGATTAAATGGCTACAATTTCAAAATTTGAAGACTTGATTTGTTTTAATAAGGCTAGGGAGCTAACCAAGTCCATTTACGAAGAATTTAAAGACTGCAAAGATTACGGTTTTAAAGATCAGATTACTCGGGCGAGCGTTTCTATATTGAGTAATATTGCGGAAGGTTTTGAAAGGGGCACGAAAAATGAATTTTTAAATTTTCTTTATATTGCCAAAGGTTCTGCAGGCGAAGTGCGAGCGCAGCTTTATGTGGCGCTAGATGCTGGCTATTTAAATCTTGAAACATTTAAATATTTAAATAATCTTGCATTGGAATGTTCGCGTCTAATTCAGAGTTTTTCGGAGAAAGTTAAAAAAGGCGCCAGCGCCGGCACGCAATTTAAGAAACTTGAAAAAGATGATCCGATGAAGGAGATTTTACGTCACCACGCCCCCGATGTTTATAAGCGTTTTTATGGTAATTAAATCCTTAAATATTTCTATTTTTAAATAAATTATATGGAAGAATTTGAAATAAAATTTTTAGAAGTTGATATGCCGGAATTGGAAAAGAAAACCACACTAACTTTCGAAGGAATGATAAAAAAGTAGATATGGGGGTTATCCCCATAATTTTCCTTCTAACACAAAGGTATTTCTGGTACAATTAAGGGGTCCTAAAATAAAAATGATTAAAAAGAATTTTAGGCTTGCCCGCCGATTTGGCGGGAAAATATCATTGTCGGTGAAATTTTCACTCGGACTTTTGGTCTTGGTCGTTTTGGTTTCGTCTCCGGCGCCAGCGCAAGCGATTTCACTGGACGATTTTGTTAAAATCGACTTCTCCCCCACCGTTGCCAAACTCCACTCCCTCGGCCGGAGCCTGAC
>CAZYBS010000005.1:0-51873 GCA_964645245.1 uncultured Candidatus Saccharibacteria bacterium
CAGAGTAGCTATGTCGGGAATGGATAACCTCTGAAAGCATCTAAGAGGGAAGCCAGCTTCAAGATTAGGAATCGTTAAGAACCCTAGGAGATGACTAGGTTGATAGGCTTTAAGTGTACGCGCAGTAATGCGCTTAGCTGAGAAGTACTAATGTTTCGATTCCTGTTAAGAAATTTGGAAACCACATACAGTAGAACAGATAGAGTTTTAGACTCTTAGATAGAGGCTAAACCTCTATCTGTAACCTCGAATATAGTGTCCTGGTGGTTTATCGGAAGGGAAACACCTTTTTACATTCCGAACAAAGCAGTTAAGCCTTCTAGAGGCGATGATACTCGTCAAGGGGAAAGTAGCTAGCTGCCAGGACAGTGTATTTGAGGAAATAATAAACCTAATTTGAAAATTAGGTTTGTTGATATATACTTTGATTTATGAGAGACCAATTCAAGTACCCACCCAAACCTACAGGTGTTAGTACAGAAAGACAAAAGGTTGATTTTGAAACAATGAGACCGAAAATCATTGAGCCTTCGGATGAAACATGGCGAAGAGGAAAAACATATGAAACCTATACGGGAAAGCCAAGGCGTCTGTTTGTAGAACATATTCGAAGGAAGTATAAAGATAAATATTATATTCCAGGTTTAGAATACGGTAGTTATCTTTTGTCTTTACCTCCTGAAAAGGTTCCAGAAAAATTGAAGGGTGGAACATCGAACTATTTAATAGGTTTCTCCTCAAATGATATTGAAGTCCACATTTTATTTTGGGACGGTAACAAGTTTATTATTAAAAAATTACCCTTAGAAGGGAAAATAGGTGCGTCTGAAGCCGTGGTTCTTCTTGAAAAAAAATAATTTCTAAAAAATTAATGTTACACCTCCTCCTTACAGGAGCTGGTCACGGATATTTTTCTGCTGAAAAATTCCGCTACCCCGTCTCGTGCCGTCGCACTCCGACCCTGAAATACTTATCGCATTCCAGCACTCATTGGACTTTTTTGTTATACTCATTCCATGAAACTTCTTCTTACGTCCAGCGGAATTTAAGTTAAGGATTAGAAGAAATAATTTGATATAATAACATTATGACTAACGGAGACGCATTTTTCTTGGTTGTTTTAGGGGTCATTGCGGCCACTAGGCTTTTTCTACTAACGAAGGTTGCTAGTCCAACAATAAAGGGTTTTCGCGTGCGTCATTACATGTATGGCTTGGTATTAATTGTTTTGGCTTTTTTAATCAACAATATAACAATCTACGCTATAGGTTTTGCTTTATTTATAGACGAACTGCCATTGATTTTGCTCAAAGGACCTGGCCACAAAGAGGAACATTGGAGAGGGTACGAGGATTACTATGCACCATGGTGTGTCGCTGGTGTTTTAGTTCTCATTTTTCTAACCTATCTTTTTAGAAATATAATTTCAGGATTAATATAAATAAAAAAAGCCATATTTTATGGCTTTTTTAGATTGCTTAACTTTTTTAATTCTATAGTTTATAATGGAATGTGAGGGGTGCTGTGAAGGCCGTTCTCAAATTTGTGGACCTAGTTGCTCCTAGCGCTAGGTCCAGTTGAAAACGAGACCCTAGCACCCCTCCCTCAGACTTGCTCTTCGCTCTCTCATCGTTTCGCCCGTTTCGTCTCTACGAACCGGGCTTCGTTTTTTACATCGAGTATTTGATTCGCAAAAAAGCCTTATTTTATAAGGCTTTTTTGCTTGCTTGACTTTGTGAGCCCGATAGTATATAATCTAGAGTTGAAGAGGGGGGTATGTCGGTACATCGGCGGGGGTAAATCGCGGACCCTTGGATGTAGGCGTATCCCTCCTCTTCAGATCTTAGTCCTTTCGTTTTTGATGGGAGAATTTTATGACTTTTGCTCAAAGGAGGGCGTGGGCGGCCCGACAGCATACTTTCGATAAGTACGCATGGAAGGTCGCGTTGGCGCTCTTCGCCACGGCAGCGCTAATCGGGGGGCTCAACCTCCTGATTATCCGCGGGCATTAGCATCGTCGTTGGGCTCGAGTTCGCACATGCGGACCGAGCCCATTCGTTTTTTATTGCGCTTTTTTATGTTATTATGTCTTTATGACTTGGGCTCTTAGACGGCAAATTTTTTATATAGGCATACTCATTTTATTTTTTTCTGTCTTCGGTTTTTTGGTAGTTTCTCCCAACCTCATGGAGACGCCGACCTGTGCAGACAATAAGCAAAATGGGGATGAAGCGGGGGTGGATTGCGGAGGGTTATGCGCTAAGGCATGTCTTTTCCAAGTGGATAAAATTTCAATTCTCTGGACCCGTTCTTTTAAGGTTATTCCCGGACGTTACAATGCTGTCGCTTATTTAGAGAATCATAATAAAAATACTGCGGTTAATAAAATAAATTACAGATTTCGTTTTGCTGATAAAAATAATGTTTATATAGGCAAGCGCGAAGGCAGCACTTCTATTCCTCCGTCAGGCAAGTTTGCTGTTTTTGAGCCGGGTATAGATATTGGGAATTCTATTCCTGTTTATACTACTTTTGAGTTTACGCAAATACCGGAGTGGATTCAAGTTTCACCAGAAAAAATCAATCAATTAGAAGTTTTAGTTTCAAACATAACTCTGACTAATGAGGAAAATAGTCCGGTACTCTCGGCTACAATAAAAAATAATTCGTTCTTTGTCATCCCGGAGATAGATATAGTTGCTATTTTATATGACGCCAATCGCAATGCTGTTTCCGCTAGCCGCACTTATTTAGATTCCCTGGCCGGAGAGGAAGAGAGAAATGTCAATTTTACTTGGCCAGAGCCTTTGCCCGGCAAGGTTATTGCTAAAGAAATAATTCCTATGTATAACATCTTTTTGGTCAAGTTAAAGTAGTTTATGGCGGAAAAAGCTCTTAACAAAATAGATTGGCTTTTGGTTTTTTTTATACTTCCAATAATTTCTGCAGGGCTGGTAACCATGAAGTCATTCGCGCCCCTAGAAGATGCCGGTGAATTTTTCAGTAAACAGATTATTTGGATTTTGATAGGTTTTTCTGTTTTTTTTATTTTTTCTTTTATAGATTTTCGTTTTTTGAAGCGCACTGATGTCTTGGTGTTTATATATCTTTTAACATCTTTAATTCTACTCTCGCTTTTTGTTTTAGGGTATATTTCTCATGGTGCCAAAAGCTGGTTTAACTTTGGCTATTTTTCTTTTCAGCCAGTTGATATGATGAAACTGGTCTTAGTGCTTATTTTAGCCAAGTATTTTTCTCGCCGTCATGTGGAGATTAGAGACACAAAACACATTTTTATTTCCGGATTTTACGCACTGATACCTTTGATTTTAGTTTTACTCCAACCTGATTTTGGTTCCGCCATGATTATATTTTTTATCTGGCTGGGCATGGTGCTTGTTTCTGGGATTTCTAAAATGCACTTGCTTACCGTGTTTGTTTCTGGCGCGCTGATTTTTATATTATTTTGGTTTTTTATTTTTGCGCCATATCAAAAAGCTCGTATTACTAGTTTTATAAATCCACTGGCTGACATACATGGTTCTGGCTATAATGCCTTTCAATCCACGATTGCGGTGGGTTCAGGGGAAATTACCGGCAAAGGTTTGGGTTTCGGTACTCAATCGCGGCTGAAATTCTTGCCCCAACCTCAATCTGATTTTATTTTTGCCGCCTACGCTGAAGAGTGGGGCTTAATTGGTTCTTTTTTAATTCTTTTGCTTTATGGAGTTATTATTTGGAGGATTCTTTATTCTGCCACTCTGGGAGCATATAATTTTGAAATACTTTTTGGCATGGGGATTGCTATTTTTTTTATGAGTCATATACTCATAAATATTGGTATGAATTTGGGACTAATGCCGGTGACCGGCATTCCTCTGCCTTTTATGAGTTATGGCGGCTCGCATCTCTTGACCGAATTTGCCGGTTTGGGGATCCTGATGAGCATGCGCAGATACGCCAGGACTGCGCACAGGGATAAAATGAAAAACGAATTTTTAGGAGCATGATAACAATTGATGGTAAAAAATTAAGCCGGGAGATTTTATCTAAAGTAAAAAATACGGTTGCGTCTTTAGATTTTCAGCCGGTTTTTTGTGATGTGCTGGTGGGTAATGATCCGGCCAGCCTCCAATATGTGCAAATGAAAGCAAAAACTGCCGAAATGGTCGGTATTCATTTTCACAATGCAACCTTCTCTGAATCTATAAGTACGGCAGATTTGATAAAAGAAATAAAAATTTTAAATAAAATCAAAAATATGTGCGGGATTATCGTTCAGCTTCCACTGCCTCCACACCTTGACCGCAGAGCAGTGCTTGACGCTATTGATTCACGTATTGATGTTGATTGTCTAGGGACGATTGCCAGCGAAAAATTTTACAATGGTGCAACCACTGTAGGTTTTCCGACAGCCTTAGCCTGTATGGCGCTTCTTGATTCGCTAAATCTGGACTTAAAATCTAAAAAAATAATTGTATTGGGAAAGGGTGAGTTGGTAGGTCGACCTGTTGCTTCACTTCTTAATTTTAGGGGTTTATCTCCTGTCATCATTAGTAGTAAAACACTCAATAAAGAAGAACTTATAAAACAAGCTGATGTTATAATTTCCGGCATAGGCAAGGGGAAATACATTACTAGCAACATGATAAAAGAGGGGGCTGTCCTGATAGACGCGGGTACATCAGAGTCGGGCAGTGGCATTGTGGGTGATGTTGATTTAGAATCAGTCAAAGACGTCGCCGGTTACGTTTCTCCGGTACCTGGTGGCGTGGGCCCCATGACTGTCGCGATGCTCCTTAATAATGTATTGCAAGTTGCTAAGAACTTAAAATGAACAACGCAATCTTTTATTTTTTTTATAGTTTAGCGCACCAGTCTGCTTTTTTTGATAATATAGTCATTTTTACCGCCGTTTATTTTCCATATATAGTGATTTTATTAGCTGGATTATTTTTATTTCTTTATCGCAAAAATTGGCGGGAATTTTTCCTAGTATTTTTTTCTGGGTTTTTAGCTTATTTTCTGGCAGTAATCTTGAAAATTTTATTTCATACTTCGCGGCCTTTTGAGGCCTTATCTAATGTTTATAGTCTTTTTCCTGAAACGGGCCTTAGTTTTCCTTCCAGTCATGCGACATTTTTTTCCGCGCTGGCTGTCTCTTTATTTTTTTATCATAAAAAAGCGGGATATGTATTTATGTTTTTTGCTCTCCTCATCGGACTCTCGCGCATCGTCGCCGGCGTGCATTTTCCAATTGATATTTTCGGCGGTTTTATACTTGGTATCGGAGTTGCGTATTTCTTAAAAAACATCTAGAATAAATATATATTTATGTGGAAGAAGATAGTTTTAGCTATTACTATACTTTTACTCGGCGCCAGTATCGGCCTTTTCGTTTTTGAAACCGAGCCGAAATTAAATAAAAATTTTGAGACTCAGAAATCATTCTTTAAGCAATTCCCTTTTCGCTTGGGTCTTGATTTGTCCGGCGGAAGCCATTTGATATATAAAGCTGACGTTAGTGCTGTGAAAGCGGGTGAAGTTTCTGATGCAATGGATGCATTGCGGGATGTGATAGAACGCAGAGTGAATCTCTTTGGAGTTTCTGAGCCGGTGGTACAAGTACAGCGTGGCGGGCTTGTATCTGGCGGGGAAGAGCGGTTGATAGTTGATCTTCCAGGTGTGACTGACATAAAGCGGGCGATAGCTATGATCGGACAGACTCCGCTTTTGGAATTTAAAACTGAAGCTCCTAGAGATGCTCCGCAAACTGTGACGGTAGACGAGAAGGGAGTGGCAAATCTGGAGGTAAATTCTCAATTTGTTGCAACTGAACTTACTGGCCGGTATTTACAGAAAGCGACTTTGGAATTTGATATAAATACTCGTGAACCGAGAGTAAACTTGCAGTTTGATGACGTGGGCACAAAACTTTTTGCAAAAATTACTAAGGAAAATATCGGTAAACTGGTGGCAATTTATCTGGACGGCGCGCCGGTGTCTACTCCGGTGGTTCGTGAAGAAATTCCTAATGGTCAGGCTGTTATCTCCGGCAGTTTTACTCCGAAGGAGGCAAAGCTATTGGTCGGCAGATTAAATTCTGGCGCCCTTCCAGTGCCGATAACTCTTCTTTCCACGCAAACTATTGGCGCCACCCTGGGGGAAAATGCTGTCAAGGCCGGAGTCAAAGCCGCAATCATCGGATTTTTATTGGTAGCTCTTTTCTTAATTCTTTGGTATCGTTTACCGGGATTTTTGGCTGTCCTCTCCCTTTCCATTTTTATTGTAATCATATTGACGCTCTTTAAGCTTTTGCCCGTGACGCTGACAGCTGCCGGTATTGCGGGATTTATAATTTCTATCGGTGTGGCGGTGGATGCTAATGTGCTTATTTTTGAACGGGTTAAAGAAGAATTGCGTTCTGGCCGTACGATTACGGATGCGGTAAAACTCGGTTTTTCTCGCGCTTGGTTTTCTATTCGCGACTCCAATATTTCAAATATCATTACTGCTCTGATTCTTTTCTGGTTTGGCACATCTTTAATCAAAGGTTTTGCCTTGACACTGGGCATGGGGGTAATAGTATCAATGTTCTCGGCAATTACGATTACTAGAATTTTTTTATCAACGCTTATTTTTATGGGAGAGGGGAAAATCGCCCGGTTTTTATTTTCCAGTGGAATTAGTAAATAAAATTATGTTTATTATTAGATACAAAAAAATATTCGTTAGTATATCAATAGCTTTGGTTATTCTTTCGTTTTTTTCATTATTTTTATTTGGGCTAAATGTCGGTATTGATTTTAAGGGTGGTGCATTAACAGAGGTTATTTATAAGACCACACGTCCAACCCAAGCGGCTTTGAATAAATCCCTGGAAGCTTTAAATTTTGGCTCTATTCTTCTTCAGCCGACCGGGGAATTAGGTTATATCGTAAAGTCTCGTAGCTTAAATGATAATGAACACGCTTTACTTTTTAAAACCCTTTCACAGAATGACGCCAACGTTTTGACCGAAACAAGTTTTAATTCTATTGGACCTTCGGTGGGACGCGAACTTACCCGCAAAGCAATAATTGCTGTTATTTTGATTTCACTGGCGATTATTTGTTTTATTGCTTTTGCTTTCAGAAAAGTTTCCAAACCGATTTCGTCTTGGAGATACGGCTTAATAGCTATCGTTACGCTCTTGCATGATGTTGCCATACCGGTTGGTCTTTTTGCCGCTCTTTCGCATTTTTATGGCGCAGAGCTGGATACTCTTTTCGTGGTTGCAGTTCTCACCATCCTGGGTCTTTCTGTTTCCGATACGATAGTTATTTTTGACCGCATTAGGGAAAATTTAAAAAATGAAGCAACCCAAACAAGAATAGATAAAATGAATTTTAGCGAAATAGTGGGGAAAAGTTTAGAGCAGTCGTATGTTCGGTCTATTAGCACTTCGTTTACGGTTATTCTCGTGCTTCTGGCATTGTTCTTTTTTGGTCCCGTAACAACGAAGTATTTTGCTCTTATGTTAACCACCGGAATGTTTTTCGGAACATACTCTTCAATTTTCTTGGCATCGCCTCTGTTGGTATTAGTGGAAGAGTGGCAAAAGAGAAACCTTGTGCTATAATAAAAACAGATGAAATATATTTTAATAATCTTAGGGGTTTTGATTCTATGGGCAGTTTTTGTCTACAATAGTCTCGTGGCGCTGGCCAACCGCGCAGGGGAAGCTTGGGCGGATATTGAGGTGCAGTTGAAGCGTCGGTACGACCTGATACCAAATCTTGTGAACACTGTCAAAGGTTATGCCACTCATGAGAGTTCAGCTTTTGAAAATGTGACCAGAGCTAGAAGTATGGCGATGGGAGTTCAAGGTCCAAACCCGGCGCATGCCGAAGCTGAAAATATGCTAACTGGCGCGTTGAAATCCATTTTTGCCATTTCTGAAGCGTATCCAGACTTAAAAGCTAATACGAATTTTTTAGAGCTTCAGCGAGAGCTTTCCGACACAGAAAATAAAATTCAAGCCGCTCGCCGGTTTTATAATGCCAATGTTCGTGATTTGAATACAAAAATTGAATCTTTTCCTTCAAACATTCTTGCAACAATCTTTTCTTTTTCTAAAAAAGAATTCTTTGATCTGGCGGACAGTGACGTTGCCCAAAATCCGGTAGAGGTAAGATTTTAATCTTTTTAGATTTATGATTACGCCAGAACTTATAGGATACATACGGTCAGAATTTGCCAAGGGGAAAACACGCGAAAAAATTCGCGCAGTGCTAGTTGCTGACGGCGGATGGAGTGAAGCTGATTTAAGTGAAGCATTTAGGACAGTAATTCCAATGCAAGGTTTTATTGCTCCTAAAACAAAATTACCCTTATCATTGTGGAAAATTTGTTTGACTTTTGTTGTCATAGGCGGATTTTGTTTTGCTGTCTGGTATTTCTATCGTGCCCCGGTGATATCCATGTGGAATTCTTTAGTGAAAAATATAACAGAATTATCAATACCAAAATTATCGATACCTTATTTTGATACTAAAAAAACTAATAACGTGAAAAATACAACTGCCCAGAATAATACAGCGGCAGTACAAAATAATACGCCAATCAAACAGCCGGAGGTCGTAATCAAAGATTGTGGAATTGGTATAGCGCCGGACCTGAAAAATCCTCGGACCTACCAGAATGATGCAGTATTAACTTGTTTGGGTAATAGCGCATTAGGCTGCGAAGATGCTAAAGCTGTTTTGAAAAACGCTTTATTCCCAACAATTTTTCAAATTGCCAGAGAAAGTATAAGAGGTCAAAATACTTGCAACTTTAGATTATCGTATGGGAAGGATAATACTCTGATTGATGTTGTCGGCAAGAAATTGGCCGGTCAGTCTATTTCATGTCCTATTAGTCTGGTTAAGGCGCTGGATGAGAGCAGTCCGAAGACTTCATTGTTTAAGGCTCCCAGCCAAGATAACCCAAGTAAATATGCCAGCCAAATATATTTTTATGGAACCATCGGTTTATTTATAGAGAATGCTATTGATAAAAATAAAATTCGGGCTCTCGGTTGCGAGGGGGAATATATTGACTCGGTAGTAGAGAGTTATGGTAAAATGCAGTCTAAGAAATAATTTACCTGTCCCGTACTAAAATTTTGATTACGTACGTGACCATTATAATTAACAACTTAAATTTTTAGTACTGGGATGGCAACGCTTTATACACAGCAATCAAAAAACGTGACAAAAACATGGCTGCTGATGACAGTGTTTTTTGTCGTGGTTATTGGACTTGGCTATTTTGTAAGTTTTTATTATAACAATCCGAATATTCTTTATTTCTTTGTTCTATTCAGTATCGTGATGAATATTTTTTCCTATTGGTTCTCGGATAAAATTGCCCTTAAGCTTGCGGGAGCTAAGCCGGCCAAAAGAGAAGAAAATTTTATTTTATATACGAGCGTTGAAAATCTTTCTATTACTGCCGGACTTCCAATGCCAAAGGTGTATATCATAAATGATCCAGCGCCGAATGCTTTTGCAACCGGGCGGGATAAAGAGCATGCCGTGGTCGCGGTGACCACCGGACTTCTTTCTATCCTGGAAAAGCCGGAGCTTGAAGGAGTGTTGGCACACGAGATGAGTCACATCGGTAATCGAGATATGCTTCTCTCCACCGTGGTCGTGGTTTTGGCCGGTTTTATTTCAATAATTTCAGATATTTTCCGCCGGAATTTATTTTTCAGCCGAAACAGAGATGACAATAAGGCTAATGCCGTATTTATGATTGTCGGCATTGTTTTATCTATCCTGGCGCCGATTTTTGCTTTACTTATTCAATTGGCAATTTCTCGCAAACGTGAATTTCTGGCCGATGCATCCGGCGCGCTTCTGACTCGCTATCCGGAAGGGTTGGCCAGTGCACTGCGCAAAATTTCCAAATATCAAAAACCGATGGCTCGCCAATCCAGCGCCATTGCGCACCTTTACATTGCCGACCCCCGCCCGCATGACTCGCGTCAGCGTGTCGGGCAGGCCAAGGGCTCGGGTTTTGGCAAAAAAATTGGCGGTTTTTTTGCCACGCATCCGCCCGTGGAAGAGCGAATAAAGGCTTTGATTGGATAGCTTCGTTGGTGTAAATTTTTTCCTCCTGCGCCCTTCGCCTTTGGCGTGGGACCCTCGGAGATAAAAAATTTACACCAAGCTACGCTTTTGTTATACTCTTGATATGGACATTAAAGATGTAGAAAACCTGGCAAAACTTGCCAGAATTGAGCTTTCAGAAGATGAAAAAAGAGAGATATTTTCGGATATGAAAGGTATTTTGGAGTATGTAAAAGTTATTGAGGGAGTTAAAACAGGGGATGTAAAGCCAGAATACAAACTCTATAATATTTGGCGAGAAGACAGGGAAGAACCTCGGGAATTTTCTCCTGAACTTATTATAAAACAATTCCCAGATGCCAAAGATGATTTTCTAAAAGTGAAAAAGATCTTATGATTGATTTAACTACTCTTACTATTGCTAAAGCCCGAGCTAAACTTGATGCCAAAGAATTTTCCGCGGTTCAGCTGGCACAGGCATATCTTAATGAAATTGAAAAGAAAAATAGGGAATTAAATGTGTATTTGGAAGTGTACGATGATGTGCTGGAGCAAGCAAAAGTGGCCGACGAAATAATCGCCAGGGGAGAGTCTTACCCGCTTCTTGGCATTCCGCTTGCAGTTAAAGACGTCATTTTAATCAAGGGCCGGCGTGTCTCGGCCGGGTCTAAAATTTTAGAAAATTACACGGCTTCTTATGACGCTACGGTGATAGCTAAGTTAAAAAAACAAGGCGCAGTATTTTTAGGCAGAACGAATATGGATGAGTTTGCCATGGGAGGGTCAACAGAGAATTCTGCTTACGGAGTAACAAAAAATCCGCATGATACCAGTAGAGTGCCGGGAGGTACTTCCGGCGGTTCAGCGGCTGCTGTAACTAGTAATATGGCGCTGGCGGCATTAGGTTCGGACACCGGTGGGTCACTTCGTCTACCATCTTCCTTTTGCGGAGTTATCGGGATGAAACCCACTTATGGCAAGGTCTCTCGTTATGGTCTTATAGCGGCAGTTTCTTCTTTTGATGTTATTGGTTCGATTGCAAAAACAGTAGAAGATGCTCGGATTTTATTTGAAGCGATAAAAGGGCGGGATGTTTTAGACAGTACCTCCATTGATTTAAATTCTACTCCCGAAAAATTTTCTCAAGTTCAAACAATAGGTGTACCGTGGGACCTGGTGAATCAAGAGGGGATTGACCCATATATCAAAGAGAATTTTAAAGCGGCGGTTAAAAATCTTGAAAGTCTAGGATATCAAATTAAAGATATTAAATTACCTAATTACCTTGCTTTATATTACATTATCAACTTTGCTGAAGTTTCAACCAATCTGGCTCGTTTTGACGGAGTCAGATATGGTTTGCATATTGACGGCCAGAATTTACTTGATGATTATTTATTAACCCGGGGTACTGGTTTCGGCAAGGAAGCTAGAAGAAGAATTCTTCTCGGCACTTATGTACTTTCGGCCGGTTATTATGATGCTTATTATGGCAAGGCCCAAAAGGCCCGCTTAGCTTTGAAAAAAGAATTCAAAGAATTATTTTCTAAGATTGATTTGATACTAACTCCCACCTCTCCCATAGTTCCTTGGAAAATAGGAGAGAAAAGCGATCCGCTTTCCATGTACCTTGTAGATATTTTCACGGTTACCGCCAATCTGGTCGGCGTGCCGGCTATTTCTTTACCATCCGGTCTTATTGAAATAGAGGCTAAAAAATTACCGTTAGGAATTCAGTTTATGGCACCGCATGGGGCAGAGGATATGCTTTTTGAAATCGGGAAGAAATTTATGATATAATTTATACATATGAATCCAAATCCCATTTTAGAAAATTCAGCTCTTGGCTCAAAATTTTTTAATCCGGATTACTTATTTAATCAAGGTCTTACATTTTTTCGTAATCTTTTTGGCTATAGTACTGAAATAATATCTGTTTACCATACCATCCTTTTTTTTCTGGCAATGTTTTTTCTTACCATTATCTCTTATACTGCAATCCGAATGTTTGAAATTAGAAAGAAGGAACGCAAACATTTAGAACGTGAAATTGCCGAATACGCACACCGTCAGGCAGAAAGAGAAAAAAAATCTAAAGAAACAGAAGAAGTGTCCAGGAATCCTCAATGGGTAAAAACTCTAAGTTATCTTTTCTCACAGCATGCCAGCGATTGGAAACTGGCGGTTATTGAAGCTGATTCTATGCTGGAGGACTTGATGAGTCAAATGGGATTTAAGGGCGAAACTTTGGGAGATAAGCTAAAATCAGCCGATCAAATTAAATTTCGCAATCTTCCTTCAGCTTGGGAAGTGCACACCGTCCGAAACAGGATAGCTCACGAGGGCGTGGCTTTTGAACTGACCCAGCGTGAAGCCAAAAGGATTATTGCCATTTATGAGCAAATTTTTCGCGAGTATGGGTATATCTAATTGTTGCGGGAGGCCGAATCGAACGGCCGTCTCAAGGTTATGCTTTACCACTTCAGTTTTCACTGCTTCATCCACCGGCTGGCGGATTATTTGTGGTCTGGACTATACTATCTCCTTTCTAAAATAAATTAAAGATTAAGGAGTTCGCCATCTAGTCTCTACACATTTATCTCCGACCTGGGCCGGAAAATTTAGCTCGGAATTGTCTTTCTGTTAGCCGACAGAGAGGATTTCTCCGAATTTGACGAATGCACACCTCTGAGTTTCCCCGGAGGGGGCCCATATTTTAGTTGAGCCTTGCGAGATGCCTCTTCTCTATCCCGCTGTTTAATCATACTATAAAATTTTTGCTTTAAGCGCAAGCCTTCTATTTTTATAAATTTTCTGTTATTATATTTCTTATATTGCCGGCGTAGTTTAATGGTAAAACAAGAGACTCATAAGCTCTGGAAGATGGTTCGATTCCATCCGTCGGCACAGCTGGATAGTCCAGAGTGTTAAAATTAAAAAGTTTGCGGCTGTAGCTCATCGGTAGAGTGCGCCCCTGTCACGGGCGAGGTAGCGGGATCAACACCCGTCAGCCGCGCCGCGAAATTACAAAGGGTAATCCTTTGTGATTTGGTTATGGAGTTGGCGTCGGTTCCGGCGCTGGTTCTGCCTCGCCCGCCGTAGTTTCATCCGACGTGTCCGTTGTAGCTTCAGCGGAGTCGGAAGGCTGGGGTTCTGCTGGAGTTTCCTCCCCTCCTTGTGGAGGAGGGGTTAGGGTGGTGATTTCTCCCGCGGGCTCAGAATTACCACCTCCCTCGCTTGGAGCGAGGACTCCTCCTTCCAAAGGAGGAGAGGGCTCTTCCCCTCCTTGCCCCGCTGTGGCGGTGGCTTGATCAAGGAGGGGTGCCGGCTCGTCTGCCGGGGTGGTGTCAGTTGCGCATTCTCCAGGTGCTTTGTCAAACTCTCCATTCTTGATGGTCACGCAATAGATGTCTCCAGTTTGAGCGTCTTTTATCTCTAATTCTTCGGTAATAACTTTTTTACTCTCAATTACATTAGCCAAAATACTCGCCACCTTCATCACCCCCTTCTCAAAGACAATCTCAAAAGCGTTCTTGAAGAAAGCGAGAATGGAGTCAAAGAAAGAGTTGCCGGTCTGGGTGCCATCTTCATTTACCTCAAAAGAGCCAAAACCGGGAGCCCAGTAAGAAAGATTCACAAAGGTTAAGATTTTATCTATGTTCTCGGTGGAGGCCTCCATGGCGATACCCAAACTTGGACCAGGATAACTTTGCTTCATCGCATAGCCAGGTATTGTTTTAGACAAAGTCAGTCTGTCTCCCACCTTAATCTCTCCGTTCTCATTACTTATCTTTACCGGCACTCTACCGCTTAGAGCTATGGCTCTGGTATTCTCCGGAGACACGTCTCCCGGCCAGTCTTTGAGGGTTATTCCCGGCTTGGTTGACACGATGCCGAGTACTGTCTTGCCTGTGATGCTTGCTTTCTCCACGTATAGCTTTTCATCTGTTAGAGATACCACGTCTCCGGCATTGATGGTCTCATCATGCACCAGATGCTCTTCGGCCACGTCCGCGCCGCCGCTGGAGCCCCAGATGTAGCCCAGCAATTCAAATGAACCAATACCTGCTGAGACTCTCAAATACAACCCCTGATACTCCGTGCCAACTACGCCCATTTGTGCGCGAACTGTTCCGTCACTTCTAAACGCAGCTGCGCCTGCGTTCCCTGCGTCTGATGTGGTTTCGTAACCATCAGGTACTCCGGCCGCTGTATTGATAGCGCCTAAGGTATCACTGGCAGTCCACATGTCCCCCACCACTGGTCCTGGCGGCAGCCCAATACTTACGTCTGTAAGTGTAGGGATGGTTGCGGTCAGATTAGAAATTATTTCGTATCTATCGAGATAGCGAACCTCATGGTCAAAAGCTGAGAAGGCGTCAAAATTACTTCCGCTATCGTTGTATACCCACCCCACCTTCGCTTTCTGGTCGTAGCCGGTGGGCATGGTGACGGAAGTATCGTTGCGGGTGACGTAGATTTTGAAGCGATGGTCGCCGGACGTTTCGTTTGCCCAACTCGTGCCGTTATATAATTCTTGCGTACCGCGCGTGTATCCAGCATCGGTCGTGCCGCGCCATGAAATAAAGTTGGTGTCACTGATTGCGTAGTCACCTTGCATGACCAAGTGGTAAGCGGTCAATGCAGACAGCGAAACTGGACTACGGAACACGAACCGGACCTGCTGGGCCGTTGTGCTCACCAGTGACACATCGAGCTTGTCTGATGTCGCAAGGACAGTTCCGCTTGGAAGTCCAGACGTATCACTTTGAACTTCCAGCCAGAATCGGCCAGTCGGTGAAGCATTTTTGACTACTTCGACATCGACGAACTCCACCAGACCGGCTGTATCATTCTGAAATTCCTGAGCGATGGCCGTGCGTGCCCCGGCGTCACGAAGCCCTTGACTTGACAGAAGAGTCCCGATGGCTTCCTCATCCTTGAAATAATCCTTGGCCCGATGCAGGAGCAGATTCTTCGTCCCATCGGATGATTTCCTGATGGCGTAGATTTCATACCAGGTGGAAGCGGCTTCTGCTCCGGTATCCAGTCCTCCGGCACCGGCAGTGGTAATGACAGCAGACAGGTCATCCCAGGTCGTGACTCTGTTCCCCGTATCCATCACGATCTCATCCGCATGGTCCAGGGTAACGGTAGTCGCCGCTACATCAGCGTTGGGAGAGGTTCTTAGGGAAAGACCTTTGAAGTCTTGCGAGATGCCTTCTGTCTTGGTAGTCCAAGATAGTGCTCCGGAACCATTGGTGGTCAAGACTTGGCCACTGGTGCCGTCAGCAATAGGAAGAGTGTAAGTGACATTCCCGGCCTGGGCCGCTGCCTTGAAACCGGTGTAGTTTGTTCCTGAACCGGAAGGTTCCAGGAAACGGAATTCAGCTGCCGAGGTAGAACCTCCGAAGTTAAGGACAGTAGTGGCGGAAGCACCAATGTTAAGGGTCGTGGCCGCTCCGAAAGCATTGACTGTGGTAGCCGTAGTGTTAAGAAGAGCAAAGGTGGTTGAGTCGGTGGTTAGAGAGGTGGTTAACTGAGGAGAAGTGGCGAGGACTAGAGAGCCTGTTCCCGTCTGATTGGTGGTGGTTAAAGCCGTCCCTCCACCTAAAGCCAGGGAGGTTCCGGTGGCTACTCCCAAGGTTGGAGTAATAAGGGTCGGAGAAGTGGAGAAGACTAAAGAACCGGAGCCGGTTTCATCACTAATCACTCCCAAGAGTTGCAGAGAAGTCGTAGCCGAGAAGATTGAGAGGTCATTGGTAGTTAAAGTCACTGTGCCTGTGGCATTGGGAAAAGTAATCGTCCGGTCAGCCGTCGGATCAGTCAGAGCAAAAGTTGTTTCAAAGTCATTGGCGGTGCCTCCTTCCAGCACTAAGGGATTAGCTCCTAAGATGGTTCCGGTAAAAGTAAGGGTGTCGGTACTTGCATCCCCAAAGGTAGTATTGTCCTGGACAGTTAAGTTGCCGGCGATAGTAGTAGCCCCGGTGGAGGTGGAGCCGGATAATATTAAATTGCCGGCATAGATATCCCCCTCGGCATCCACCAGGAACTTGATAGTGCCTCCGACCGCAGCCGAGATGAGATTGCCGTCAGCGATGGAAGAAGCCGGATTGATGTAAATAGTTCCATCGGAAGCATTGGAAGTGCCGGTGGGCCAGGAGGAAAAGACATGAGCCAAGGTGGGAACTTTAGTGAAAGTAGATTGAGCGGTGGAAGTCAGCAAACTATTGGTGATGACTAGGCCGTTTAGAGTAGTAGTGCCGGTAACCGTCAGAGCTCCTCCCAGGGTAGTCAAGCCTGTGCCAACGGTAAAAGTGTTGGTACCAGTCACACTTGTTGCCCCACTCAAAGAGATGGCTCCAGTACCAGTGCTGAAAGTGTTGGCGCCGGTCTGGGAAAAAGTATTGGTCAGAGTCGTCGCCCCGGAGAGAGTCGTCGCCCCGGAGAGAGTGGTTGCTCCGGCAACCGTCAGAGCTCCAGTCACCGTCTGACTGCCGGCAATGGTGGAATTGCCGGAGACCGCCAGAGTGGTAATGTTAGCTAGGTTGTTGGTCAATTGGTCCGAAGTGATATTGGTAGCGGAGAAGTAAGAGGCGCCGGAGAAGTTAACTTTCGGGTCGGGCGGAGCGATGTAGACTTGAGCATTTGAAGAGCTTGCTTGCGCGGACAAGCCGGGTTCTCCCCTCGGTCCTTCTGGACCTCGGGACCCTGCTGGGCCGGCTGGGCCGCGCAATTTGTCCACAAATTCTTTTTTACTCAATAAATTCTGGAGAGCGGAAGCCAGGGCGGAATCAGCAGTCACAGACCCCTCCTCAATCCTCCCCTTAGCAGGGGAGGAGGAAACAGGCTGAATGTAAGCCTTGTAAGCATTGATTATGTCTGATTCGTTGGGCGAGTCAGGTTCTGAAACGTAAGCCTTGTAAGCATCCATTAAAGAAGTGCTGGTGAGGTTTTGTGCAAGAACATTTGATACCGGAGATGAAACCAAAACGACCAAGACCAAAAGTCCGAGTAGAAATTCCACTCTTCTAGATATTTTCCCGCCAAATCGGCGGGCAAGCCTAAAATTTTTTGGTATCATTTTATTTTAGGACTCTTTAATTATATCAAAAATACCTTTATCTCTGGAGGAAGAGTGGGGATAAGTAAGAATTAATTCTCCTCTTTGAGGAGTACCCTTTAGGGGGAGGTGGAAAGTCCACCCCGCTCCGACCCAGGTCGGAGCACCCCTCAAGAGGGGAATTTTGCAAAATACTGGAATATAAATTAGTATGGTTAGATGCCGTTGTAGCTTAGTGGTAAAGCACGTCATTGGTAATGACGAGACCGTGAGTCCGATCCTCACCAACGGCTCCAGCCGATATAGTTCAGTGGCAGAACACTACTTTCGTAAAGTAGGAACGTGGGTTCGATTCCCACTCTCGGCTCATGGAAACAGAAGATATACAGCAAAAAATAAATGAATTGGAAGCGAAAATGACTTCGGTGGACTTTTGGGCTGATAAGAATAAAGCGCAGGCGGCCTTGAAAGAATTAGCAGGACTCAAAGCAAAAAAAGAGGGTTTGGGAAAATATGACAAAGGCAATGCAATTATGACCATCATTTCCGGCGCCGGAGGGGACGATGCCGAAGATTTTTCGGCGATACTTCTCTCTATGTATATGAAGTATGCGAATAAAAAGGGTTGGGAGATTTCTTTTATACATGAGCATAAAAACGACCATGGAGGGTACAGGAATGTTTCTTTTGAAATTTCTGACCTCACCCGTCGCCCTCTCCTTAATAAGGAGAGGGGTGGGGAGAGGTTGGGCCCCTATGGAAATTTAAAAAACGAAACGGGTGTGCATCGTCTGGTGCGTATTTCTCCTTTTAATGCAAAAAAATTAAGACACACTTCTTTTTCCCTAGTTGAAGTTCTGCCCAAATTTTCAAAACTGCAAGAGCGTGATGTTGTATTGTCACCCGAGGATTTGAAAGTAGAGTTTGCCCGCTCCAGCGGGCCGGGCGGGCAAAATGTGAATAAAAGGGAAACGGCGGTCAGAATTATTCATCTTCCGACCGGGATTTCCGCCCATGTTTCAAGCGAACGCTCGCAGGAGCAAAACCGCGAACTTGCTCTCTCCATTCTGCGCGCCAGAATTTTTAAAAAAGCCGAAGAAGAGAAAAAAAGTATAGAAGAGAGTATAAAAATTACCAGAAACACCGAGATAGAATGGGGAAATCAAATTCGCTCTTACGTGCTCCATCCTTACAAAATGGTCAAAGACCACCGAACCGGCGCCGAAACTTCAAACACTGACGCTGTTTTGAATGGCGAGATAGATATTTTCATAGAGGCGGAGAAAAGTTTATAAATGTGCTACAATATATGATATTGACAATGTAGATACATTGTATATACTTAAAGTATGACAACAAAAATTCGAAAATGGGGGAATAGTTTGGCGGTGCGAATTCCGGATGAATTTGCAGAAAATCTTGACCTGAAAGACGGTTCTGTTGTTGGCTTTCACCAACTGGGAGACAAAATGGTTATTTCAAAAGCCAAGCCCAAATATACTTTGGAAGATATGGTGAAAGGCATCACCAAAAAAAATAGACATAAAGAATTTGATTGGGGAAAGCCCATGGGTAAAGAAATATGGTAAAAATATACACCCCAGACCAAGGCGATATAATTTATTTTAATTTTTCACCAAGTGTTGGACGTGAACAAAAAGGTGTTCGTCCTGCTATTGTGATTAGTCGGGCTATTTTTAATGCATCAAGTGGATTAGCTGTGGTTTGTCCGATTACTTCAAAACAAAAGTTTTATCCTTTTGAGATTTTAGTTGAAGTTGATCAAATATATGGTTTTGCGCTTATAGATCAAGCACGAGCGATTGATTATAATGCTAGAGAATTTAAGTTTGTTTCTCGCGCACCACTATCTTTAGTTGAAGACATTAAAGCAAAATTTATATCTATCGTGTCTTAATAAAATTTGTGCTAAAATAGATAAGTGATTTATTTCAACAATGTTTCAAAATTTTATAAAGACGCGGTGGCGTTAGACAATGTTACTCTTACGGTTGTGGCGGGGGAGTTTGTTTCTGTCGTCGGACACTCCGGGGCAGGCAAAACAACTCTGACCAAAATGATTCTGGCCGATGAAAATCCTTCCGCCGGCACGGTTTTTTTTGAATCTATCAATGTGCATCAGTTGAAAAATAAGGATTTAACTAAACTGCGTCGGCGCATCGGGGTGGTGTTTCAAGATTTCAAACTATTGCCGAATAAAACCGCTTACGAAAACATCGCTTTCGCCATGGAAGCGGTTGGTAAGACTGATGAAGAAATAGCCTCCGACGTCCCGCATGTTTTAGAGCTGGTTGATTTGAGTAATCGGATTTTTCATTTTCCAAATCAAATGTCCGGAGGCGAACAGCAAAGGCTGGCAATCGCTCGCGCTATCATTAATCAGCCCGAACTGATTATCGCTGATGAGCCGACCGGGAATTTAGATCCGATAAATACACATGAGATAGTCCAAATCTTAAAAAAAATAAATGATCTTGGCACCACCGTGATTCTGGCTACCCATAATCGCGCAGTCATTGATTCAGTCGGCAAAAGAGTGATTACGATGGAAAATGGAAAAGTTGTTCGAGATAGCAAGCATGGCAAATAGTATGCTATTATAATTAGGTATTAGGTGCTAGTGACTAGTTGCTAGAACCTAGAACCTAGAACCTAGAACCTAGAACCTAGAACCTAGAACCTAGAACCTAACTTATGACCGAATTTAAAAGAATTATAAAAGCAGGATTTATAAACTTTACTCGAGCTGGGCTTATTTCCTGGGCGGCTGTTCTGGTAGTCACGATTACCCTTTCGGTCATCACTTCTATTATTTTATTGCAAGCAGTGCTGTATTTCTCGCTGAATGTTATAAAAGACAAAGTGGATGTGACGATTTATTTTAATGTGAATGCGCCGGAAGATAAAATTACGCTTTTAAAATCTTCTCTGGAAAAATTGCCGGAGGTAGCTGATGTTTCCTATACTAGCGCTGACGAGGCGCTGAAACTTTTCCGCGAGCGCCACAAGAATGACTACCCGACGATTGCCGCCTTGGATGAGATAGGCAATAATCCGCTCGGCGCCTACCTCAACGTTAAAGCCAAAGAAATTTCTCAATATGAAAGCATTGCGAATTTTATGAAATCGGACAATGCACTGGTTTTGGGTTCTGCTTCCATTATAGATAAAGTAAATTATCACCAAAATAAATTAGTGATAGACCGATTAAATACGATAATATCCGGCGCGCAAAAACTTGGCTTTCTAATCACCCTTCTCTTGATAATTATTTCCATAATCATTACTTTCAATACTATCCGATTGACTATTTTTATTGTTAAAGAAGAAATCGGCGTGATGCGCCTGGTGGGGGCCTCTAAAATGCGTGTGCGCGGTCCTTTTATGATTGAAGGGGCAATTTATGGGATTATCGCTA
This sequence comes from uncultured Candidatus Saccharibacteria bacterium, assembly GCA_964645245.1. GTDB lineage: Bacteria > Patescibacteriota > Minisyncoccia > Phycocordibacterales > UBA9973 > UBA9973. The sequence goes on from CAZYBS010000005.1 coordinate 20,600, forward strand.
CGGTCATAACCTTGATTCTTTTCTGGCCGGCGACGGCTTGGCTCGGACGCAATATGACCGGTTTTCTGGGGCTTAATATGTATGATTATTATATCTCAAATTTCTTTCAAATTTTTGCAATTATTTTATTATCAGGTATAATCTTGGGAGCGATTTCGAGTTATATTGCAATTAGGAAATATTTGAATAAATAGAATAGTAATGTCAAAACCAACAAAATATATTTTCGTGGTAGGGGGTGTAATGTCGAGCGTAGGCAAGGGGGTTACGGCCGCTTCCATCGGTAAAATTATACAGTCTCGCGGTTATCGCGTCGCTAATCTGAAAGCGGATATGTATGTCAATCTTGATGCCGGCACTATACGTCCCGCCGAACACGGCGAGGTTTTTGTCGGAGAGGACGGCATTGAAGCTGATCAGGATTTAGGCAATTATGAACGCTTTACCAATCAAGTCAGTACCCGTGAAGATTATATTACTACTGGCCAAATTTATGCCGAGGTCATCAAGCGGGAACGCAATTTGGAATACGGAGGAGAAGACGTTGAAGTTTACCCGGATATACCAAAGGAAATAATCAGGCGCATCGAGGCATGCCAAAAAAAGAATAAATCAGAAATTACGATAGTAGAATACGGCGGCACCGTGGGTGAATATCAACTGCTCCCTTTTTTGGAAGCCGCCCGAATGATGAAAGCAAAAATCCCTTCTAGTGTTTTTCTGGTTTTGGTAAGTTATTTGCCGATGCCAACATTACTGGGGGAACAAAAATCAAAACCGACCCAGCATGCCATTACGGATCTTCATTCAGTCGGTCTTAATCCAGATTTTGTTATCTGCCGAGCCGAGCGTCCGGCCACTCCCGATATTAAACGGACCATCAGCAACGTTTGCAGTCTGCCGATTGAAAGAATAATTTCTGCGCCGGACGTTTATTCCATATATGATGTACCGGTTAATTTTGAAAAAGAGAATCTTGGTGCCACTCTGCTGGCCGCCATCGGTCTGCCTGCCCGCAGTAAAGATTTGACTGATTGGACAGCCCTGGCCAATAGAATCAAAAAAATAAAAAAAGAAGTCCGTATCGGCATTGTGGGCAAATATTTTAATTTCAAATCATGTAAAGATACATATATTTCCGTTATAGAATCAATTAATCACTCTACTTGGTCGCTTGGATATAAGCCTGATATTATCTGGCTGGATGCGGAGAAATATGAAAATGATTCAAAAAAATTAAGTGAATTGGACAACTTAGACGGTATTATAGTTCCGGGAGGATTCGGCCAGCGAGGGACCGAAGGTATGATTTTGGCGGCAGACTATGCCCGCAGAAAAAAGATCCCGTATTTCGGTCTTTGTTATGGTATGCAGATGATGGTGATAGAATATGCGCGAAATGTTTTAAATTTAAAACAGGCTAATTCTGCGGAGCTTGATTCTAACACCCCTGATCCGGTTATTGCAACCATGCCGGATCAGATTGAAAAAATCAAGAATAAGAATTACGGCGCAACTATGCGTCTAGGAGCTTATCCGGCAAATTTAAAAAAGGGGAGCGTTGCCGAGATTGCATATGGCGCATCTAAAATTTCTGAACGTCATCGTCATAGGTATGAAGTTAATCCAAAATATATTGCAGAGCTGGAAAAAGCCGGATTGGTGTTTTCGGGTAAATCTCCGGACGGAATTTTAATGGAAATAGCCGAATTGGCCAAAAAAGATCATCCATTCTATTTGGGAACGCAGTTTCATCCTGAATTTAAATCGCGTCCGCTTCGTCCGCATCCTCTTTTCACCGCTTTTATAAAGGCTTGCGCCAGTAAAAAAAGGTGAAATAAAGAACCAGTTTTGGTAAACTAGCAGTATGGTTAACATGTTATATCCCATCACCGTTTTCTACGACGGGGCGTGCCGGATGTGCATTACGCAAATGAATAAATTTCGAAAAGCAGATTCGGGAGAACGCCTTGTATTCGTTGATATTTCCAAACCCGGTTTCAATCAAAGGCAAGAGGGTTTAGTGGGTGAACCAATTCAGCGATACATTTATGCCAAAGATTCCGCGGGGCGCTCGGTGCGGGGCGTGGATGCCTTTATCTGGATGTGGAGAGCTACGGACCGAAAATTCTTGGCCTGGTTCGTTAATTTGCTTTTTATCAAGCAGCTTGGAAAATTTATCTATCATTTGATTTCTCGTCTGCGCTATTTATTTGGTAGAAAAAAGGATATTTGCGATTTTCATTGTAATAAAGAAATCTAAAATATGTCATCAATATTAGGAAATTTTTTTGGAATCTTTATCGGCGGAGAGTATTGGCTCACTCGTTTGGTCTTCCAGCGCAGTCTGGCCTTTATTTATCTGATAGCTTTTCTGATTGCTCTTAATCAGTTTGTGCCTCTGTTGGGCCAGAAGGGGCTTCTGCCAGTCCAAAATTTTGTAAACCAGACAAGTTTTAAAGATTCACCGAGCTTGTTTTTCTTTTCCCCGAAAGATTGGGTATTTAAGTTAGTAGCTCTCTTAGGCATCGGACTTGCCCTCTTTGCCCTCTCCGGCTACTCGGAAAAATTCGGCTGGTTTATCTCCATTGGCATTTGGGGATTAATGTGGCTTTTTTATCTCTCTTTTGTCAATGTTGGGCAGACCTTTTATGCTTTCGGCTGGGAAACAATGCTCCTGGAAGCCGGTTTTCTGGCTATGTTTTTGGGCGACGAAAAAACCGCGCCCTCTCTCATTGTCATCTTTCTTTTGCGGTGGATGCTTTTCCGGACAATGTTTGGGGCGGGACTGATAAAAATACGTGGGGATTCTTGCTGGAAGGATTTAACTTGTCTCTATTATCACTACGAAACGCAACCAATGCCGAATCTTTTCTCTTGGTATTTTAATTGGCTGCCGAAAGTCGTTCATCAGTTCGGGGTTCTATTCAATCATTTCACGGAATTAATAGTCCCGTTTTTCTATTTTGCTCCCCAGCCCGTGGCGCTGGTCGCCGGCCTGATCACTTTATTTTTCCACGGCTGGCTCTCGATCAGCGGTAATTTTGCTTTTCTTGGATTTCTGACGATGGTGATTGCCATCCCGACCTTAAATGATAATCTGCTCGGCAAAATTTTTCATTTAATACCGCCGGCCAATTTGCATTCGCCGCCATATTATGAATATACCATCCTCTTACTGGCCGCTCTGGTCATCTCCCTCAGCATAAAACCAATCATCAATCTAATATCGCCCTACCAGGCGATGAACACTTCTTATGGCCCACTGCATCTGGTAAATTCTTACGGCGCCTTCGGCAGCATCACCCGTCCAAGATATGAAGTCATTGTGCAAGGCACCAATGATTCTTCGATTACTGCGGAAACGAAGTGGCTAGAATATGAATTTAAAGGAAAACCGGGAGATATTTACCGGCCTCCGCCGCAAGTTGCTCCTTATCATCTTCGCTTGGACTGGCTGATGTGGTTTGCCGGATTTACTCCCTATTATAATCAGCCCTGGTTTGTAAATTTGGTGGCAAAGTTGCTGCAGAATGATCAGAATATTTTATCACTAATCGCTCAAAACCCTTTTTCGGGAACAGCCCCCAAATATGTCCGAGCCCTACTCTATGAATATCATTTTACGACTCCCGAAGAGCGCGATAGAACTGGTGCCTGGTGGAGTCGCAAATTTGTCGGCGATTATTTCCCAGTAGTGTCGCTCACTACTCCGGACTTCCTTAGAATTCTAAAAGAGCAAAAGTGGTTGGAAAATTAAATTTGATTTAAGGCTCTTTTTGTATTATTGTGATGGAATTGGGAGATCGTCTAATGGTAGGACTCATTCCTCTGGAGAATGATATCTTGGTTCGAATCCAAGTCTCCCAGCCATGAAAAGAAAATTAATTTGGCTTTTTATCATTTTTTTATTTTTACTACTTGCTTTATTTTTTATATTTCCAGAATTTTTAGGTAGTGGCATATCTTATAAAAAGAGTGATGAACTAGTAAAGCGAGAAAAGTCTTTAGCATCCGTTATCCCTCCGCTAGATATTGTGGCCTATGATAAAAAATTAAATGAATTAGCCAATAACCCCCCGGCACCTCAACCCGCTTTGCCTCTTCCCTGGCCGGTGAAGACTGTCTATCCTAATGCTGGCGCCATCTTGCCATTCAAGCGCATTGTTGCTTATTACGGAAATTTATATTCCCCAAAAATGGGAGTTCTAGGGCAGTACCCCGAAGAAGAAATGCTCGCCAAGCTAGACACTGAAGTGAAAAAATGGGAGACAGCGGACCCAAATACTCCTGTATTGCCGGCACTTCATTATATCGCAGTTGTAGCGCAACAGAAACCGGGGGGAGACGGTAAATATAGACTTCGTATGCCGGATTCTGAAATAGATAAAGTGCTCGCAATCGCGGCGAAAATACCTGCCCGCAATGTTTCAGGCATAGCTGATGCAGGCGGGAATGCTCTTGTTTTTTTGGATATTCAAGTCGGATTTTCCAGCTTGCAAGCCGAGATGCCTTTGCTCGAAAAATATTTTAAATTGCCCAATGTGCATTTAGGTATTGACCCTGAATTTTCAATGAAAAATGGTATCAGACCGGGAAAGATAGTCGGAACATTTGACGCCGACGATATAAATTTTACGGCCGATTATTTAGCAAGGATTGTGAGAGAAAATAATTTAAATCCGAAAATATTGGTTGTGCATCGTTATACGCAAAAAATGGTGACTAATTACAAAATGATTAAATCTTTGCCGGAAGTGCAAATCGTTATGCACATGGATGGCTGGGGCGGCATGGCCAAGAAAATTAATACCTATCAGCAGTTTATTTATAAAGAACCTGTTCAATTTACCGGTTTTAAATTATTTTACAAGAATGATGTTTTTGAGCCCAATACTGTCTTAATGACACCGGCTGAATTACTCAAACTAAGTCCGCAACCTGTATATATACAATATCAGTAGCATGTATGATACAATAGGAGTATGAAAAAAGTTTACATTATCATAATTGTCTTGGTCGTTTTAATAGTAGGAATTTTGCTCTTTTTTGGAATGGGGAAAAAGGTAGAAGCACCTACCCTGATAGATAATAAAGAGATAAATACTGCAAACACTAATGGCGAAGAAATACCAATAGAAGAATCTGAAACAGTCAAAGAATTTGTCGTTACAGGTAAAAATTTTTCTTTCGAACCTGCTATGATAACCGTCAAAAAGGGGGATAGGGTTAAAATAACTTTTCAAAACACTTCAGGATTTCATGATTTTAGGATAGATGAATTTGGTGTTGCCACTAAGCAAGCAAAATCGCCAGCTATAGAAGTTTTGGAATTTACAGCGGATAAAATTGGAACTTTTGAATATTATTGTTCTGTTGGTACTCATAGAGCTATGGGCATGAAGGGTATCTTAAAAGTTGAATGATACTATGGATTCCTTAAGAGAGAAAAGAGCTTGGAGTATTGTAAAAAGAGCGCAGAGTTTCACTCATGCTTTTCGAGGTCTTCGGCTTTTTTTTATGACGACGCCGAATGCCTGGATACACATTTTTGCCGTAGTGGTGGTTGTCATCGCCGGTTTTTATTTTGAAGTATCTTCATTTGAATGGCTTGCCTTAGTGTTGGCCATAGGCCTTGTATTTACGGCTGAAGCCTTCAACACCGCTATTGAGATAGACATAAATCTCACCTCGCCGGAATACCATCCGTACGCGCGCGACACCAAAGATGTCGCCGCCGGCGCTGTGTTTCTGGCTGCACTTATCTCTGTCATTGTCGGACTGATTGTTTTTATACCTAAGATTTTGTGATATGATCTAACCATGAAAAAATATATTATTATTGGAATTGTTATTATTATAGGCGTTTCGGCTGTTTGGTTTTTGATAAAAAATGGCGGGTCTTTAAGTAAAGAATTTACGGAAGTAGGGAACAATTTAAGCATTACACCGGAAACAAAAAATATTAATAATTTAAACAATAAAAAAATTACAAAAGAAATGACCAGCGCGACGTTAAAGACAAGTAAAGGAAATATCACAATTGAATTTTTCAGAATGCAGGCGCCAAACACTGTGGCCAACTTCACTAAGCTTGCCCAGGCCGGTTTTTATGATGGGACAAAATTCCACCGAGTAATAAAAGGTTTTATGATTCAGGGAGGAGATCCATTGACAAAAGACGATGCCAAAATGAACCTTTGGGGCACCGGAGGCCCGGGTTATTCTTTCGCCGACGAAATAGGGGTGAATAATAAGAATGACGTAGGTACGGTAGCCATGGCAAACTCAGGTCCTGACACTAACGGTTCTCAATTTTTCATTAATGTCGCCGCGAATAATTTCCTGGACGGCAAGCATACTGTTTTTGGCAAGGTTGTATTAGGAATGGATGTCGTGAGAAAAATTGAAAATACACCGACCGGAGCCTCCGACAGACCATTGTCTCCGGTAGTCATTGAAAGTATAATTTTAAAATGACAGAGATAGTATACGTTTTAGACTTTGGCTCGCAATATTCGCACTTGATCACAAGGCGTATTCGCGAGGCTGGGGTTCTGGCTGAACTTGTTAGTCCTGATTTTCCTATTACTAAACTAAAGCAAGGTAAGGGCATTATTTTATCCGGGGGACCGCAAAATCTTTCAGAAAGCAATGCGCTACGAATTGATAAAAAAGTTTTTTCACTCGGAATTCCAGTATTGGGTATTTGTTATGGCCAACAGCTTATGGCTTATGAATTAGGAGGCAAGGTCAAGGCTTCGACCCACCGCGAATACGGATACGCCGAGGTGACTTTGGTAAAAAAATCCAAGATATTTGCGGATCTTGCGAAAAAACAAGATGTTTGGATGTCTCACGGAGATTCCGTGAGCAAACTTCCGAAGGGTTTTGTGATTATCGCCTCATCCTCCAATTGTCCGGTCGCTGCCATTGCCGATGAAAAAAATAAACTTTTTGGTTTGCAATTTCATCCGGAAGTTATGCATACGAAGAGTGGCCGGAAGATTCTTTTAAATTTTATCAGGATTACCGGAGTGAAAATACTATCAATGGAAAAAGATTTTATCAAAAAATCCATTGAAGAAATCCGCAGGCAGATTGGGAAAGACAAGGCAATTTGCGCGCTCTCCGGCGGAGTTGATTCCGCGGTAGCAGCCGTGCTGGTTCATAAAGCTATTGGCAAACAGTTAACTTGTATCTATGTTGATACTGGGTTGATGAGAACAGGCGAAACCGAATCCATTAAAAAAGTATTCAAGTCTTATTTAAAAATAAACTTAATCGTGATTCAGGCGGAAAAAGAATTTTTAGCCAAACTAAAAGGAGTTACAGATCCGGAAAAGAAAAGGAAAACTATCGGCGAACTTTTTATTCGGATTTTCGAGAAGGAGGCTAAAAAATTAGGCAATATAAAATGGCTGATTCAAGGAACTTTATATACTGATGCGGTAAGTTCTGGTAAAAGCGCGGGTAGTAAAAACGCGGCAATTATAAAATCCCATCACAACGTAGGGGGGCTTCCGGAAAAAATAGGATTTAAGCTTATTGAGCCTCTGCGGGATTTGTACAAATATGAAGTTAGAAAATTGGGAGAAGCGCTGGGTCTGCCTAAAGGTGTGACTTACCGCGTACCATTTCCGGGTCCCGGATTGGCTATTAGGATTATTGGCGAAGTTACAAAAGAAAAGCTTGAGCTCCTGCGGCAAGCAGACGGGATTGTTCGCGAAGAGATTGAAAAAAGTGGAGAAAAAGTCTCGCAATACTTTGCTGTGCTTCCCTCAACCCTTAGATCTGTGGGAGTGCAAGGAGATGCCAGAACTTACGGCTTTCCTATAATCATTCGGGCATTCAACACTCCAGACTTTTTGACCGTGCAGTGGGCATTTTTGCCTCATAAACTTCTGGAAAAAATTTCCACGCGCATTACCAACGAGGTAAAGGGCATTAACCGAGTAGTTTACGATATTACTTCCAAGCCTCCCGGAACTGTTGAATGGGAATAAAAGTGGTATAATTCTTATATGTTTTATGAAAATTTGGCTAATGCAATAATGGTTTTTCACGTACTACTTATCGTTTCTGTTTTTCTTGGTATTCTCATTAGTGCCAGATATAAAAGATTTAGACCTTTTGAGTCAATGATTTTGTTGTCAGCAATAGTTATCTGGTCATTATATGGAGGTTGTCCATTGACCTATGCTGAAAACTCTTTAAGAATATATTCTGGAAACCCTTTACCGTTAACTACGAATGGATTTATTTCATTTTATTTTGATAAGTGGTTTGATCTAACCATCACCAACTATCAATTAACCATGATTACTTATTTTGCCGCGCTTCTATTCTTATCTGTATCAGTCGAATGGATCAGTCCTTATGTGAATTTAGAAATTATAAAGCTTCGCAAGTTTTTAGGTTTACTAAGATAGTATTTACTACATATCTCTAGTTCGCGCGAATAAGCGAATAGTGATATCGGCTACGGAGGGCTACGGAGGCGTTGCCTCCGTACCTTCTAATTATCAAAACTAAGCCACTCTAAGAGTTCTTTTTTGTGATCATTTGGTTTTTTGAAATAAGCAGGGAATGGTGTTGGGTTTATGATTTTAAATTTTAGTTTAGTGTATTCTTTTAAACTTGAATACCGGTAGGAAAAGACATATTTTAACAAATCCGCACTGTTTCTGTGTTTATTTTCTTTCCAATTCTTGTCTATTAGTTTTACAGGGTTTAGGTGTATGTATGAGTACAAATATTTCAAATACCTATCACTACTTGCGTGGATTGATTTAAATACTCCTTCATATAATTTGCCTGTCCGCTTGTATTTTTTATTAAAATACATCGAATAGCTAGTCATTAGCTTAAGCATATACTTAGAAATTCCACCTTCAATTTTTTCATGAGCGAGTATGTGAAAATGATTAGGCATTAAACAATATAGTCCTATATCAACTATAATTTCTCCACGGTCAAAATTTTCACCAATATTTCTCAATTCTATACTTTTTGTGGTATTACAAATATACATTAGAAATAAAAAATGCTCATAGTCTTGCTCGTCCAAAAATATTACTCTTTTTTCTGTACCACGATTATATAGGTGATAAAATTCACCAGGTGCAAAAACTTGTTTTCTTAAAGCCATCTGTTTAGTATAACATGGAAAAATACGGAGGCAACGCCTCCGTGACCCCTCCGTGACCCCTCCGTGACCTCCATGATGCCTCTTATATTGTTGATCTAAAATAAATGATATACTCTACCCAACCTATGGAACCCGATTCAACACCAATTAATAAACCAGAGCTCACTAATAGAACCGCTGTTGTAATAGATAAAGACTTAGCTACTTGGCAACAACTAAACGTGGTAGCATTCTTGGCAAGCGCTATTGCCAGTAATTTCCCTGAGACTATGGGGAAAGAATTTAAGGACTCCTCTAACAAAAATTACCTAAGTATCTTCCGTGTTCCGGTATTGGTCTTTGAAGGTACAGGTGAACAAGTGCGCAGAGCTTATGAACGGGCTAGAGCACGCGGATTGGCGGTTGGTATCTATACGAGAGACATTTTCAAAACCCAAGGTGATGATAACTGGACTGCAATTGCTGCAAAAACAGAAGCTGAACAGGACTTGGTAGGTACAGTAATGTATGGTGCCAGAAGCCCTGTAAGCAAAGCAGTGGACGGTTTAGAACTTCATAAGTAGGGTACTGATATATGTCTGGTTTTACCAAAAAAGAAATGGCTATGATGCGGAAGATGAACACTCCCGCCAAGGTGCAGGATTTTTTGAATGGGCTGCCATTTAATTTTGAAAAGGGTGGAGAAACTTTGAAATCTCCGCTTTTCATTCTCCGCAGTGGAAATGCGCATTGTCTGGAAGGGGCATTGCTGGGCGCGTATATTCTTTCGCTCCACGGTTTCCCGCCACTTGTATTACACCTAAAGACGACAAAAGAAGATTACGACCACGTAATAGCTCCGTTTAAGATAAAAGGGCTCTGGGGAGCCCTTTCCAAGACTAATCACGCAGTCCTGCGGTATCGCGAGCCAATTTATAAAAATACCCGCGAGCTGGTGATGTCTTATTTTCATGAATATTTTTTGAATGATGGCAAGAAAACTTTAAGACAATATTCTAAGCCGCTTAATTTGAATACTTTTGAGAAAAATTGGATGGTAATGGAGGAGGACCTTTGGAGCATAGATCAAGAACTAGACAAAATAAAACATTATGATATTTTATCTAAAGCTCACATCAAAAAACTCCGTAAAGCAGACAAGGTGGAGATTAAAGCAGGTAAGATCGTAGAATATCCCAGTAGTAGAACAAGTTCACTACGGGACAAGTAAAAAATAATTTGTGCTATAATGTGAGTATTATCAAATTAACATAAATATATGGAATATCTATTTGTTTTGGGTAGGATATTGTTAGGAGGTTACTTTTTAATGAGCGGTTTGAATCACTTTAAGCATCTTCCAATGTTGACTGGCTATGCGCAATCCAAAGGAGTGCCAATGCCAAAAGAAATGGTGATGCTAACTGGCTTGATGATGCTCTTGGGGGGCTTGGGTGTGCTGCTAGGTGTGTATGTTACTTGGTCAATTTACCTTCTTGTCTTATTCTTGCTTTTGGCGTCATTCAAAATGCACCAGTTCTGGAAAGTAACCGAACCTATGTCTCGCATGGGGGAAGAGGTTAATTTTAAGAAGAATTTAGCACTATTGGGAGCTCTGCTCATGCTTTTAGCAATTCCTTTGCCTTGGGCGATGCCTCTATTCTAAAACTTTTTGAAACACAAAGTGTCTATTTGTTTTCTCCTTTGTGCCCGTGAGCATCAACTTCGTAGGAAGTATTTTGTTGTTCAAAAAAATTGACTAGCTCAAAGACATCGGTGGCAGTAGACATCCATTTGGCAGGGTTGGTGACATTGAAATGTGGCGAGAGACCTAGCTCTTCAAGCCTGCGGTCTGCCACGTACTGCACATATTGGTTCACGTAGTCAGCATTAAGTCCCAGGATGCCCTTAGGGAACATATCTTTATTGTAATTAACTTCAAGATTAACTCCGTCAATTATTATCTTTCTAATCTCTTCGGCAAATTCGGCCGTTAAAAGTTCAGCATTTTCTTCCAGGATGGTATGAATAAGTTGAATGCCGAATTTTAAATGCAAGGATTCATCGCGCAGAACCCAGGTAATCATTGAGCCTAAATTACGCAACTGATTTCTTTGACGAAAAGATAGCGCCACCATAAAACCGGAATAAAACCATGTTCCTTCCATGACAATATTGGTGGCGACTAAATTGCGCAAGAAATCTTTCTTGCCTTCCGGAGTCTCAATGTCTAGAGTGTCTTCGGTCATTCTGATCAGATATTTGTTTATAAAATTTTCTTTCTTCATCATTGAGTCAGTGTCCAGATGGGTACTGTAAACACGGCTTCGGTCCAGTGGAAATGTTTCCAGTACGTATTCAAATGATACACAATGGTTTGCTTCTTCAAACATTTGCTTGGCCAGATATAAATGGCACTCGGGGGACTTTAGATAAGGATAGACGCCCAGCGCCAGAGAACGATTGACGATAAGTTCAGCCGGGTTGAAGAATGCCATTAAAAATTCTACCGCGTGTTTTTCGTCTTCAGTCATATTTTTCCAATCAGCCAAGTCTTCACCCAATGGTATTTCGTGCGGAAACCAACTATTGCGAACGGCTTGATTATAAAGGTCATAGGCCCATTTATAATGCATCGGATGCAAGTTCATATCGGTTGGAGACGCTTTTCCTAAAATCATGTATTTATTGGCAGCTATCGCATAATAATTTTTCTTGCGGATCTTCAGAAACATGCACATGAGGCGTTATGGAAGCTACTTCTCCTTCTTCTACTACGTCTACATTCTGAGCCTGTTCTTCTTTGGCTGTTTCTTTCTGTCCCTCTTTGTCGCGGAGCACCGCAAAACCTCTTTTGCCCAGTGCTTCGGCTTTATTGACTACCGTCGTGGATTGCTCAGCTGAATGACGCGGTTTCATATGAAGGTAATAAGTTGTTTTCAGGCCTTTATCCCAAGCGGTAGTATAGATATTCATAATCTCATTGATGTCTCGAATTTCTAAATACATATTACGAGATATTCCCATGTCCACCCATTTTTGAGCGCGAGCCGCTACCTCTATATATGCATAAGGAGAAATAGAAAATGAAGTTTTGTATATTTTTTTAACATGATCTGGAATTTCTGTGATGGATTCAATGTCGCCATGATTCTCTAGTATGGCTTCACGTGTTTTCTCCCAAAGATTTTCCTTCTGCAGGGCTTGCATCATATTTGGATTTACCTCCAGGTATTTACCGGAGATTTTATTTCTGGAAAACATTTGGGTAAATCTCGGATCAATACCCGGGCTTGTTCCGGCCACCAGTCCAATGTTGGCATTTGGCGCGATCGCCAGCAGGGTCGCATTGCGCATTCCTTTTTTTACTTTAGCGCGCAACATTTCCCAATCAAGCACTGGAAGCAGTTTAGCGGATTCTTTTTTCACCGTTAATTCTCTTTGGCGGTCTTGTTCTAATTTAATCAGAGTATCAACCGGTACTTCTCCTTTAGACCAGCCTGAACCTTTGAAATTTTTATAAGATCCTCTCTCCTGCGCTAAATTTGCCGACTCATCAATGGACATATAAGAAATAAATTCAAAAACTTGGTCGGCAAAATCATAAGCCTCACTATCTTCATATGAATATCCAAGCTGTTCAATTGAATCAGCAAAGCCCATCAGCCCCAAGCCCACTGCTCTATTTTGAGAATCAGCGCGTCGGGCTTCAGGAATAGGAAGCTCGTTGATGTCCACTAGGTTATCAAGCTGGCGAGTCGCCAGACGGACCGACTCTTCTAACCGGTGCCAATCAACTTGTCCGTTTACTATGTGTCGCGCCATATTAATTGAAATTAAATTACAGACCGCTACATTATCTCTATCCGTCGGCAAAGTGACTTCGGTGCAGAGGTTGGAGCAGTGAATGGTGCCGGTGTTGTTGTTTAAGGCGCGGATATTTATTGAATCTTTCCAGGTCAGCCAAGGGTGCGAGGTGGTCTCCAAAGAAATTAATATATTCTTATATTGTTGGCGAGCCGGAATTACCTCATGCATCCTAAGTTTTCCCTGTTGGGCCATTTTTACATATTCATTGTATCTTTTAGAAAACTCTTTACCGACAAGCTCATTTAAGTCTTTTACTTCATTCGGGTCAAACAAATACCATTCATCACCTGCTAATACTCTTTTCATGAATTCATCCGATATGAATACGGCTGTATTGGCGGTGCGGGTTCGGCGGTAATCATCGCCATTGTTTTGTTTTAAATCCAAAAAATCTTGGAAATTTAGATGCCAATTTTCCATATAAAAACAAAGCGCGCCCAGTTTCTTTCCACCGCGCTGTACTGCCCGCACGGCCGAGTCCACGATATGCATAAATGGGATAGGGCCGGAAGATTTTGTATTGCTTGATTTCAAGAAAGATCCTTCGGCTCGTAATTTTGTCACCGACAGGCCGATGCCGCCGGTGGCCTTTGAAAGTATCAATACATCCGAAACAGTTTTGCCAATGTGCTCCATATCGTCGTGTATTTCCATCAAGTAACAATTTGAAAGTTTCGGATGCGGAGTGCCGGCGCCGATATTTGATGAGCCAGCCGAAAGATATTCCAGCTTAGACATTTTCTGATAAAACTTTTTTGCCCATTCCGTAGGGTTTTTTTCATTTAAAGACATACCCATCGCGACACGCATCCAAAAATATTGTGGTGTTTCCAGGGGAGCCTGTTTTTCATTTTTCATCAAATAGCGATTTTGCATCGTCGAGAGCCCGGAATATTTATAGAGTTCATCATTTTCTATTTTTAAATGAGAAGCTAAATCTTCCAGGTCAAAAGTCGTCGCCATTCTTTTATCGAGCAGGCCTCTTTCAACTGCATTTAAAATGTATCCTTTGAAATGAGAGCTGTGTAGTTTTGTAAATTCTGCCCCAGATATACTTTTAGATTCGTCGTTGTCATAATCCCCGATGACTTTTTTGTAAATTACTTTCAAAAGCAGACGAGTGGCTATCTTATCAAACTCCGCGCCATATTGGGTATTTTGCAGAGCGGCATTTATAGTCGCCGCATCCATTTCTTCGGTCGTGATTCCATCATAGAGTGTCAGTTGTGTCTCGGTGGCTATCTGGATGACCTTACTAATAGGATCAGTAATGCCATAACAGGCTCTTTCTATGGACTTATTGATTCTATCAGCGTTGAAAGGTACTTTAGATCCGTCTCTTTTTGTAATTGTAATCGTCATAGAACACCATTATACTTCGCTTGCGAGTTAAAGGGCAAGTTAATATCTTTAAAATTATCATCAGAGAAAAATGATTCAATTTAGTCAATACTAGTGCTAGGAAATCCTTTAGAATTTTGGTAAAATACCCGTATGTTAAAAAAAAGTAAACAAATGAGAATTATGGTCTTTGGAACTTTTGATAGATTACACAACGGTCACCTTGATTTTTTTAAGCAGGCGCGAAAATTGGCTATTAAACCATTTCTCATTGTTTCTGTGGCCCGAGATAAAAATGTAATAAAAATAAAAAGAAAATTTTCCGTTTTGAACGAGAAACAGAGAATGATTTTAGTTAAAAAATGCAAGTTGGTTAATAAAGTGGTATTGTCTGGTCTGAAAAATCATATTCCACATATCGTAAAAGAATGTCCGGATATTATTGCTCTAGGATATGATCAAAAAGCTTATGTTCAGAATCTTAAAAAAGACCTAGAAAATAAAGGTATAATAGTTAAAATAGTGCGTTTAAAGCCCTATAAGAAAAGAATCTACAAAAATAACTTGCTTAAAATTAAAAGATAAGTATGATTTAATTTATGGAAGATTTTGACTTAATAAAATTTATGAAAAACATTTTTGCAAACAAAAATTTTGTGTATCTGTATTTTTTGCTTTTACTATCCTTAATTGTTATTTTCGGGTTTTTGGCGGGAGCAGTATTCTACTTTAGAGCAAATATTTTCTCATACTTTGCCGAAGAGTATTTACAAAAAAACCAAGAGCAAAGTCTGAATGATAAAGACGATACAAAAGTTGCCACTGAAAAAATTATTGAGAAACAATTAATTTTTTCTAGAGAATCTTTTGTTATTGATGCGGTGAAAAAAGCAAATCCGGCCGTCATATCTATAATTATCTCCAAAGAAGTTCCAACCTACGAAACTTATATTGATCCCAATCAACAGCAAAATCCATTTGGGGATTTATTTCCTGGTTTTTCTTTTAACATCCCGCAATATCGTCAAAAAGGAACAGAGAAAAAACAAATTGGCGGAGGATCGGGGTTTTTTGTATCCAGTGATGGTCTAATTGTCACCAATAGGCATGTGGTTGACCAAAAAGATGTTGAATATACTGTTTTTACCAATGATGGTAAAAAACATATAGCCCAAGTTATTGCCCGTGATCCAATTCTCGATATTGCTCTTATAAAGATTGAGGGAAATAATTTCCCAAGTCTTGCTCTGGGCAATTCAGAAACGCTCCAAGTAGGGCAGAGTGTTATTGCTATAGGTAATGCCCTAGCCGAATTTAGGAATACTGTTTCGGTCGGGGTAATTTCTGGCCTGGCCCGTTCAATCACGGCAGGAATTTCTTTCGGAAACAGAGAGGTATTGGACCATGTTATTCAAACAGATGCGGCAATTAATCCCGGCAATTCCGGCGGACCGTTGCTGGATCTTTCCGGTAAAGTGATTGGTGTCAATGTTGCCATTGCCCAGGGGTCTCAAAATATAGGTTTTGCCTTGCCGATAAATAGCGTCAAAAGCGCGATTGAATCGGTAAAAACAACCGGCAAAATTGTTCGTCCATATTTGGGTCTGCGCTATGTGGCCATCAATGCCGAGATGAAAGAAAAAAATAATTTAACTGTTGATTACGGAGTATTGATTAAAGCTGGAGCTAATGCGAATGAACTGGCCGTTATTCCGGGCAGTCCGGCGGACAAAGCCGGCATCGTGGAGAATGATATAATTCTTAAAGTGGACGGGGTCAAACTGGACGACCAGACAAATCTGGCTTCTATTATTCGGGAGAAAAAAATTGGCCAAGTGATAAATCTAAAAATTCTGCATAAAGGCGTTGAAAAAAATGTTTCCGTCACTCTCGAAGCCGCAAAGGATAGTTAGTCACACCTCGCTCTAAAAATACAAATCAAAAATCACCACCCCTAGCCCCTCCTCACTAAGGAGGGGAGGGAACAAATTGGGACCCTCTCCTCTTCATGAAAGAGGAGTACCTGACTTTAGGTCAGGGGAGGTGGTGAGTTCCTCTTTTATTTTTCTGATTACTCTTTCTGTTTCTGTACTTACTTCCAAATTCGTAAAACGTACAACTTTTATATTCAACCCATCGAAATAACTGCTTCTTATTTTATCGTATTCTTTGTTTTCTTTTTTAAAATGCTGTGGCCCATCAATCTCAATTACTAATTTCTTTGCTGGGCAATAGAAATCAACAATATAACCGCCAATGCTATGTTGTCTCCGAAACTTAAAGCCCGTTTGAGAATTTTTCAGTTGTAGCCACAACAAAATTTCTTCCGGCGTACTACTATTTCTCAATTCTTTTCTTCTGTGAAGTAAACTTGTTATATTGTGTACAATCTTCATTTGAATTTTGTTTCTTCCCCTCCTTGTGGAGGAGGGGTGCCCTTTAGGGCGGGGTGGTGATTAATATACCGCCTCCCTCCGACTAAGTCGGAGTACTCCTCCTAAATTTAGGAGGAGAGGATAATCTCAAATATCACTTTTTCTTATCGTGGAAGCAAGATAGACTCCATAAAGCATTAATGTTCCAAGAATCAAGTATATGAAATTGAAAGATGGGATGAAAATAAAAATTATCAAAGCTACGAGTGGGCCTATAACATATGCTACTGGAGTTGCGCTACGATAGACCCCGACAAATTCTTCATTTTCTGGTTTTATATGTTTAAAAAAATATACATCGCTCATCACCTCAATCGTAGCGGCTCCAACTCTCGTTGCAAATAGCATAAGAGCCCATATCCAAACTTCGGATTTTTGGATGAAAAAAAGCGCTAGAGTAAAAACCGAAGCTGTGAAAAATCCAAACATCAACATTTTTCTTTCGCCCACCTTATCTCCATATTTTCCGATATGAAATGGAAGTATGGAAAACGGCAGAAGCATTACGGCGAAGATGATGCCGATTTCGCTCCAATCAAATCCTAAATGCGCTGATAAGTATATCGGCGTATATATTACCATCCAACAAAAAAATAATTGAAGCAGGAGATTTATATTATATGAACGGAACAGATTTTTATTTTTAAAAAATTCCTTGATGTATTTTATCGTTTTTAATTTATCGTATTTCGGATCTGGAATGTCTTCGAGATTAAAAAAACACAACAAGAAAAACAGTATCATTATGGAAAATGCAGTGATATAAATCATCCTGAAAGAAAATTCTCCTAAAATTGTGCCGGACGCCAACTGCGCCAAGATCCAAGCCGAACTACTCACGGCGAGGTAAATCCCTCTTGTTTTTCCAGTTGAAGAGTTTTTAGAAAATATTTTCAGAATCTCATCCAATGAAAAAACGATTACGGTGTTCAGAGCAAAACCAAGAATGAATGCCAAAGTTGCAACCCACGCATTTTTTGCCAAGGCAAAAGCTAAGATAGACAAAGTGTCAAGTCCGATCACAAAAAGCAAAAACTTATATCCCCCGAGTTTCCTGAATATAGTTGGAGTTGTCAAAAGAGCCAAAATTGAGGCTACGGACCCTAGGGTATAAGTTATCCCCATCAATTTTCCACTGACAAAAGAAGAAAGAAAGCTCGAGTTTATGTAGGACATCAGAGCTATCGGTAGGGAAAATAAGAAACCGGCTAAATATATTATTTTTTTATTATATTTCATTCTTGTGTTTTTTAGACGCTCAATATCACCGGTATGACTAAAGGCCTTTTTTCAGTTTTCTGGTATAAGAATTTTGAAATGCTTTCCCCTAATTCTTTTTTAATGTAGTCAAAATCTATTGGACCATTTTTTGTTACTCTATCTTCCACTGATTTTTTAATAATCATTCTAACTTGCCGCAAAAGTTCCTGGTTTTCCTTCAGATAGACAAATCCGCGAGAGATTAAATCCGGAGATTTTTTTAATTTCCCGGTTTTTTGGTCTACCAGCGCGATAATGACGAACATTCCATCCTGCGCGAGCATGACCCGGTCACGGATAACGACATCCTGCGCATCTCCGACGGAGGCGCCATCTACCATCATTAGTCCGGACGGCGCTTTCTCTTTACGCATGGCTATTTTTTGTCCGTCGGCGGATATTTCAATGATTGAACCATTGTCCGGGACCACGATGTTTTCTTCACTCATGCCGAGTTCCAGCGCCAATTCTTTATGTCTTACGAGCATTGAATGCCAGCCATGAATTGGTATGAAGAACTTTGGATGAACTTTCCTATGGAGCCACTTGATATCTTCTTGGTTACCGTGGCCGGTCGCGTGGACGAAATCTTCACCAGCCGTGCGGTAGCTTATGATGCGCACGCCTTGCCGAGTCAAGCCGTCTTTCATTTTTTGCACCTGCAGTTCATTGCCTGGAATGATGGAGGCCGAGAGTATTATTGTGTCTCCTTTGTGTAAGGAAAATTTCGTATGTGATTTATTAGCAACCCGATTGAGTGCGGCAAATTCCTCACCTTGTGCTCCGGTCATCAGAATGACAACTTTATTGGACGGATAATTATTTATTTCCTCGATTGATATGATGGTGCCTTTTTTAGGTTGGAATAATCCCGCTTCGATGGCCACTTCAATATTTGTTTTCATCGAACGTCCGTCAATTGCTATTTTCTTGCCCAAGGATTCGGCAAATTTTACGACATGAGCCAGTCGGGTAATATGCGAAGCAAAAGCGGCAATGATTATTCGGCCGCTTACTTTTCTGACTAAATTATCAAGTCCCTGATGCACTTTCACTTCCGGCAGGGAGAAACCCTCGTTTTCAATATTAGTGGAGTCAGTCATTAAAAGAAGCACCCTCGCTTTATCAAAAATAGAATATTCCTTTTCTTCCTCTTGGGAAACGATTCCGTCCACTTGATCAAGTTTATAATCTCCCGGAGTTACAATCCATCCATGTTCTGTCTCTATAATTATGCCCATGGAGTCAGGAATCGTATGAGTCACTCCGAAGAATCTCACTTTTATTTTTCCGCAGGTTATCGTTTCATCTTTTTCAACTATATTTTCTTTCATGGCTGGCAAGTGCGGAAACTCGGCTTGGCGCTTTTTCATTAACAGGATAGAAAGGTTTCTGGAATAGACCGGGGGATTGCCGATGCGTGAAAGGACCAGGGGTACACCCCCAATATGGTCCAAGTGTCCATGCGTTATGATGAGCGCGCGTATTTTTTCCTTGCGTTCTTCAAGGTAGGTCGTGTTGGGGATAACATAATCAACTCCGGGTGTAGCTTCATTGGAAAAATGCATGCCGGCGTCAATGATAATAATGTCTCCCCCGATTTCTATCGCCGTCATATTTTTGCCGATTTCTTCCACTCCTCCCAGTGGAATAATACGAATTACTCCTCTCTCTGGCGGAAGAATACTTACGTTTTTTGCGCTATTCTGGTTTTTATATTGATTTTTCCCGCCAAACGAACGAGACCGGCCTGTTTGCCCATATCTTTTTTTGGAGTATTGATAAGTAGAACTCTTCATTGGCCTTTTTCTATCTCCCATCCGGTGTTCACTTTTGTGCTCCCCGCCCGAACGACTGTCCAGTCGGGCAGGCCCACCTGCCCATTGACGGGCAGGTGAATTCTCTCCTGTACTAGAATCCTTGCTTACTGAGCTGAAAGATAATCTGGTTTTTTTAATCATTTTTATTTTATTATCTATTAAATATTTTCCAAACATTTTCTGTTTGGCTGTACCATGAATATGCGTTTAAATAGCGATCCGAAGGTGAAATAACATGCCCCACTTTAGACTGCTTAAGATTTTTTGACACTACATATATAAAATTAGGACTGTACAAAAAAACTGCCGGCATGTCTTTTCTAATTTCATCTTCAAATTGGAGGTATTTTTTTATTCTAGATTGTTCTTCAATTGTAATAAATGCGTCTTCTAGGATTTTATCCACCCTGGCATTAGTATACATAGCGACATTCAGCCCCGGATCTTTTCTCTGCGAGGAATGCCAAAAGGCAAAGAGATCAGACTCATGATTTATAATCTGTCCAAAGAGCAAGGCGTCATATTTGCGCGGACGAATCACATTTTGATTTAAATTACCAGTTTCAAAAGTTTTTATGTCAACTTTTATACCGATGGCCAGTAAACCTTGCTTTATGAGTTCGGCGGTTTTTGCCAATTCCGGAACATTGCCGGTGGAGATAGAAAACTCCAGTTTGGTAATTACCTTCTTTTTTTTCTCTGTTTTTGTTTTTTCTAAAAATCCGTCTGCGCCTTTTTTCCAGCCAGCTTTAGATAAGTCATCTTGCACTTTTTGTAATATTTCCTCGCGGGCAGTATCATTTTTTTGATTATTTTTCGCATTTAATTTCTGGTATTGAACCATATTGGGCGGTATTGGATTGTCAATTACGACTCCATATCCGAAAAGCACTTCCCGAACGATTTTTTCTTTATCGATTGCCTGATTGATAGCTTTGATGATGGTTTTATCAATAAAAAGATGATTAACATTTTGGTTGAAGAAAAGTCCGAATATCCTTGGGAGGACTGCAGAATAAACTTGATAGTTTTTTTCTTTTAAAATTTCCGCATTGAGGGGAGTAATAGAACTTACTTGATCGATCATTTTATTTTCAAGAGCGGCGATTAGATCGTCTTCGTTTGAATAAAAATGCAAATTTATATTTTTAATATATGGCTCGCCTAATATGAATTTTTTAAATGGTACTAACTCATAATAATCTATAATCCCCGATGCCTGCTTGCTTGCCTGGCTAATCGTGTAGGGCCCTGATCCGATGGGACTGGTGTTGGCACTGTTGAGCTCCATCGGGGAACCATCCCATAAATGCCCGGGCATAATGCCCAGTGTCGTATTTTCCAAAAATGACGCGTAGGGCTGTTTTAAAGTAAATCTAATGGTTTTTTCATCTATTTTTTCAACATTTACACCATCCCAATTTGCTTTGTGCGGACTTTTAATGATTGAGTCTTTGACTTTATTTATAGTAAACAATACGTCATCGGCGGTAATAGATTTTCCGTCCTGAAAGTATAAATCATCTTTCAAAGTGAAAGTGTAGATTAAGCCATTTTTTGAGTTTTCATATTTTTCCGCCAAATCCAGGGTTAAAGTTCCGTCCGGATTTCTTCTCATCAGGCCGGAATAAATGAGTGAAACCAAGTCTTGGTCGGCTAGGGAATTGGCCAGTATTGGATTTATAAAACGAGGGGTGCCGACGATGCCTTCGGAAATTGACCCTCCGCGCAGGGGCACGCTTACCATGAAAGATTTATTGATAGCCTGCAGTATTGCCATCGTGCTTAATAACAGCATTACCACCAATCCGACAAAAACAACCTTTTCCTTTTTAGAGAAAGAAGAAAAAATCAAATCTATTTCTTTTTTTCCCGGCAATTTAAAATTGCGCACGCGACTGTAGAAATTTTCCATAAAAGAAAAACTAAAACAAGAGTTTACTTGCTAATTATTATAGACAAAAATGCAAATAAAGCAAAAAGAATTCCGCAAACAAGAGAAAGGTAAAAAAGAAACTTCTCAAAACCCCGGCGGGTTTGGTGAAAACTTCCGGTATCGCTCCCACCCAAGGCGCCCCCTAATCCTGCGCCAGACTGTTGAAGCATGATTGTCAAGACCAATACCACCGAAAGAATAATCTGCAGATAGGGCAGAATTTCCATTACTAAACTCATTCCGCGATTATTGCACATTAGAGACAAAAATGCAAATATATACTTGTGACCTATTCGACAAAACTCAAGGTCATGGTGAGTAAAGCCGAACCATGAAAAAAATTTTTAAAATCCTATCTCTCTTTGTCGTTCTTGGAGCAGTCTGGTACCAATATCAAGATGCTATTCGTGCTCGTCTTACGCCCTTTATAAATGAAGTTATTTCAGAGCTTGGCATCTTCAGCGCTCCCTGCCAGAATCCGATTACCTACACCCTCGGCACTTTTGATACACAGTTCGGTATTTCACAAAAATATTTTTTGGATGCGCTTGACGAAGCTGAAAAAATATGGGAGAAGCCTTTTGGGAAAGAATTATTTGCTTACGAACTAGATAACAAAGGAAATGATATGTTGAAAATCAATCTTGTTTATGATTATCGCCAGCAGGCGACGAGCAAATTAGCAAGCCTCGGCATTGTGGTGAAAGACAATCGGGTAACGTACGATACGCTTAAAATAAAATTAACGGAATTGAAAACAAAATTTGTGGCAGAAAAAAATGATTACGATGCGCAGGTGCAGAGTTTTAATGAAAAACAAAAAGTCTACGAACAGCAAGTGGAATATTGGAATGCGCAGGGCGGAGCGCCTCAAAAAGAATATGATGAACTCCAGGCAGAAAAAATTTCGCTAGATAAAGAAGTGTCTCAACTGGAAACTTTGCAGGCAAAAGTGAATGAAATGGTAAGCGAAATAAATGCGCTGGTCGTCGTATTGAACCGTCTTGCAGGCACATTGAACATCTCGGTGGACAAATATAATACTATCGGCGCTTCGCGCGGGGAGTCTTTTGAAGAAGGGGTGTATTCTTCTGACGGATTAAACAGAGAAATAGATATTTATGAATTCAGCAATCGGGCCAAGCTCGTGCGGGTGCTAGCGCATGAGTTGGGCCATGCACTCGGTTTAGAGCATGTAAAGGACCCGAAAGCGATCATGTACGAACTAAACCAAGGCAATAACGAAACCCTCACAAAGGCTGACCTTGAAGTGCTGAAAATAAAATGCGAGGTTAACTAAAGTATTGTATACTCCTAGCTATGGCATTACCAGATAGGGAAGAAGCGCATGGTCTTTTAGAGAAACATGTGAAAGATGAATATCAGAGATATCATGCGGGGATGGTGGCCGCCGCGATGGAAGGCTATGCGAAGATTTACAATGAAGAGAGCGACCTGTGGTATATAACCGGGTTGCTTCATGATATTGATTTTGAAGAACATCCGGATGTTCATCCGAAAGAGTCTTTGGGTTGGTTTAGAGAGTGGGGCTATCCCACGGAGCTCATTCATGCGATAGAAGCTCATGCTTATGGGTATAATGGATTTACTACACTCCCAGAGACCAAGCTCGCTGCGGCTTTGATGGCCTGTGACGAAGTTGCCGGAATTTTCTATGCTTACAGAAAGCTCAACCCCATCTCATACGGAGAAATGAAATTGAGCTCGATCAAAAAGAGGCTGGCCGAGAAAAGCTTCGCCGCCAAGATAGAACGGGAAACTATATATAGAGGGTGCGAGGCTTTGGGTGTAAGTATTGATGACCACATAACGAATCTAATTAAATTTTGGAGCGAGTCCCGTTAGAGATTTTAATATTAGCTACTTTACTCAACTAAAGTACTTTATTAAACTAAAGTAGAGGGGTAGGAAAGATAGTAGAGGGTAAGAGGAGGAAAGAGGAAAGGGTATGATAAACTGGACAGGTGCAATACATCCATGTGAAAGTTCAAGCCGGAGCGAGGAGAGAGTCTTTTCGCAAGAATTCTCCGGACCATTTTGAAATTTCCGTCCGCCAAAAACCCGAGCGGAATATGGCCAATGCTCGCGTTTTAGAACTCATAGCGAGGTATTTCCAAGTGCCTGTAAGTAAAGTCAGGATTGTGAGCGGGCACAGGAGCTCGAGCAAATTGCTTGTATGAGTAAAATCCGATCGAGTCCCTATGATACCTTAAGATAACCTAAACAGGGGGTTATCCCCAGCTTAATGTTGACTTTTGACCATATAGTCGGGTATCATAAATATGTGGAAAACTCAATTACTACAAGGCAAAAAGAACTTTTGGGTGTTATATATGACTTTATAAAAAATTCAGGGTATCCGCCTAGTTTTGAAGAAATGCGTGAAAATCTTGGCGTTTCCTCCAATCAGTCTATCATTGATCTTCTGGATAAACTTACAAAAGCCAAGATGCTAAAAAAGGATTCTGGCGCCAGAAGTCTTTCAATTATGCCTCTGGGCTATCAAATACTTGATAGAGAAACACTTATACCTGCACTAGGAAATACAACTGCTGGTATGCCGGTAGAAGTAATAGAAACTCTAGGTAATTGGCAAACACTTTCACCAAATGTTGCCCAACTTCAATCAGACATTTTCCTTTTAAAAATTATGGGGGATTCTATGATCAATGCGGGCATTGATGATGGTGACGTGGTTCTTGTCCAAAAAGCAAAAGAATTTTCCTCCGGCGACATTGTGCTTGCTTATGATAGTGGCGAAGCAACTGTCAAGCGTTTTGTTTCTGAGGATAAACCGCCATATGTATATTTAAAACCGGAGAATCCAAAATATGAGAATATTCTTTTTACAGACGAGATGCGACTAGATGGAAAAATATTGTCAGTGTTAAATAAAGGCGACTGGCGACCAGTAAAATAGTATGCCAACAAAAAAACCAAATAAAATTGAAGAAATTATAGGGAAAATTTTCAAAGACGGGGAACTTGCTTTTGGCTTGCGGGAATTTGACAATATTGATATTTTAAAGGTTCTTGAAATTACAGAGGAAGAAAAAGGCCGCTACTATTTGAAAGATTTAAAATCTGGTAAAACTCGTTTTGTCTATGATGAGAAAAAAGAAACTGGAAAGCCGGAAGAGATTGTTCGCCAGCTTTGGCTTTACAAACTAAACAAACATTATAAATATCCTATGGACCGCCTAGAGACGGAAAAAAGTATTCACTTTGGACGCGAAGTTCACGGTAAGGCAGTCGATATCGTTGTTTACAAAACAGATAAAGTTACCCCTTATATTTTAGTTGAGGTAAAAGCCCCGACAGAAAGTAAAGGCATAGAACAAATGAAAGGATATTTAAATGCGGAGGGTGCAGAAATAGGCGTGTGGGGCAATGGCATAAAACGCGTCATTTTATATAGATTTTACCCAAAAGAATTTAACGACACACTTCCGGATCTTCCGAAAGCAGATCAGACCATTGATGACCTTTTAGAAGCAAAGAAAACATACTTTGACCACACAACTACAAAGGTAAATCTCAAAGAGACCATTGATTCCATGCAAGAACTTGTTCTTGCTAATGCGGGCGTCGATGTTTTTACTGAAGTTTTTAAATTAATTTACGCCAAACTTTACGATGAAGAAGAAGCAAAGCTCGCTCGTGCCGACAAAGAGGTTTTATTTAGAAAATACAAAGACCCGACAAAAACTTACAGCGTTATCAACGATCTTTTTAAAAAAGCGATCAGACGCTGGCCGGGCACGTTCTTAGAGCAGGAGAACATCAGTCTTTCTCCGAACCACCTTTCGATTGTTGTCGGCGAACTTGAAACCACACGTCTTTTTGGTTCTGATCTTTCCATTATTGATGAAGCATTTGAATATCTTATTCCGGAAGTTGCCAAAGGTAAAAAAGGGCAGTATTTTACCCCGCGCCATGTCATAAGTATGGCGGTCAAAATGCTTGACCCAAAGCGTGATGAATACATTCTTGATCCCGCCGCCGGCTCTGGGGGTTTTTTGATTAGCGCGATGTATCATATGAAAAGTCATTACCTGAACGACTCTGAAGACGCGATGCGCGAGTATGCCAAAGAGCACATCTGGGGTATTGATTTTGCGGATGAAATTTCAAAAGTGTCGCGAGCACTTATGCTAATAGCTGGTGATGGAAGGTCGCACATGTTTAAATTAAATTCCCTTGATCCACGTGAGTGGAAAGGCGAAGAACAAAATCTTCTTCATGCACGTTCTGAACTTCAAAAACATCTTTTAAAATTTGATAACTCTTCCGATAACGAAGAAAATAAAAATACATTTCACTATATGGATTTTGATATTCTCTTAACTAATCCGCCATTTGCGGGGGAAATAAAAGACCAAGGACTTCTGCGTCAGTATTTTTTTGGAAAGAAAAAAGGAAAACTTGTAAACAAAGCTGAACGGCATATCCTTTTTATTGAGCGTACTTTGGACATGATTCGTCCGGGAGGCAGAATGGCAATAGTACTTCCACAAGGGGTTTTAAATAATACCAACATGCAGTATGTCCGAGAATATCTTTTTGATAAAGCGCGAATTCTTGCTGTTGTGGGACTTCACGGAAATACTTTCAAACCACATACTGGTACAAAGACAAGTGTACTGTTTTTGCAGAAATGGGAGGGTAAGCCCTTAAAAGATTATCCAATTTTTATGGCTGTTTCAAAAAAGGGAGGGAAAGATAATTCCGGAGATTATATTTACAAAAAAGATGTAAATGGAAACTATGTTCACGACGCCAGGGGTCGAAAAGTGCTTGACCATGATTTAGACGAAATCGCGGAGGGGTTCATAAAGTTCGCGAAAGAACAGAAATTAAAATTTATATGAGTAAAAAAGTTGTCGAAAAAGAATTCAAAGACACAGTTTTTAAGCAAGGATTTTCTCTTGAGCAAAATGTTTTTCGGATTCTTGAAAAAGACGGCTGGAGAATTCACCCAAATAGAAATTTCTTTGATTCTACTAATAATGTAACTCGCGAATTTGATTTACTAGCGTATAGATCAAAAACGCAGGCACACACAACAGTATTTACTGTTTTGATTATTGAATGCAAATTTAACCCGCATAGAATTGTTTTTTATACTCGACAGGCAAATAAGTCAGATGAGGCACTTTGCTTACCACAATTTTATACCGGCGACTTTATTCAAAATATCTTTTCTTCTGAAAAAGCGCGGGAATTTTGGCTGAACATAAAAAGATATAAAAATCTTTTCTTAAACACAGAGCAAGTTTTTGGTTATCAGATGTTTGAGGAAACCCCTCAAAAGCAAGCCAAAAATGGCGGGAACGATAAGAAAGTCACATTCAAAGCACGGCAAGAGTTAACAGAAAAGATGGTTTTTGGAGCTCTTAATACTACTATGCAAGCAACTTTATATGAACAAAAAATTAGAGATAAGGTTAAAAATGCCGGAAATATAATAATATTCTTTCCTGTGGTTATATTTTCAGACAATTTATATAAAGCGAGTTTAGAGGATAGAAAAATATTAAAGAGACAAGAAACTTTTCTCTACCGTAGTGGTATGACTTTTAGTGATAGCGCATCCCCTGATGAGTTTAATATATACATAAGCAGTGTCGCCTATCTCTCAACCCTATTAAAAGCCTTTAATTATAGCCACAAAAACTTTTCAACCTTCTTTTTTAAAAATATTAAAGAACTAAAAAGAAAATGATTACTTATTCCATAATCAAAAAATCACAACTTGAAGAAGCTTTGCGACTTGATGCTGAATACTATCAGCCAGAGTATTTAGGTTATAACAAAAAACTTCTATCTATTGCTCATGTGAAGCTTGGAGAAATTGCTTTTGTTACAGATGGTGAACACGGCTCACCAATTTTTGATGAAAACAGTGGTATTAAATATTTTTCCGCGCAACATCCACAAGATGGTTTTATAGATTCAGAAGCAAAAATGATTTCCAAAATCATTGATATAAAAAATAGACGTTCTAGTTTAAAAGTCGGGGATGTTCTTCTTTCTACGGTGGGGACCATTGGAAACGCTGGCATAGTTACAAAAGATTTATTACCAGCAAATATTGATAGACACGTAGCACGAATCGCTTTAAATAAGAGAACTATTAACCCTGAATTTTTAATTGCTTTTTTAATATCAAAATTTGGTAAGTTTCAATCAATAAGAGAATCAACAGGGAATGTCCAATTGAATTTATTTATTGATAAGATAAAAGATCTTATTATCCCAAGTATTGAAGATATAAATGTAACCAAGTTAATGCAACAATCTCTATCGGAAAGAGAAAAATCGAAATCTTTATATCTT
This sequence comes from uncultured Candidatus Saccharibacteria bacterium, assembly GCA_964645245.1. Classification (GTDB taxonomy): domain Bacteria; phylum Patescibacteriota; class Minisyncoccia; order Phycocordibacterales; family UBA9973; genus UBA9973. Next base: position 48,752 of record CAZYBS010000005.1, read on the forward strand.
CAAGTAGAAAATTTACTTTTAGATGAATTGGGGTTGAAAGATTTTGATGAAAAAGCTGGATTATGGAGTATTGTAAATTTATCTGAAACAGAGAAAGTGTACCGTATTGATGCCGAATATTTTCAACCGAAATATGAGAAACTGATTTTAAAAATAAAAAGCAAAAAACCGGAAAAGTTGGAAAATTTTATAAAAAATCATTCAACAGGGTTTCCGTTTCAGAGCGAAAATTATCAAGAGACAGGTATACCTTTGATCAGGATCAATAATATTCGAAAGGGATATTTAGATTTAAGCAATTCTGCTTATCTGACGGAAAAAGACTATTTATTATCTCCAAAAGATGTGGCGAAGCCTAGAGATATAATTTTATCCATGTCTGGCTCAATAGGCATGACAGCTTTAGTTCCAAAAGACATACCTAAAAGTGCTATAAACCAACGTATACTAAGGATGATCACACAAAACATTGAAAAAGATTATTTGGTGCTTTTATTGAATTCGATAGTAGGTTCGTACCAATTAGAAAGAATCGGAACCGGTGGTTTACAGACAAATATTTCTTATAAAGATATTAAGAAGATTTTAATTCCAGTTTTACCTAAACCAATTCAAGAAAAAATTTCAAAGTTGGTACAAAAATCGTATATAGCCAGAAAAAGATCCAAAGAACTTTTGGAAGAAGCAAAACATAAAATTGAGGAATTGATAGAAAATAGTTAAGGATAATTTGTACATATGTCCATACGTATTAATATACGTATACCCACCACAATCCCAAAAAATGAAAAAAGCCAAAAAGAGGTTTAAATTCAAAAGCAAGGTCGTAGTCTGGCGATTGGGTTATCACAAAGGAGATGATGCTGGGGTGTGGAGATTCGCGCGGGTGCCGGGACTTATCCCCATATATAACATTCTGGTATTCTCAAGAATGTCAGAATGTTGTATAATAGGAGTATGAAAACAGGTAAAACAAAAACAGCCAGACAACTGGAGCGACATTTTAAAGGGGTAGCCAATCATCGGCGCATTGCGATATTGCTTTTAGTGGTAAAAAACCCGGGAATTTCAGTAGAAGGTATCTCGGAGAGTTTAAATTGTAACTTTAAAACAATTTCCGAACATACCAGGCGCCTAGTGCAAGCGGGGCTGCTGAATAAAAATTACAAAGGTACAACGGTGGAACACCGAGTTTCACCCTACGGTAAAATTTTTTGCGATTTTATCCACAAGTTTTAATATTCTAATATTCTCAAGAATACCAGAATATCGACAATATGAAAAAGAATTTTAAAATACAAGCGAGAGTTTGGCGGCGGTCGGGAGAGGACGGGTAGTGTTTTGTATGCTATAATATTGTCTGATTATTAGTTTTACTAAAAATAATTTTATGGCAAAAAATAAACCATACAAAGATAGTGCCAGAAAGGGGGAAGTTAAGAAAAGAGTGCAAGCTTATAATCCCAAGAATAAAAGGTGGATAGAAATAGATACCGCTACGCATGCGTTTGTAAATCAAAAAGCGGATAGATATAAGCCATTTAAGGGAGTACGTAAACATAAATAGTAAAATAATGCTATACTAATGTCATATTAATAATTTAACCAAAAGTAATTTATGGCAGAATTAAAGGCTTTGTGTATGAAGTGTCGAGATGCGAACAGAAAACCGACTATGCAGACGATGACGAATGTGAAGGTGGAGGAGAAAAATGGCAGATATTTTGCTAAGGGTACTTGTGCTAAATGTGGAGGCAATCAGTTCAAGTTTCTATCAAAAAATGACGCAGAGAAGATGAAGTAGGTATTTTTGTTCGGAGATGATATATTCTCTTTATGAGACTCGAAAGACTTGAAAGACTCAAAGCTGATACCACTGAATCACCTCTATTTCAAGGGGAACACTGGACCTTACCGGCGGATATTAGATTGATTGGTTTAGCAGAGATAGTTTTCACAAGGAGATTAAGAAAAGCCGGCTGGAGAAGAAATCTTGGTGAAGGTGAATTTTATAAACTGAAACTCGCATTTCGCGAAGCCCTGATTAATGCCATTGTTCATGGAAATAAGGAAAATCCCGATAAAAAAGTAGATGTAATGCTTGAAATAAATGAGGACAGGATTTTTATAAAAATCCGTGACGAAGGCGATGGTTTCAAGCCCGAAGAAGTTCCGAACCCGATAGCTACTAGAGAAAATATACTTAAACCAAGCGGCAGGGGTTATATCTCATGAGAGAAATCTTTGACTCAGTGACTTACAACGAAAAGGGGAATGAAGTGACAATGGTAAGAGAAAAGAAAAATAGTTACGAGCAGTATCGAAAGGCGGGTGGCATTATTAACGAAAAAGATTATGTAAGTGCGCTTCTGCGCGCAAAAGGTATAAAGATGATAGATAAATCCCAGGTTGCACAGGCAGAGCTCATGGCGCGAGTAGCGGGCATTGAACTAGAAGATTCCACAGCAGAGCTCGATCCGCGCGTAGCGCTCTATGCAGTATTGCGAGGGAATACCAATCTTCTCAATTCCACCCCCGAGGAACAATACCTTCGTGATCGGGATCAGCTCTTATTTGCAGAAGTACTTCGAATGCTAGGAGATATCGAATCGCTAAAAAAATTCACCGCATATTTTTCCCGACAGATGATAGAAACTGAAAAATGATATAATTAAATTATTATAAACTAAAAGAAGCAAATTTATGGCAAAAGGCGACGGACACAGAAAAGAGAAAAAGAAACCAAAGAAAGCTAAAAAATAGCAACACACAAAAAGCCCCCATTTAGGGGCTTTTTGTGTGCTTGACACTAACTTTTCATTGGTATATACTTTTCTAGCGTCTTTCCTTTAGTGGAATGACGTTTTAATTTAACCCTCTTTGACAAATGAATAGTTTTTGAGAACAAGTGCAAGCTTGTTCTATTTTTTTTGAATTCCAAGAGCTTGGATCAAACGTGCAAACACAAAAACCCGCCAGAATGACATTCATGTCGGGCTGGCATTGTTGTTTTTTGTTTTGTTTCGTTCCCCGCCTGCAACGCTATGCGTAGCATTGCGGGCAGGTATAACTTTTAGTTAGAGTTTGATCCTAGCTCAGGATGAACGCTGGCGGCGTGGATA
>CAZYBS010000006.1:0-14347 GCA_964645245.1 uncultured Candidatus Saccharibacteria bacterium
CCGGAGTAGCCGGCACTTCCAACTCCTATCCCGCCGTCATCTATACCGCTCCACCGGCTCCAGCCGTTAACTTCTCCGGGGCTTCCTACTTCTCGGCCACTAATATCACTTCTGACCAGTTGACGAACAATCTGGCGACGATTACCACTCTAACAGTCTCTGGTAATTCCACCATTACCGGGAGTCAGACGGTGACTGGAGCTTTGACGGTCAGCGGAGCTTCCAGCCTGACCGGAGCAATCACTAAAATTCAGCTCTGACCGCTTCTAGACTGGTCTTGACCGATGCTAACAAAGTCTTGACTTCCACCGGAGATTCAGCCGCTGTCTCTGGAGCGGTCAGTGATGAAACTGGCAGCGGTCTGTTAGTCTTCTCGACTTCTCCGACCTTGATAACACCGACTTTAGGTGTAGCCACGGTAACTTCGATCAATGGTTTAACGATTACCTCAAGTACTGGAACTTTCAGCCTGGCCAATGGCAAAACAGCCACTATTTCCAATACTCTGACCTTCAGTGGAACAGACAGTAGCTCAGTAGCCTTTGGAGGAGGAGGAACAGTTACTTACACCAGCAACAATCTTTCTGCTTTTGCCGCCACTACTTCCTTACAGCTAGTTGGGGTGATTTCTGATGAAACAGGAAGTGGCTCTCTGGTCTTTAACAATGCTCCGACCTTGATTGCTCCTGTTCTGGGGGCGGCGACTGGAACTTCTTTAGCTCTAGGAGGAGGGACGGCTTTGACTACCACTAATCAGACGGGGACGGGCAGTCTGGTGTTGGCCACTTCACCTACCCTGGTTACCCCAACCTTGGGTGTTGCTACCGCAACCAGGCTGGGCTTGGGCGCTGCGGCTGATGCCGCCGCTGTTCTTCTGGCCCAAAAAGACGCCCTGGGCACTACCTCCACCGACGGCATCATCCTGCAAAACACTACAGCTGCCGCAGCCGGAGCCCAGCAATACTCTCCAAGATTGCGTCTTAGGGGCTTTGGCTGGAAGACCGATGCTACAGCCGCCTCCCAGACCGTGGATTGGATTACCCAGGTCGTGCCAGTGCAAGGAACTGCCAATCCCACTTCTTACCTAGACTTTTCCTCCTCTGTCAATGGGGCAGCCTATTCGAATGTTTTGGCTTTGACTTCTGCCGGCAACGTCGGCATCGGGACGACGAGCACAAACCTCAGCGGCAATGCAACAGCACAGACGCTCTCTCTTTCTGCCGGAACAAGTGGTACTAATACATTTGGTTTAGATCTACAAGGAAGCCACTCCACAGCAGACAACAGATTTGGCGGGATATATTTTCTTCATCAAGCAAATCATGTAGGATCCATTTTGGCTGTGCGAGGCTCTGCCGTGGACGAGGGCTATCTAATTTTCCAAACGAAACAAACAGGGCAGTCAATCGGGACAAGAATGACAATTGATAAGGCTGGCAACGTCGGCATCGGGACGACGGGGCCGGGAGCGAGACTTGACGTTGAACAGAGTCTAAATGCGGGTGCCGGTATAGTGAATTTTAAAAATACATATACTACTGATAACGACGATACAAGACTCCTTATTCTCAGACACAGTACCGCCGTTTCAGGGACGGCTTCACATTATGTGACATTCTATGGAGGAAGCACCAGTATTATAGGGACGATTAAAATGAACAATAGCGCCGTTGCCTACAACACCACATCAGACCAACGGCTCAAGGAAAATATTCAAGCTACAGCATTAGGCCTCGAAACTCTTAACCAAATTCAGGTGCGTGATTTCAATTTTATCGCTGACCCCAGGAAAGTTAAGAGGCAGGGCTTTATCGCGCAAGAGCTATATGCTGTTTATCCAGAAGCTGTTTCGGTAGGCGGCGACGATCCCGCAACACAGTCATGGGCCGTGGAATACGGCCGGCTGACTCCGCTCATCATCAAAGCTGTTCAGGAGCTGAATTTGAATCTCAACGCCACCGCCGGCATCGCCGCTCTGTCCACTCCGGAATCCGAATCATTTGTAAATAGTTTCTTTAATAATGTTTATGCCAAGGTAAGCGCTTGGCTCGCGGATGCGGGGAATGGGATAGTGAAAATTTTTGCCGGGGAAGTCTATACTGGAAAACTCTGTGTTGGTGTAACCTGTGTGAATGAATCCGAACTTCAAGAACTTCTCAATTTACGCAATCAAGCTGGCGTAGCTGGCAGTACAAGTACCCCTACATCAGAGCCTACGCCCGAACTCCAGCCGGAGCCGACTCCTGAACCTGAACCCACCCCGGATTCGACAAGCTCACCGCAAGCAGAACCTACACCGGAGCCAATCCCGGAGCCTATTCCCGAACCAATCGAAGAAGCTGTAGCAACGCCCACCCCCTAAAACAAACATAAATCAAATAGAACCATATGTGGATAACTTTGTTGCAATGTATTAATATTTATGTATAATAAATACATATTATAAATACGATAAAAAACATATGAAATCAATAACATTTACAAACAATATGTCTTCTGACCTTATGCAATGGATGGAAAAATATTCTGCTAGGGAAAAGCTGACCAGGAGAGCTGTAATAGAAGCGGCTCTCACTGAATTTCGTAAGTCTGTGCGCAGGAGGGAATATGCAGATTCTTTCAAAAAAGCATCTCTGGATTCTGACGTAAAGAATATGGCGAAAGATGGTTTAGGAGATTATTTTAAACAGCTAGCTTATCTTGAACAATAAATATGCTCCAGAAAGATATCTATTTAGCCGACCTTAATCCCGTAAAAGGCAGAGAGCAAAAAGGCAAAAGACCGGTAGTGATTATCTCCGGGAATACAATGAACAAAAATTTCAGTATTTTTATTATTTGCCCAATTTCAAGTAAAATAAAAAATTATGCCGGCTGTGTAAAGCTGGAAAAAAATAAAATTAACAAACTGAGCGAAAATTCCGAAATCATAACTTTTCAAATACGCACCCTAGCCAAAGAGCGAATGATTAAAAAAATAGGTGAAATTACAGACGAACAACTCAAAGAAGTTTTTTATTCTTTAAATGAAATTTTTTACTACTAGAATTATGTATGAAATCTTACGACCATAAAAAAATAGAGCGTAAGTGGCAATCTATTTGGGAGAAAAAGAAAATATACTATGCCAAGAGCCCCAGTAGCAGAGCAAAGCTCGCTACGGGGCGATTAAAGAATAAAAAATTTTATTCTTTAATCGAGTTCCCTTATCCTTCGGGTGACGGACTGCATGTCGGACACCCTCGGCCTTATATCGGCATGGATGTGATTTCCCGAAAAAAAAGAATGGAAGGCTATAATGTGCTTTATCCGATCGGCTGGGATGCCTTCGGTCTGCCGACGGAGAATTATGCCATTAAAACGGGCAAAGACCCGCGAGTTGTCACTAAGCAAAATAGTGATACTTTTCGCCGGCAAATAAAATCGCTCGGCATCTCTTTTGACTGGTCGCGGGAAATCAACACCACCGACCCGAAATATTATAAATGGACGCAGTGGATATTTTTGCAATTTCTGAAAAAAGGCCTGGCATATAAGGCTAAAATGACGATTAATTGGTGTCCTTCCTGCAAAATTGGTTTGGCCAATGAAGAAGTGGTCAATGGTTCTTGCGAGCGCTGCGGGACCGCAGTAGAAAAAAGAGAGAAAGAACAATGGATGCTGGCTATCACCAAATACGCCGACCGACTTGGTAGAGATTTGGACGAGGTGGATTATCTTCCGCAGATTAAATTAGGGCAGAGGAATTGGATAGGCCGGAGCGAGGGAATTATGTATAAACAAAAAATAAAAGATTTAAAAATTACGGTTGAAGCATACGACTCCATTCCCCAGACTTTCATGGCCCAGACTTTTTGTGTTATAGCACCAGAGCACCCTTTGGTTAAAAAACTTATAGCAGAAACAAAATACGAAAAACCCGTTTTATCTTTTATTGAAAAATTTAATCGAAGAAAAATTAAAAGTGGGTTTAAAACAGAAAATGAAATAGAGGGTATTTTTACCGGACGATATATTGATAATCCTTTCGGAACGGGCGATTTGCCGATCTGGGTTGCCACTTTCGTCATAGCTGACTATGGAACGGGCATTGTTAATGCCAGCGCTCATGATGAGCGCGACTTTGCTTTCGCGAAAAAATACAATATTCCCTTGCGCAATGTTACCGAGCCGCTTTTTGTTAACACCAATGGCGCGGATGTGTTTCAAAACGATAAGCCTTTTGCCGAAAGGGAAGCAGTATCATTAATTATCAAACACTGGTCGGAAAATAAATACCTGGGGCTTAAATCGAAAAATGTTCACTGGGCGATTTTCCTTACCGGGGGAGTGGAAAAGGGAGAAAATCCGGAGGATGCGGCCATAAGAGAAATAACAGAAGAAACCGGTTATGTTAATTTTAAATTAATTAAAAAAGTGGGGCGTTCTCATGCCAAATTTTACCACGTGCAAAAAAAGGAAAATGTTTTCGCGCACTTTACCAGCTTTTATTTTGAGCTATTGAGCGGGGAACAAAAAAAAACATCGGAGGAAGAAAAAAACAAGCATGATTTGGTATGGCTTGCGCCGGAAGCGGTGGAGAATTTCCTTACACCCGAAGGACAGAAGCGCGAATGGAATGTATTGCAAGGGACAGAACAGGCTATCGTAAAAAACGGAATTCTTACTGAACCGGCTGAGTTCAAAGGCAGAGAATGGTCCGAAGTGCGCGAAGATATTATTAATTACATTGTTAAAAAAGGGTGGGGTAAAAAACAAACAAATTACAAGCTTCGCGATTGGGTCTTTTCCCGTCAGCGATATTGGGGAGAGCCGATACCGGTAATAAATTGTCCCGCCTGTGCCAAGGCTATGGCGGGCAAGGAAAATTCTGGCTGGATACCCGTGCCGGAAAAAAATTTGCCGGTAGAACTTCCAAAGGTTAAAAATTATCAGCCAACGGACAGTGGAGAATCGCCACTAGCGAATATTGCCAAATGGGTCAATGTTAAATGTCCGAAATGTAAAGGTAAAGCCAGGCGTGAAACTGATACGATGCCAAACTGGGCAGGCTCAAGCTGGTATTATTTACGTTATACGGATCCGAAAAATAATAAAGAGTTCGCTTCGCAGAAAAATTTAAAATACTGGCTTGGAAACGACCCCGCCCGGGGCGGGGTAAATTGGTATAACGGAGGCAATGAGCATACTACGCTCCACCTCTTATATTCTCGTTTTTGGCATAAGTTTCTTTTTGATCTAGGGCTAGTGCCGACCAATGAGCCATATATGAAAAGAACTTCCCACGGGCTCATTTTAGCTGAAGGCGGGGAAAAAATGTCTAAATCCAAAGGCAATGTGATAAATCCGGATGATATTGTGAAAATATATGGAGCGGATACACTGCGACTATACGAAATGTTCATGGGGCCGTTTGATCAGGCGATAGCTTGGAGCCAGGAGGCCATTATCGGTCCGAGCAGGTTCTTAGAAAGAATTTGGCGGCTTGGACAAAGAATGGCCTCGTCTGATGCTTCCGCTCAGGATTTCCTGCTACGCAACGTCAACCATTCGCAAAAGCATACAGCCTTGGCCCTAAAAAGACTTCTGCATAAAACAATAAAAAAAGTCTCAGAGGATATAGAAGAAATGCATTTCAATACGGCAATTTCCGCAATGATGATACTTTCTACTGAGATGGAAAAGGCGGAGCATGTTTTACCCCAAGATTATAAAAAATTTCTGCAAATCCTTTCGCCGTTTGCGCCTCATATAACTGAGGAGTTATATGCGCAGATCAACGCAGACTTTACGCAGAAAAACGCAGACAAAATTCAGCGTCAGTCAGTGTCTAGTCAGCGAAAGTCGGCGGGCTCAAGTATTCACTTGAGCCAATGGCCGAAATGGGACGAGAATTTGATAAAAGATGAAGAAGTAAAAATTGTCGTGCAGATAAACGGCAAGGTTAGGGCTGAAATTACAATATCGGCTGATGAAAAGGAAGAAGATGTCAAAAAGAAAGCTCTTGAAGATAAAGCTGTTTTGAAATATACTAAAGGCAAGGATATTAAAAGGACGATTTACGTTAAAAACAGACTTATTAACATTGTGTTTTAAATTAAAGGTAGTACAATAGATTTATGCGTGCAAATATATTTGACAGGCTTTCGTCTTTATCGCTTTTTTTAGTCATAATATTATTACCGTTTTTCTTTTTGCCTTTCACTAATATCCCGATTGAAATTTCTAAAGGAGTGCTTTTAGTGGTCGGACTTGTTATTTGTGTTATTTTTTGGGCCATCGCTCGATTCTTTGACGGTAAAATTATTTTACCCAAGTCTATGTGTTTATTAGCAGGCGCCGGTGTTGTTTTGGCATTTTTTCTTTCAGCTCTTTTTTCCAAAGCGGCCGAGGTATCTTTTTTTGGCACGATGTTTGATATTGGCGCTTTTTATTTTATTTTTTCCGCTTTTCTTTTAATGCTGATGGCTTCTATTATTTTCCGAAACCCTAAAAATGCCAGAATAGTTTTATTTGGAGCAATATTATCTTCGGCTGTGGTTTTAATTTTTCAAACTGCTCACTTGTTTATACCCAAAGTTTTATCCTTAGGAATTTTGGTTGAAAAAACCGGCAATGTTCTGGGGTCTTGGAACGCCTTTGGACTTTTTGCCGGATTTACCAGCCTTTTGTCGCTTTTGGTAGTTGAATTTTTCCCAACTACCAAAACGGAGAAATTGCTATTCCAGGCATTAATCGTACTTTCTATGTTCTTGGTCGCGGCCGTTAATTTTCCGCTTGTTTGGGGGCTGATTGGAATTTTCTCTTTGATTATTTTTGTTTACAAAGTCTCAATTACTTCTAATGAAAAGGCGGAAGGGGAAAAACCTCATTTTCCGGTATTTTCTTTTGCCATAATTATGGTAGCGCTTCTGTTCTTTATCTCCGGAGATTTTATCGGAGGTATCCTGCCGAATCGCCTGGGGTTATCAAATAACGAAGTCAGTCCTTCTTTTGGAGCTACAATGCAAGTGACCAAATCAGTCCTTAGAGAGAATCCTCTTTTGGGCGTAGGCCCCAACAAGTTCGGAGAAGCCTGGGCCAACTATAAGCCGGCCGCCATCAATCTAACTCAATTTTGGGATGTTTCTTTTAACTCTGGTTCAGGATTATTGCCGACTTTCGCTGCTACCACCGGGTATCTTGGTATTCTGGCTTGGCTTATCTTTTTTATTTTATTTATAATAGCTGGCGTAAAATCAATTTTTTCCAGCATTAAAAATAGCGCCAATTGGGAAACGATGGCATTTTTTGTATTGTCTCTTTATTTATTTATTTCTTCCTTTTTTTATTCCACCGGAGCGGTAATATTTTTGTTGGCTTTTGCTTTGGCCGGAGTCTTTATAGGCTTATCCGCCTCTAGCCTGCAAAAAGAAGCTTCAGTGTCATTTTTAAATGACCATCGAAAAAGCTTTTTTTCCATACTTTTTATTGTTCTGATAATAATCGTTTCGGTCACTCTTTCTTTTAAATACGCAGAGCGCCTGATATCAATTTCCTATTTTGGAAAAGCATTAACCACCTCAACTGTTCCAATTGCCGAAGAGTCTATTAATAAAGCCCTGACCCTATATGCCAATGATTTATATTTGCGCACTTACGCGCAGATATATCTGGTGAAATTAAATTCCCTGGCCCAAAAAGGAGCTTCCTTGTCTGATAGGGATAAAGCCGATTTACAAACCAGTTTAAGTCAAACAATAAATGCCGCACGGTTAGCCACAACCTACAATCCGAAAAATTATTTGAACTTCAAATTACTTGGTTCGGCCTATCAAACAGCCGCCACTCTCGGTGTCAAGGATGCTTACAGTCAGGCGGTTGAAGCTTACAAAACAGCCTCAGCCTTAAATCCACTCAATCCAGGGCTCAAGCTTGATATGGCCAGCGCATCTTTTTCGGATCGGAAAAATAAAGAAGCAAAAGATTATGCTAATAGGGCTCTGGCTCTCAAACCTGACTATATTGATGCCTTAATTGTTCTTTCTCAAATAGCCAAAAGCGAGAACGACAACAAGGGTGCGCTGGCTTATGCGCAAACAGCGCTTTCCTTGGCTCCGGCCAATCAGGATTTAGTAAAATATGTTGATTCTTTTAATGCGGCTGAAAAAGATAATTCTACTAAGAAAAAGCAATAAAAAATGGGATGGATAGAATCATCAGGATTTTTGGCAAAGAATATGGGAGCATAAATCAAGCCGCGCTCCTTTTGGGTTCGTTCGCGCTACTTTCTCAAATCCTGGGCTTGCTTAGAGATCGTCTGCTGGCGCATTTTGTCGGACCGTCGCAGGCGCTGGATATTTATTACGCCGCTTTCAGAATTCCGGACCTTATTTTCATATCGATTGCCTCCTTGGCCTCTATCACGGTTGTGATACCTTTTTTGGCTGCCAGAATGCCCGCCCGCCAATTGGTAGGCGGGAAGGAAAATGGAGTGACCCCCTTGGCCCGCAAATTTTTAAATGATATTTTCACCGTGTTTTTTTTCGTGATGGTTCTGGTGTCTTTATTTGTTTTTTTTCTGATGCCGGAGCTCATTTCTTTCGTGGCTCCCGGTTTTACGGTTGATGCGCAAACTAAAGTGATTACAATGTCCAGAATAATGCTTCTTTCTCCGATATTAATGGGTTTGTCTAATCTTTTTGGCGCTATCACTCAGCTTTTTCGGAAGTTTTTTATTTATGCTCTGAGCCCGATTTTTTACAATGTCGGAATTATTGTTGGTATTTTATTTTTTTATCCGGCTTTTGGAATTTATGGATTAGCTTTGGGTGTTGCCCTGGGAGCTCTGATGCATTTTGGCGTACAAGCACTCGCCTCAGGCAGTTTATTTAGGCCGAGGTTTTCCCTCGGCCGTGGGCCTATGGGCGAGGCCATATCTGTTAATTTATCGGATATAAAAACTATTGCCTGGACCTCGCTCCCCAGGACTCTGGGACTGGCTTTTAATAATCTTGCTCTCATTTCCATCATTGCTCTGGCTTCATACCTGAAAGGCGGGTCTATTTCAATTTTTAATCTTTCCTTCAATCTTCAATCGGTCCCGCTGAATATCATCGGCATATCTTATGCGGTGGCCGCTTTTCCGATTTTAGCCAGGTCAATATCTCTCGGGAAAATAGACGAATTTAAAAGTCACTTAAAATCCGCCGCTCGAGCCATAATTTTTTGGTCTTTGCCCGTCACTTTTCTCTTTATCGTATTGCGCGCGCAGATTGTACGGGTGATACTTGGTTCCGCTTCTTTTTCTTGGGACAATACTCGCCTGGTAGCGGCCTCGCTGGCGATCTTTTCTGTTTCCGTTATCGCCCAGGGCATGATTGCTCTTTTGTCCCGAGCTTACTATGCTCAGGGCGAAACCAGACGTCCGCTGACAGTTAATTTATTTTGTTCCATTTTAATTATAATTTTATCTTATGTATTTATTCATCTTTTCCAAAATATACTAATATTCCGTTATTTCATAGAATCAATGCTGAAAGTCAGTGATATTCCAGGCACGGAAGTATTAATGCTGCCGCTGGCTTATTCCGCCGGCACTATCTTAAATTTCATTCTACATTGGTTTTTTGTCCGCAGAGATTTTATGGACGGGGAGTCTTTTATTACCAAGACTTTTTTCCAAAGTCTGGGGGCTTCGTTTTTTATCGGACTTGTAGCTTATCTAGGCTTAAACATCTTTTCGCCGATTTTTGGCACCACTACTTTCTGGGGAATATTCCTGCAAGGATTTATCTCCGGTATTTTGGGCATCTTGGCAGGTATTGTCGTGTTACATCTTTTGAAAAATGAAGAGTTAAAAGATATCGCCCAAGCTCTGCAAACCAAATTCTGGCGCGCGAAAATTCTCGCGCCATCTCAAGAAGGGCTTTGAAATATAGCCCTTTCTTGCTAGAATAGCGGGATGTTTTCTCTTTTTGCGAAAATACTAAAATATATTTGGCCACCGATACGGAAACGCCAGTGGGTTTTTTATTTTATTCTGGTGTTTTACACAGCCAGGGTATTTTTTGACCAAGTGGCTGTTCCTTTTTATTTCAAGAAAATTATAGATGTACTTTCACAAAATGACCTTAGCCATTCAGCCGCATCTGATGATGTTTTCCGATTGTTGTTTATTATTATAGGCATACATGTTTCCGTGTTTTTTGTTGCCAGAATAACCAAATTTATTCTTTTAAAATTCGAAGCCGAGGCCATCCGCGACCTGCGGGACTTTACTTTTCAAAGGGTAGAACGGAATTCGCATACTTTTTTTGCCAATACTTTTGCCGGAAGCCTGGTGACCAAAGCCAGGCGCTTTGTCGGCGGATTTGAAACCGTCTTTGATACTTTCTTCTATAATTTTTGGAAATTTTTCGTCCTTTTAACCGGCGTTTTTGTCATTCTCATTTTTCAGGCCCCGGTAATTAGCGTGATATTTGGTGTTTGGATTGTCGTGCATATGGGCGTCGTTTTCCTGATGCTTAAAAGAAAAATTTCGTATGATTTAACCGAAGCGGAGCAAGATTCCAGGATAAGCGGGCGTCTTGCGGATGTCTTTAGTAATATTTCAGCAGTTAAATTTTTTTCCGCAAGCAAAAACGAAGTTGCCTCGTTTGGAGAATATACCAAGGAAGGCGAAAAAAGAAGCAAACGAGCTTGGTTTATGGGCGGCAAGATGGACTTAGTGCAGCATCTGATGATTATTACAGTTGAAATTGCCATTCTCTACGCGATGATAGTTTTGTGGTTCCGGGGAGAAATATCCACCGGCACGATTGTCCTTGTTCAGACTTACATGGTAGTCATTGCCAATAATTTATGGGAGTTTGGGAATTCTCTGGTCCGATTTATGAAATCCATATCGGATATGAAAGAAATGGTGGATATTTTTGAAATAACACCCGATATATTGGACCCGAAAAATCCGGAAACACTCAAAATGCATAGCGGCCATATCGTGTTTAAAAATGTCTCATTTGAATATCAAAACGGACGGGAAGTCTTTCGTAATTTTAATCTGGATATAAAACCGGGGGAACGCGTTGGCCTGGTCGGACATTCAGGCGCCGGTAAGTCTACTATAACAAGCCTCGTTTTGCGTTTTGTAGATGTGGTCGGGGGTAATATTATTATCGATGGGCAGGATATTAGGAAAGTGAAACAAGACGATTTACGTAGCGTCATATCTTATGTACCGCAAGAGTCAGTCCTTTTCCACCGCACAATCCGTGAGAACATAGCCTACGGAAAGCCGAGCGCAAAAGCAAAAGATGAAGAAATTATTTCCGCAGCCCAAAAAGCCCATGCTGATGAGTTTATTTCAAAACTCCATAAGGGTTATGGCACTTTTGTGGGAGAACGCGGAGTGAAACTCTCCGGCGGAGAAAGGCAGAGAATAGCGATTGCCCGAGCCATGTTGAAAGATGCTCCGATACTTATACTGGATGAAGCCACAAGCTCGCTTGATAGCATTAGCGAGTCATATATTCAAGATGCCTTCAGTGAACTAATGAAAGGTAAAACAACACTTGTGATAGCCCACCGACTTTCTACCATACAGAAAATGGATAGGATTATTGTTTTAGAAAAAGGACAAATTGTTGAAGAAGGCACGCACCAAGAGCTTTTAGAAAAGAATAATTTGTACGCTGATTTATGGAATCATCAAACCGGGGGATTTTTGGAATAAAAAATTGGTCAACCTGCCAGGTTGACCAATTATAAAATATGAAATTAGAAAACATCAGAAATTTTAGCATAATCGCGCATATAGATCATGGAAAAAGTACGCTTGCGGACAGAATGCTGGAGATTACGCATACCATAGAAACACGCAAAATGCGCGATCAAGTGCTGGACTCTATGGAGCTGGAACGCGAGCGGGGGATTACTATCAAAATGCAGCCCGTTCGCATGGTTTACCATGCGCGCGGACAAATGGACTTATCACAGACTAACGCGGACAAAATACAGACAGGAGATTTGCTGTATAAAGATATTACCTACAAAATTAGAGGTGCAGCTTTCGCGGTAAAAAAATCTCTTGGTTTAGGGCACAAAGAAATAGTATATCAAAAAGCTTTAGAAATTGAATTTAATAAAATCGGATTAAATTTTGAAAGTCAAAAAACTATAGATGTATTATATGACAATCAGAAAGTTGGAACATATATACCTGATTTTGTTATTGAAGAAAAGATAATTATTGAACTTAAATCTCTTCCTGAGATTGGAAAACCGCAAGAAGAGCAATTATGGAGTTATCTTAAGGGGTCAAAATATCAATTAGCTCTACTCATAAATTTTGGGAGTTCAGACGTTACATTTAAAAGAATTGTATATGAAAGTCTGCGTCAGTCTGCGTCAAGTCAGCGTGGGTCTGCGCAAGTTGAGGATGAGTACATACTCAACTTGATTGATACCCCAGGACATGTGGACTTTTCTTACGAAGTTTCTCGCGCCCTGAAGGCCGTGGAAGGCTCTATTTTACTGGTTGACTCTACCCAAGGGGTGCAGGCGCAAACGCTTACTACGCTCGCTATGGCGCGCTTGCCCCGCCTCGCCCCGCCAACGGCGGGGCAGGGGCGGGGCGAAGAGGCCTTTGTAATCATTCCTGTCATTTCTAAAATTGATTCACCCTTGGCTAGGATATCGGAGGTAAAAGATGAAGTTGTGAAGCTTTTGAATTGCCTTCCGGAAGAAGTACTTTTAGTCTCCGGCCGTACCGGAGAAGGGGTTGAGGCACTCTTGAATGCGATTATAGAAAGAGTGCCTCCGCCGACTAGCATATACAGTACGCAGAACGTCGCAGACGGAATTCAGCGTGATTCCGCGTCCAGTCAGCGTGAGTCAGCGAGTGCACTTCGTGCACTAGTTTTTGACTTTAAATATTCAAATCACCGAGGAGTCATAGTTTTTGTGCGAGTGCTTGACGGCCAGGTAAAAAAAGGCGAGAATTTGATCTTTGCGGTAGCAGATGAGAAATTCACTGCTTTAGAAGTGGGTACTTTTTCACCCGAAGAAACTCCAGGTGATTTTCTTTCGGCCGGCGATATAGGCTACATTGTCACCGGCATCAAGAAGCCGGGTATTGCTTCGGTTGGAGACACGATTACCAAGCTGGCAAATCCTTTACCGGCCTTGGCCGGTTATATGCAGCCCCGGCCGGTGGTTTGGGCAAGTCTTTTTCCAGAGAATGCGCCCGCCCGTACCGAACGTGGTTCGGCACGTTCGGGCGGGGATAATTTCTCCGAACTTAAATTAGCCTTAGGCAAATTACGGCTTTCAGATTCCTCCTTTTCCTATGAGGAGGAATCTTCAGGCTCCCTCGGGCGGGGATTTCGTCTTGGATTTCTGGGAATGCTCCATTTGGAAATTATTACCGAAAGACTCAGACGGGAATTTAATTTGAGTTTAATTATTACCACGCCTTCCATTGTATACGAGGTAGTATACAGCGATGGTAAAAAACAAAAGATTTATTCCCCGTATTTTTTCCCAGACGATGGAAATATCAAAACTGTCTTCGAACCGTGGGTGACTGCAAAAATAATCACTCCGGTTAAATATTTAGGCAATGTTATGCGAATCTTATTTGACCATGAGGCAGAAATCGGAGAGACAGAGAATTTTGGAGACAATCGCTCATCTATATCTATAAAAATGCCGCTGCGCGAGCTGATGCGTAATTTTTTTGATGAATTAAAAAGCACTTCGTCTGGCTATGGGTCAATATCTTACAATATAGCCGAAATGCGCGAGGCTAATGTTACTCGGCTTGATATACTGGTTGCTGACGAGATCGTAACGGCCTTTTCTAAAGTTATTTCTAAAAAAAGAGTGGAAGAAGAAACAGAAAAATCCGTTGAAAAGCTGGAGAGTCTTTTGCCTCGGCAAATGTTTACTTTGAAAATTCAAGGTAGGGCGCTCGGACGCATTATCTCATCTCGCACTCTTTCCGGCATGAAAAAAGATGTTACCGCTCATATGTATGGAGGCGATATAACCCGTAAAATGAAACTGCGCGAAAAACAAAAGAAGGGCAAGAAGAAAATGAAAGAAAGAGGACAAGTAAATATTCCACCAGATGTATTTTTGAAGATGATGTCCCGACCATAGTCGGGATCCCGACTATGGTCGGGACCTATTTCAAGCTAAAAATGGGAGAATAGAGCAAAATCATGCTGACAATAATCAGTATGCTAACGACTGCCCAAACTACTTGTACTTTCTTTTGATGTTTTTTATTAAAAAGCATATACTAAATCAGTATATCATATTTTACCTGTTATGAGAAATTTTCAACAAAAAAGAGGATTAAGAA
>CAZYBS010000006.1:14357-49243 GCA_964645245.1 uncultured Candidatus Saccharibacteria bacterium
TTTCTTTTGATGTTTTTTATTAAAAAGCATATACTTAGTGTATCACACGATGAGAAATTTTCAACAAAAAAGAGAATTGAGAAATATCATGCATTCAAAGCCCATTTTGGTGTTTTTAGGCATCGGGGTATTGGTTTTTGCTTGGGGCGTGATTGGTTTTATGGGTAAAATGGAAATAACCAGGGAAAATAGAAAGATAACGGAAAATAAAGTAGCGGAACTGGAGAAAGAAAAAGAAAAACTTTCATCCGATATTGCTAAATTAAAGACCGAGAGCGGAGTGGAAGAAAGTATTCGCGAGAAATTCGGTTTGGCCAAGGAAGGCGAGGGCTTGATTGTGGTGGTGGAAGATAAAAGTAAAAAAGAAGCAGAAGAAAGTCAATCCGGAGGATTTCTTTCTTTTTTAAAAAATTTATTCAAATAATTTGTGCGGGATGGGGTAATCGAAACCCCGTCTAATCCTTGGGAAGGACTCATTTTGCCACTAAACTAATCCCGCCTTCGCCAGCCATAGCTAGCTTCGGCGGGCAAGCCCGCTACCAGCGACGGATGGATGTATAAAATATATCGCCATTTTAACTTACAGACAAGTATGCTATACTAAACATTATGAATATAAATATGTCCGTCCAAGGCGGATCCGCCTCTGGCGGACAAAACGTAACAATTTATTCAACCCCTTCTTGTCACTTTTGCCAGATGGCCAAAGAATTTTTTAAGGCTAATAATGTCACTTATACAGAATACGATGTGGCCGGCGATGCAGAAAAAAGAAAAGAAATGATAGAAAAAAGTGGACAGATGGGCGTGCCGGTAATTATCATCGGTGATGAGCTTATTATTGGTTTTGATAGACCGAAAATTTCTCAATTACTTGGACTTTAATCTATCCATAATATATCATTGCTCTTGTATGCCCTCGTAGTTCAACGGATAGAACTGGACCGTCCTAAGGTTCCAATGTAGGTTCAATTCCTGCCGAGGGCACCAAGAATTGGTTTTCGTGTTATTTTGTGATAAAATAGTGCTATGATAGATAGACGAGAATTTGGAGATGGTGGAAGTCTTCTTCCTCGCATACTTGCTGAATCCTTAGAAAAGTCTCAAGAAAGAGAGAGAAAAGCTCGAGCCAGAGAACAAAAAGCTCAATCAGAATCTCTGACTGATTCTAAGACCAGTCTTTTGAATTCTCGTGCTCTTAATGAGCAATTGCCTACAGTAATAAGAAGATTGACGCATGAAGGACACGAGCGTCTATTTGATGTAGATTATGTTTTTTTCTTTCTTTTAGATATAGATAATTTTAAAAAATTAAATGATAGTAGGGGGCACCCTGTAGGTGATGAAGCATTACAGGTCGTTGCCAAACGATTGAAGGAAGAAGCAAGCGAGAGAGGAGGACAAGCATTTCGTTTAGGGGGTGACGAGTTTGGATTAATGCAAGAAGGTAGGGGAAGTTTAACTAAAAAAGAAGTTGAACCGATTCTTTTAAGAGTTCAAGCAAAAATAAATTCTGATTTGGCTAAACGATTTCCTGATTTAGATTTTAAACTTACAGTTTCTATTGGACATGCAATTCAAAGAAAAGGTAAACTCAAAGATGGAGAAACTCCTGAAGAAATTGCCAAACAACTAATTATGGAAGCTGATGCAAGAATGTATACTGATAAAAGTAAAAATGGAACAGAAAGAGGAAAATAAAAACAGCCTTTTATTTATCAAAACATTGTGCTAAATTATATTTATGGACCCGGAATCACAAAAGCTTTTGGAGCGGACCTCAGAGCTTGCCGAAGAAAATAATAAAATATTGCGTTCTATGCGCAGAAGCCAGCGCATTTCCGGCATTATTAGGTTTGTTTACTGGGCGTTTATTATCGGTTCCGCTATTGGCGCTTATTACTTCATTCAGCCGTATTTGGAACAAATAATGAGCATATACGGCGGAGCCAAGAGTAATTTAGATAGTGTCAATAATATACTGGAAAATTTCAAACAGTAATATGTCTAGGTAAGTTGTTTTGATTTAAAATTTGAGTGTTCTACCTTTATAATTTAGAGCTTCTTTAAGAAATATTTTCCCATCTTTTGTGCTATGTTCAATTGAATGACAATTTGCGCACAGTAAGATACATTTCTGCATCTCTTTCTTTATGGAATCCCAGCTTTTATTTGCGACACTTCCGATAATAAAATCTTTTTCATTGGGGTCTGTATGGTGGAATTGAAGTGCTGCTTGGTTTCCTTGCCAACCACACTTTACACATTTTTCTCCTAAAAACTTAATGGCAGCAGCTTTAGCCCGGAATCTTCTAATTTTTGTATTGCAGGCCCCGCAACGGTTAGTTTGTCTTTTTTGTTTACCATAATGCCTAAATTTTTTATTGCATAATCTACATATAAACATCGTGTGGTTAGTATAGCATTTAATGTTCTACATACCAAGTATGTTGCAAAAAGCTATATTTTTAGTACTATAAGCTGGTAGTTGCCGAGGTAACTCAGTTGGTAGAGTGCTTCCCTGAAGAGGAAGAAGTCGCCAGTTCAAATCTGGCCCTCGGCACCAGAATTAAACTCAACGATTTTCGGTCAAAATTTTCGCGCGGAGCTTCGCTCCGCGCGCCAAAATTTAGGCAAAAACGACGTGACTTTAATCGGGGTGTGTTTACTAAACTCGGCTAGAACTTATTTTACTAAAAATTCAACTGGAAATCCAAATCTAGATAAGGTCTCGGTTTTGCTAAAGAGATTTTCCGGCACAAAATCTTAGCAAAACCTCGGCTAATATTTTCTTAAATTCGGCGAGATTCGGAATTCTGCCCGCAGGAGGGGTTTGGGGAGGAATGCGGGCGGGGGACTCCTTTTATCGTTGAAAAACCTAGGTAAAATTACCCCTTTACAAAAGTAAAAATTGGGTGTATAATATACAGGTAGTGTATTAAGTTCTTTAAAATAGCTACTTTTGTAATTCGCCACAGCTTTAAGGAAATATTTATGTTTCTTTTGAACTGTGGCGAAAGGGAATTTCCCCAATCTAAACAGTGGAGGATGATAACAATGGCAACATTGATTACATCCGGGCAGAAGAGTGAGATCGTGGACGTGACGGCGGCGGCGGCGCGGAAAGCCGGTGAAGAGGCGGTGGAAGAACTATCCTCAACCGGTGTTCTTAACGGAGGCAACACCCAGCGCGTTCTGGCGCAGGGAGACAAAGTCAAAGCGGTGGTCAAGATTGCCGTGAAGACTGTCCTTGCCGAGCTCGCCCAGAACATCGTGGGTGTGCTCAAGCTCATCTCCGGTGCGTCCACGCTCACCATTGGCGCCACGGACGGCATCGAGATTCCCTCGCAGTCCGCCGACGTCTTCGACGGATATATCGACTCCGACTTCGTCGCCTGGGGACTCGACGTGCCAAGCGCGGCGACACTGGAAATTCCCGTGGAAGTCTACGAGATGATCGGGGACGCTGACTTCGGGACCATCTTCGGCGGCTTCGGCGAGAATCTCGACCGTCTGCGGTTTTCGTGGCCACAGGTGAAGTTGTTCGCCAAGACCAACCGTAAGTGGCTACGGACCGGCGGCTATGCCACGTTCATTCCGTTCACCAAGGCGGGTGAGCCGGTCAAGAAGGACAAGAGCAATCTCTTCGTTGCTGTCGTGTTCGTCGACGGCGACGATCGTCTCGAGGTGAGCGTCCGCCGCTTCTCGCATGACGGCGTCTGGCGCGGCGAGGGCCGGCCTCGCATCGTGGTTCCGCAACTGTAGCTTTGAGCCCTATCGGGTTCTCCGTGCAATGCTTTTGATAGCACGGAGAACCCAGCACACACCGTTTTACATTATGTAAACTCGGTGTGTTTTCAATTTAGATACTTTGAAACTTTGTTTCTTTGACCCTTGTTTTTTTATTTTTTAATTCTGTTATACTTTAATTTGTAATCGGGAAATGCTCATGGCTACGGCTCTGAGCCGTGATTATTTAAAAATCAATTTGAGAGTTTCGCTGGATTTTTTCTTGCGAAAGAGTGAATTCTTTTTTAAAACAAAAAACATAAAAGTTGGTGCGATAAGCTTGTAGGCTTCTAAGCCTCGGATAAAATACAGCACGACCTCTGACATTAAATTGTGCTTGGGTCGGCAGTGAAATAGATGGCTTATCGTACAATTCTTCGTTGCTAACGTGAACGTCAACGACGACGATCGTCTCAAGGTGAACGTCAACCGCTTCTCGAATGACAACGTCTGGAACGGCGAGAACCGGCATCGCATCGTGGTTCCCGAAACTCAACGTTTCTCCTCCATTTTTTGTGGAGGAGTTTTCTTTTCGCGACCTCTTTCCTGTCAGAAATTCACTCCATGCTAGAAGCAAATTTTCAACAGAAATTATATTTTCTAAATTTACTTTATTCATGTTATGATGCTACTTTAGCAAATTAAGTAAGAAATAAAAATTACTATGAAGACCCCCCCACGGCAATTTTTACCAGTTTTAGAGATAATGAAATCAGCGTATATTCTGTGGCATGGATACTTGCCCACTATCCCAAAAACCTCTCGCTATACCTTATCGGAAACAATAGATAAATATTTTATTCAAACCATCGAGAGTATTTTAGTAGCGAGCTTTTTGGAAAAACAAGAAAAGCAACCGTTTATTAAAAAAGCAATTATTTCCCTCGATACCCTAAAATTTCTTTTATATATACTCTCCGAAATTAAAGCGTTAGATACTAAAAAATATATCGCCTTATCTCTTCCGCTCTCTGAAGCAGGCAAGCAACTCGGTGGCTGGCATGGACAAATTGTAAAACAAAACTCCCCAGACAAAAAGTCTGGGGAGAAATGAAAAAAGTTGCGACGCCCGGCGAGCCAGATGTTGCCATTCCAGTTGCTGTCGTTCCGGTTCACGTTGACTTTGCGCTTGTCACCATCGCGGTTGACGTAGACGTAGCTTGTATAGAATGCTATCTATTCCACCACCCCTTAAAATTCTCATAAACTAAAAATAGTTCGGGATTGAATATTGTTTGTAGTTTTCCGCATCATAATGCGAGAGCATTCTATACCAAGTATTTTCATTTTTTATGAAGTTCTGCGTATATCACTCTGCTTGAAATCGTAATCTCAAACACGCCCGACATACGGATACTGGATTCGGCAGAAAGAAACCTTAGTCGCTCTCACACTCGCCTACTACCATTTTCATTATATCAAAATTAAAATTGAATTGAAGAAGCCGCGCGTGTTCCAGGGGAACGCCGCGCGGCTGATCTTGAGGGTTCAGTATTACACCCACAAACGATATAAAACGAACTCAGAGCTAAGGTTCAAGGCGCAAGAGCGCCGAGCAACTAGACCTGAGGACTTACCTTGCAACGCCCGGCGAGCCAGATGTCGCCACTCCAGCCGCCGCCGCCCCGGCCCACGCCGACCCCGCGCTCGCCACCATCGCGGTAGACGCAGACGTAGCTTCCGGAGGCGTCCCACTGACAACCGATCCGACGATCGTCGGCGAGCTCTGGTTCCTCGGCCATCACCTGCATGAGAGCGGTGGGGTCTGGCTCCAAATTGCGGAGCTCGTACGCCGCCAGCACGTCAGCCACCGGCGTATCCCGCTTGAGCGGAAAGAGAACAAGCTCGCCTTCCGCAGGACCGGCGTTCGGCATGGCCCGGAGAACATTCGCGTCCTTGTACCACTCCACCCGCCCCATGGCGACGTAGAGTTCCTCGGGGGTTTTCGTGCGATCCACCTTGAAGGGTCGCACGATGATTTCCATTTCGGCTTCCACGCGCACCCGAAACGGGGCAATCAACATTTCGCCCAGTTTGTCGATGCCGTTCACTCGCTGGACGGCCGCGGATTCGAGCTGGTCGCGGTGCTTGCGAAGCGCGTCACGCACTTTCGCCACCACGTTCTCGATCTGTCCGTCAGTCATCGGGGTCACAGATGCAGTCATGGTCTTCGCCATGGTGTCATCCTTTCCGGCCCGCAGGCCTACCAGTGCGACAAAATTGTCGCCATAGTTTTTAATTTACAAATTGTTTATAAGCTAAAAGCTGTGGCGAATTACAAAAGTAGCTATTTTAAAGAACTTAATACACTACCTGTATATTATACACCCAATTTTTACTTTTGTAAAGGGGTAATTTTACCTAGGTTTTTCAACGATAAAAGGAGTCCCCCGCCCGCATTCCTCCCCAAACCCCTCCTGCGGGCAGAATTCCGAATCTCGCCGAATTTAAGAAAATATTAGCCGAGGTTTTGCTAAGATTTTGTGCCGGAAAATCTCTTTAGCAAAACCGAGACCTTATCTAGATTTGGATTTCCAGTTGAATTTTTAGTAAAATAAGTTCTAGCCGAGTTTAGTAAACACACAAAATATGAATAAGAAAAATATTTTTCTTTGGACTCTGTATGATTTTGCCAATTCAATAACTACTATTGTTTTCTTTTTATACTTTTCACAATGGCTGGTGATTGATAAAGGCGTTCCTGATTTTTGGTACAATATGATTTTTACAATTGGCTCGGTCTTGCTTCTTTTAACTGCTCCGGTGTTAGGCGGAATAGCCGATAAAAACGGAAGACAACAGAAATATCTCAATAGAATTACTGTACTTATATTCCTATGCTTTTTAAGTGTTAGCTTTGTAACATTATTTTTTTCCAATCAGGTATTTCTAGCGGTATTGTTTTTTCTTCTGGCGAATTATCTTTACCAGTTTTCATTTGTCTTTTATAATGCGCTTTTATATTATATTGCGCCCAGAAAAAAGTGGGGGAAAATATCCGGCATAGGCCAAACAGGCAATTGGCTAGGACAGATTGCTGGACTTGTAATAACCTTACCGCTAGCTTCTGGCGCGGTATATCTTGTAGGAGAAGCTGGTCGTGCTCAAACATTTCTTCCGGCAACAATTATATTTTTTATTCTGGCTTTGCCTATGCTTTTATATTTTAAAATACCCAAGCAAGAGAAAGTTGATAATCAAATTATATTAAAAGAAGAATATAAAAATTATTGGAATCAATTTAAAGAACTTCTAAAGTCTCCGAGTATAGGCTTATTCCTTTTGGCGTTTTTCTTTTTCAATGACGCAATTTTAACCGCGGCCAATAATTTTCCTATTTATCTAGAGAGAGTTTTTAATGTTTCAGATAGTACAAAATCAATACTTCTTTTGGGAATACTTGCCACTTCTGCCATTGGCGCTTTTTGTTCAGGCTGGGTCGCAGATAAAATTGGTTTAAAAAGAACCCTTATGATTGTTCTCGGGAGTTGGATAGTTATATTACCAGCTCTTGGTCTAACCTCAAATTTTAATCTTTTTATTATTTTTACGGTCTTGATGGGCTTTATGTATGGAGCAACATGGTCAGTGACTCGTGCGGTAATGACGGCATTATGCCCAAAGGAAAAACTAAATTTTGGTTTTAGTTTTTACACCCTTGCCGAGCGTGTTTCAACACTTGTAGGACCGTTATCGTGGGGCTTGATAACCTCGCTCTTTATTGGTTATGGCCCGACACGTTACCGAATTGCTATAATAGTTATGACTGTCTTTGTTGCAACTGGGATATTCTTTTTAAGAAAAGTTGAAATCAAGGAAAAGCTAGACGTAATTTCCTAGATTGACCTGACCCTTACGATATTTTTCTTTTCTTTATCCACCTTTTTAATTTTAACAGTCAGGAGTCCATTTTTTTCTGTCGCATCGACTTCTTCCGGCTCTACTTCTTGGGGGAGTGATATGGTGCGAGAAAACTTTCCCCAGTAAAGTTCCTTGGTGAAATAATTTTCTTCGTCTATGTTTCGGTGTTCTTCGCGATTGCCGCGGATAGTGAGCATATCGCGGGCAATTGATAACTCTAAATCTTCCGGTCTGACTCCGGCCACCATCGTCTGCACAATGATATCTGTTGGGGTCTGATAAACATCAACGGCTAATTCTGCTTCTTCATTTTCTTCCTCAATCCAATTGCTGCCCGCCCGTCCTTCGGCCTGGCCATTTTTTTTATCTTTTCCATTCCCTTTATTCGCCCCCATTAAACCCTTTTTAGACTCCTCCTGTTCTTCTTCCAGGCGAACACTCCCCGTTAGTCTCTCCCAAAAATTTCTTTTTTTATTCATAGTAATTTTAATTCATCCTTCTTACTTTTTCAAAAAGTAACATAACAATAATAGTAACGACCCATAGAAAACCGAACACCTTTAAAAAATCACTCCCACTATTCCTTATTATAAAAAAATTAAAGACACTATGCAAGGCAATAGCCAGCGTCAGACCGATAACAGTATACCATTTTCTCTTAAATCTTTCCAGATGCAAGGAAATTCCCAGCGCAATACCCAGAATTCCGCTGGAAACGGTGTGCAGAAGGGTAGACCCGAGGAATCTAAGTTGGCCTGTAAGCAAGCCGACAGTATTTTCACCCATGGAAAATGGCTTAATCAAAAATAGGGTGTTTTCCAGGGCGGCAAAACCAAGCGCCGCAGTAATCAGGTAAATTGGCCAATCTATCGGCTCATCAGCGTGAGTTGTCTTGTAAAGAATAGCCAGAACGGCAAGATATTTCATTATTTCTTCTACGCTGGCCCACAGGATGAGTTGCCACTGGTGAGAATCTACTTGGGCTTGTATAAGTTTTTGAATTGGCAGAACGCAAGCTACCGCTATCATGCCCATGATGAAGATTATCGCCAGGAGTCCTTTCGGTTCAGGGTTTTTTTTATCTTCTTTGAGCCAGAACCACAGCCAGAAAAGAGAGGGAAGAATCCCTCCCAGAAATGCCAAACCTAAGATTTTCGGGTCGCTAGTCATTGGGTTTGCCCTGAGTAAGGTCGAAGGGCCATTTTTCAACCATTAAAAGATTTTTATTTTTTATAGGCCTGCCTGTCGGCGAGGCAGGCATCATCGACCAGATTTCTTCCGTGACGAAAGGCATGAAAGGGTGCAGGAGCTTGAGCGAGTTTTCAAGAATATAATAAAGTGTTGTTCCGTATTCTGTATTACCTTTACTTTCTTCAATAATTTCATCAGCAAAACGGTGCCATACATAAGCATACAACTTTTCTGCCGCTAGGTAGAAGCGAAAATTCTCCATATCTGATGTAATGTCTTTAGTGAGCGAGTCAAACTCATCCACCCATTCTTTCTTTAGCTCGCCAGTTCTCTCTGTTGAAAGTACATAACGAGTGATGTTCCAAATTTTGTTGGCAAAGAGTTTGTAGGCTTTTACCTTCTGAATATCAAATTTAGCGTCTGCTCCCGGTCCGATGCCCACGATCATAGACATCCGCAGCGCGTCTGCCCCGTATTCATTTATTATTTCTATCGGGTCAAGACCGTTATCAAGCGACTTGCTGAATTTCTGCCCCTTGGCATCACGCAGTATGCCATGGAGGTACACTGTTTCAAATGGAATTTCTTCCAGTAAATATTGCGACATCAGAATCATCCGAGCCACCCAAAAAAATAAAATCTCATATCCGGGATTTATTACATTAGTTGGATGGAATTTTTTCAAATCAGGCGCATTGGTGCTAGGCCAGCCAAGCGTGGAAAAAGTCCAAAGCCCCGAAGAAAACCAAGTGTCCAAAGTATCTTCATCTTGTATGTAGTTTGCATCACAATATTGGCAGATTGGTTTTTCTACATTTACTATTGTTTCTAAACATTTGCTAATTTGATCTTCTTTTCCAACTTTTGGTATACATATCGGTTCGTGATACCATACGGGAATTCTGTGTCCATACCAGATTTGCCTAGAGATGCACCAATCGCGCAAATTTTCAATCCAATTGTAATAAACTTTTTCAAAATGCTCTGGTAAGATTTTTATCTTTCCTGCTCGCACCGGCTCCAGCATCAGTTGCTTGAGCGATTTATTTTCGCGGTCAGGTATCTTTTTATTTACGTCAATAAACCATTGAAGCATAATTTGCGGTTCGATAATGCCGCCAGTTCTTTCCGCCGTCGCCACTCTATTTACATAATTTTCATCAACAGAAACAAGCAATTCTTTTGTTTTTAATTTCTGAACGATTTTCTCACGCGCCTCACTGATCTTCATTCCTGCGAATTCACCGGCGATGGGTAGCAATTTTCCATATTTGTCAATAATTTGCTCTTTGTCCAATTTATATTTTTCGGCAATTTCAAAATCCGTAGTGTCATGCCACGGAGTTATCGTCATTACTCCCGTACCGAACTCCATATCAACCGCTTCATCTTTTATGACGGTGGCTTCTATTGGGCCGTTTATCCATTCCAGTTTTATCTTTTGGCCATTAGTGTATTTTTTATAACGGCTGTCTTTCGGATGCATAACAACATATTTATCACCAAATTTCGTTTCTGGACGAGCCGTGCCTATTTCAAATGGCCCGTATTTAAAGGTGTAAAATTTACTTTTTCTTTCCTCATACACGATTTCATCGTCCGAAATTACGGTTTGACCCTTTGGGTCCCAATTTACAATTCTGGATCCTCGATAAATAAGGCTGTCATCGTACATTTTTTTGAACGCAGTTTTGACGGCGGTATTTCGGGCCTCGTCCAGAGTGAACGCTTCGCGGGACCAATCAAGCGACGCCCCCATTTTTCGGAGTTGGCTTACGATAGTTTTCCTGCTATCCTCCACGAATTCATTTACATGCTCTAAGAATTTTTCTCGGCCAATATCTTTCTTTTTCAAACCTTTCTTCTCAAGAATTTTTGTGACTTTTGCATCGGTGGCTATGGCTGCGTGATCAGTTCCAGGAAGCCAGAGAGTTTGCTTGCCCTGCATCCTATTGTAGCGAATCATCGTATCCTGCATAGAATCCTCTAGTACATGGCCTAAGTGAAGCACACCGGTCGCATTTGGCGGAGGCAGAACGATGGAAAACTTTTTTCCATAGTTTGGATTTTCTTTAGGATTATCCACCCAAGGCGGATGCGCCTCGGGCGCAAAAAAACCGCTCTTTTCCCAGAGCTTGTAGATTCTTTCTTCTGTTGTTTTGGGGTCATAGGGCTTGAGCAGCTTTTCATTCATACTCAAATAATATCATACTAAAGCCTCAAATTACCAGTTGCTTTTATGTTCTCTGGTTTAGGAACTTTCTTTTTGTTTTTTATGTAATTCAAATAGCCGGCTATGCCAATCATTATGGAGTTGTCAGTGGAGAGTTCTTTGGTAGGGAAAAGCAGTTTTAATTTACCTCTCGTTATTTTCCGCATTTCATTCCGTAGATGTTTATTGGCCGCTACTCCGCCGGAGACAATGAGAGTTTTTATTCCATATTTTTCCATAGCCTTTTTTGTTTTATGCGTCAAACATTCTATTGCGGCATTTTCAAATTCTAATGCTATTTGTGCTCTAGTTTTGTTATTAATTTTTCCCATTTTTTTTATTAGGTATAAAATAGCGGTCTTCAGTCCGGAAAAAGAAAAATCAAAATTCTTACTGTGAAGCATGGGGCGAGGAAGAGCTATGGAAAAACTAATCTTTTCGGGGTTAATAGCACGAGAAGGACTAGAAGATTTTGAATGGTCTGGCCGGGGGAGGGACCCGGAGAACCGAGGACCTGAAAAATTTTCTAGTCCTTTGAAGTGCCTTCTAGCTTCCTCGGCTAATTTTGAAATCTGTGGTCCGCCGGGGTAGGGCAGACCGAGCATGCGAGCCACTTTATCAAAAGCTTCACCGACTGCGTCGTCTAGAGTTTCTCCGATGATTTCATAATCCATCCACCCGCCCGAACGACTGTTCAGTCGGGCGGGTTTTTTTGAGAGGACTAGTTCGGTATGCCCGCCGGAAACCAGAAGAGATAATATTGGAAGCTTTACTTTGGAAATTATAAATTTTCCTTTATTTTTGCCGAAAACAGAAAGAATGTGTCCTTCCATATGATTGACCGGTATTAGGGGTACAAGCCACTTTTGTGCGAGCTCTTTTGCAAATATGATACCTTCCCAGAGACACATTTCAAGACCCGGACCATAAGTTACACAGATGGCATTCACGGGTTTTTTTGTTTTTTCTAATTTTGCTTGTTTTAAGCTGGCTTCTAAAATTATTGGTAAATTTTTTATATGCTCTCTTTTGGCGAGCATTGGGAATACCCCGCCGTAGGGGATATGAGCCTTTATTTGTGAATTTGAATTATTTGCCAAAATCTTAAAATTGGCATTTTGTACGCCTCCTTTAGCTTCAAATATTGTGATACACGTGTCATCGCAAGATGTTTCAATGCTTAAAAGTTTCATAGTGATATTTTAGTAACATTCATATAAAATTTCTTTTTTAATTAAAAATGCTCCGATGGCCGTATGGAGGGCGATATTTATCAACGGCGAATGAAACCATGCATATAAAAGTATAGAAATATTACCCCACAAAAATATTAACAAAAATTTCTGCCAGTTTATCTTGTGAGCCAAAGTATAAATTAAAG
Source organism: uncultured Candidatus Saccharibacteria bacterium (assembly GCA_964645245.1). Lineage (GTDB taxonomy): Bacteria > Patescibacteriota > Minisyncoccia > Phycocordibacterales > UBA9973 > UBA9973. The sequence continues at coordinate 26,792 of CAZYBS010000006.1, forward strand.
AAGTGGCAAGAGCTCCAAAGAATAAACCACTTTTTGGGATTATAATTGTAGCAGCCAATAAAATACAAATTTCTTGCATAGCACTAGAAATCATATACATCAATCCCAAGGACCCCATAAAGTACACTGATAACAAAGTTCCTACCACCAATAGGAACAATTGTAGTATTTGAAAATTCCAATTTAAACGGACTCCTGTACTTACAAGTAAAATTATCGATAAGGTAATAAAAATATGCATTATCAATACTCTATTTCGCATTAAAACTATCCTCCGAATAAGATAGGTTGCAATAAATGCTGGGATTACGTAACACAATATCCAATATTGAAATTCCATGTGGGCGGTACAAGATTCGAACTTGTTACCTCGTCGACGTCAACGACGCGCTCTAGCCAAATGAGCTAACCGCCCAAATTTTCTAAAAATTTCTCACAAAACTTCTTACTAATATATACAAGTTTTCTTTGTATGGCAACGTTACCGCAAGTAATTACGCATACCCCATTATAGTTTGGGTAGGTGATTTTTCCGGTGGTTCTTTTATCAATTGATACGAGTTTAAATCTGTGGATTGGGGCTTTTAATTCTTTGGCCCAATAGTTTTTAACAAGTTTCGGATTTTGATCAGCGCGAATATGTAAATCAAACCTAATCTTCTCAATATCTATTTTATAGATCTCGGTCATTACTTTAAGGAAAAACTTCAGAATTAATGGGTCAGAATTCCCCATACTAGTCGTCAAGGATTTTTTAGATCCTTCGCCTAGATACAAAAGTGCAAGCCCTAACTCAGTAATTTCTTGACTATGAGCAATTTTTGTTAAAATTTTATCAGCTTCACTTTCTGCTAATTTTAATCTTTCAATTTTTTGTTGGTTATGCCAAATCAAAGCCTTTTTTCTCGCGTTAACTAATGACTTCTTATGCCTAATTTCCAATGACTTATATTGGGATTTAGAAAGCTTCACATCTTTTAGCCAGCCACTAAGAGTAGAACGGGGAATACCCAGTGAGGTTTCAATATCTCGTATAGATTTGCCTTGCTTCCTGAGATTTATAACTTTTGGTTTTAAATGGAACCATTTTGATTGCATAGTATTACTATACTATCAATGGTACGAATAAACAAGTGAGTTTTTATTACATTTTCTCTTTAATTCTTTCAAGTGCCAGGATGAAAGCGCCCATGCGCAGAGTCGTGTTTGATTCTTTGGCTTTTTCCAGTATCTTCTCCGAATTATCCTCCAGCATTGGTTTGAGTTTGTCAAAGACCTCTTTTTCGGTCCAATGCTCGTTTTTCAGATTCTGCTCCCATTCAAAATAGGAAACTATCACGCCTCCAGAATTCGCCAATATGTCCGGTATCACAGGAATACCCTTTTTAAATAAAATTTCATCAGCTTCGGGTGTCGTAGGACCGTTGGCAAGCTCTAAAATGGCTTTAGCCTTGATTTTATCGGCATTATTTTCTGTTATAACATCTTCAAAAGCCGCTGGGATTAGAAGATCACATTCTGTTGCTAGAAGTTCTTCATTGGTGATATTTTGACTCTCGGAAAAACCAGAAAGAGTGCCCGTAGTTTTTTTATACTCCAGGAGTTTTTCAATATCAAGACCATTCGGATTATAAATTCCACCTTTGGAATCGGAAATTGCTATTACTTTATGTCCGTGTTTAGTGAAAGTTTCGGCTGCATTACTTCCTACATTCCCAAATCCCTGCACGACTACTTTGCATTTTTCGGGCATTTTCAATTCTTTTTTAAATTTCTCAAATACATAAAACGCGCCCTGGGCGGTAGATGTGTTTCGGCCTTCGGAACCGCCTTTGCCCAGAGTTTTGCCCGTTATTACGGCGCCTGTTTTGTCTCCGGTTATTTTCGCGTATTCGTCCGCAATCCAATCCATTATTTCCGGCGTGGTGTTTACATCCGGCGCCGGCACGTCTTTATGCGGGCCCAAAATATCAGAGAGCTTCTGCGTCCATCCGCGTGAAAGTCTTTCCAGTTCTCCTTTAGATAACTTTTTTGGGTCAACGGTTATTCCGCCCTTGCCCCCGCCCATCGGAATACCAGCCACCGCGCATTTAAGCACCATCCAAAAGGCCAGCGCTTTCACTTCATTTATTTCAGTGTCCGGATGATATCTGATTCCGCCTTTATAAGGCCCTAGGGTGTTATTGTATTCCACTCGGTAGCCTTCAAAGATTTTTATAGAGCCATCATCCATTTTGACCGGTATGGAAATTCTGATATCGCGGTCCGGCTGGCGCAGACGAGCGATGAATTCATCGCCAAAATTTTTAATTTGGGCGACCTTATCTAGTTGGGCCATTGCGTTTTCAAATGGATTATGCATGGTGTCCTATTTTACCATCAACCTCTCTAATATCTCAAGCTCTTCTTTGGAATTGACGCCCAAGGCTTCCTCTGGGGATATGCTTATAGATTCTATTTTTATTTTTTCTTGTATAGCCAGCTTTACTAAGTCAGTCAGGTAATACTGTTTTTGGGCATTATCATTTTTTAAAGTTTTGAGTTTTTTCCAGAGCCATTTTGCCTCAAAGCAAAAGTAGCAAGGGTTCACTTCTGTAATTTTCTTTTCTTCTTCGCTGGCGTCTCTAAATTGGACATCCTTTATAATTTTATCGTTTTCGTCTCGAACTATGCGGGAAAAATTTTTGTAAAAAAGAGCCCGCCAATCCTTGAAATCCGGAAGTTTTGCTGTCGCCATTGTTATTTTCCCGCCAGACTCTAAATGTTTACTCGTTAGTTTTTTTATAGTTTCCGTGCTGACAAGGGAATGGTCGCCATAAAGCACTAGCACATGGCCTAATTTGTTTTCAAGTAATTCCTGCGCGCTCATTACCGCATGTCCGGTGCCCAGTTGTTCATTCTGTATGACATAATTATATTCTTTGCCGAGTTTCGCCATTACTTTTTCTTTTCCATAGCCCACCACGATAACCGGTCTGTTATCAATACCTGATTTACGGACAGCTTCAAGCAAATGCTCTATCATAGATTTGCCTTTTACTTCTGCTAAAACTTTCGGCAAATCACTCTGCATTCTTTCGCCCTTTCCTCCGGCCAGGATTATTATCCTTATTTTTTTTCTTGTTTTGTCTTTTTTAGCCATGTTCAAAAATTGTGCTACTTGTCAAATATGTAAATTAAGTGTATAAATACAGGGAAGACCTGTCAACCCGTTTCGTCAGTTCACTGGGGAGGTATGTATGTGGAGTTTTGCCGTGGTGGAAAGTGAGGAGTCGGATTGCAAAAACACGGCCCGCACGCGAAGGTTTTTTGATGCTCGGCCGGCCATGTCAGTCGAGTGGGTGCAGCAGAGGTCACCCAGAGCCGAGGAACTCTGGAAGGCCGCCGAAGGAAAATTCGGGCGGCGGAAGTACTCCGGTTTTCCCTTGACCGTCGTTCTCGATAGCCGAGGGAAAGTTCGCTGGGCCGGCGCGAGGTTGAGCAACCAGCAGCTCCTCGCACCCGTCCTACTCGTCGTGGTCACCGCGGCGAACGATGGGGAGACGCTGGCAGCAGTCACCGATAGAATCGCCCTGGCTGCCTCGCGGGGTATCATCGGTCCTGTCCTGCCGGAGGAGTAGTCGCTGGACAGGGCTAGTTCTTTCGGGTCTTGAAGGGAGGCCCAACCGTATGAGTAATGCCAAGGAGGAGAGTGTTGCGTCTGAGCCCCGGCTCGGTCGTAGCGTCTCGATTGATCAGGCAGCGCACCTGCTCAACATCTCGCGGCGTACCGTTTACAACCGCATTCACGACGGCCGTCTGCACACCATCAGGACAATGGGCGGGTCGCAACGAGTGCTCATTGAGTCGCTCTACGACCTCGGTTTCCGGCCGCAGGCATTCTCCACGTCGGCGTCGGCCGCGACGTTCCAAGTACGCCCATTCGGGCGTGATAAATGAAAGGGGCAAAATGCCCGTAAAAGAGCCAGCAACACTCGAAAGGGATATGTTCCTGGCTTTTATAATTTTAATCGGAATACATTATTTTATTTTTTAGGAGATTTTTATTGACAAACCATATACTCATGTGCAAAGATAAGCATAAGCCGTGGGCTGGGATATGTAAGACTTCTCCGGGAAGATAGAGTTTGACATATGGGTTTAGCTGGGTTTAGCCAGCGACTCCCTCCTCGCATGGTGCGAGGAGCCCAGTCCGCGGTGCGTCCTTCGTTTGCAACATTAAGTTAGCCGTGAGAGAAAAAGATAGGTTCTGTGTGCGGAAAGAGGCGTTTCGCCTACACCTCCCATCCCTGCAGAAGACCGTCTTTGACTCAGGTTTTCCGCCTACGGCTTCCATCCGGGACCGACAGCTTTTAGTTGTCGGTCCTTCTATTTTTATTTTGCAATTAAGCCCACAAATGTTATTATATTTTTCATTGGCCCCATCGTCTAACGGTTAGGACAACAGGTTTTCGATCTGTTAATCGCGGTTCGATTCCGCGTGGGGTCACAAAGCGAGAAAAGATAAACTGCTTTAAGAGTTGAGCAAGGGTAATCCTTGCTCAGCCAAGCACCGGCTTGTCTCGCACCAAAGTGGAGGGTTGGCAGAATGGTAATGCACTGGTTTCGAAAACCAGCGGGCGCAAGCCCTTACAGGTTCAAGCCCTGTACCCTCCGCAAAACAATAAATTGTTTTGCCTAAGGGCGAGAAAGCCGGAAGCGGGCGCGCTGAGGCAGGGTAGCGGAATTTTTCAGCAGAAAAATATCCGTGACCGAGCCCTGTACCCTCCGCTTTCGTACGGGATTGAGAAAAACCGGCATCCCGCTTTGCGGGATCGTGAGTTTAAATCTCACCGCATTTGTAGTATAATTGCATTATGAAGAATATGGGCAGCCCAAGAATAAAAGTTATTTTTTATGGATGAATCTTTCAAACCCAAATCTCCAGTCGGCAAAATAGAAAACCAAGAAAAGCTCAAAATAGAATGGGCGGCTGAAACGATAGAAAGCGAAAAACATTCTGGCAGGAATGAAGACGCGATTCTTGCCGATCCGAACCATAGAGCTTTCGGCATATTTGATGGCATGGGAGGACACTCGGCAGGCGATGTGGCATCCAAAGCTGCCCGCGATTATGTTTTAGTCCACTTACAAGAGATACCTGAAGGTGTAGACATTGACACAGCAAAACAGGCTTTATCAAATATTATTAAAGGGGTGGATAAAGCGGTGCGTGAAGCATCTCTAGGTTTGGACATGGGCACTACCGCTACCGTGCTAAAAATTCATACTGACACGGATGGCAAAAATTGGGCGCTTATCGCTAATGTAGGTGATAGTCGAGCATATAAAATAAATAAAGATGGGACCATACGGCAACTTACAATAGACGACGACATTGTGAGTGAATCCCGCCATAGCCCGGAAGCCAGGCAGAAAATCACCGAAAAAATGGCGAATGCCAGAAGCCTACAAGATTTTACTGAAGAAGAAATTTATTATTTTACACTTAGGCATGAAATTGCCAGAGCTTTAGGAAGAAGGGATAGCCTGCCTGGTATTTATGTTGTCCCAATCAGCAAGGGAGAACAGTTTCTTTTGACATCAGACGGCGTTCATGATAATCTTACCACCCTAGAAATTGAAGAAACTCTCGGACAAGAAGGAACCCTTAAATATGTTGTAAACGACCTCATCCGAAGATCCGTTGACCGCAGCAGGGAGCCCCCAGAGAAAAAGAAATGCGCGCCAAGCCGGACGATATGTCGGCGGTACTGGTTGAGTGTATGTAAAGGTATCGTGAGTTCAAATCTCACCATCTCCACCTTCGTATTGATTTGCCTTTTATCGGGTGTATACTATTAGAAGTGCAATAGATACGCTTTAGTCCGCGTATCTATTGACGTAATTATAATTTAGTTGATTGTAAAAATATGGATGAAGAAAAATGCCCTGGTTGTGGTAACCCAATGAGTGACTGTACTTGCTCATAATACGTTTGTGATATAATGGACGGGTGGGAGAGATGGGTAATTTAGATAGCATCAACAAGCGCCCCAAAGTTGCCGTGACTAAAGATGCGGTAGAAGGGGAAAGAGAAAGGGAAATGTTGGCACAAGCGCGGATGGGGCTTTTCCGTCGGGAGATTGTGGATTTGGCCATACGCTCAAAGGTTCTTTATGGTATCGATCCTGGAAAATTAACCGACATAGATTTAGTATATTTCAATAAGTTTAATAGGGGAGAATTCACACTGGAAGACATAAGAAGACAGCAAAACATTTTAATAAACCTTCTTCCTAAAACCGAGTCTTCACTGAAGCTGTTCCATTATATGGAGGAGGAACTGCGTTCCTCCCAGTCTTAAGAATAGCGCTCTACCTCGCGTGCAAGTATAAATAAATATCTTCCAGCGCGCGGACGGCATCGCCGGCGGCGATGTTGTTTTGGTGGTATAAAACATTGGTGCAGTCTCCAGCCGCCCAGATGCCGGGAACTTCCGTTTTCTGCGTCCGGGCGTCAACTTTTATTCTATTGTATTCATCCACAGGCACTAAATCTTTAACAAAATCAGTGTTTGGGACTTGTCCGATTTCCACGAAAATTCCTGAAACTTTCAGCTCTATAACTTTGCCCGTAGATAATTCTTTATAAACTATCCCTTCAACAAATTTCTCACCTCGCACCTCTAAAATATCCACATTTTTAATTGCTTTCATTTTTGGATTTCTCAAGACTTTTTCCACCGTAATTTCATCAGCCCGGAAAATGTCGCTACGATTGAAAAGGGTGACGGACTTGCAATAGGCCAGAAGCTGTGCGGCGGTCTCAAAGCCGGCATTGCCTCCGCCGATGACAGCCACATCCATATCGGCAAATAAAGGCCCGTCGCAGGAAGCGCAATAAGTCAGACCCTTATGTTCCAGCCGGTCCGCATTCTTGGCTTGAAGTTGTCTTCTGCCACCACCGCTGGTTATTAAAATTGTTTTAGTTAAAAATTCTTCACCTTCCTCGGTTTTGACCAAAAAGCCGGTATTTTTTTTAAAAACATTATTTACTTTCTGTCCCTCTTTTACCTGTAAATCAACTCCGGCATTAGCCATTACGTGTTTTTTAAATCCTTCGGCCAGTTCCGGCCCCGAAAGAGCAATTGTGCCAATCCAATTGTAAACCTGCTCGGATACAACGCTCTGCCCGCCCCATTCGGCGACGATCAAAAGCGTTTGGAGTCTTTTGCGAGCGGCGTACACCGCCGCCGCCGCGCCCGCCGGCCCGCCGCCGATAATTATTAAATCGTAAGTCATAAAATTAGGTTCTAGGGAATAGTTTCTAGTGACTAGCAATAAAAACTTTCTAGAACTTATGGTTCATTATAACCTAAAATCTAGCACCTAGCACCTAGAAGCTAGAACCTGATTACTTCTTGCGTCTCAAAAATGCCGGAACAGCGCTCCAGTCATCCGTGTCATCTTCGATGATAATATCCTCTATGGCATCTGTCTTCTTTTCCATTTTCTTTATAAACTCGTTGCCGCTCATATTTCCACTTTTTATGGTATTGCTTATTTCTTTTTTAGCTAGAGCTGCATTCTCTTCTTTGAGCAGTGTTTGGTTTATGGTTCCCGCTCCGCTAAAGAGAGTCTTACGAGGCATGTCCGCCGGGAAGTTGGCGGCAATAACCGTAACTCTTAATTCGCCCTTTTTTAATTTTTCATCACGAATGGTGCCGAAGATTACTTTGGCGTCTTTGTCGATTGACTCCGTGATTATTTTAGCCGCTTCTTGGATTTCGTGAATAGTTAAATCATCCCCGCCGGAAATAGCAAAGAGCACTCCTTTGGCGCCGTGAATTGAAATCTCCAGCAGGGGAGAATTGATTGCGGCCAGCGCGGCTTTTTCAGCGCGCTTTTCGCCGGAGGCAGTGCCGATACCCATCAACGCGCTGCCAGCGTCCGACATAACCGCCTTGATGTCCGCGAAGTCAACATTGATGATACCGGGAGTCGTAATCAGGTTGGAAATACCTTCTACCGCCTGGCGCAGGACATCGTCGCAACTGGCAAAAGCATCTTTGAAATTAGTGTTTTTATCAGCTAATTGGAGTAATTTGTCATTGGGGATGATAATAATAGCGTCCACTTCTTTGGACAATTCCTCAATTCCTTTTTCGGCTACTTTCATCCTATGACTGCCTTCAAAAAAGAAAGGCTTAGTGGTAACGGCGACCGTCAGGATGCCTTGCTCTTTGGCCGCGCGAGCGATGATCGGAGTTGCGCCCGTGCCCGTGCCTCCGCCCATTCCGCAAGCCAGAAAAATCATGTCCGCTCCCTTGATGACATCTTGGATTTCCGATTTTGTTTCTTCGGCCGCTTTCTTTCCAATCTCCGGATCCGTTCCAGCGCCGAGACCTTTGGTGAGATTTTTCCCCATGTGGATTTTTTTCTCAGCCATAGAATGATGCAAATCTTGCGTGTCGGTATTCATGCAGATAAAGGTAACATCCTTGACCTTGGAATTTATCATATGGTTGATGGCATTCTTACCCGAGCCGCCTATTCCGATAACCATGATGCGAGCGAAACTCTCTATTGCTTGGTTTACTTTTGGCATATGAAACATACTACCACTAGCGCAAAAAAAAGCAACCTCGAACCAAAGTGAACTTGGTACGGGGCAAGCCTTTTTCTTTTTTCTAGAACCTAGTCCCTAGAACCTAAAACCTAATTTCTACGGCATTAGCTGTTTCAGGCTTGATTTTACTGTATTTTTTAGGTCTTTGAAGAGGCTTGCTAATGAGCTTTCGGAATAACCGTTGTTGTCTCTGCCGGAAATTACTAAGCCCAGAGCGGTAAACCAAGCTGAGTCGCGCAGTTTGGTTTTGGAGTTGCCAAAAATCTCGGTTGTTCCGAGGCTGGCGGGGAGTTTGAGGATGGATTTCGATAGTTCTTCAAGCCCCCGGGTGCTTGCGCCTCCACCGACAAATACTATGCCGGCCGGCAGGAGTTCGTTGCGCTTTATTTTTTTTAAGTGATTTTCTATCAGTTCAAAAATATCAGAGAGGCGCGCTTCAATAATCTCATCCAGTTTTTTCTTTGAAAAATTTTCTCCAACACCTTCTTGTTTAAAGCGCTCCGCTTTTTCCAGAGGAATCCTGAATCCGAGCGCGATGTCATTGGTGATATCCGAAGAGCCGATGGAAAACGTATGAATTGATATCGGTAATCCATTTTCAAAAACAGATAGGGACGTTGTTTGATGTCCGATGTCGACCATCGCTACTCCCACGATTTTTTGCTTTTCCGATAATGCAATTTGACCCAGAGCTATGGGAGAGGCGATTATATCTATAGTTTCTACCCTCGCTCCCGCTATTACCGCGATTAAATCTTCCAGATGTTGCATAGAATAGGTCACAAAAAGGGCTTTGGCCTCAAGCTTGGTTCCGCGCATGCCTTCCAATCGGCCCAGTACCTCTTTGCTGTCAAGTCGGAAAGAAATAGGGAATACTTGGATAACTTTTTTATTATTTAAATTTAAATTATCTTCACAATCTTGCAGTGCCTTATTTATGTCCAAACTTGTCACTTCGCCGTCCGCCTTAGAAATAATTACCGAACCGGAGCTAAATTCTCCGCGCAAACTTATACCACCGACCGCCACAAAAATGCGTTTTATTTTTATGCCGGAAGTTTTCTCAGCCATTAATACGGCATTTCTGACTGCAACTACCGCCGGAGCGGAATCAACGACATATCCATGCCGCAATCCCCGCGTCTCAGCCTCGCCGACGCCAATAATTTTAGGATTTTTTTCTCCTTTTAGAAATTCCCCCACCACGACTCTCGTCATTGAGGACCCCACGTCTATTCCGATAGAAATATTTCTGATCATCCCAGTACTAAAATTTTAACTCTTAATACTTATCATTATATCACTTATTCAAAAATTTAGTACGGGATAAATACTTTTCTTCTGCCATTTCCATTTTACTGCCGTGCTTAAGACCTTTCAAATGAAGCATTCCGTGGATAACTAAAAAGCCCAAATATCGGCTAAAAGTTTTCTTAAAACTTTTAGCCTCGCGTCTTATGACCTTAGGGCAAAGCACTATCTCGCCCGTATTTTTATGCAGAGCAAAAGACAAAATATTCGTGGGTTTGTCTTTCTTTCTATATTTCTTGTTCATTTCTCTAGATTTTTTCTCGTCGACGTATACGATTGACAAGTCATAGTTCTTCCCCAAAATGTCGTTTTTTATTATAAAAAATTTTTCTTGCATATTTTACTTAGTCACCATCTTGCCGAGCTTCTTCAGTTTCTCTATTTCACGCCTTCGGCTCATGCGCTTTAGAGCGCTATTTTTTACTTTGAGCTTTGATTCTTTTCGGAGATTATAGCGAGCGCCTTTTACTTTGCGAATGATGCCTGACTCTTGAATCTTGCGCGAAAAACGGCGCAAAACACTTGAATTATTTTCATTTGGATTTTTTCTCACTTCGATTACTGTGTTAGCCATACCCAACAGGTTATCATAAAAATGATTTTTAGCAAGTTTGCTTGACATAACAGGCCATAGCTTATAAAGTAATTTTGGAGGTATGGGCATGAAAAAGAAAAGGAATGGGGGTGCTGGCCGCAGTACCGAGAGGCTGATGCAGGACCAGAAGCATCCTGTTGCCGTCGCTCCGACGAATACGCCGGTGAGCTATTTCCCCTCCGGTTCGTCCGGTAAGGAACCGGAGCCGATTGTGATTGACGCCGGTGTCGGCGACATCGCATCGGAATATAGGGAAGACACACCTCCGTGCGAGGTGTGCGGGACAGTTACGGTTCGCACGGGTGCTGGCTATCGGTGCCCGAACTGCGGTACGCTAACCGGTTTTATGCTGCCCGGGTTCGATGAGTTCAGTCAGTAAACGGACTCTCAGGCGCATCCCGCTCCGACCCAAGTCGGAGCGGGGAGGGACAGGAGTTCTTTCAAGAAATATTTTGTGCACATCTCAAGCGCCTCGGCTAACTTCGGTTTCCGAGGTTCTATCATTTATGACACAGTATAAAATTGACTTTTTGGTAAAAAAAGATAAGATTAATAATTATGCAGCAAGCAGGAGATTATATAACTGAAGAAAAAAGAAAGGCACTGGAAATTGAATTGGAAGATTTGAAGGGACCAAAAAGAAAAGAGATTTTAGCCAGTTTGGAGTATGCCAAATCCTTGGGCGACTTGTCGGAGAATGCTGAATATCACCAAACTCGCGAAGACCAGGGCAAGCTCGAAGGACGCATTGCCAAAATAGAACAAATCTTAAAATCTTCTCATACTGTTAAACGAGGCGGTGGGGATGCGATAGAAGTCGGCTCCACGGTAATCGTGCAGAAGGTCCCGACCAAAGTCCCGACCCGGGTCGGGACAGGGGTCGGAAAAAACAAAGAGAAAAAGACCTACACGATAGTAGGGTCTGAAGAAGCAGATATGGCAAAGGGCAAGATCTCCAACCGGTCTCCTTTTGGCGAAGCGCTTTTTGGCAAGAAAAAAGGCGCGAGTGTTTCATTCAAGACTCCCGGCGGAGTAGTCAATTATAAAATAATAGACGTGTCCTAGCTAGAGGCTAGTAAACTAAAAATGTCCTCAATTGATGAAATTAGAGATGCCAGAATAAAAAAGCTCAAGCTCCTCCAGAAGAAGGGCGTGAATCCATATCCAGCGGAGTCCAAGAGAGAACTTGCACTAAATGAAGCGATAGAAAATTTTGATGTATTAGAAAAACCTGCCCGCGCAGGCGGGAAGAAAGAGATAAAATGGATTGCGGGCAGAATAATGTCTATTCGCAGGCAAGGCGCGATTGTTTTCATAACGCTGAACGACGGCACCGGCAGTTTTCAGGGTTTGCTTAAAAAAGACATTATCGGCAACGACAAACTAGACTTTTTCAACGAAGTGGTTGATATCGGGGACTTTATAGAAATTCAAGGTAATTTTTTTACAACCAAAAGGGGAGAGAAAACATTAGAGGCAAAAGACTGGCATATGCTCTCTAAGAGCTTGCGGCCGCTGCCGGAAAAATGGCAGGGACTCCAAGACGAAGAAATAATACTCAGAAAAAGATATTTAGATATCTTGACTAACCCCGAAACAAAAAAGTTGTTCATTGATAAAAATAAGTTTTGGTCAACCATGCGGGGGTTTTTGGTCAGTAAAGGGTTTTTGGAATTGGAAATGCCCATACTTGAATCTACACCAGGTGGCGCTGAAGCTGAGCCTTTTAAAACGCACCACAATGCGCTCAATACTGATTTTCATTTAAGAATATCTTTAGAGCTGCCACTCAAAAAAATGCTGGTAGCAGGTTATGAGAAAGTTTTTGAAATTGGTCGTATTTTCCGAAACGAAGGAATTTCAAGTACCCATTTGCAAGACTACACTCAAATGGAATTTTACTGGGCTTATGCAAGTTTTGATCAGCTTATGCAGTTTACACAAGAAATGTACCAATACATAATCAAAGAAACCTTCGGTACTTTGAAAATTTATCGCTCTGACTGGAATATAGAATGCGACTGGAGTGGCACATGGGAGAGAAAAAATTACCTTGATTTGTTTAAAGAATGGACTGGGATTAATTTGGAAACAGCCGGAGATGGGGAATTAAAAAAATATTTAGATAAACATAAAGTTAAATATGAAGATTTTATTCAGCGTGGTCGTTTGATTGACTTGGTATTCAAGAGAGAAAGGAGAGTGAGGTCCGAAGAAGCTAAAAAAGATAGAGAATACCAAAAACCATTTTTTCTTATTAATCAACCTATAGAGTTGGAACCGCTAGCAAAAAAAGTAGATGGCAATCCAAAGTTGGTACAACGTATGCAAGTAATGGCATATTACTTGGAATTAGGTAAAGGTTTCGGCGAACTTAACGACCCGATTGACCAACGTGAAAGATTTAATACGCAAATGGAACTTCGTGAAAAAGGCGATGTAGAAGCTCAAATATTAGACGAAGACTATTTGGAAGCTATGGAATATGGGATGCCATCAGCGGCGGGCTTCGGTCTTTCCGAACGACTTTTTAGTGTTCTTGCGGGCAAGTCCGTACGAGAAGCTCAGATTTTTCCGCTAATGCGTCCTAGGGAAAACGAGCTTGACTTAAAGAGCAAGAAAGAAACAAAAATGGCAGTGGCAGTATTAAACAAAGAAGCAAAAATGGAACCATGGCAGGAGTTAAACACTATCGCTCATTTGAATGCGGCTTTCGGCGCGAGGGTTGGAAAAGGGGATTTATTCACTAGAGACACGATAGTTTCCAAAGATAATCACCAGATTAAACTCAATATTAAAAATGCAATCATGATAAAAACAGCGCCTTCCGGAAAAGTGTTGCGGAAAATACTGGCTAAAGCAAAAGACCTGGAACTTGAGGTGGATGAATTCACTAGAGAAATGATAGAGACTACGAGTGATAAAAAAGTGATTGAAATAACAGCCTCCAAAAATTTTGATGAGATTGAATATCTGGGAATTTTAATTTATGGTTCCAAGGATGTGGTTGAAAACTTGACCTCAGATTTAAAGTTGTATTGAGTATCTTTTTGTTACTCTAGTTCTTTTGCAAAATACTGCTATAAATAGTGGTGCCTCGAAAGCTTGAGGCGATCGAGGCGCTTTTGGCGTTTTTTGAACGCCCTATTCTCTGATACAACATAATAATAAAGAGCAACAAAGCGCCACGGACCGAGGCTCCCCCCAGAAGTGAAAGGCGCTAATGGATGACCTCTCCATCCACCAACACCGTTCACACTCGGCCCGTGGCAGATCCATAGTGACACAAGTACGTATTCTGTCAACAAAAAGTTATCAACACCTATACCACTATCGCATAATCAAAATATATGATAAAATATAAAAATATGAAGTTAATTTGGAAAATGTGGCGGATGGTTTGTAAACTCCATCTTATTCAAACGCACTATTTTGAGTTGGAAGAAAGGGATCAAAAAAATCTTAATGATTTAAACATGACTCTTTTCAGAAGGACAGAATGGTTTGTCCAAAGACATATTCTTTCATTAAAAAAATATAAAAAATCAATGCTTCTTGGAACAACGAATGAATTTAATGATCTGGCTAGAGAACGTTTTGGTAGTCAGGATATAATTGATAATTGTATAGAGGCAGGATTTATGAAAAAAGGCAATAGTGAAAAAAAATTAGGTAAATTCGTTGCTCTAACAGAAAAGGGTATTGAGTTTAGATATTTCTCATTTTTTCTCAAATATTTATTAGAGAAATTAGAAATAGTATTGAATCTATATTGGATTATAATCGCCGGTGTAGTCTCTTTCATTGCTGGTAAATGGGGATCTCAAATTTTGGAATTTCTCATGAAAAGGATATAATAGCAGAATGTCCCAAAGCCCACTTAGACCACGCCACGATTTCTTGAATGAACTCAAGCGTGTAATAAAGTATAAACTAACGAAGAAAAGCGCTCTCTGTCGTTGTGCCGGTTGTTGTAATGGAAAACAAAACCATCAAGATAAGTCTGAAGATACTTCTTTGAAATGACCTTATGTGTGCCTCTAATACTCCTTTTAACATGAGACCAGAAGGTCTCAATTCTGTTGATATGCACGTCTCCCCGAGCATACTCTCTGCGGTGGTCCACAAACTCTCTTTTAAGCCCAAATACACCCCTTGCATATTTATTGCTTCCGTCCGTCAAAAGTCGGCTTTCCCCCTTTGCTATGTTTCTATCTATAAATTCCTTATGGGTAGTGGCTCCATTATCGTTAACTAGCTCGGCTTTTATTGACCCGCCTCGCTCTACGGCGGCCATTACTACTGACTTGGCGGCTATGGCTTCTTTCTGCCTTGCATTTTCCTTGCCGGATTTAAACTTGCCTCCGAAGTAAGCGCTATCCATTTCAACATCTCCCTTTAGCTTCTCGTCGCTTTGTTTTAACGCTTTTCGTATTAAGTGCAGGATCCGCCATGCGGTCTTGTAGGTAACTTCCAAATCTCGCTCCATCTGTTTTGCGCTGATGCCGGACTTTGCATTTGAGAATACATGGATAGCATGAAACCAAAGAGTCAGGGGAGTAGAGGATTTATGGAAGATTGTGTTAGCTGTAGGCGCAATCTGGAACCTGCATTTAGAACACTGAAACTGCTTGCGCCCGTCTATGAGCCGGTAAGTGCCGCCGCAAGAGCATTTGCGTGTATGCTGGCTGTCAAAGATGAACTGCAAGCAAGCCGCATCGTTAGGAAAATCTCTCTTAAAACTACTCACCCCATATTTGTTTTCTTTAGTCATATTCTAATTCTAGCAAACCCTTATTTATGTTGTCAAGGGATACCTGTGAAGTTATCCACAGGTGGGGCTTGGTGTTATTTTTGCGCTTAGTTTATAATGTGCATCAAGTGGGAAAAAGTGGGAAACGTGTTAATAACTAAATTTATGCTCATCGGAGAATACATACACACCATAGATGAAAAGAACAGAGTTTCCTTGCCGGTGAAATTTCGCAAAGAGATGGGCAAGAAGATTATTATCACCCCCGGGCTTGGTCAATGTTTGTTCATTTTCACAATTAAAGAATGGGGAAAAGTTTCCAAAAGACTTTCTAGTTCGGATTCCGACCTTTCATTTCTGAAAGCCGACCAGAGAAGTTTCAACAGATTTATGTTCGGCCGAGCGGCGGAGATTGAAGTGGATTCTATCGGAAGAATCTTAATTCCGGATTTTCTCAAAAATAGAATCGGACTTAGAAATTCGGCGGCAATTGTGGGAGTGGAAGACAGGGTTGAAGTTTGGAGCGAGAAGGCATGGTCGCAACAAAAGGAAATCGTGGAAAAGCAAGCGGAGCGATTGGCGGAAAAGCTTGGAAACGAAGGGAGATAAGATGAGTTTACATCGGACAGTTCTTTTACAAGAAACAATAGATGGTTTGAACTTAAGTAGCAAGAATCCAATTGTCCTAGATGCCACATTTGGCGGTGGCGGGCATTCAGAGTTGTTATGTAGAAAATATCCTGGCGTCAGAATCATCGCTCTAGACCAAGACAAGAGCGCTTTAGAAAAAGCCAAAGGAAAGTTTGTAAGAATTAATTGTGACATAACTTTTGTAAGTACGAATTTCAGAAGTCTAGATGAAGTTCTTCAGAAAGAAGGAATAAAAGAAGTTGATGGAATTATTTTTGATTTAGGTTTAAGTTCGGACCAGCTAGAAAATTCCAGACGAGGATTTTCTTTTATGAAGGATGAGCCCTTGCTTATGACCATGAAAGAAAATCCTCGTCCGGAAGACATAACAGCCTTTGATGTTGTTAACACCTGGAGTGAAAAAAGTTTAGCCGATATAATTTACGGATATGGCGAAGAAAAGTTTGGAAGAAAGATAGCCAGGGGGATAGTGGAGACAAGGGCGAAAAAGAAGATTGAAAATACTTTTGATTTAGTAAAAATAATAGAGGAGTCAGTGCCAGAGTTTTATAGAAAGGGACGCATCCACTGTGCTACTAAGACCTTCCAAGCAATCCGCATAGCGGTAAATGATGAATTGAGTGCTCTGTCAGGAGGTCTCGCAAAAGGTTTTAATGTTTTAAAGCATGACGGAAGAATGGCAGTTATAAGTTTTCACAGCTTAGAAGATAGAATAGTAAAAAGATTTTACAAAGAAAAGGAAAAGGATGGCAGGACAAGATTAATAAATAGAAAACCGATCACAGCGTCAATAGAAGAAATTAGAAATAATCCTAGGTCAAGAAGCGCAAAATTGCGAATTTTAGAAAAAATATGAAAGCAATAAGTTCAAAATTAAATATGTATGTCAGAAATGCGAAGAGCACCAGCATCATCAATAATGATATTGAAAGAATTACGCTGCGCCTCATTTTTTGGTCTTTTGCAGCGCTGGCACTTTTATATATTTTGCTTTTAGGAAATATGGTTTTTGATATTGTAGAGCGTCGAAGCCTTGAAATAAATGCGCGCTCTCTTTCCAATGAGGTTCGAAATTTAGAGCTTACTTATTTATCTATGTCCAATAATGTTGACCTGGCTCTTTCATATTCTATGGGGTTTAAGGAGGCAAAAGCAAGTTTCGCAATTCGTAAATCCCTCGGCCTTAGGCCTACGGGCGAGGCCCTTGGTAGTATAAAAATGCCTCAAAATGACATATAGTTTTCTTTCTAGATCAAAGATTGTTCTTTTAGGTATTATAGTTTTTAGTTTGATTTTAACGGCCAAGCTTTTTTTGGTGCAAGTGGTGCATAGTAATGCTTATTCAGAGTCGGCGGACCGTCAATATGCCACGTCTTCCAGTAATATTTATGAGCGCGGGACTATTTTTTTTGAAAGCAAAGATGGACAGCTCATTTCGGCGGCTGCGCAGACTACTGGATTTAAGCTCGCGATCAATCCCGGTAAAATTATTGACCTGGAAGATGTTTATGAAAAATTGTCCCAAGTAATAATTCTTGACTATAATGATTTTATAATTAAGGCGGGAAAGAAAAATGATCCTTATGAGGAGATTGCCAACCGTCTTTCCAAAGAAGAAGCTGATGCTATATCTATCCTCAAAATCTCCGGCCTGAATATTTTTAAAGAAAAATGGCGTTTTTATCCGGGAGGATTTCTCGCTTCTCACGTCCTCGGTCTGGTGGGATACAAAGACAATGAACTCGGCGGGCGCTATGGCCTGGAGAGAGTTTACAACAAAGAGCTTTCTAGAAATAATAATAATCCTTATGTAAATTTTTTTGCCGAAGTTTTTTCTAATTTAAATAGAACTTTATTTAAAAATGAAGTGCCGGAAGGAAATGTGGTAACCACCATTGAGCCGACGATTCAGAGTTTTTTAGAGAAAAAATTAACGGAGGTAAAGGAAAAGTATCAAGTTGATTCTATCGGCGGAATAATTATGAATCCGACCGACGGATCTATTTATGCCATGGGTGTCAAGCCCGATTTCAATCCAAATGATTTTTCTCAGGTTAAAAAAACTTCCACTTTCTCCAATCCTTTGGTGGAAAATGTGCTGGAATTCGGATCGGTGGTAAAACCTCTGATTATGGCAGCCGCTTTAGATGCGGGGGTTGTCACCCCGGAGACAAAATACGATGATAAGGGGTCGGTGCTGGTTGAAAAAAAAGAGATATTTAATTTTGACAAAAAAGCGCGCGGTCCGGGCATAACAATGCAAGAAGTTTTAAATCAGTCTCTCAATACCGGGATGGTTTTTGTGGAGCAAAAACTTGGTAAAGAAAAATTACGCGATTATTTGCTGGCCTATGGCATCAAAGATAAAACTGGAATTGATTTACCAAATGAGACAAGCGGTTTAGTTTCTAATTTGAACAGTCCTCGAGAAATTGAATATGCCAATGCCGCTTTTGGCCAAGGAATAGCTCTCACACCAGTCGAAATGATTCGAGCGCTGGCAACACTGTCAAATGGCGGAAATTTGGTTGTGCCTCATGTCGTAAAAAAGGTAATTTATAATGACGGCACCTCCAAGCCAATGGCCTATCCGACTACGCGCGCCAAAATCACCAGGGAAACAGGGGAGGTGATAACCAGCATGCTGGTGAATGTAATGGATAAGGCGATCAAGGGAGGTTTGGCAAAATTAGAACATTTTAGCGTGGCGGTAAAAACCGGCACGGCGCAAGTTGCGGATAATACAACTGGCGGATATTATGAAGACAGGTATAACCATTCTTTTGTTGGCTACTTTCCGGCCTATGATCCGAAGTTTATAATTTTTCTTTATGCTATTAATCCCAAAGGTGTGCCTTATGCCGCGACGACCTGGTCTGATCCTTTCCTGGACATTACTAAATTTTTATTAAATTATTATGAAATTCCGCCGGATCGATGACCTCTCCCCAACCCCTCTCCTTGCCAAGGAGAGGGGCAAGAGGTGAGGTGAATTTATGAAGACAACACTAAAAAAAATAATAGCTTATATCCTGCAAATAGAGTCGCGCTTGGTAATTTTCAAATATAAACCGAAGATTATCGCTATTACCGGCTCGGTCGGCAAGACTTCCACTAAAGATGCAATTTATGCAATTCTCTCTGGAATATCGCATGTTCGCAAAAGCGAGAAAAGCTATAATAGCGAAATAGGATTACCCCTGACTATTTTAGGCATCCCGAATGGATGGAGTAATCCTGTGCTGTGGCTTCAGAATATCTTCAAAGGCTTATGGCTTTTTATTTGGCCTCATAAATATCCCCAATGGCTTGTGCTGGAAGTCGGCGTAGGCAAGCCGGATGATATGCGCCGCACCGCTTCTTGGCTTAAGACGGATGCGGTTATTATCACCGCCATCGGCGAGACTCCGGCCCATATTGAATTTTTTAATTCACCTAAACATCTGATAGAAGAAAAAAGCAAACTCATCAAGACCTTAAAACAAAACGGCCTTTTAATATTAAATGCTGATGACGAGGATGTATTGGCCATGAAAAGTCAAAATAAGACGAAAGACAAGCATCGCACCATAACTTACGGATTCAAAGAAGGCGCCGATATTTTAGGTTCCGGTGATAGTATTTTTTACGGTGATTTGGGTGAACCTCGGGGAATAATTTTTAGAATAGATGCAGAGGGGAGTAGTTTGCCTGTGGTGATAGAAGGAGTATTTGGGTTAAACCATGTTTATGCATCCCTCGGGGCTCTGGCGCTCTCTTCAGTTTTGAAATTTAATATGCTGGATGCCGTAAATTCACTAAAAAATTATGATGTTGCACCGGGGCGTATGCGTCTCTTGCAGGGAATCAACGAAACTCTCATTATTGATGATACTTATAATTCTTCTCCTTTCGCTTGTGAGTCTGCAGTTAGAACTTTAGGAGAAGTAAAAACCCAAGGTAGAAAAATCGCTGTTTTAGGTGATATGTTAGAACTGGGACGCCATACAGAGGAAGCCCATAGGAATATTGGCAAGATTGCGAAAGAAAATGCGGAAGTGCTTATGGTAGTCGGCCCTAGAGCGAAAGCTATTAAGGAAGGCGCATTGGAAGTTTACCCCGCCACAGGCGGGGCTGGCATGAATGAAAAAAACCCGCCAGATGGTCGGGCAGGCATTTTTGAATTTTTAGATTCGCATCAGGCAAGTGATTTTGTAAAAGCTTTTGTGCAGAAAGGAGACCTGGTGCTTATAAAGGGCTCTCAAGGCATGCGCATGGAGCGCGTAGTAGAAGCAATACTTCTAGACCAAAAAAATAAAGAAAAACTATTAGTCCGCCAGGACGAGGAGTGGAAAAAGAGAGAATAAATTTTTCAAATCTCTCCAATAATTTTTGTAATCCATTTTTCAACCTTCTTTATTATTAAAAAGAGGCGGGGGTATTTTTCTGTATGCTTTTCTATCCATAGGCGAACTTTTGGAAAATAGAAAGAAAGAAGAATCAAGCCAATTGCAATAAAAAGGAATCCCTGCAAAAAAGGCAGAACAGTGCCGGCCAATCCCAGCAATATGAATATAATGCCAATGGCCAACACCAGAGCTCGTTTTACTTTCTTTTTCATAATGGAATTATAACACAGTCTATACATAGGAGTTTCCTCTGTAATTATTTTTTGTCCATGATTTTAAATTTATTTTTGTGGTTTTACTGAACCGAGATAAATGTAGTAAAAAATCCACTGTGGTATTTTACTTGCAACCCAGCCCAAAAATAAGGACCATGGGGCATACAAAATTTTTAAAATAAACGATAGAATTGGTGAATCAAAGAAAACCCCTCCATTTATCCAGATAGCTACGGTACTAGCAATAGCTATTGAATAACAACCAAAAACAAAAATACAATATAAAATTTTGAGCCCCCTATACCAAGGTCTTGAGTTTAGATATGTTATTGTTTTATTTTCCATATTTATTTTATAAAATATTTAATATCTTTCCCATAAATTCTCGCAAAAGTTTGAAGTTCGACAACATCTGCTCTCTGCTGTCCTGATTCTATAATTATAACAGAATTTCGTATGCTTCGCATTCACAGTTATTAAATTAATCTTTTGTTTCTGAAAGCAAACCCGGAACTAGATTTTAAATAATCCTCAAATTTATAGGCTTTTTCTTTACTATAAAAAGCGCAATACCAAACCAGTTTATATGGACCAGACCAAGATGTAAAATCAGAATTTCCAGAATTATGCTCTTTTATTCTGCGTTTTAAATTATCTGTTACGCCCGTATAATATTTTTTATTCTTTTCACTTTTTAAGATATATACATAATGCATATTCCACTTTACTTTGTTTCGCGGAATCACCACTTCGCAAAGTTAATAATTACACTATAATTGTTAATTTTCTCTTGTGCTCGCACCGCGGAGCTCTTATACTTTTAAGAGCGAAGTGGTGACTCTACGCGGAATCGAACCGCGATTTAATCCTTGAGAAGGATTCGTCCTAACCGTTAGACGATAGAGCCTTGCACAAAAAATATAGCATTTTGCCGTATATTATGCTATATTTTTGTTGATTTGCTCTTGGGTGGGAAGTGACCCACCAATCTTTCGGGAGGTTCCGATGGGAATGCGGATTTTTTCGATCGTAGTGTCGTTGGTTTTGTTCCTCTCTACTCTGGGCATCACGATCGCTGCGTGGTTGGTGCCAGTAATCAGGGCCGTTTTGGGTGTCAACGCGGTTATTGGCGGAACAGTCATAACGGTAATATTGATGATGTTCCTTGTCTGGGACATCGCCAAAGATGCCAAAGAAATCCGGCTGACGTAGCCACGCTCGGCGACGCCGAGCAGAAAGGTAGGAAGAAAAGAATAAGAAAAGTTGTTCGCCGGTGAGCGTTCCCTCGTGGGACCCGCCGGCGATTCACATTTTATTCCTCAATTTTTGGTTTTTCTACTTCCAGCAATGCGAGCTCCGGCGAAGAGCCGGCGATGCGCAGCACATCTTTATCTATCTTTTTTAATTCTTTATTTGAGGCATTGTAATGGTTTACCACGGCGCCAAGGGCATTACCCAATTTGTTATGGTATTCATCGTAAGATTTTAAATGCTTGCCCAGGTCTTCCACCTTTTTTATTATTTCTTTAGCGGACTCCTCTATCTGAAGCGCTTTAAGCCCCTGAAGCACAGTCTGTAGATATGCGAGGAATGAAGTCGGAGAAGTGATGATGACTTTATATTTCCCGGCCGCCCGCTGAATCAAGTTTTCTTCTCCGGCTCCGACTTTTCCGGTCAGCAAGTCGTAGTAAATGGCCTCGTGGGGAATAAACATAAAAGCAAAATCTGTCGTCCCTTGCATCGGCTGGATGTATTTTGCCGTTTCCAATATCCTATTTTTTAAATCATCCTCAAAAACTTTTCCTAGTTTTTTTCTTTCTGTTTCGTCGCGCTCTTCCGCCATTCTATTGTAATTTTCCAGCGAAAATTTTGAATCTATCGGGATAATTTTATCTTTCACGAATACGACTGCATCCACGATTGTGCCAT
>CAZYBS010000007.1:0-37930 GCA_964645245.1 uncultured Candidatus Saccharibacteria bacterium
CCGATGGCATAAACAGTTTCAAAATTTGCCTGACTTTCGCTCGCGCCTAATTCAAAAAATAATTCCAAAATTTCGTCATGTACTCGATGCGGATCGGCGGACAATTTGTCTATTTTATTTATGACAACTATCGGTTTCAGGCCTAATTCTAAAGACTTTTTTAAGACAAATCTAGTCTGAGGCATTGGTCCTTCAACTGCATCTACAAGCAAAAGCACGCAGTCAACGGCGCGCAAGACACGTTCCACTTCCGAACCGAAATCCGCGTGGCCGGGGGTATCTACAATATTTATTTTAGTGTCCTTATAGTAGATAGAGGTATTTTTGGAGTAAATGGTAATACCGCGCTCCCTCTCTAGGTCGTTTGAATCCATTGACACTCCTTCATCCTGCAGCCCGCCGTTTTGCTTCATTAAAGCATCAGTCAAGGTCGTCTTGCCGTGGTCCACGTGCGCAATAATAGCTATGTTCCTGATTTCCATTTTTATATTTTTAAGTTAAACAAAAAAGCCCAACAAAACATCTGAGCTTTCTTTTATAATAACATACTTTTTAAAAAACTGCAAGTTTTTTTGTGCGTCGGGCAGGATTCGAACCTGCGTAGCCCGAAGGCGACAGATTTACAGTCTGTTGTAATTGACCACTCTACCACCGACGCTTGTCCGCCTCAGGTAAGACGTGCACTCAAAATAACACAAAAAATCTTTTTTTGCATCTTATATTCCCCTCATTGAGGGGTGCTCCAACCTAGGCTGGAGCGGGGTGGACAAAGATATTTCCACCTCCCCCTAAAGGGTACTCCTCAAAGAGGAGAATTAGTCTACTTGAATAAATCAGCGAATGCTCTGCCAACTTGAGCCAGCAGTGCATCAGACTGCTGGTTGAAGTAACTATAATAAGCTTTTTGAGCAGATGTATTTTCTGCCAGATTGCAAGCCGCGCCAGTCCAATTTCCGCCGGATTGGTTGCATAACAACATTGCCGATGGAGGCGTCATGTAAGCAGGCGTAGGGTATGTGGTTGCAGGCGTAGGGTATTCCATTGGCGTAGGGTAAGTGTAAGTGGTAGCAGGCGTAGGGTAGGTTGTTGAAGGTGTAGGGTAAGTGGTTGTAGTTGCAGGTGTAGGGTACGTAGTGGAAGGTGTAGGGTAAGTGGTTGTAGTTGCAGGTGTAGGGTACGTAGTGGAAGGTGTAGGGTAAGTGGTTGTAGTTGCAGGTGTAGGGTAAGTGGTAGTGTCGGACATGCAGTATCCTGCTCCGCTAGACGGAGTGTACCAATGTTGACCAGAAGGACAGGTGGTGCTGGTACTGGACGGCATGGATATGCAGTATCCCGTGCCCCCGCTTGGCGGAGTGTACCAAGACTGTCCAGAGGGACAAGTTGTACCGCCAGTGGTGGAACTTTGACAATAGCCGGCACCCCCTGCAGGCGGAACATACCAATACTGTCCGGAAGGACAAGTCGTACCGCCAGTAGTGCTAGACATAATACAGGTGTTGTTCTGCCATGAACAGGCGGGAGCGCTTGAGCAACTAGTTTGGCTGGTATAAGTTCCGCAACCGGAGCCGACTGGAGCAGTATAAGTTTGTTGCGGACAAGTCGTTGTTGCTGTGCCAGATGAGTTGTAACAAGTTCCGCTGTAATTTTCTTCCATGTTCATACAGAACCCGCCGCTCTCGCCATGGAAGTGATATCCTGTTGGACAAGTACCACTAGTAACTGTGCTAGACATACAGTATCCCATACCACCACTTGGTGGAGTGTACCAGTACTGCCCTGAAGGACAAGTAGTAGTCATCATATTTCCCCCGCAGGCGCCGTTGGCCCAACCGCAACCGGGACTTGCCTGACAAGTAGCTTGGGTAATTAAACTTCCACAGCCGGAACTGACGGGCTGAGTCATACCGCGCACACCTTGACATTCTGAAGAGTTATACTCGGGATTAGTTGTGTCAGTGCAGTTAGTTCGAGGCATACATTGGCTGGTCGAGGCTTTCCAATACTGGGTGGAGTAATTGCAGGAACCAACAGTTGGAGTTATAGAAGACTTACAGCTTTGCATAGCAGGATCCCACCAACTCCCGATTGGACATTCTTTTGCCGCTGTTTGAGTAACGCAAGACCGGCCGTCCCAGTATTGTCCAGACGGACATCCGCCCTTTGGCATTTGGCAGTAATTGGTTGAAGAATCCCATGTACCACCCGCTTGATCGCAACCTATTGCCGGATTTGTGCTAACACAAGCCGTACCGTTCCAATACTGTCCGGAAGGACATTGTGTAGCCGTAGTTGTTGTACGGCAACCATAGTATTTTCCACACTCGTTCGATTCATAAGTAACATACATCTCTTGCCCTGCCGAACAGGAATTGACAGTCGGCATCATAGGACAAGTGTCAATCGGTTTGTAATTTTCTATGGGAACACAAGCGCCGTAAGTAGGACATCCTCGAGCATCAGAAGCTTGCTGTCGCATTTGACCTTCCGGACATGGCGATCCATAGGCATATGACGGACACATAGGAAATGGTTCGGCTATCGGCCGAGGATAATTTTCCGTCGTGGAAGAACAGGCAATTTTTGCTTTAGCAAAATCGCCACTGCTGATAGCCGCGAAACATTCCGGACTCGGGCCGACTGGCTGTTGCGGTGGGTAGTAAGGGTATCGGTTAAATCCTGGATCTGGCTGTTGTGGCGGATAAGGGTATCGGTTAAATCCTGGATCTATCTCTGGTCCAAACCGGCCAGAAGAATCCGGTATGTTTGGGAAGGACCTGTAATCAAATCCTTCATTTCTTTCATTTACGATATTGAATCTCTGGACAACAGAATTTTGGTCGAAAATCTGGCTTTTAGCTCCGAAGGAAATACATTCGGCTGAATTGGCCGGCTGGCTGCAATATTTGAAGCATTCTTCCGGCCCCCGGCATCCTCCGGGTCCGGCCATTCCCCCTCTACTTGAATCTTGATTAAATTCGTCCCGCCTCTCTGTCATTCGTTCTCCTTCGGTGATATGAGATCTTATTTCATTGACAATTCGGCGCGCTTCCGGAGAATTTTTAGCAATTTCTTCAACCTGACTTAGCGCCTTTTTGGCTCCTTCCAAGCATCGTTTGCCGATATCAGGATCATAAGTGTCTTCACAGCGCATGGGGTCAAAACCGATGGACTCGGACATTATCCGGAAGATTTCAAACTGGGAATCAAATTCAGAACGATGATCGTCCGATAGGAAATTTTTACAGGATTGCGGATTAATTTGACATTCGCTAAACTTTACGTCACCCGCTTTCTGCGAGAAATTCTCTAAAACTTTCAACCCCTCATCCACATCGTCTTGGGACGCAAATCCGTTTTTAATGGCAAATTGCCCGCAGGCCTGCGCTAAGCCAAAGTTATTTTTTTCAAAGGCCATATTGCAGGCGTTTTTAATCGCCCCCTTGCCGATTAATTTTTGCCCATCCGGTGTTACCAGTTCCATTCTTTCGATCCCTCCCGCGTAGTACTCTTTGATACGAGTTGTTTGTTGCCGGGCTTCTTGTAAATGCTTCACGCCTTCGTTGCCGAAGAATTTTCGGGCAATTCGGTCACAATCGGTGATAGATTCCGAACCGGGTTTTAGACAAATTTGCCCGGCCTCTTCAACGCCGATTTTACCTAGTCCAGAATACTCTCCAGCCAGCAAGGAATTCTCCAGGTCAAGCATTTGTTGAACTTCTCCCGCTTTGGCGTTTCCTTTTGGAATATAATCTCCAACTAATGTTCCTTTGCCGGACAAATCACTGCCGGCCTTAACGCAGGCAATCAGCTGTTCGCGCGACAAATTCTCCGGCGACTTTTGACAGGTTCTGACATCCACGCCAGCGTCTTTGACGGTACTTATAATTGTTTCAACGGCCTTGACTGTCTGCCGAGTGACACCCATTGTTTTGGCTAAAGCCGGTTTTTCGCTTAAGATTTTGTTGGCCAAGGCCAAGATTTCTTCTTCAAAGTTATCTTGACTGACTGTCTTTAATCGTTCTAAAACTTCCGTTTTGAAGGTTGACGCCACTTTTTCTTGTTCTGGAGTATAGATGTCGTATTTTTGAGCCAAAGCAATGCCTTGCTCTATATTGGCATCGAATTTCTCGGCGCATTCAGCGCTGGTTTGGCAACCTAAATCTTGGGCTAACGAAACAAGTTCTGGCGGAATATCAGCGGTAGCAGTGGTTTCGGTTTGCGCCAAAGCAATGCTAAACATCAGCATCGACGCTAACACCAGCCCTAGCCCTAGCGCCATCCCCGACAGATTTATCCTTTTAGTTAAGTTCATCATATATTATATCTTGTTAGTTTTAATCAAATGGATTTAAAGTTTTCTTGGCTTTCTCAAAGGGATTGGCTTCAACTCCCTGCAAAGGATTTTCCACTTTGAAAGGATTGGCCTCATCGGTTGCCGCTTTAGCCGCCTTGTTGCCAGCCTCTTCTTGCTGAGCTTTGACATCAGCGATAGCCGCTTCATACCCCTGATCATATTTTTTGCCGGAATACCAAAGACCAAACACGATTACTACTACCAAAACGACAATCATTTTCACCCACATATTTTTATTCATATTTCTTTTAAAAAATTAACTTTTAAAATTCTAGTCGACGAAAAAACGGAACAACACTAATTATACAACATTTTCGGAATGCTAGTAAAAGTTATCCACACCTCTCCCTTCTAAGCCGACGAGCGAGATTGCATGCGAATTGGGCTTTTGATTTTATGTGCATGCCCTCCGGCGTGGCCTTTTTTAGTTTCAATAAGAAGTTCTTTATTTTTTACGGAAACAGAAACAGTATCCCCTTTCTTTACTCCGCTCCCAATAATATATGAAGCAACCGGATTCAAAATTTTATTTTGAATTAAGCGGTTTAGAGGGCGGGCGCCATAATGCGGATTGTAGCCTTCTTTCGCCAAATAGGACAAGGCTTCTGCGGTAATTTCAAAATTAATACCTTTGCCCGTCAAGCGATCTTGGACCACTTTTATTCTTAAATTCACTATTTCTTTAATAGCCTGCTCGGACAAAACATCAAAAACAACAATTTCATCCAGACGATTCAAAAATTCCGGACGGAAACTGTCTTTCAGTGCTTCCAGGACTTTTTCTTTCATCTGGCTGTAATCTTGTTTATTGGAATTATTAGAAAATCCAATTGATTCCATTTTTTCCACGAATTGCGAACCGATATTGGAAGTCAGAATAATAATGGCATTCTTAAAGTTCACGACTCGGCCTTTGCCGTCCGTCAGTCTTCCTTCATCAATAACCTGCAGAAGGATATTAAAAACTTCCGGATGAGCTTTTTCAATTTCATCAAAAAGTATTACCGCGTAGGGCCGGTGCCGGACGGATTCAGTCAGCTGGCCTGCTTCATCGTAACCAACATATCCCGGAGGAGAGCCGATCAGTTTGGACATTGAATGTCTTTCCATGTATTCGGACATATCCACCCGGATAATTGCGCGGTCGTCGTTGAACATAAACTGCCCTAAAGCTTTAGTCAGCTCCGTTTTACCAACTCCGGTCGGACCTAAAAAGATAAAAGAGCCAATCGGCCGATTGGGGTCTCCGATACCGGCGCGAGAGCGCCGGATGACATCCGCGACATGTTTTATAGCCTCATCTTGGCCGATTATTCGTCTCTTCAATTCTACTTCCATTTTTTCAAGCTTTTCACGCTCTTCCTCCAGCATTTTGGTCAGCGGTATGCCTGTCCAGCGGGCAACTACTTCAGCAATATCTTCAGCGGTAATTTCTTCTTTTAAGATTCGGCGTGATTTTTGTAATTTCTTCAGTCGCAAAAGTTTTATTTCTAATTCCTTTTTCAATGCAGGTATTTTGCCATAACGTATTTCGGCGGCGCGTGATAAATCCGACTTCATCTCCGCATCTTCCGCTTCTAAGCGAATACTCTCCAGCTCCTTTTTAATCGAACGGATTTCAATTACGATTGATTTTTCATTCTGCCATTTTAGTTCAAGCTCTTTGGTCTTCTCATACAAATTACCTATATCTTTATCCACTTCTTTGATTCTATTTTTTATTTCTTTCTCTTTTTCTTTTTCTTCTTTATTTTTTTCTCCGCCTAAAGAGAGAATTTCTTTTTTTAACGCTTCTTTCTCAATTTCCAGACGCATTATTTTCCGGTGCGCATCTTCCAAGACCGGCGGTTTATTTTCCAGCATTATTTTCAGAGAAGAAGATGCTTCATCTATCAAGTCCACTGCTTTGTCCGGTAAAAATCTATTGGTGATGTAGCGAGCGGAAAGGTTTACCGCGGAAATTATAGCGTCATCAGTAATGCGAACGCCATGAAAAAGTTCGTACTTTTCTTTCAGTCCGCGCAGTATAGCTATTGCATCCTCCATGCCGGGTTCGTCAATGTACACCGGCTGAAAACGGCGAGCCAAGGCGGGATCTTTTTCAATATGTTTTTGATATTCTCTAAGAGTCGTCGCGCCAATCGCTCGCAGTTCCCCGCGAGACAATGCGGGCTTCAACATATTTGAGGCATCCATGGTGCCTTCTGCGCCTCCAGCGCCGACAATCGTGTGAATTTCATCAATAAAAAGAATGACTTTCCCATCCGATCGTTCAATCTCTTTCATGATGCCTTTTAGTCTCTCCTCAAACTCTCCGCGATATTTTGTGCCAGCCACTAGCAAGCCTAAATCAAGAGAGACCAGTTCTTTATCTTTTAAAGATTCGGGAACATTATTTTTTACAATCAGCTGAGCCAGCCCTTCCACCACGGCTGTTTTGCCAGTGCCAGCTTCGCCTATTAAAATAGGATTATTCTTAGTCCGGCGAGAAAGTATCTGCATAATACGGGTTATTTCATTGTCCCGGCCAATGACCGGATCCAATTTGTCTTCTTTGGCCAGCTTGGTTAAATTGCGGGTGTATTTTAAAAGCAATTTAAATTTCTTCGGCTCGGTTACGTCGGTAATATTCTGGCTGCGCAGTTCTTCCAGAACTTTCAGAACAGAATCTTTGTGAATTCTAAATCGCGCCAAGGTCTCGCGCGCTTCACTGGTAACTTCCAGTATTGCAATAAAGAGATGTTCAGTTGAAACAAAGTCATCCTTCATGAATTCTGCCAATTTAGCCGATTGCTCTATGACTTGCGCTAAGTCGGGATTCAGATAAATCTGATACGAGGGAGAAAGAGTGTTACGCGATTCAGGCAATTCAATTAATTCCAAAATAGAATCGGTTAAAAGCATCGTGTCAATCTCCAATTTGTCTAAAATGGAATTTACCATGCTTTCTTCTTGGAGCAGGAGCGCGGCCAGTAAATGAAGCGAGGAAACATGATTGACCCCGCGTTCAATCGCCAGCTCGTGGGCTTTTTTAATGGCATCTTTGGCTTTAGTTGTAAATTTATTTAAGGGTGGCATATAATTAATTACAAATCATCAATTTTTAATTACTAATTCTCAATTATTTATGGCGTTTTGGGTATTGTTGTGTCGGCTGGCTTTAAGGCGTCAGTAATACTTTTAATTGAAGCAAAAGATGCGCTATCGCCAAATAAAGCAATGCCTAGAGCTTCACCGTCTAAATTAAGCACTAATCCCCCGGCATTGGATTTTGTAACATTAATATAAATATTTTTATTTCCTTCAAAAATAGAAGAAGATATGCCGCTGCCTAAAACTAAAACTTTCTGTCCTGTTTTCATTTTATCCAAATCCCCAAAGACAGGTACAGTAAAAACTATTTTATTTTTCTCATCCAGTGGGGCTCCTATTTTAAGAAAGGAAAACCCAGCTTCATCTTTAGATATAAAGTCAGCCTTAAATTTTCCACTATCATTCTTAAGATAATAAACTCCCTGGTCCGGCACAAAGTTACCGTCAACTACAACTACGTTATCGGCAGAAACCCCAAATCCCCTACCGGCGGAAATTTCATTGACAATACTATCCAAATCGAGGACTTCTTTACTGACAGTAAATACAGCCGATTTGTTTTTAGCAATAGCATCCACCACTAAATCTTCTTCTTTGACAATCACCGTCTGGACTGTGGTTTTGCCTTCCACTTGCTGAATTTTTTCAACTGTTTGTTGAATAATACGATTGACCGGCGCAGTAAAAGAGGCCGGCGCCTGTTGCATTAAGGTCACGGTCGTAATGCCGGTGGCAATAGAAGTGACAAAGCTTAAGAGCACCGCTAACAATATAAGCTGTGATTTATTTAAGTCCTTGATATCCATACATCAACTATACCACTTTTTTAATTTAGTCAAAATATCAAATATAGTATAATGCTTCTATGATAAAGCTAAATGCAAAAGTGCTTCGCGTCACAAATGCTGAAGAAGAGCAGAAAAAACATCTAAAGAAAAATCCGATATATATTATTGTTGATAATGTGCTCGATACCTATAACGTTGGGGCGATTTTCCGGCTGGCTGATGCTGTGGCGGTTGAGAAAGTGTATCTATGCGGGGGGACTGAGACACCTCCAAATCACCGCATCAAAAAAGCTTCAATTAATACAACCGAGTGGGTAGATTGGGAATATGCAGAAACTGCGGTTGGAGTGGTGATGCAACTTAAATCTCAAATTCCGGATATACAAGTAATTGCTGTAGAACAAAGCGACGAGAGCGTGCCATATGACCAGATTGACTACCGGTTTCCAGTCGCTCTTATCGTCGGACATGAAACCGATGGTGTTTCCAAAGAGGCCTTGGAGGCGTCTGATTTTGTTGCCGAAATACCGATGTGGGGAGTCAATCTGAGCTTAAATGTCATGATAAGTTTGGGAATTATACTGTATAAAGTGATGGAGCATAAGAAAAATTGATTTCGGCATAAAAATAGTATATATTGAAAACGCATGAATACAAAGCTCGACAGCGTTTTTCTCTTGGCTTTTTTTATTTTCACCGGAGTCGCCATCATCGTCGGCACTCTTTGGATTGTCATTACCGAGAAACGCTTAAAAAGATTTTTTCTCGGCAAAAAAGCGAAGGACCTAGAGGATACTATTCTTAGTTTAGAAAATGATATTGCGAAATTAAATAAAGCCAAGGACAGTACGGAAAAAGATATTGCCATAATAAATACAAAACTTAAAAAAAGTATTCGCGGACTTGAGACTGTACGTTTCAACCCTTTCCCTGACCAAGGCAGTAATCAAAGTTTCGCGATTGGAATGTTGAACGAAGAGGGCGACGGCGTGGTATTTTCAAGTTTATATTCCCGTGAGCGAATGAGCGTATTTGCCAAGCCTATTAAAAATAATAAGTCAGAATATGAGCTCACGGCTGAAGAAAAAGAGGCGTTAGAAAAAGCAAAAGTATAATGGATAAAAAAAAAGAAAATTCAAATACAACAGCGAGGCCGCCGGTAGTAGTGGTTATGGGCCATATTGACCACGGCAAATCAACACTGCTGGATTACATTAGAAAGACAAATATTGTTGACAGTGAAGTTGGAGGAATAACTCAAAACATTTCCGCTTATGAAGTTTTACATAAAGGCGAAGATGGTAAAGACAGCAAAATCACTTTTTTGGATACGCCGGGGCATGAAGCTTTTTCAAAAATGCGTGAACGCGGGGCGGCTATTGCGGACATTGCTATCCTGGTCATCTCGGCCGAAGACGGCGTAAAAATGCAAACGCTTGAAGCGTGGAAAACAATGGCTGAAATAAAAATGCCTTGCGTTGTCGCAATAAATAAAATAGACAAGCCAGGCGCTAATATCGAGAAAACAAAAACAGAATTAGCGGAAAATGAAATTTACTTGGAAAATTACGGAGGCAAAATCCCCTGCGTAGAAATTTCCGCCAAGACGGGCGCAGGTGTAGACAATTTATTATCGTTAATTCTTATCATGGCTGAAATGGAAAACTGGCAGGGCAAGATGGATGAAGATGCCTCCGGCTTTGTGATTGAAGCAAACCTTGATTCTAAGCGTGGAATACTAGCAACTCTAATCATCAAAGAAGGTTCTTTGAAAAAAGGAATGACCGTCGTTGTAGAAGATAGTATGTGCTCTACTCGTATAATGGAAAATTTTCTAGGGAAAATGATAGATGAGGCAACTTTTTCTTCCCCAGTACGCATTGTAGGCTTTGATAAGATGCCCAAAGTAGGAGCGGAATTCAAATCTTTTAAAAACAAGCAGGACGCTCTAGTATATATACAAAATTGGAAAGATTTAGGAGCTAAGCTCCCGTTTGGGAGCTTAGCTCCTAAATCAGCTCCCGAAACAGGTAAAAAAATAATCCCCATATTGCTGAAAACGGATGTATCCGGCTCTTTAGAAGCGATAGAAAAAGAAATAACTAAAATAAAAAGTGAGAGCGCGGAATTTAAAGTTGTCGGCAAGGGGGTGGGACCGATTTCTGAATCAGATATAAAAACCATATCCGGCAGTGGAGATGCAATCATCATTGGATTTAACGTAAAAGCTGACAAGAGCGCTTTAGAAACTGCACAAAAAAGAGGCATAACAATTTCTTTCTTTGATATTATCTATAAAATGACCGAATGGCTGGAAACAGAAATGGAAAAAAGGAGACCAAGAATTGAAACGGTGGAGACGACGGGCAAAGCAAAAATCATCAGGGCTTTCAGCCGTACTAAAGAGCGCCAAATAGTCGGGGGAAAGGTAACAGAAGGACGCATGCTCTTAAATGGAACAGTTAAAATCATGCGCCGAGAATTTGAAATCGGACGCGGAAAAATCGTAAATCTGGAGAAAGGCAAAATAAAAACCAGAGAAGTAGAAGAAGGAAACGAATTCGGCCTGATGATTGAATCAAAAATGGAGATTGCGCCAGGCGACATTATAGAATTGTTTTCAGTAGCGCAGAGATAAAAAAATGCCAGAAAGAAATGCAAAAAGAACTGACAGAGTGGCAAATTATATTAAGGAACTGGCGGCAGAATTTTTGGGGCGGGAAAATAATAGAACCTCGCTCATCACTGTTACCTCCGCTACTTGCTCCCCTGACTTGAAAAGAGCGACGATATTCATCACCGTACTTCCCAGCTCAAAAGAAAAGCCCGCGTTAGATTTTGTAAAACGGAAACGCAGAGAACTGCGTGAATTTTTGAAAAAGAATTTGCCCATCAAGGGTATTCCCTTTATTGATATTGCGATAGACCTCGGAGAAAAAAACCGCCAAAAAATTGACGAACTGCTGCGAGCAAAGTAGTATGTAAAGGTGGCCTGGTAGCCAAGAAGTAAGGCGTTCCTCTGCAAAAGGAATATACGTGGGTGCGATTCCCACCCAGGCCTCCAGGCAGAATAGAGTTGCCCGAGTGGCGGAATTGGTATACGCGCACGACTTAAGATCGTGTTCCGTAAGGAATGTGGGTTCGATGCCCACCTCGGGCACAAAAAATAACTTGAGATTAATTGCCATATAGGATATAATTGGAAGTATAATGCTTCCCTTGAACCCAATATTAAAACAAAAATCTAGAATCTTGCGAAAAAAAGGCACAAGTTATAACCAAATAGCAAAAAAGTTGGGTGTTGGAAAAAGTACTGCTCGATATTGGTGTAAGGATGTTGTATTGAGTCAAAAACTTCACAATAGCATTTATACCAAGAGACTCGAAATACTTTCTAAGGGTCCCAGAAGTAGCCACGAAAGAAGAAAAAGAGAGATTGAGAAGATCAGACAAGACGCAAGGAGTGAAATTAAATTCCCTCTTGATGAAGACACTTATAAACTTTTTGGTGCAGCATTATACTGGGCAGAAGGTAATAAAATAAACGATTTTACCATAACTAACTCTGATCCTCTTTTGATAGCATTTATGACCCAATGGTTTTGCAAGATATTTGATGTAACTCCTTATAATTTTAAAGCTCATTTAAATATCTATCCTCAGCAAAATGATTCAGATTTGAAGAATTTTTGGTCTAAAATTACTGGTATCCCGTTAGAAAAATTTGGCAAGAGTTTTGTTAAACCTGCCAATAAAAATTACAAGAAAAATACTCTCTACTATGGGACAATTAAAGTAAGGGTGGAGAAAGGAACAAATTTTAGGCATCGAGTATTTGGTTGGATAAATGAAGTTTTAAAAAAGACAAAAATAAATGTTGAATTAGTAGAAAAAAAATGGTATAAACTAAAAGGCAACAGCAAGCGCCCATAGCTCAGCTGGTAGAGCACTCGACTCTTAATCGAATGGTCGCAGGTTCGATCCCTGCTGGGCGCACAATACTGAAAAGATTTCAACTGCTTGAAATCTTTTCAGTATTGTGCGAGCCGCAGTCACGTTTTTTCAGCAGAAAAAACAGACGAGGCAGGGTCGTGAAAATTTTCGAGCTGAATTCTGCCGGGGGCAGAGTTCAGAGCGAGAAAATTATTCCTGACCACAAAGTACTTTGCACGACTTTAAATATTTGCTGGAGTGGCGGAATTGGTATACGCGCTAGTCTTAGGAACTAGTGCCGCAAGGCTTGAGGGTTCGAGTCCCTCCTCCAGCACACACTATTGAAAATACATCGGTTTAACCTATGTATTTTCAGAATTCTTGACTTTTTTATATATATATGCTATACTTCTCAAGTAAAGATTGTTCGGGGTGCCGTGCGGCATCTCGCGTATACAACGCGGGGGCGCGCGAAACGCCCCCTTCGACAAGGAGAGACCCATCATGTTGAGTATCAATCCCGACAGGCAGGCGCACGATCGACCGGTGTCAGACCGGCCGAAACCAAAGAACCCGCTGGTGCAGGAAAGCTTCGACTGGCCCCGTTTCTGGGGCTGGATGAAGTGGGTCGCGGCGGCGGCGTTCGTGGGATGGCTTCTCTACAACTACGCGCCGTCCGCGTTTGCGCAGACGGTCACACCGGCGCCCGCGACCGATACGACCGTCGCGGAGATCGAAGCTCAGGCGCGACTCGTGCGCGCCCACGTGGACCTCGCCGTCGCCACAAAGGCGCCGGCGACCTCTTCCGCGACCGATGCAAAGGTCGCGGAGATTGAGGCGGCGACGAGGGTCGCCGAGGCGAAACTGAAACTGGCCGAGGCCGAGGCCGCCCTCAGGGTGGCCAAGGCGCAGACCGATGCCGAAATCGAAAGACTTCGACATCTGGGAGAACAAAACCGGCAGGACAACGAGGTCCGCCGGGACAACTCCCGGGACGACCATCGGCCAGTCTTTGTCTCCGCTGTCGTCACCGGGGGTCCGTACGGCGGGCACCACTACCGCTAAACTGACCAGTTAGGTCAGCGACGGGCTCGATGGGCTCGTCGAAAAAATCAAGGCATCGCTGGACCGAAAAGGTACCATCGATGCCTTTTCATTTATGCCTCAAAAAAAACTTGACTTTTATATTCAAAGGTGCTATACTACATCTATGTTTAAAATAAGCAACAAAAAAATAACAAATAACATTTTCTACAACTTGGGAACATTGGCTGTTTTGATTTTTGGAGTAATAATTATACCCGCAAAAGCCAACGCCCAATATGGTAGTTATTACTACAACAATTTAGCAAACTATAATAATCAGTATTATTATCCTACGCCAATTTACTATCAGGCGCCAGTAAACAACCCAACTCCAATAAATTCCGGCACGACAACTATTTACTCAGATAGCACAAATCCAAACCTGACAAGCACGACAACTGCACCTAAAACAATCGCAAAAGCAAAAACTACATCTGCAAAAAACACTGATACTGGCAGTAGCCTCGCAGCCGGTGTTATTTTTGGGTCAAATAGTTTTATGCCTTCCAGCCTAATTCAATGGATCTTTTTTGCAATACTGGTTCTATTGGTGGTCATGTTAGTGAGAAAAGTTTTTAAGGCTGAAGAAAACTATCATTCAACACCAATGAAGCACGACTAACCCCCTAAATCCCTCCTCCAAAGGCGGACAGGCCTTGTCAGGGGGAATCCTCACCCCCTCCCCTGATAAGGGGGGTCAGGAGGGGTTTCACCTAGCCGGCGGATTGTAATCTGGTAAGTTTACTGTCCCCTGCTCCGGATTTATTTCAGATTTAGGTATACCTAAAGTATTCAAGACAACATTAAGAATAAACCAAACTCCCATCATTATAGTAAGTCCGACAATTCCCCAAAGCATATGGCTTTTCCCAGATGTTTTTTTCTCTTCACTTTGCCCACTTACAATAAATTCAAGCGCGCCGTAAAGAAAATAGGCCAATGCCAGAGCAAAGAGCAATGTTATGAGCGGGTTGATAATGAGCCGGTTGGCATTGGCTATAAAAGAGTCCACGCTCGCATAAGCCACCTTGGCAGGGAATAAATCCATATTTATCTATTTATTACTGACTAAGGAAGAAGTGGCACAGTTGGGAAAGTTATATCTCGAACATTACCAAGTCCAAAGGTAGTTCTTAGAATAGCCACAAGTCCCCATAAACCTATAATAACAGCCAAGCCAATAATGCCGTAGATCATTCGATTTCTTCCTGCCTTTTTTGCTTCTTCGTCGCTAGCAATTACATAAGTAATGACCCCCCAGACAAAGTAAACCACTCCTAAAGCTACTAAAACCGGAATAACAGCACCAAAAATTTCGGCCAGTTTACACAATAAACCCCCTATAGTTGTGATTGTACCAGTACAAACAAGAGTACTGCCAGTAGTTTGCGCTAATGCGACAAACGGCGCCAAACCTAAAACAAAACCCGACAATATAATTAATTTCTTTTTCATAATAACTCTTCCGCCAGAGGCGGATCAGCCTATGGCTGAAATAATAATAAAGCGACCTTAATAATAAATAATAAAGAACTAATCAATTATACCACAAACATAAATAAAATAAAAGCAATACTACTATGGTTGCTGTTGCTTAACTTGTGGAAGAACTGACGTGTTCAGGCCAAAAGTGCCTCCAAGAATCGCGACCAAACCCCAAACCGAAACCATCACGGTCAAAGCAATTATTCCCCAAATCATGAATTGCTTGCCTTTGGCTTTTTTCGCTTCTTCATCAGTGTTGATAACAAATTGCACCACGCCCCAGACAAACATAGCCGTGGCAATAGCAAAAATTAAAGGAATTACCGAATCATTAATAATGCGGGTGATATAACATAGGAGGTCCTGAAAGTTCGGATTACCGGCTAAATTACAAGTGGAACTTGCTCCAGTGAGAGGAGCCAGCCTCGGCGCAGAAGCCCCGCCAAGATCAAAAGTATTGACAACAATATTTACCAGCCCCCACAAACCGACTATCACCGTCAAACCAATGATACCAAAGATTATTCTATCTCTGCCTTTTTTCTTTGCCTCCTCGTCGTCTTTAATAACATACTGCACTACCCCCCAGACAAGATAGACCACTCCTAAAGCTATCAAAACTGGGAGAACTGAATTTAGAAGTTGGTGAATGTTACACAATAAACCTGATATGCCAGTAAGGCTGGAACAGGCGTTGACATCACCACCGCCAATTGTATAGGTGAGCTTGCCGTTGTTATCTACGGTATATTGAGCAAAAGCAAAGCTCGGTAGAACAATAAGAGAAAACACAATTGCGATAAATATAAAGTATTTCATTTTAATTCAATTATCGTATTTGATATAAGCTGCGCGATAGCCCACGACCCCAAGAGTATCGCCGCGCCAATTAGAGTATAAAGCAGAGCGTCTCTGGCTTTGGTAATCGCTTCCGGCTTGCCCCGCGCCTGCACAAAAAGAAAACCGCAGTAAATGATAGCCAAGGCGACGATCGGTATGCCGATTTTAAGCACGCCTTCTAAAAGGGCTTTTATAAACTCATTGATAGTCTTTGCATCTATTGGATTATCTAGTGTGGCTTGAGCAAGAGAAACAGCAGGTATAACAAGCGTATAGGCTGAGAAAGCGACTTTGTATAGATTTTTCTTAAGAAAACTCATGGCTATATTATACATCCTGGAAAAACTTTAGCAAAATCTTCATATAAATTATACTGTTAAAAACCAGGGACCCTTATACCCCAAGATTAACAATATCGTTTTGATAATCAGCCAAGCGGCGGCGGCAAAAATGAGCCCCAGGGCGGCATTGGTAAAAATTGACTTGGCTTTTGTTCTGCTTTCTGTACTGCCCCCGGAGGTTACCATCAGAAAACCGGCATAAGCAAACATTATCGCGGCAATGGGCACTGCCATATTAAAAAGAATGAACTTAATTACTGTGTCTATAAGAGTCATAAAAGCAGTAAAATCACATTGAGTTGTGGGTGTAAGATTATCACAATCTGGAACTAATCCTGCCGCAAAAGAAAAAGTGGGTAGAATTAGCATTAAAAATATTGAGGTGAAAATCGCTAATTTTTTTATTTTATGCATAAAAATTACTTTAGCAATAAAAGATTCAACTTGCCACTGGCATCGGATATCGCGTCTGGAGCAGTCATATTGTTTGAAAGCACTCCATCAATCATCCGGCGAAAAATGTTATCCGTATCTTTGGGCGACGGGTCAAGCCAGCTCCTGGCATAAAGCGCGGAATCGTAAAAAATCGGAGAATAGCTATCCTGGGGTTTTAGGGCCAGAAGATCTCTGCGGGCCGGCGCCACTCCCAAGGCCAGAGCGAATTTGGAAGCAAAGTCTCCCGTAGCCAAGAGGCTGGCGGCTGTAAAAGCCGTATTGAAATTCTTCGAGGAAGATAAGAGAGCGATACCCGAGACGCGGGCATTAGTCAGTTTGAAATTGGCATTTCTGATTTGGGGAAATGGCGCGGCTAAAAAGTTTTGATTTGGATTTCTATTGACCAAAGACGCCAGCTCGCTGGCATAGCCAAAATAAAATGTCAAATTCTCAGCCGAAAAAGCGTCATTGGAATTAGGAAACGATTTATTCCAAGAATATACGTCTTTATTGGGGTCAGCAAAATCGGTGTAGAATTGCAAAACCGAAGCAAGATTATATTTTGGATTGAGCACACTCAGACTAGAGCTAAAAACTCCGTCTTTCTGGCCGACGATCGGATTTCCCGCCTGCATAAAGAGAGTGGATATTATATCCTTGGCATGAACAACATTTGAAAAATGTCCGAGCGCGACCGTGCTTTTTATTATTTTATTCGAGTCGTCTTTTTTAGTAATAACCGGGACAAGCGCGGATATTTCATCCCAGAAGGCTGGAGGATAAATAATGGAATTGGCATCCAGGGTGCTCCTATTGTAATACATCACCAGCGGGTCAATAGAGATTGGAAAAGCTAAAATACCTTTGGCGGTCAAAAATATTTCCCCCGCGCCGGCAAAAGTATTCTTAAATCTGGCCAAAGAATAGCTCTGATACGGAATGGTAAAAATCTTATTGGCATAATGAAAGGCTAGATTGTCCGGCAAGAAAAACATATCGGGGCCGGTACCGCCGGCCAATGCTTCAAGTAAATCTTGGTCAAAAGTGTCCACTGATTTTTGCACGTATTTCACGACAAAAGTCGGATTGGCATTATTGAACTCTTCTAAGAGCGCTGCCATCGTCTCGGTTTTTGCTGTTCCCCACAAAACGACCGTACCTAGGCTGCCGGCTTCCTCATCGCTCCCAATCGGTATCGCGCCGGAAAAAACCAAAACACCCAAAACGGCTAGAGCGATAAATACAATTATAGTTATAAGTTGAAAACTTTCTTTCATGGCAATTTAGTTCTTGACTAATATCATACCATAATGATGCTCCCCGGCGTTAATGTCTCTTTCTAAAACAAAATCTTCCCTCTCAAACATTTCCCGCGCCTTATTTTTGGGAATAACTGCTCCAAAACTTGGTCCGATGGAAGATGAAGCATCCGACCAATCAATCAGAAGAACTCTGCCTCCCTGTTTTAATATTCTTTTTATTTCTTCAATAAATTTACTTTTATCTTCCACTTGAAAAAGGACGTTGGAGGCAATAATGGCATCCGCAACAGCGTCCCCTACTTTTGTGCCCCCGATTTTTTCAATATCTCCCCAAAGAATTTCCACATTGTGGAGATGCGCTTCTTTTATTTTAGTCCTAATCTTGTCTAAAAAATCTTTAACTATTTCAACGGCATAAACTTTCCCCCTTGGCACCATGTGCCCCGCAGCAACAGAATAGAATCCGGTTCCCGCGCCCAAATCCACTACGATATTATCCTCCCTTAAACCGAAAGCTTTTAAATTTTTTACCGGATCGGTGAACATACCTACATTATAGTATGAAAAGACATTATCCACCACCCACAATGTCAAAGAGTCCCTTTGACATTATGTACTATATTTATGTAGAACAAGACTAGGGGCTTGTCAAAGGGACTCTTTGACAAGTATAATGTACGTATGAAAAATAGGGATTATAAAAATTTTGCGCCTGGTGCTATTATGCATATTTACAACAGAGGAAATAATAAGGAAAAAATATTTTTCGATGAGCAGGACTATAGGGCATTTCTCTTTAGGTTGGGGCTTTGTTTGGGATTCACGGAAGAAGAACTAAATAAAGAAAAGTTAATTGCTATGCCCTACTCTAGGATTAGAATTACTGATATGAATAAAAATAATTTTAAACTTCATGTTTTCTCTCTGATACCAAACCATTTTCACTTACTAATCGAGCAAGTTGGAAACGTTTCAATTTCAAAACTAATGTCGAAACTTTGCACGAGTTATTCTAAATATATAAACAGAAAACATAAGAGGATTGGGCATGTCTTTCAAGATGAATTCAAAGCTGTACCAATTGAGAGTAATCCTCAATTGATGTGGACATCGGCTTATATTCATATGAATGCCGTAAAAGATGGTATTGTAAAGCACCCTAAAGAATACAAGTGGAGCAGTTATAATGATTATATAGGTAAGAGAAGTCTACTAATAATAAATAAAGAGTTGTTGTTATCAACTTTCGGCGATAAAAAAAATTTCATAGAACAAACCCTGAATTTCAGTGTCAAAGGGTACCTTTGACATTTAGCGGTTAAGATTTTTTGTAGACAGATTTAGGTCGATCACTTTCTATTAAATTCAATCCTTCTACCTCAGCAGGTATAAAATCAGCGAAAGCTACAAAAATTCCCCCGTGTTTTAAGACACGAGCAATTTCTTGCATCATTAATAATTGATCTTGGTTATAAATTTCTTGGTCAAAAGCTCCTACCGAAAAAATTACATCGAAGGATTGGTCGGCAAAAGGAAGCTGCTCTGCACGGGCAATTACTTGAGGAGAATCTCTATTACCGCGAGAACGAACGTCAACTCCTACGACATTTTTTCCTAGTAGTTTTTTGAAGTAATCAAGCATTTTAGCATTCCCGCTGCCAATTTCTAAAATTTTTGTGTCTTTATTTAATTTTAGATTTTGACCCTCAAGAATTCTGAGTAATTCTTCATAATAGAGTCCGCATTCAATTTCCTCTTCCAATAAATCATCGGGCGCATCCGGCGCATTATCGTCACCCCTTTTACGAATCCTTCTGAAAAATTTTTGTTCTGGTTTTTATTCCATAAATTCCATAAATTTTAGTGTCAAAGAGTCCCTTTGACATGGTTACTTTATATGCAGGCTAGAGAGGCGATGCTGTCGCCGGAACGAAGGCGCATGATAGTCACGCCTTGGGTTTGACGACCGAGGGATGAAATATCTTTGAGGGCTGTGCGAATGACTTGTCCTTTTTTAGACATGGCAATCAGTTCGGCTTCTTTTCCGGACAATACTTTGGCTACGATCAGCTTGCCGGTTTTGGAAGTG
Organism: uncultured Candidatus Saccharibacteria bacterium; assembly: GCA_964645245.1. GTDB lineage: Bacteria > Patescibacteriota > Minisyncoccia > Phycocordibacterales > UBA9973 > UBA9973. The sequence goes on from CAZYBS010000007.1 coordinate 19,707, forward strand.
ACCTTGGCGGTTTTGACACCGGAACCGCCACGCTTCTGGACTTTATATTCTTTTAGGTCAGTCTTTTTACCAAAACCGTTGGCGCTCATTGTCAGGAAGGCGCCAGCTTTTTGCTCTTTTTTTACAATGTCCACACCGATGACTTCATCGCCTTTCTTTAATTTTATACCAGTTACCCCTCCGGCCGTTCTGCCCATTTGGCGGACATCCAATTCTTTAAATCTGATAGACTGCCCGTCATGTGTAGCAATTATGACTTCATCTCCCCTCTCCATCATCAGGGCCGAGATAAGCTGGTCTCCTTTGTCCAAACGGATAGCAATAATGCCGCTTCGGCGCACATCCTTGAAACTAACGCTGGACATTTTTTTAGCTGTACCATTTTTTGTAACCAGCATCAGTGAAGACGCAGAAGAATCTTTTTCTTTTGGCCCGCCTGCAACGTTATGCGTAGCATTTCGGGCAGGCATAGCCAAAATAGAAGTGACTTTTTCATCAGCGTTGAGTGAAAGAAAATTCATAATAGATTTACCGCGCGTAGCGCGGCGCGCTTCCGGAATATCATACATTTTCATTTGATAAACCTTGCCCAAATTCGTAAAGAATAAGAGATTGCTGTGCGTAGAGCCAGAAATAGCATTCGTGACAAAATCTTCTTCTTTAGTTTCAAGGTCAATCACGCCGACTCCGCCTCGCTTCTGCGCACGGTACTCAGAAGGGTCTGTGCATTTCACATATCCGCCAGCCGTGAGCACTAGCATGGTTTCCTTCTCTGGAACTAAATCTTCATCGGAAATCTCTTTGATTCCACCTTTGACTATTCTTGTCCGTCTTTCATCCGCGTATTTTTCGCGAATTTCTTTTAATTCCTCTATAATGGTTTTAAGTATCTTTTTCGGGCTGGCTAGCAAATCTTTCGTCTCGGCAATAAATTTTTGTTTTTCTTGGAGTTCATCCTCCACTGCTTTTCTTTCCAGTCCGGCTAGTTTAGATAATTTCATCTCCAGTATGGCCAACGCCTGCAGATCAGAGAATTTTCCGCCAAAGGCGGACCCGCCTCCGGCGGGGAATGTGCCTGTCAATCTTCTGCGTGCCTCATCAGCATTCTTAGAGGCTTTGATAAGTTTAATAATTTCATCAATATGGTCCAAGGCCTTAGTGAGCCCGAGGAGTATATGTTCACGCTCGAGGGCTTTGTTCAAGTCATAGACCGACCTCCTTTTCACTATTTCCTTCCTGTGTAAAATAAATTGTTCCAGGATGGACTTCAGAGAAAGAGTCTGCGGCACGCCATCTACCAAGGCTACGATATTGAAATTAAAATTTGATTCCAGCTGAGTATTTTTGTAAATATAATTCAAAACCTTTTCCGGATGCGCGCTATTTTTCAAATCAATGACAATTCTGATATCTTTAGTTGATTCATCTCGCAGTCCTTTAATACCTTCCAATTTTTTTTCTTGCACCAACTCGGCTATGGCCATTATTAAATTTGATTTATTCACTCGAAAAGGAATTGAGGTAATAATGATAGAGAAATTTCCATCTTTTTGTTCTACTATCTCGGCTTCGCCCCGGCAGACGACTCCGCCTCGCCCTCCCGAGTAAGCATGGAGCATATCCTTGTATCCATAAGCTATCCCGCCAGTGGGAAAATCCGGTCCTTTTATAAATTGCATTAAGTCTTCGGTCGTGCTGTCGCTATTTTCGATTAGGTGCATCGTCGCATCTAACACTTCAGCCAAATTATGCGGAGGGATGTTGGTTGCCATACCGACAGCAATGCCCAGCGTCCCGTTTAAAAGTAGCGCCGGCACGCTGGAAGGAAAAACTACCGGTTCTTTGCGGGTCTGGTCATAGTTCGGGCGGAAATTAACTGTTTCTTTTTCTAAATCTCTGAGCAGCTCGGCCGAAATTTTAGACATTTTCGTTTCGGTATAACGCATGGCCGCGGCATTATCTCCATCAATCGAACCGAAATTGCCCTGTCCTAAAATCAACGGATAACGATAAGAAAATTCCTGCGCCATGCCAACCATCGAATCATAAACCGCTACATCTCCATGCGGGTGATACTTTCCGAGTACGTCTCCGACCACGGCGGCGGATTTCCTAAAACGCGCCGAAGCAGTGAGCCCCATTTCATGCATGGCAAATAAAATCCTGCGATGCACGGGCTTGAGTCCGTCCCGGACATCCGGCAAGGCGCGCGAAGTAATGACGGACATAGCGTAGGCCAAGTAAGATTCCTTCATTTCGGTCACGACATCAACCGGAAGAATTGTATCCCGCCCTTTTTCTTGATTTAGTTCCGAAGATTTTTTCATTGTAAATTAAACTAAAGAATAAACCCAGAGACTGATTAAAATAATACCGGCCACAATAGTCAGAACATGTAAAATATGTCTGCGAACTTCCTCCGGCTGTTGTCTGATGTGACGAATAATTTTTTTCATAAATTTTTTCAGATAGAGTTTTAGACTCTAGATAGAGGCTAAACCTCTATCTGTTATGTTGCTTTTAGTACGACCACTTCCCCTTCTTTACCTTCTAAATCTTTTAATTTAAGTGTTAATTTGTCCACCACTGCGGCTTTTTCTTCTCCAGCTTCTTTTAGGAATGCCTTAAGCGTACTATCATCATAATCCATCGGTATTATCATTTTAGGTTCAAGTGATAATGCAAGTTTAGCGGAAACTTTAGCGTCCAGCAATCCTGACTGCGCAGGCAGGCCTTTTCCGCCAACTGGAACAAAGAGAATGTCCGGATTGTTTATCGCTTCACGCGCCTCTTTTGAAAATTCTGGGTCTGCTAACGCTCCCAGAAAAACAATATTAATATTATCCACCGAAAATATATAAATAGTATTGATATATTTTTTGCCGGCAATGAGCGTATTGGACAATACCCCTTTAATAAAAATTTCTTTTATTTCATAGTCCCCCGGACCGGTGATAATAAAAGGTGTTCGCTCGCCGTGGCTTAATTGTTCTAAGCCATTGTAGTCAGGATGATTAGTGGTGACAAGAGCAATATCGGCGCCAAAGTGCGCCACTGTACCTTTTTGTTGGCCAGATTTAGAACTTTTGCTGACAGGATTAAAAGCCAGGACCAATTCCCCTTGCTGAATCTTAAAAAACTGCTTGCCGAAATACGTGATTATCATTACTTGCATTCTAACATATTTTTTGCTAGACTGAAAGCCATAAGAGATTAACAGTACAGCAGGATTTAGGGTAACCTTCCCCGACCTAGGTCGGGGAAAACCTAAGCCTTATATCCGCTTTATGCGGATTTTTTATTGTAAGCAGAAATTATGATCAAGGACGAAACATTAGTAGAACCTGCCCGCAATGCTTCTGGCATAGCTGATGCAGGCGGGGAAAATTTAGTGCTGAATTCCATCGTTGACCGCAGTCTGAATAAGCCGGAAATCGATTCTCTGGTAGAGGGTCCGGTAATTCTAGTGGAAAAATCGTCTGTTTTTGTTGACTTGTCGCCTTTCGGCGCGGGCATTATTTACGGCCGCGAATTTATTAATGCCAAAGACATTATAAAAAAAATAAGCCTCGGCGATATTATTAAAGCGAAAGTTGTGGAAGTGGAAAATGAGGACGGCTATATAGAGCTTTCTCTCAAAGAAGCCAAGCAGGCGCTCACCTGGAATGAAGCGGAACAAGCTGTCAAAGAAAAGACCGTAATGAATCTGGAAATAAAAGACGCCAATAAAGGAGGATTGATTTTGGATTGGCAAGGCATCCAAGGGTTCTTGCCCGCCTCCCAGCTTAAAGCCGATCACTATCCCCGCGTGCTGGATTCCGATAAAGATAAAATATTAAAAGAATTAAAGAAGCTGGTTGGACAACAAATTTCCGTAATGATTATTTCCACCCTGCCCAAAGAAGGCAAGCTGATATTTTCCGAGAAAGATAATAACCCTGAAGAGAAAAAAGAAATTCTGAGCAAATACACGGTCGGAGAAAATTTGGATTGCCTCGTTGCCGGACTGGTTGATTTCGGAGTTTTTCTAAAGCTGGAAGACGGACTGGAAGGCCTGGTGCATATCTCCGAGCTGGATTGGGGGCTGGTGGAAGACCCCCGGGCTATGTTTAAAGTGGGAGATAAAGTCCGCGCTAAAGTGATTGAAATAAAAGACGGCAAGATATCACTTTCCATCAAAGCTCTGAAAGATAATCCTTGGAAAGAATTTGAGGGAAAATTAAAAAAAGGAGATATTATCAAAGGAGTGGTTATTAAATATAATAAGCACGGCGCGCTGGTCTCCATCAAAGAGGGCGTAGCCGGACTGGTACATAATTCAACCTTTAGCTCGGAAACAAAGCTGCGGGAAAAACTGGAGCTTGGAAAAAATTATAATTTTCAAATTACACTTTTTGAGCCGAAGGACCAGAAGATGACTTTGGTATATCTGGAGTAATATCTTCTGCTCCGATATCTTTCATGATAGACATTACCTGCTGTACATAACGAGGAATGACATAAGGAGGATTATAGGCGCGCAGAATTTGTCCGGTGGTTTTATTATCATAATGTCTGGCAGTATTCGGATTATTGCCTCCCAGGTTTCTGGCGACAGTTTCAATCGCTTCTTCATTTGATTGAAAACCGATCTTGCAGGAACCCCAGCCGAAGGCGTTGTTCTGAACTTTATTACAGTCATACTTGCCTCCGGTTGACTCTCGCACGGCTATCGCCGGCAAAAGACGCCAATCAATATCATTTTTTTCGGCTTCCAGAACCATTTTCATACCCAGACCCTGCAGGGGCATATTGCGCGCCTCAAAATAGCTATCGATAGCGTCAGCTTTAGCTTGTAGGGCCACAGCTTTCGGATCTTCTGGTTGGTTAATTGCCAATGAGACCGGAGCTTTATTTTGTTTTTGCAAAGATACGACTGATGGAGTTCTAACAATGCTGATAGCGGCTTGCGAGATAGGTCCCATAGTACTTCCTATGGGCATTGATGACATTGTTAAAATTGGCAAAAGAATAAAAGACTCCACGAACCGTATCCATTTTTTGTTTTCCATATATAGCGGTTGTGCTCCGCTAAACTCCGTAAGCATATGCGCTTAAACTGAAAAGCCCTTATTTAATAGGCTATTTGAGCCTATTTAAGGACTTAGGTACAGTCTATCATATTCTGGGTTGAAAGTCAATTAAATTACCTTAAAGACCTTGTCAGCCACTTTGTAGGCTTCACCGGCTCCCATGGTCACAAATACGTCTTTTGGACCAAGTTTTAAGGCTAAAACAGCCTCTGCGGCAGAAGGAAAATCTGGAAAGGCACGGACGTTGGCGCCTTCCAAGCACATAGCCGTAGCCAATCTCTCGCTGGAAATATTCGGATCCGAATTTTCTCGGGCAAAATATATAGGAAGTAGGAATACTTGATCTGCATCCTTAAAACTTTTAGCAAAGTCATTAAACAAGGCTTTCGTTCGACTATATAGATGAGGCTGGAAAACTACTGTAATTTTTTTATTTCCCTTGGGATAAACCCCCACACCAATATCATTGGTGTGGGGGTAAAGTTCTCGCAAAGCCTGCAGACTCGCTTTAATTTCCGTTGGATGATGGGCATAGTCGTCATATACAATGACACCTTCTCTAGTCTTCCCTCTTTTTTCCAACCGGCGCCAAATACCGGAAAATTCTGCCAGAGACTTTTGAGCATCACTTTGTTTAATATTTAAAATGTCTGCTACTGCGAGTGTAGCGGCGGCATTCATTCTGTTATGTAATCCAGGCATAGATAGTTTTGGAACTTTCTCTAAATATTCTGTATAATCAACAAACTTATTCTCATCTTTCTTTTCATACTCGCATGCTAGTGTGCTAGTATTAATGTCTTCTCTATCGTATACAACAGTATTTCCAGTTTGGGAAATAAGTTTTCTAAAAGCATCTTGAATATCCGACAAGTTTTTATAGTAATCAAGATGGTCAGCTTCAATATTGGTGATAATTAAAATTTTCGGTTTTATATTTAGAAAAGATCTTTCGTATTCACAAGCCTCCACCACAAAAAGATCGCTTTTACCTAAAATCAAATTTGATTTAGACTCCGGGAGCAAAGACCCGACAATTACCGACGGATCACGTCCTGCATCAATTAAAATTTTTGCAATCATGGCTGTTGTTGTCGTCTTGCCGTGAGTGCCGGAAACTGCGATAGTGTATTTGTTTTTTGTCACTACTCCAAGCATTTGCGGATAATTTAATACAGGTATTCTGAGATTCTCTAGTTTTTTGCAAAATACTGGATCATACTTTTTGACAGCGATTGAGTAAATTATCAGATTGATATCTTCAGGTATTAATTTCATTCCCTGTCCTAATTTTATATCTGCGCCTAGCCTCCTTAAATCTTCAGTAATTGTATTTTCTGACAGATCTGAACCGAAAACACTTTTGCCTTGCAAAAGCATCATTCGAGCAATAGCCGAAACACCGACTCCGCCAATGCCGATAAAAAAAACTTTTTTAATTTTTGATAAATCAAGTTTTTGCATATTTTTTCACGAAAAATTGAAAAGAACTTCCTTTTTCCTCAAAATTCTTCCACAATGAATAGCTTGGAGAAGCGGTGGACAAGAGACATATCATTCCTTTGGGAGTATTTCCAAAAGCAAAATTCACTGCCTTCTCCATGCTACCTGTCTCCAGAATCTTAAATCCCTTTCTAGATTTCAAGATTCTTCGTCCGGTTTCAGGAAATAATACAATATTCTTTACTTTACTGTTTCTTAATACTTTTTCTAATCCACTAAAATTATAACCCCGGTCTTCCCCCCCGAGAAGAATGGTGGACGTCCTTGGCAGAGCCTGTATAGCGGCAATAGTGGACTCCGGAGCGGTAGAAATCGCGTCATCATAAAATTCTATATCTTTGAACTTCCCTACATACTCTAATCGATGCGGAAGATGCTTGAACCCTAAAACTACTTTTTTGATAATTTTATCTGGAATTTTCATAATTCGCATTACCCGTACAGCCGCTTTTATATTTGTGACATTATGCTTACCGAGGAGAGAAGTTTCTGATTTTTTAAACGGAAGTTTTACGTTAAAGGGCGGACGAAATGCAAAATCACCTCGTTTTTGAAATTTAAAAATATTATTTTTGGCCTGGTAGTAAGCCGCTGTTCCCCCATGATAATCCATATGCTCCGGAAACAAATTGAGCAGAATTGCAACATTCGGGGAATATTCTATATCTTCCAGCATATAACTTGAAAGCTCTATTACAAAAATTTCATCCATTTTGGCAGGAGCCATTAGGGTTCCAAGCATCGGATTGCCTATATTGCCCAGCAAGCGAACTTTCTTGCCCGACTTTTTTAAGATTTCATAGATCAAGCTCGCAGTAGTGCTCTTGCCTTTACTGCCAGTAACACCAATTGTAAAATTTTTATTTTCCGAAAAGAAAATGTTGGTAGCGGTAGTGTAAGGAATTTTTACTTTGTTGTTCGATATACCTGGAGTTTTAATGGCCAGATCATAGTTCGTCTGCTTATTAACATAATTTCTATCAAAAGTTTGGTCCAATATTTTAACATCAAGATCTGGATATTTCTTTTTAATATATTTCTCTGTCACCTTTCCCTCTTTACCGTACCCTAAAATACACACTTCATTAATCCCGAGCAATTTGAAGGGAGCTGGAAGCGTCGGCGCGGAAAATACTTTAAATACTTTCTCTACATTTTTTTTAGGATTGCCTATTTTAGAAATAAAGGTTTGTACGATTACATCTTTTTTAAATTTTTTAGAAGCAAGGTAAAGAGCGGCTCGCGACTCTTCAAAAGTACCAACACAGTCAAAAGGCTTCATCTTCCCGAACCCGAGCAAGTCTTTAAAAAGTGGAAGAAGGGACATGTCGTTTAGAAGGTTCTTGCCAAAAATTTTCACAAGTTCTTTCTTGCCAATAAAGGAAGCAAGTATCAGGAAAACAAAAATGCATTTGGGACATTCTCCGCACCATAAAGATTTCGGCCTTTTTTCAAAAACTCTAAAACTTCTATTGCAACTGCAAAACAAGGGGAAATATTTCTTATGCTGGGCGAACATTTTTGCAATTCTGATTTCATGGAATTGGCGGAGCAGTGAAAAATATACGATATCTGGAGTAATAAATCTCCTCACATATTCTTGAAACAAAGATTCGAATTCAGCTGACTTGCTCCATTGGTGGTTAATAATTTCGCCTTTATATTTTATGTTGCCGAAATTACTGCTGTATTCATTGCCCACGACGACATATTTGTGCCCATATAAGGCAGCCGATAAGATTCCCAGAAAAGCATAAATGGCCGAAATCGGAATGTGCCCTCTGTACACCCTCTCATCTTTCCTAAAAATTTTCCAGTCAAGAATTCTTCTAATTTTAAAAGACGGCCTGCCAGACTTTTTGATGACTCTTCTAGAAATGGGGTCAGGGCTTTGGGTTTCAACTGAAAACAAGGAGACTTTAAAATTCTTGAGTAGTTCCAGGGCAACAATCGAGTCTTTGCCTCCGCCTATCCCAAGCAAAATAGAATTATTCGCCCCGATTCGCACAGACTCGGTTTTATTCTTTTTGTGTGGAAACTTGGCCAGTTTTTCTGGATTAAGCTTGTTTTTGTATAGAAATTCTCCAAGACCTTTTTTATAAACCGTATTCCAAAATTGCGCCTCTTCTTTGGAAAGTTTAAAGGAAGTTGTAATTTTCGGGGGATAATACAGCTTGTAATAGCTTATGCCTAAAATGAGGTTTAAGGGCTGAAGAAATTTGTGAATATATTTTTTCTTTAAATTCTCGGTTTTTTTGGGCAAGATTATGGTTTCGGAAAAATATACAGGTTTATGGTTGTGAAATTCTACGCCGTATTCAAAGACTATTTTCCGATTTTTTGCATAAATCTTATATCCGGTAAATTTGAAAAGTTTGGCTCGTTTGGTCATAAAATCATATTAACATAACCGAAGAAAAGTTGTGTTGAGAAAGAGTCTGAATTTTACGAAAATGCTTTCTTCAACTCTTCCAGGTCATCAAAATGATGCTTGACGTCTTTGATTTCCTGATAGTCTTCGTGGCCTTTGCCGGCGCAAAGGATTATGTCCCCCGCCTGCGCTAGCCCTACAGCTTTAAGGATAGCTTCACGTCTATTTGCAATAGTTTTTACCTTTTTAGAATCCGTCACAGATAAATCGGTTTTCATTTCCGCAATAATTTTATCCGGGTCTTCACTACGAGGATTATCCGACGTAAAAATAGCGACATCGGAATTGGTCGCTCCAATCTTACCCATTATTCTACGCTTCAGTGGGTCTCTGTCGCCCCCGCAGCCAAAGACGGAAATAACTTTTTTACCAGTAAAAGATGTTTTAATTGCTTGTAACACGTTTTCTAAAGCATCCGGGCTATGGGCATAATCAACTATAACTAAAACTCCATTTGACGAAGTAAAACACTGAAATCTTCCAAGTGGAGGTTCTATATTTTCTAAAATTTTATTTACCTTATTCATGTCAAAACCAAGAAGTTTACAAGCGCTCCAAACAGCCAGCAGATTGTAAGCATTGAATTTGCCCAACAATTTTGATTTGATTGGCGCCTGATTGAATTTCAATTCAAGTCCGGAAAAATCAAGTTTAGAAATTTCTCCGTGAAAATTTTCCCCGCCCTTAAAACCATAAGAGAATTTTTTTGCTTTTACACCAAGCAGCATCAGGGTACCATGTTCGTCATCCACATTAGAGAGCGCGAAGGCGTTACTTGGCAGCATTTTAAAAAATTTCTTCTTGGCGTTATAATAATTTTCAAAACTTTGATGATAATCTAAATGGTCATGCGTCAGATTAGTAAAAATTCCTCCGACAAAATTAATTCCGGCAACTCTATTTTGGTCTAGCGCATGCGAACTTACTTCCATAAAAACATACTCGCAGCCTTTTTGGGCCATTTCATTAAGTAACTTATGTAAATGAAGAGGGTCTGGCGTAGTGTGTGTAACTGGTCTCCTTTCGCCATTTATCATATTTTCCACTGTTCCAATTAAACCTGCCTTATAACCCAAGGCAATTGCAATTTTGTATAAGAGTGTAGCGACCGTTGTCTTGCCATTGGTACCTGTCACCCCGACAATCTTTAATTTGGTCGACGGGTTGCCATAAAAATGCAACGCCGCCAAAGCCGTAATCGCCCGCCGCTTTAATTTTAATTTTTTAATCAAGTTTTTCATTTTATTTCTAATAAAATCTTTCTAATATCAATTCATCTATGGCAGTTTTCATAGATGTAAGTGACTTCTCAAAAAATCTTTGTGATATCATGGCAGGTATATCAAATATCACATAGAAAATCCACAGTTCAACACTGCTCACCCTATACTTTTTTAGTAGTAATTGTTTCACTCCACTATCTACCTTAAATCTTCCTACATCCTCTCTTATAGCTAATGCGGTTGTATTGGGACAATTTTTTTCTCCTTCCACCCAAGAGCCCTTGCAAATATTCTCTGATAACAATCTTTTATTTAACTCTATTAATTGGTTTTTTGGAAGGTCAATTTTACGAATTATTCTTTTGTATATCCACTTGATCATATTCTTATTTCCCATGGCATTTTTATATATTCAATTCAAATAATATCACAAAACGACCTATCACACAAAATTCCACGATCGTATGATTTTATATCATATTAAGTTATTGGTTTAATTTAAAATACTTTCTCAGGTTCTTATCGTGGTCAAGTTTTTCTACAACTATATATCTAATATTTTTACCAAAAGACAAATCAGTTTTTAAGAGCTCTATAAATTCAGCACATTCGTATGGATAAATCCAAACACTTCTTTGCAATTGTAAAAAGCCAAAATTCTTGATTTCGTAACGCAAATTATCCCTTTTAGATCTAGTCTTTTCCCATACATCAAAAATAACTATTCGCCATTTGCCGTCCCACTTCTGTTTTTTCTTTTCGGTAAGTTTATAATAAAGCAGTTTACGTTCCCCTTTGGGGGTTAAAGACAGAAATTGTTTTCCATTTTCTATATCTGCTCTGAGCAAACCATCTTTTACCAACTTTTTTGCTTTTTGGTTTAAGTAATATTTTAAATTATATTTTTTCTTACTTTTCAAAAACGGCTTAAGAATCTGAAGTGCGTTAGGCGCAAGCACTACCATAGCCAAAATTCCAGCAGTCGCAACCGTCATGAGAATTATTCTTTTTAAAGCAATTTTATCCTTCACGTTTTAATCATAGCATAAAATTTTACGATCGTATTGTTTTATACTATAAGATTTTTAGTCTATTAACTCTGACAATCCTTCTCTTCGTAACCTATCTTCTAAGGCAACTCTCCTTGGCTCGGTAGATTCCATAAATGCATTTGTAAACCCAATTCTTAAACCGTAACTTGAATAAAGCATCCTAATTCCCTGGCCTCCATCATCAACAAGTGGAATTCCAGAAAACGCACCTTTGTCTTGTAACATTTCTGACGTTGTCCAATCTTCATTGACCGTTAATTTAAATCCCATTTCTCTTAAAATATCTATTACTTTGTCTAATTTTTTCAGATCTTCTTCAAATTTTGATTCTTTGGGTGATCCTAGTTTTCCTTCATCCATACATTTATTCTAATTATGTTTTTAATTGATCAACGACTTGCGATGCTGGGGGGCATTTACGAGGCCGCATTTTTTATATTTATAAACTTCCCCGGTATTGGGATTAATCGCTCCGCACGGACAGGGGTCATTTCGGCCCACCTTCGCTAAGGCTTCGGCGGGCAAGCCTACTTTTTTATCTTTCGGGCCACCAAGCTCACTTGGTTCTGTATGACTTGTCACTAAAGTTTGTTTCGGCTCACTGGCTTCTGCTTTAGCTGGTTCTGTTATCGTGCTAATTAGAGAAAATACCTGCTCTTTGAAGGCTTCTTCCATTTCTTTAAACATAGCTAACCCTTCTTTTTTATATTCTACAATCGGTTCGCGCTGGCCATAAGCTCGCAGATTGACCGAGGAACGCAGATAATCCATTGCCTCCAAGTGCTCCATCCAGAGAGCATCATTTGTGTAAAGCGCAATTCTTCTGATGGTTTCAAAGAAAGCCTCTTCACCCAATTTTTTTCTTTTTTCTTCAATTATCTCTATATCTTTTTGTTTAACCACACCTCTTCTAATAATTATATCTCGAATTAAAGCTTCAATCCCCTCTTTATCAGCCAAGAGCATTTTCTGCCGTCTCTCATAAATAATTTTTCTTTGATGATTCATCACATCATCGTATTCAAGAGTGTGTTTTCGGGCGTCAAAATGAAAACCTTCTATTTTCGCTTGCGCTCCTTCTAGTGTTTTGCCGATGAAACGATTCTCAATCGGAATATCTTCCGGTACGCCAAAGCGTCCCATCATCGTCTTTATCTTTTCCGATCCAAAAACACGCATCAAGTCATCTTCGAGCGATACATAAAACTGCGTCGCACCCGGATCTCCCTGCCGGCCAGAGCGGCCACGCAGCTGATTATCTATTCGGCGCGCTTCATGTCGTTCAGTGCCTAAAACAAAAAGCCCACCAGCACTTTTGACTCTCTCATACTCCTCTGTAATTATGGGATTACCTCCAAGCTTGATATCAATTCCGCGTCCGGCCATATTGGTGGCGATAGTTACCGCACCGCGCTTGCCGGCTTGAGCTATAATCTCACCCTCCTTTTCATGATTCTTGGCATTTAAAATTACATGAGGTACTCCTTCCTGTTTGAGGTAAACCGACAGAAGCTCATTTTTTTCAATTGAAATAGTGCCGATTAAAACTGGTTCCCCCTTGGCATTCAGTTCTTTTACTTTTTTAGCAATCGCTTGGAATTTTCCTTTTTCATTTTGAAAAATCAAATCATTGTGGTCTAGGCGGACGACCGGACGATTAGTCGGAATCACGATGACATCCAGTCCGTAAACCTTTAAAAATTCTTCAGCTGAAGTTGCCGCCGTACCGGTCATGCCGGAGAGCTTTTTATAAAATCTAAAATAATTCTGAAAAGTAATGGAACCGGACGAGCGGGTCTCCTTTTCAATCTTCACGCCCTCTTTGGCTTCAATCGCCTGATGAATCCCTTCCGACCAGCGTCGGCCCGGCTGCAGACGCCCGGTGAAAGGGTCCACGATTATGACTTCTCCGTCTTTGACAACGTAATCTTTGTCTTTTTCAAAAATAGCTTGCGCTTTTACGGCTGTTTCCAAATGATGCACATATTTAATGCCTTTTTCCGTATAAATATTCTCCACTCCCAGAAACTTTTCGGCTTTAGTTATGCCTGTGTCGGTCAAGGTTATTGCTTTTAACTTCTCATCTACTTCATAATCGGTATCTCTCTTCATTTGTTTGGCAATTTGGTAAAATTTAAGATAAAAATCTTCAGAATCGCCGGCGGCGGAAGAAATGATAAGCGGAGTGCGCGCTTCATCTATCAAAATAGAGTCCACTTCGTCAACGATTGCAAAAGAGTGGCCCCTTTGCACAAGGTCGTTAATGGACGTCGCTAAATTATCCCGCAAATAATCAAAACCGTATTCATGATTTGTACCGTAAGTTACATCCGCAGCATAAGCCTCTTTGCGGGTAGTAGGTTTCAAAAAATCGTAGACAATTTTAAATTCTCCTACTTGGTCGCGTTCTTTGTCTTCTTCCTTGTGAGATGGATCATATACATAAGAGACATTGCTGGAGTTTATGACGCCGACGCTCAATCCCAAAAAATTATAAACTTGCCCCATTAAGACCGCGCCGATGCGGGAAAGATAATCATTGACTGTGACAATGTGCACACCTTCGCCCGTGAGCGCATTTAAATACGCCGGCAGAACGGCCACGAAAGTCTTTCCTTCTCCGGTTTTCATCTCGGCAATTTTACCCGCATGTAATGCCAAGCCCCCGATAAGCTGCACGTCAAAAAGCCGCTTGCCATCTGCGCGCTTCATCGCCTCCCGCACCAAGGCAAAGACCTCAGGTAATATGTCATCCAAACTCTCCCCTTTGGCCAATCTATCCTTAAATTCTTGTGTTCTCTTTGGAAAATCCTCATCGGCCAATTTTGAAATATCTGCCTCAAGAGCATTTATTTTTGCTACTATTGCCTGGGTATTCCCAATGAATTTGGAGCTTTCGTCGCCGAATATTTTACTGAATAAAGACATAAATATATATTAGCATAAAAGCAAAAAACTTCCGACCTTCGTCGGAAGTTTTTTCTAAAAAGACTATGCTCGCTTCTTTTTTCCCCCTTTCCTTTTCTTTGCCATACTATTTATTGCCTGCGCAAAATTAATTTTCTAATTTTAGTTTGCAATAAAACGACCTTAAAATATTTTTATTGAAAATAAATATTTTAAATAATTATTGCGGGAACACTTTAATTATCTCGCATATTAAAACATAACACAACACTTTTTCAGCCAAACTGTGGATAACTTTTTTAAAAAGAAATATAAAAGTTTTTGCAGTGAGTAGCTGGATTCTGTGTTACTCACAAAAAAATTTTTGTATTTCTTTTTTAGTAAAAACAAAAAAAATTATTTTCATTTGAAGCGGGTGATGGCGAAACTCCAACATATGTGCCTATGTGAGTGCGATCACCCGCCGCAGATAAAAACAATTTAATTGAAATAATTATAGCATAAAAATCTGTCGGGGCACTGGGATTCGAACCCAGAATCACATGAACCCGAATCATGTATGTTAGCCGTTACACTATGCCCCGATTATTCAAGTTTGGTGGGCATGAGAGGATTTGAACCTCCAAGGATTGCTCCATACGCTCCTGAAGCGTACGCGTATACCAATTCCGCCACATGCCCAAATATTGTCGGGATGCCGAGAATCCCGAAGCAAAGCTCGCTTTGCTTGCTACGGGACAGGTCGAATCTCAGACACAAACACCTATACCCCGTAGTAATTTTCGGTATTGTCGGAGTATCCGGAATCGAACCGGAACTACAAACACCCCATGCTTGTGTACTACCACTATACTATACTCCGAAAATTTACTTCTGGGGCCATGCTTGCGTACTGCCACTATACTACATCCCGGTATTTTATTATGTATTTTTATTTTTGTTTGAAAATCAAGCCTATTAAAAACTCAATTGATCTGTATGCCTCAAGTCCTATGAAAATATTAAGAGGTACAGCAAAAGCATAAAAAAGGTTTGACTGATTTTCAATTTTAGTATTAAGACTCAGGATAGCAAAAATTAGGGCACTCGAAAGTATAATAAAGGGTATATATTGAAATATATATGTCGTCTCAAGATATTTACCCTTTTTCTCTGGCGGATGATCCCCCACGAGATAGTGTAAATTGCGTAGAAATAAACCGAACAATCCCGCAAAAACACTAACAATATACCTTTGGTTAAACAGGAAGTTTTTGATGGATTCAAAATCAAAATCTATCCACATAATAATAATTATAAGTAAAGCAAGTAAACCACAAAATATTTTTTGTCTTCTACATTTATAGTTGTCATAGAGTAAATTATCGCAGCTTGAACATTTCAAGTTTTTAAAATAATTTTCTTTGCACTCATCACATTTATTTAACTCGCTGGTCATTATTTTTATTGTATCACAAACATCTGTGGACCGTACCGGTTTCGAACCGGTCGCCTCATCCATGCCATGGATGCGCTCTACCAAATGAGCTAACGGCCCAGTATTATCAATCTACCAGAATTTAAGAAAAATTCTAGCCCAAAGTTCTATTGAGAATATGCTCCACCACATGATACATCTTAGCGCCGACGGACTCGCATGCCTCCGAAAAACTTGAATCTATTTTAAAGTTTGGCATTGATCCGATATCCAAGAGATAAACCTTGCCTCTCTTATTTAAAACAAAAATTGATTTTAAATAATGCTTTGCGCCGATGTGATTATGCAGGCTTTTTGCAAGGCCGATTAATTTTTCTTTCTCTCCGAGAGAGAATTCACCGAAAACATTCACCAGCGGAAAAGTATAAATATCTTCTCCGCGAAAGCCGGCCACTGAATGTACTGAGGCAACTTTGCCCGAAATTAATTCTTCAACTAAAATGCTTGTTGCATGTTTTACGCCGTCTTCTATGCTATTGACTAATTCCCCGAATGTCTTAGCCAGATGCACGCCCATATCGGAGTGCGGCACAAAGGAGCGGACAATCCACGGCGAACCGAATTTTTCAAAAACTTCTTTGGCTTTTTTAATCGCATATCTTTCCCGCGGACTGTCAAAATCTTTTTGATACACCGGCAAAATAACATGCCGAGGCATCTCTACTCCGATTTTTTTCATATGCTCCTTTAGCATTTCTTTACTATTGGAGAGAGAAGATAGAAAGGAGCTGGCTCTTACATTTGGGATGGATAAAGACTCCAGAATATTTGATAAACCCGGGTGCGTTGTATTCCAAACCACATCAACTCTATGCGCCAAGTCACTCGGGCTTATGGGCAGGCCGTTAAAATGCCAGATGTAATCCTTATCAATCAAAATATCTATCGGCTGGTATTTATCCGGCAAATTTTCAAAAATGTGGGTTATTACTTCTCCGCCTTTTTGTAAAGAAGATTCATAATACTCTCCCGCCATCCCCCGCACTATTCCGACTCTGATTTTAGTATCTGATTGCATAGTTTGATTGTAGCATATCTACAGAAAAGCTAACTAAACCAATGTTATATCGTAAACATATATTATCTCACTCACCGGGTCATAAAGCATATTCCGTGGCATTACATCACGGAATTTATCAACCAATTTACTTTCTATTTCCATGGATCTTTTTTTCAACCTAATACCTTCTTCTGTAACTCCCAAGCTCTGGAGATGATTATCAAGTCTCGGGTAATCAAGCCATTCTGACACTAAGTATCTATTACCAGATTTGTCAGAAAAACCAAGTTTACAGGGTACGACTTTAACTTTATCCAAATCTTTCACAACATCGGCAGCGCTTCTTAAAGAATTCATCTCTTCCGCACCACCTCCCCATCCAGATTCCAAACCTGACTTTTTAACAAAAAAAGCTTTTCCTTCTAACTCTACTTTGAAAAAATCATCAGACTTTTCTGGAAATTTCACTAAAGTGACACTAACTCCGTTTTCTTCAAGAGAAGAAGTTCCTTTTCCAGAATTAGGTTCATGTGCTTGATCTTGAGGCATGGCTTGAATTCGAGTGATAAGCCCTTGAACTGTCTTTACTGCGTGGGGATTTCTACCAATAAGTTTTTTGAAATCTGGCGTATAAAGCAAAGTTCTAGTGCCGCTAGATGCTTCTTTTACTACTTCATTATATTTTCCTCCGAGCATTGATTTAATTATAGCACACAAAAAACACCCTGAGTTGCCTCGAAGGGTGTTTTTTGTTTTTTGCTGTTCTTTGTTTTGTTTCGTTCTTTCACCCGCACACTTATATGCTCGATGTTTACAACTTGCGCCTTTGGCGCTTCGAGCAAATAAGTGTGCGGGTTTAACTTCGGGTCTTTGCCTCGTGTCAAATTCTTTTTAGGACATTGAATTATTGTCCATTGTGAACTCGATCGAGACTCACAATACCGACTCACTAACTCCGACGCAAGGTCGGAGGTTTTTCAAATTGAATTATTCCACGACCAGCTTCCGCTAGCCGTGCCTTGTTACGACTTAGTCCCTGTCACCGAGCTTGCCTTAGGCCCCGCTTATGCGGAGACTTCGGGTACTCCCGGCTCCCTTGACTTGACGGGCGGTGAGTACAAGACTTGAGAACGTATTCACCGCAGTTTAGCTGACCTGCGATTACTAGCAATTCCGGCTTCATGGAGTCGAGTTGCAGACTCCAATCCGAACTGGGGCCGCTTTTAGACGATTAGCTCGGAGTCGCCTCGTCGCTACGCGTTGTAACGGCCATTGTATTATGTGTGTAGCCCAGGGTATCAAAGGGACATGCTGACCTGGCGTCATCCTCTCCTTCCTCCCTCCCCTTTGTTCGAGAACGAACAAAGGGGCGCTGATTAACGCTGACTAAAAACTGACCGACGCTGACAGAAAACAAATTAGAGAAAATTCATTTTCTATTCTGCGATAGTCTGCGTCCAGTCTGCGAAGGTCGGCGCCCCTTTGCGCTCTTGCGCAAAGGGGAGGGCGGTCTCGTGTGACACTTGTAACACACAACGAGGGTTGCGTTCGTTAGCCCA
>CAZYBS010000008.1:0-28689 GCA_964645245.1 uncultured Candidatus Saccharibacteria bacterium
GTCAGGCTCCGGCCGAGGGAGTGGAGTTTGGCAACGGTGGGGGAGAAGTCGATTTGTATTTTTACAAAATCATTAAATGAGACAGCTCGCGCAGGCATTAGAGGGACAAAGCCAAAGAGCAGGATTAAAAATCCTAAAAATAGAAATTTGTCTCTAAAGACTTTTGGTATCATTTTATTTAATTTTACTATCTAATTGTAGCAAAAATACCTTAGCCTAAAAAGGAAATTATGGGGATAAGTCGCAACCTTATAAATTATCTAAAAGGCGTTGGCTTAGAATACATATTTGGATTTATTGTTTTATTGAAACAATGTTTCCCGGCTGGATGCATCCAAGAAGTAGATGTACCTCCGTATGGCATCATTGTATTTACATAAGGATATGCTTGAGACATTTTATCATCTGAAGCTTTATTGAATTCCGCACAGAGATTGTATGTTGTGTCCCCCGTTTTTTCATATTCGTATGGCTTCCCATTTTGAGAATCAACTTGAGTAATATAATAATCGGTACTGGACATTTCAGTGAGAGTTTGGGGTAACATGCCTTTGGTGACGTAGAAATTCGTAATTTGATTACTTATACCTTGTAGATGACTTACTTTTTGTTGATCATACTTCAATAATTGCTGTGTGCGGGGTGAGCCTAATACAAAAAATCCCCAAACAATTGATCCTAGGATGAT
This sequence comes from uncultured Candidatus Saccharibacteria bacterium, assembly GCA_964645245.1. Taxonomy (GTDB): domain Bacteria; phylum Patescibacteriota; class Minisyncoccia; order Phycocordibacterales; family UBA9973; genus UBA9973. Next base: position 689 of record CAZYBS010000008.1, read on the forward strand.
TATGAAAGAAGCAAATACCCAGACTTTTCGAGACATTGAATTAAGCTTGCCCATAACATCAGAAATGTAATAAAAGAACACAGCCAAAGCAACAACCAAAACAGACAAGACTTTCATGATAAATCCAGTAGTCATTTCCTGACCATCAATAAAATAATATAAAACAGTGATCAGATCTCCCGCCGTCGCAAGCCCCGCTAAAAAGAGCGTGATGTATGTCAGCCACTTGCGTATACCGATATATCTCTTCTCCGGCTCTTTGGTGTATGCTCTTTCTAAAAGCCACATCAGCAAAATATAAATAGGAAAAGTTATAATCAGAGTTGCCACTGGCCAGCTAATAGAATAACTTCCATGGTAATTATAACCAGTAGTAATAGGATAAGCTTTGTTTATTACTGTAAACAAAAGACTGATAAGATTGCCGACAAATACACCGAGAGCGACAATCGCCCCTAAATTTATAAAGAAATCTTTAGCGCTTGTTCTAGGCACTGAGTTTATTGAAGTGTTTGTTTGTGTTTCCATGCCTACATTATATCAGAAATTCTATAACATCGCCATCTTTTACAATGTAATCCTTGCCTTCCGTTCTAACCCAGCCGCGCTCCCGTGCTTTGGCATAAGAGCCAGCTTCCATAAGTTTGTTATAAGCGATTACCTCCGCCCGTATAAACTTGTCTCGGAAATCCGTGTGAATGGATTTGCCAGCAATGGGCGCAGTCGCCCCGCGCACCGTAGTCCAGGCACGCGATTCATCTTCGCCGGTGGTAAAAAAAGTTATCAAGTTTAAAAGGTCATAGCTTGCCTTAATCAGATTATCTAGCCCGGTGCCGAAAACCGGGTCAACTTCTATATAGGGACCGGAAAGTTTTTTTCTAAAATCTTCAGCTAGATACTTTTGCTCAGGTCCTCGGCTCTCCGGGTCCCCTACCCCGGCCAGACCGTTCTCAAAAGTACTAGCTGAAGATTTATAAATTTCTGAAGTATTCAGAACATAAAGCGTCGGTTTTTTAATTCCGGCGAGTTCAAGCTCCATATTAATAACTTCTATATCAAAAAGCGGGTCAATTTTGTCGTGGACATGAATCGTATTTGCATCCTCAAAAATCCGCACTACTTCGATTATGGCATCCACTTCGCGAATATGAGAGAGAAATTTATTGCCCAGCCCGGCACCCTCACTTGCTCCCTTCACGAGTCCGGCAATATCAACAAATTCCACTATTGCCGGAATGGTTTTCTTTGATTTAGACATTTCCGAGAGCTTGTTCAAGCGCTCGTCCGGCACCGGCACAATACCTACCGATGGGTCAATCGTACAAAAAGGATAATTTTCCGCCGGTACACTTTTATTCGTCAATGCGTTAAAAAGCGTGGATTTTCCCACGTTCGGCAAACCGACAATTCCGATTGATAATGACATAAACTATTCATCTAATATCTTAAAATCATCTCCCACATTAGGAATGGTCTTCTTTTGACGAAGAAAGTAGACCGCGCCGGCGCTAGCCCCGATAAAAATAATTGAAATGAGAGAAATAATTATTGTATACATATTACCCGAGTCATTTTTTATGATATCACTTTGTATCACTAAAGCTGGTAAATTTTCAACAGGAATTTGTCCGTCTGGAGTTTCTTCCAGCATTTTCACTGCTCCAGAATCTTGATTGGTGGATATTTTTGGTCGAATTAGAGTTTTGACCGGAGCAGCTAGAGCGATAGAGGATGAGTAATCAAAAATCGACTCTCCTTGCGAATTAAGTAATTTCAAATTATTTTTATCGGAAATAGAAAAATTAGTAATCTTGGGGGAGAAAATTATTTTCTTTTTTGGCTCTAAAATTGTATTTCGGGGTATTGCAAAGCTTTTTTTATCACTTAAAAGAAACCACTTTGAAATATCGGCCTCATAATCGGTATTATTTGACAATTCTACAAAAAAATCTTTCTCATCTCCCACCCCGGATATTAAAATGTCCGCCGGTACCACTTTGATTATTATCTTATCAGACGCATCCGGCACATTTCCATAATAATTCAAATAATATTCCAGAGATACAACATACTCGCCGGCATAAAAATAAGTATGAGTAAATTTTTGACTATCATTCATTTTTACTTCTCTCGAATCGCCATCGCCAAAATTCCAAAAATATTTGCCAGAATACAATTTTTCCCCGGAATACCCGAAGGCATTCCCTTCCAATTCGACCGGCATGCCCATGAAAGCGAGGGTTCTCCCCGCAATTTGAGTTTTAATCTTTGGCTCTTCTGCTATTTTATTTTTTGTTTGACTCGTGGCAGCAGTGGAAGAATTATCATTACTCAAACTGCTGTATACTAAACTGCCAGTACCGGAGGGAGCTGTTGATGTAACTGAAATCTCATTTGTAATTCCTGGCGTCGGCGTCGCCCCCACCCAAGAACCTGATACTTTTTGCAGGGAATTACCGTCTCCCGCTCCACCCATCGAAGAAGCGTAAGTAAAAGAGTCCACAATACTGCCATTTTGATCTAAAAGCTTTAAAGTTGCTCCAGTGTTATTCAAAGTTGTAATTCCTGTATCGTAAACCACGCCTGAAAAACCTGAATGGTCCAGAAGAAAAGTATCTTTATCTCCGGCAAAAATTACATAAGATCCGGCAGTAATAGAAAAATTAACTTCGCCGTTTATTGTTCTGTTGGCAGACCCGTCATATACTCTCCAGGTGGAAGCATCGATGAAAACGTCTGTTCCGTCCGGATTGCGGATTTCAATCCATTCACGGCTTTTGCTAGGAGCACCCGTAGTATCCGCTCCTGATAAATCATACATAACCTCATTAATAATAAGACCGGCAAAAGCAAAATGACACGGGAGCATAAGGAGAACTGCCGCAAAAACTGGAATTACTTTTTTCATATGGTATTATAATAGCATGAATAAAATAGATTTCCTGGCAATTGGGGATATTGTCGTAGATGCCTTCATAAGACTAAAAGACGCTCATGTGCATTGCAAAATAGACACCGATGCTTGTGAGCTTTGTGTAAGGTTTGGAGATAAAATTCCTTATGAATCGGTGACTATAGTTCCGGCTGTCGGCAATAGCCCCAACGCCGCTGTCTGTGCCGCGCGTCTTGGGTTGAATTCTGCTCTGGTCACGAATATTGGAGATGACAGGCACGGCAAGGAGTGTTTGGCTAGTTTAAAGAATGATAAAGTTGTTACTGACTATGTAATGACAGAGAAAGATAAATCTACAAATTATCATTATGTTCTGTGGTATGATGTTGACCGCACAATTTTAGTCAAACATACGAAATTTAATTATAAATTTCCAAAACTGGGAGATGTATCTTGGGTATATTTGAGTTCACTGGCGGATAATTCTCTGGATTATCACAAAGAAATAGCGGAATATTTAAAAAGTCATCCGGAAACAAAACTGGCTTTTCAGCCGGGCACTTTTCAAATAAAACTGGGCGCCGAAAAATTAAAAGAAATTTACGAACGCGCAGAAATATTCTTCTCTAATGTTGAAGAAGCGGAGATAATTTTAAAGATTGAAACAAAAGATATTGCCACCTTGGTCAAAGGCATTCACGCATTAGGTCCCAAAATAGTCGCCATAAGTGATGGCCCAAACGGAGTCTATGCTTCGGACGGCAAAAATACTTGGTTTATACCCATGTATCCAGACATAGCCCCACCATTAGACCGTACCGGAGCTGGGGATGCTTTCTCTTCAACTTTTACCGTGGCTGTGGCTTTAGACAAAACAATACCGGAAGCCCTAACCTGGGGACCCATCAACTCCATGTCCGTAGTTCAAGCAATCGGCGCACAGAAAGGACTCCTCTCGCGCGAAAAAATTGAGGAGTATCTCAAAAACGCGCCGGAGGAATATAAAGCAACTAAGATAAATTAGATAACAACTCTCTTGTCAAACAAAACGGCCATAAAGTTATTCTTCTAATATTTTTATTAACGTAGTACAATAGCGATATATCGCTATGCCGCACATATCCTCCAAAGAATTAAAAGAAAAAGATGAAAGAATACTTAAGGCCAGGTTGGTTGATATGCTACGTGTAATTGGCAAAAACCGCAAAGCGAGCCACTCTTTGAGAGAGCTTCTTTCCGACACGGAAATGATTATGCTCAGCAAGCGCTTGGGAATTATTTATCTCATAAGTAAAGAAAAACCAACTCTTGATATTTGCGAGATGCTGCAAGTCAGCTCTTCTACCGTAATAAGAATGGAAAAGAAATTTGACCGTGGCGGGTATATAAATTTAGAGCGGGTTTTAAAGAAGCTTGAGCCGTCCATTATAGATATGCTTGAAACTATTTTAGGCGCGGGGCTTCCGCCGATAGCTGGACGCGGCCGCTGGAAATTCCTTGATGATTTTTAAATTTAAATAGCGATATATCGCTATTTTATTCAACACAATTTTATTTTTTCCTGGCTAAAACTTTCCTGACCGCTTCTTTAATAGAATCTTTGCCCATACCGTAATGCTCTACGAGTTCGTCCGGCGTGCCGGACTGACCAAATTTATCTTGTACTCCGATGAATTCCATCGGTACTGGATAATTTTGCGCGAGAATTTCCGCCACCGCGGAGCCCATTCCACCCATGATTTGGTGTTCTTCAACTGTCACAATTCCCTTGGTTTCTTTCGCCAGAGTTACAATAGCATTTACATCTATTGGTTTTATACTGGACAAATTCATTACTTTGGTTTTGACGCCTTTAGCTTCAAGTTCTTTAGCGGCAAGCAAAGCATGATACATCAGTCCGCCGGAGACGATTATCCCCACTTGTGCCAATCCCACGTCCGGCATCCAATAAATCTCCGCTTTGCCTATTTGCATAGGGCTTTCCTCGGTGGTAATAATCGGCGTCTTTTCCCGAGCTAAACGCAAATATCCCGGTTTGCCGCTTTTAGCCAATGCCAATGTCGCCTTTTTTGCTTCAATCGCATCACAAGGAGAAATAACATCCATATTCGGCATTACTCGCATCAGAGCAATGTCCTCCAGCGCCTGATGCGTCCCACCGTCCGGTCCGACAGAAATGCCCGCATGTGAGCCGACTATTTTTACCGGCCGGTCATTGTAAGTAATGGTCGTCCTGATCTGTTCCCAATTCCTGCCCGGAGAAAACATCGCGTAAGAAGAACAAAAAGAAATTTTCCCCATCGCCGCCATACCGGAAGCAATCGTAACCAGATTTTGCTCAGCCACACCGACTTCCACAAAACGCTCCGGAAACTTTTCCTTAAAAAAAATCATTTGAGTGGACTCGGTCAAATCCGCGCACAGTGCTACGACATTTTTATCCGCCTCTCCTGCGGCCAGCAAACCTTGCCCGAAACCCTTGCGTATCGGCACCTGCTCGCAGTCTTGGTTAAATATCTTGGGATTAAGTTTTAATTTAGGATTAAGCATAAAAATTTATTCATGTTCAGATTTTATTTTTCCGCCAAGTGTACGCAGTTCATCTAGTGCCATTTTTGCTTCTTCTTTGCTCGGCGGTTTACCATGCCATTTATAATTTCTTTCAAATTCATGCACGCCTTTGCCCGGTATAGTATGCACTATTATGACTGTCGGTTTTTCATAGATTGCCTGCGCTTCTTCAAATGCTTCATTCAGGGCTCTAAAATCATGCCCTCCGACTTCTATTACATGCCAATTAAAAGCCCGCCATTTATCCGCTAAGGGCTCGAGCGGCATGACGTCTTCGGTGAAACCATCTATCTGGATATTATTGCGGTCCACAATAGCAATTAAATTTCTCAATTTATTTTTCCCAGCCAGCATAATCGCCTCCCAGGTATTTCCTTCGTCATGCTCGCCGTCGGACATAAAACAATAAATAAATCTATCTTTGTCTTTTTGGTCCATTCTATCAGCTAAAGCCATGCCGACTGCTTGAGAGAGCCCGAGACCCAGCGGTCCGGACGAAGTTTCAACATAAGGCAGATATTCCCGGTGCGGATGCCCCTGCATCCGGGTGCCGAATTTGCGCAAAGTTTTTAATTCTTCAATTGGAAAATATCCCGCATGCGCCATCGTCGCGTAAAGTACCGGACAAATATGGCCATTGGAAAGCACCAACCTATCGCGTTCCTCCCAGGCTGGATTGCCGGGGTCATGCTTTAAAATGTGAAAATAAAAAAGAGTAAAAATATCCGCCATGCCAAGCGGTCCGGCCGTATGCCCGCTCCCCGCCTCCACCAGCATGGAAATTATACTCTCGCGAATATCATTCGCCCTTACCTCAAGCTCTTTTATTTTTTCTTCAGTCAAAAGCATTGACTTGATTATACCAAATTTTGGAAAGCTTCCAATGTTCCAATTGGATCGGGACTTCTCCAAAGGCTGGAGCCCACGGTCAGCCTGTCTGCTCCAACATGGAGTATCATTGGAGCATTTTCCAGGTTGACGCCGATGTCCACCGATATTACGACTCCGGGCAGGTCCTTCTTAAGAAATTTAATATTCTCTAATGCTTTTTCGGAAAAAGCCTCGCCCTGAAAACCAATCTTGTCAGACCCCATGCAATGCAAGAAATCAACTTTATGGGAGAGCCTAGACACAAGTCCCAAATCGTCACTCGGCTCAAAAGCAACACCGATTTCCACATTATCTCGTACATATATATCCAAACCTTCCAAAAAATGTTCAAATTCTTCAATATTTTTCTGCGCTCCTAAGTGAAAAATTATTCTCTTGGGGCCCAATCTCACATATAAATCAAAATTTTCCACTGCATCCGTAACCATCAGGTCAAGTTCAAAATCAAATTCTTGCCAAAACGGCATTCCTTCCTCTTCGTTCATAATTTTAAGAAAGCTCATATCATTAAATCCACCCGAGGCAAAAGGCCAAGTTGATTTCTCGGTAAAAATACCATCCTGAATATCTATATGCACGGTTTTGGCTCGTCCGCGCAAAAAAGTAAGCTTATTTTTTATTTCGTTAAAATCTCTTTCCAAAATTGCGGGAGTTATAGATGCCATATATTTAATCAAGGTTTAATTTTTCTTTCTGTTTTTTAACTTCTTGAACAAGCACATCGTGAAAAATACCATTAGACACGATGAAATGATTGTCCGGGAATTTCCATTCACCACCATCAAGTGTAGTTATTTTAGCTCCAGCCTCCAGCGCCAGAAGTATGCTTGCAGCAAAGTCATAAGTATGTAAGCCAAGACTAATGAGACCTTCTAATGCTCCTTGTGCAACATAAGCTATATCCAGAGCCGTACACCCGAAGTCGCGAACCGAGGCAACGGTACCCATCGGCAAATCATGTAATAATTCTCGGAAAAGCTTTTCATCAAGAGCATTTTTTCCCCTATTTACTGTCATCATGCTACGTTCCGGACCATCTTTTGATACAAAAATTCTTTTATCGTTTAAATATGCTCCTTTATTTTTTTCTGCGTAAAATAGAAAGTTATTAGTAGGATTATATACAACACCAACCCGAAGATCGTTCTTGTATAATAACGCAATTACAACAGCAAAAAAAGGAATCCCATGGGCGAAATTCCTGGTCCCATCCACTGGGTCAATATGCCAGACATAGTCGCTCGCCTCCCCCGTCATTCCCGTTTCTTCTCCTAAAATAGAATGCTCGGGGAAATCTTGTGATATTATTTTTTTTATCACCTCTTCAGATTCTCCGTCAGCAATGACACTAATACTTTTGTCATCTTTAATGCCTTTGAATATCTCAGTCTCAAGATGACGCTCTAGGATTTTACCAGCTTCCAGCGCCGCTTTTATGGCTACTTCCAATTCTTTCGATTTATTTTCCATAAGCTAATCAAGCTTTTTTATTCGTCTAATATGTCTTTCCTCGCCGGAAAACTTTGTGGTTAAAAAAAGTTCAATAGCAAATTTGGCTTCATCTTCTGAGACAAACCTCACACCAATAGATAAAATATTGGCATCATTGTGCACTCGGGCAAGTTTAATAATCTCAAAAGAGTCTATGCTTTTTTTACCTTTTATGTCAACTGCCTCTTTGGCTACAGCTTCTCCATAAAATACAGCCGCGCGCGCGCCTTTAATTCTGTTTGCGCACATTGCTTCGCCCTGTCCCGTACCGCTAAGTATAATTCCGCGACTCTCTTTATCTTTGGTCACAGCCTCGGCTACCGGTCTGACAAAATCCGGATAATCATTATCAGGGTCATATTTAAAAGCGCCTTTATCTTCTACTTCATATCCAAGTTCACTTAAATATGTTTTAAGTTTCTCTTTCAATTTATATCCCGCATGATCCGCACCAATAAAAATTTTTCCGCCCAAGGCGGACCCGCCTCTGGCGGGTATATTATTATCCATATTTATATCTTATCACTGATTTGCCTCTCGGTGCAATTCTGAAAATAATGCGACAGTTTTACCAAAATCCTTTTCGTCAACTATAAAAATCAACTCGGTCGGTGTTGACACCAGTTCTTCTATATTTATACGAGCGCGAGCAGTCACGGAAAGAAGAGAGAAAAAAGTATTCGGTATACTAAAGACTTCTGGATCAAATGAAATTCCAATCGCAGCAAGATTATGGTTAATAAGTTTTGGTTTTATTTTAAAATGTTTTAACACTTTATTTTCTAAATTAGATGAACAAATAACATCAACTTCAGTCGTACCTATGGTTATCGTAAAAAAATCTTCCGGTGAAACCGAAATATTTTTATGAAGCGATTCAAGCTCATTAATAAATTTATTAGTTTTTTCATAAGCTATTTCTGACAGGGGTAGTTTTGTTGTAATATTCTCTATCGCGACTTTGTGTATAAGCGGTTTTTCTTTTTTAAATTCTTTTCTTAAGCGCGACAGAGAAACCACCAAGCTTGCAATAGTCACTTTTTTCTTAGTAAGCAGTTCTACTTTTGGGCGTATCTGGTAGGCATAACTGCTCATATTCATATATCCATTGGTGAGGGCAAAATAGGCCTCTATTTCTCTAAGCACTATTTCTCGCACAGCCGGTTGTATTTTTATCATTCTAGAATTCTATCATATTTAACAAAAAGTTCAATTAACGCTGTAAATGTTAAAAAAATTAACATTCGAAATAAATACGTCATACTTTACACACAACACATATGAGAAAATTATCAAATAATTTACTTGACGCTATCGGTAATACACCGTTAGTAAAAATTCCTTTTAATACTCCGGCAAAAGTTTTTGCCAAGTTAGAATATTTAAATCCAGGGGGAAGTATAAAAGATCGGTCTGCGCTTTTTATGATTGAAGAAGCCGAAAAAAGGGGTCTACTAAAACCCGGAGGGATAATCGTTGAGGCTTCTTCGGGAAATCAGGGAGTTGCTTGTGCTATGATTGGAGCGATAAAGGGATACAAGGTTATTATTACCGTTTCTGAAAAGATAAGCGAAGAAAAAGTAAAAACAATTAAAGCTTATGGCGCGAAAGTTGTAATCTGTCCTACTACTAGTTCTATTGGAGACCCGAAGAGTTATCACAACCAAGCTGTTGAAATTGCTAAAAAAATACCAAATTCTTTTATGCCAAATCAATACTTCAATCTCTCCAATCCCAGAGCTCATTACACAACCTTGGGACCAGAAATTTGGCGTCAGACTAAAGGCAAAATTACCCATTATTTTGCGGCTACCGGAACCGGTGGAACAATCAGTGGCGCAGGAAAATTTTTAAAAGAAAAAAATTCAAAAATTAAAGTTTATGCTGTTGATGTTGATACTTCTTTTCATTCTACAGGTGGAAAGCCAAAACCTTACAAAATGGAAGGAATAGGAATAGATTTTAAAACTCAATGCCTTAATGAAGCAATTATTGATAAATTCTTTCCGGTTTCGGACAAACATGGCCTCGGTATGCTTAAAACAATGGCATCAAGGTATGGTTTTCTTGTCGGCACAGGCAGCGGTGCGGTATCTTATGCGGTGCAAAGTTATTTGGATAAACTTAAAAAAGATGACGTGATAGTAATGCTCTTTGGCGATTCCGGCCGCGCCTATCTTTCTAAAAACTATTACTAACCGATTACTTTATCGTTCTCCCCGCCTTAATAACGTGCTCAACTAACGTATAACAGTACCCCATTTCATTGTCATACCACGCAAGAACTTTTACTAAATTGCCACCGACGACTCGGGTCAAATTAAGATCAGCAATGGCTCCGTATGGACTACCTATTATATCGCTGGAAACAAGCTCTTCCTCGGTAACCGCAAAAATTCCCTGCCAGCGTTTTTCGCCTGCCGCTTTTTTAAGAATACTATTTACTTCTTCGGCAGTCGTATTTTTCTTGGAGATAAAAGTAATATCAACTAGTGACCCGCAGATTACCGGCACGCGCAAGGCAATACCATCAAAGAGCCCAGCAAGCTTTGGAAAGGCTTTGGTTACGGCAATTGCTGCGCCGGTTGAGGAAGGCACAATGTTGTCGCCGCCCGCTCGTCCCTCGCGCATATTATGTTTATTCATGCTATCAACCGTCGGCTGACTATTAGTCAATGTATGGGCTGTATTTAAAAGCGCCTTTTCGATTCCAAGCGCCTCATCCAGAATTGCAATCAGAGGACTGCCCGCATTGGTGGTACAGGATGCATTGGAAGTGATATCGCAAGTGCCAAATTTTTCCTCATTTACCCCAAGTAAAACTGTCGCACCCTCGGTCATCCCTTGCCCGTCCGAAGCCTCGGCGGAGGAGGGTTTCATCGGCGCAGTAACAACCACTTTCTTCGCTCCGGCATCCAGATGAACTTTGGAGCTTGCATAAGTAACAAACATTCCGGTTGATTCTACCACGACATCAATGCCCAAATCTTTCCAAGGCAACTTGCTTGGATCTTTCTCCGCTAAAACTTTCACTTTCTTGCTTGCCCGTCCTTCGGCGTGGCCATTAATTACTAAATTATCTCCTTCAACTTGAATATCTTGTTCCCACTTTTTGTAAACAGTATCGTATTTAAGCAAATAGGCCATATTAGCAATATCGCCCAAATCATTGACCGCCACTATTTCAATCTCCGGCCGCTCCCAGGCAACCTTTAGAAAAGCTCTGCCAATTCTGCCAAAACCATTAATTGCAACTTTGATTTTTTTCATGCAGATATTATATCACTCCATATTATTAAAATCACCACCCCTTAATCCCCTCCTCCACAAGGCGGGGAGGACTCGCCTCACCCCTTCGCCCCTCTCCATCAGAAACTGATGGGGAGGGGTTGGGGAGAGGTAGTTTTCCCCCTGACAAGGGGGATTTAGGGGGTTTTGTCAAATATGCTATCATGATAAAAATGGAAGAAAATAAAGCAAAATTCGTGCACTTGCATACGCATAGCCACTATTCCCTTTTAGACGGGCTTTCTAAGCTCGAAGATTTGGTGGAGCTTGCCAAAAAGTTCAAAATGCCCGCGCTCGCCATCACCGACCACGGCAATATGTACGGTGCGATTGAATTTTATAAACTTGCCAAACAAGAAGGCATCAAGCCGATTATTGGAGTAGAAGCATATGTGGCAAATCGCGGAAGGAAAGATAAAGACCCGGGTATTGATAATAAAAGATATCACCTCACCTTACTTGCTAAAAATCTTCAAGGTTATAAAAACTTAATGCAACTTGTGACAATTTCCAATTTGGAGGGTTTTTACTACAAGCCTCGAATGGATAGAGAAATATTGAGAAAGTACAGCGACGGAATCATAGCCCTTTCTGGATGCTTGGGTGGAGAACTTTCCCGTGCGTTGGTAAATAAAGATGAAGGAAGGGGAGAATTGATAATAAAGGAACATCAAGAAATCTTCGGTAAGGAAAATTACTTTTTAGAAATTCAAAAACATTCTAAGATAGAAGGTGCCGAAGAAGTACGCGCTAGCATAATCAAACTAGGTAAAAAATTAAACATCCCACTTGTTGCCACGATAGACTCACATTACCCATGCACTGATGACAAAAAGGCACACGAAACACTGCTCGCCATCCAGACAAACTCGGACATGAAAGACGAAAATAAATTTTCTTTTGGAGATGAGGATTGTTCTTTTGCCAGTGAAGAAACTGCATTGGAACTCTTTAAAGACGTACCTGAAGCTCTCGCCAACACTCTGAAAATAGCCAATATGTGCAACCTTGAATTAGAACTGGGGTCTTGGGTATTCCCTGATTTTAAAATTGAAAAAGGGAAAACTTATGACGAAAAATTGCGCGAGCTCACTTATGCCGGTCTCAAAACTCTCGGCATAAAAGAAACTCCCAAAATTAGAGAACGCGTAGAATATGAGCTCAAAATTATTTTTGACAAAGGCTACTCGCCGTATTTTTTAGTAGTGGATGATTTACTGGACTATGCAAAAAAGAACGGAATCCTAACGGCCATCAGAGGGTCAATCGCCGGTTCAATGGTAACTTACCTTCTGGGCATTACCAATATAGACCCGATAGAATATAAACTTCCGTTTGAAAGATTTTTGAATCCATTCCGTCCGTCACCGCCGGACATTGATATGGACTTTGCCGATAATCGCCGAGATGAAATGATTGAATATGCCAAGAAAAAATACGGCGAAGATAAAGTGGCTCAAATTGGAACTTTCGGCACAATGATGGCACGCGGCGCAGTGCGTGATGTCGCGCGTTCGCTTAATTATCCTTATAATGTGGGCGACAGAATTTCCAAAATGATTCCGATAGGGGCACAAGGTATGCCAATGACCATAGCCCATGCGATGGAAATCGTGCCGGAATTAAGAGACGCGTATCAAAAGGAAAAAGACACCAGAGAAATAATGGACCTGGCAAAAAAATTAGAAGGGTGCGTTCGGCACATTTCCGTGCACGCAGCCGGGGTCGTTATTGCTCCCTTGCCACTGACTGAATACGTACCACTTCAATATGATCCAAAAGGTGAAGCAATAATCACCCAATATGATATGTATTCGGTGGATCCTGACCACGGAGCGGGTGTAGGACTGCTGAAATTTGACTTCTTGGGAATAAGAAATTTGGCTATTTTAGCAGATACGATAAATTTGGTTAAAAAATTCTATGACATAAATATAGACATTGAGCGCATTCCGCTGGATAATAAAAAAACTTTTGCGCTTTTAGCGAAAGGCCAGACCGAAGGCCTCTTTCAGTTAAATGGTTCCGGGATGACCAGATATCTAAAAGAATTAAAACCTACTTCCATACACGATATTAATGCAATGGTCGCGCTCTATCGTCCGGGTCCGATAGAATCCATCCCTGAATACATCAAACGCAAGCATAATCCAAAGCTGGTGAAATATCTGGACCCGCGAATGAAAAAATTTCTAGGCGAATCATATGGACTGATCGTTTATCAAGACGACTTGCTCTTTTGCGCCATAGAACTTGCCGGCTACAACTGGGAAGAAGCGGACAAATTTCGCAAAGCTGTCGGTAAAAAAATACCCAGTGAAATGGCAGCTCAAAGAGAAAAATTTACCGAGGGCATCATAAAAAACGGCCAGACCTCCGAATTCGCCGAAAAGCTCTGGAAGCTGTTTGAACCGTTTCAAGCCTATGGTTTCAATAAGGCGCATGCGGCAAGTTATGGTAAGGTTGCCTATCAGACGGCTTACATGAAAGCGAATTATCCTGTTGAATATATGGCCGCGATACTTACGGCTGAATCCGGCGATGTAGAAAAAATCTCCGAAATAATTAAGGAGTGCAAGAATATGAATATTCCTGTTCTTCCTCCACACATCAATGAAAGCTATGGGGGTTTTACTTGCTTGCCGGAGAAACCAAACATGCCAATAAGTAAAGACAATAAAAGTGCAAAAATAAGATTCGGATTTTATACAATAAAGAATTTGGGCACCGATATCTCGGACGCTATAATAGCAGAGCGGAAAGAAAATGGAAGGTTCAAATCCATTACTGACTTTCTAGACAGAATTAAGCATAAAAATTTAAATAAAAAATCCATGGAAGCATTGATCAAGTCCGGAAGCATGGACGACTGGGACGACCGTGGAGTTTTACTGTTTAATTTGGAGGGAATGTTGGAATACAATCATGAAACAAATAAACAAAATGAAAATCAAGTTTCTCTTTTCGGCGGACTAACAGAAATAAAATCTCCGGAATTCAGACTAAAAAATGCTCCGAAGGCCACGGTCGCTGAGAAATTACTTTGGGAAAAAGAATTATTAGGACTTTATGTTTCCGGACATCCGCTTGATCGTCTCCGCGAGAAATTGGAAAATAGAGATATGAATATTAAAAAAATAAAAAAAGAAATAGATAATGGAATGCAAATAACCGTCGCTGGAATAATAGAAACCTCCAGACAAGTAGTTACTAAAAACAATGAAAGGATGGCATTTTTGAAAATTTCAGATTTGACCGACTCAATAGAGGCTGTAGCTTTCCCCGGTATCTTTAGAGAATCCATTGATATACTTGTTTCCGAAAAATGCATTGCCCTCTCCGGCAAAGTCTCTTTGCGCAACGGTGAGAAAAGTATTATAATAGAGGGTGTCAAAGAGATTTAATTTTTATTAATAATTTAAAGATAAAATGAAAACAAGAATGGAAAAATCTCCAGGTCTTATGCCAAAACAATTTGATCTTGAGTTTAGATCAAGAGAAGAGTTAGTACAGAGTATTCGTAAAAAAATGGCAAAAGGCTTGCCTTTAGATCCAACAGAAGCCTCACTAGTAGCTGAAGAAAGAGAGCAAGATTTAAAAGATAGAACAAGTCCGTATAGAGATCCAAATCATTAATTATTATACAAACTCATTGCTTTATTGGAACCTTCGGAGAATATCATTTCCACTGCTTCGGAAACTTTCTTGGAAAGTTTTTTGAGTGTTTCCAGTTCAGACTTCTTAAATTCACTAAGTATGAAATTTAATACTGCTTTCTCCCCTTTTGGTTTTCGTATTTTGCCAGACGGCGTGGCGGGCGCTATACCGATTCTGATGCGCAAAAATTCTTCGCTTTTGAGAGCCTTGATAACAGAACCTAAGCCATTGTGCCCGCCAGAAGACCGATTAAAAGAAATTTTGATTTTTCCGAGCGGTAAATCAATATCATCATAAACAACAACAAGATCTTTTAAATCTTTTTTTGTTTTAATCAGGGGCGCCACAGCACGCCCTGAATTATTCATAAAAGTGTCCGGCGTAATAAATTTAATTTTATACTTATTTTTTTCTTCGCCTAGTCTTTTCTCCACCATTCCAACCATAATCCGTCCGGTATTATGTCTAGTATTCTCATATTCTTTTCCCAGATTTCCCAAGCCAACAACTAATTTCATAAACATCATTATAAAATATACAATCATGCTATGTCAACAATTTCTTATGCTATAATACCGCGATGAAAGAAAAGTCTACTAAACAATCATTTTGGGAACTCGTACGTTTTGCACTTATGGTACTAGCAATCGTTATTCCCGTCCGCATCTTTGTGGCGGAGCCGTTTGTCGTTTCAGGTTCTTCTATGGTTCCTGCTTTTGAGGATAAAAATTATTTAATAGTAGATAAAATATCTTATAGATTAGGCGATCCAAAAAGAAATGATGTTGTTGTTTTTCGACCTCCCGTTGATTCTAAAAAATTTTATATCAAAAGAATAATCGGCCTTCCCTCTGAGATACTGGACATCAAGGGTAGTATTATGATTATAACCAATCTAGAGTACCCCCAGGGATTTAAACTTGATGAGCCTTACGTAAAAAATGTCGCAAATAATGTTGCACATTTTGAATTAAAGGATGATGAATATTTTGTAATGGGCGACAACAGAAATGCCAGTTCTGACTCAAGATCTTGGGGAACATTAAAAAGAAAACTCATCACAGGAAGAGCATTTTTGCGTTTGTTACCGATAAGTAATATAGATATATGGCCAGGCTATTATCAACAGCAAGCAGATAGCGCCTTAGGCTCTAGATAGAGCCTAAGGCGCTATCTGCAAAAATATATGAAAAAAACAAAACAACATACAATGCATAAAGACAATAAAGGGAAAACATCAAACATATCCTCTCCTAAAGGAATGAGAGACTTGATGAATGAAGAATATTATTCCTTCCAGGGTTTTTTTGAAAAGGCCCAAGAAGTGGCAGTGTACTATGGCTTTAAACCAATTGAAACCCCAATGCTGGAACATGAAGAAATTTTTACCACGGGTATAGGTAAAGGCACGGATATTGTGGATAAGGAAATATACACATTAAAAACCAAAGGCGGAGACCATTTAGCGCTTCGACCGGAACACACTGCGCCACTGATGCGCGCCTATATTGAGCATGGAATGCAAACAATGCCCCAGCCAGTAATGCTTTATCACTCTGGCCCAGCTTTCAGGCATGATAAGCCCCAGCGCGGACGTTATCGGCAGTTTTGGCAATTTGATTTAGATGCATTAGGAAGCGATAAAAGTATTATGGATGCGCTGGTAATCAAAGCTGCCATAAGTATTTTAGAAGAAGCTGGAGCGGAGAATCTTTCTATTGATATTAATTCCATCGGCGACAAAGAATGTCGCAATGGATATATTAAAGAACTTGCCAGTTATTACAGGAAACATATAAGACAACTGCCCAGTGTTGACCGAGAGCGCTTAAAGATAAATCCGCTTCGCATATTGGACTCTAAAGAAGAAAAAACAAAAGAAATAAACGAGCAGGCTCCGGACTCAATTTCATTTCTGTGCCCTGCTTGCAAAAAACACTTCAAAGAAGTATTGGAATATTTGGAAGAAATGAAAATACAATACAATATAAATAAAAATTTAGTGCGCGGACTTTCGTACTATACTCGTACGGTTTTTGAAATTATAGAACAAGGTGGTGGGGAAGACGGTACCCCACTAGGGCTTGCTGGTGGTGGACGTTATGATTATCTGGCGCGCCAAATTGGAGGTAAAAGAGATGTGCCCGCTGTAGGAATATCTATCGGCGTAGATAGAATAGTCACCTCGCCTTGGTATAAAAATCTTTCACCTCGCATATTAAAAAAACCAAAAATTTATTTCATCCAGCTTGGCTCTGAAGCAAAATTAAAAAGTTTAAATATAATTGAAATACTGCGTAAGGCTCATATTCCTATCGCCCAATCACTTTCTAAAGATAGTCTGGGTTCCCAACTGGCAATTGCGGAGAAGTTAAATATCCCCTATGCGCTTATCTTTGGAGCCAAGGAGGCATTGGATAACTCCGTAATCGTGCGAGATATGGGGAATAGATCTCAAGATACTGTAAAACTAAACAAGCTTCTGGAATACTTGAAAGAACTCAAATGAAGAAAATTCTTCAAAAAAAAGAAAAAGTTTTACGCCAAACAGCCCAAGAGGTGCATGTCTCCGACATTAAAACAACTAAAATAAAAAAAGTATTGAAAGAAATGTCCGAAGCACTAAAAAGCCAGGGTGACGGTGTAGCCATAGCGGCGCCACAGATCGGATATTCGCTGCGAATTTTCATTGTGTCTGATAGAATATTTGCAAAAGATTTTGTTAAAAAAAGAGAGGAAAAGTTTAAGAGCAGAGAAGAAATATTATTAAATCAAAATAATGTAATTAAAGATAAAGATGAAGAGAAAAAGAAAGTAAAAGATTTGATCTTCATTAATCCGAAAGTTTCCAAACTTTCTCGCCAAAAAGAATGGATGCCGGAGGGTTGTCTGTCCGTCCGCCCACTTTATGGCAAGACCTTTAGGTCTAAAAAGGCGACAATAGTAGCTTATGATGGAAATGGTAAAAAATTTACTAGGGGTGCATCGGGACTGCTGGCGCAAATTTTTCAACATGAAACGGATCACTTAAACGGAATACTTTTTATTGACCACGCCAAAGATATAAAAGCAGAATTGCCGAAAAGATAAATAATCTTTATATGCAAAATAATATAAATAAAAAACTAAATTTCATATTTTTCGGTACGCCGGACGTAGCTTCGGAAACTTTAGAGATATTAAAAGAAAATGGCTATATGCCATCGCTTGTTGTTACATCGCCAGACGCCCCAAAAGGGCGAGGCTTGCAGATGCAAGTCTCGCCTGTTGCCACCTTTGCGAAAAAAAATAATATACCTTGCCTGAAACCGGAAAAAAATACGGAGCTTCTTTCTATTTTTTCGAGCGAGGAATTCGGCTTGGCCGTACGTAGCGAGAAAAAATTGGAAGAAGCTAAGTATGATTTATTCATCGTTGTAGCTTACGGAAAAATAATTCCGGAAAACATATTAAATATACCTAAGCTCGGCTCCATAAATTTACACTATTCCCTGCTGCCAAAATATCGCGGCGCTTCGCCGGTAGAATCTGCTATTTTGAATGGAGACGCGGAGACAGGTATTACCATTCAGAAAATGGAATATAAGATGGATTCCGGAGCTATCATCGCGCAAGAAAAAGTAGAAATAGGTAATGATGAAAAAGCGCCAGATTTACGCAAACGCTTGATAAAAATTGGCGGAGAACTTTTAGTAAAAATTCTACAGACCCCCTCGGCCTCCTGCGCTTCGCCGGAGGCTTCGGCAAGGCGAGCCGGCCACTCCCCCTTCGCAGGGGGAGAAAAACAGGACGAGATTCAAGCAACTTATTGCAAAAAAATCAAAAAAGAAGACGGACTGATAGATTTAAACGACAACGCCATAAAAAATTACAACAAATTCCGTGCTTATGCCTACTGGCCTAGAACTTTCTTTTTCAAAGATGGCAAGAGAATAATAATCACAGAAGCAAAGCTGGAAAACAACCAATTTATTATAGAAAAGGTAATCCCCGAGGGCGGCAAGAAAATGGATTACAGACCGTAATCTATTCTCAAATTCTCAAGAATACCAGAATACTTTAATACACTTCCTGCTGGCAATATTTTTATCAGCAATCATTTTTTCAGTTTTATCAAATATCGCTTATAGTTTTTTACTATAAATTTAATATCTTCAGTAAATTTTTCAGGTTTTTCTTTTATTTCTTTCAATAATTCTTTGAGTGAAAAAACTTCAATGCCTGACGATTCACCGTCTTTAAATTGTATTGACCCATCGTAATATCCTAAATATATTTTAGCAATAGATGGTTGAATAAAAAACTTTTTTGCTACAATCCTAAGAGAATTAAAATTCTTAAATAAATCTATTTCTCTAGCTACACCTATAACTTTTAAGTCGACAGATTTTACTGATTTAATGAATTCTTCTTTTGGTACGACGGCAATAGGAAATCCTAATTCTTCCGCACACTCTTTCACTAAAGAAATATCCCATGTATATCCCGCGGGAACATGTCCTCCAATAGTTTTATCATATAAACCGGCATTATCTTTTTTAAGAAGACTGCGCTTCTGAATATATATCATCCCATTTGAATTCATCAGAACTAGACGAACTGTTTTGACTTTACTAAAAACTTTTCCAAATTTAAAGAACTCTCGCTTAGATTGCTCGTGGAAAACCTTTCTGTCCATAACTCCAAGAAACTTGCCTTTTAAACTATAAATCTCTAATTTTTCTTTAATCATATAACTTTAATATTTTGAAGTAAAAGGATTTCTTTTGGAAAGGCCTTTGAGCATTTTTTTGATACTGGCCGCTCCGCGTTTGAAGAGGGTCTGCCGGCGGTCTTTATTCTTCCTGATGTCATTAAAAAGAGTTTCTTTCACCTCATCAATCGCCGCGTACAAGTCATCGGCGTCAGCGCTAGCGTAAAATTCCTCTCCATTTATATTAATCAGGCAGTCTGCATGAAAGACAATGCCTGATTTATGATGATTGGTGGTCTTGGCAACTTCAAAATTAACCACCACTTCCCCTTTTCTCTTTTCAATTCTGGAAAGAAATTTTTCCAGATTGGTAACCCTCTTCAAAACATAATCTTTAATGGCTTCCGTCAGCTCAATATTTTTGCCCTGTAAATTGATTTGCATGCATTTATTATATCATAACTATTTACGCATACGAGTAAATATTTTTTTTAGCCATATTTCAAGCATTATTATTATAATAATAACAAGGAGAATAAATCCTATGGCTGCATATAGATTTTCTAAAATTTCCGCAAAGTACGTAAACCCCAGTCCGGAAAGAAAACCGATCGGAATAACAACAAGAATCCAAAGGAAAATTGCAACTGTATCATAACGAATAAATTGTTGAAACCTGATATTTGTCGTGCTTACATACATAATTAGCAAAACGCGGGTACCCACAATAAATTTGGCGATAATAAGCGCCGTCGAATGGCTTCCCCTGCTCATGCGGCTTATTGCCTCATTGATAACTGAAACAGTTGTATTGGCATAGCGATGTGAAATCATATTTTTTACAATTGCGGTTCTTCCAAGTAAAAACCATAAAGTATCGGAAAAAAATGTTCCCAGAAAACTCAATACGATGAGAGGAAGGATAGATATAACACCTTGAGCAGCGAGGAAACCAAGAGGTAAAAGGGCGAATTCTCCCCCAAAACCCGTTCCGAAAAATATAATAATATACTCAAGCGATGGGTAGTCAAGAATAAACATCCGCAACCATTCTATTGATTCAATCATACAAATATATTCTATCAGTAATATTTACAAATAACTATCAAGCTGGAATAAATTTCATTGATATTGAATTTACACAATGCCTTATGTTTTTTTCGGTCAAGTGCTCGTCTTTAAACAAATGGCCCAGGTGTCCGCCACACTTAGCGCAAGTGATTTCCTTGCGCATTCCGTCCGCGTCTAAACTTTTATGTACTGCGCCGGCTATTTCATTATCAAAACTGGGCCAGCCGCAAGTTGATTCAAATTTATCCTCCGATGTATACAAGGGAGCCTCACACTGACGGCAAATATATAGTCCCTTATTCTTATTTTTGTAGTATTCGCCGGTGAAAGGCATCTCCGTGCCTTTGTTAATAATTACTCTTCTTTCTTCTGTAGTAAGTTCATTCTTTTTCATAGTGTGGGTTTTATTATATAAGCAATAATCATATTTTCCCTATAGCTTTTTTCGCAAGCCCGGTAGTAAGACTTTAACAGAAGCTCTACTTCCGGGCAAGCATCGCATACTTTATCGCAAGCCGTTTCTTGGTTTTGTGAGAATGTCTTGATTTCTTTTTTGGACTAAGCGTGGTGCCCCTTTTTGCCATATAAATTTAGGATTTCGGATACCACTCCAGCTGCACGACCTCTATTTTAGGATTCCCGCCATTTACTATTTCTTTGAATTTTGCGATGTCGCTAAAGCCCTCGGGCGTCCGGTAATGGTAGGGATAGACCTTCTGGGGTTTGAACTCCAGTACCGCCTCGGCCGCTTCTTCCACGCTCATTGTATAAGGCAAGTTCATCGCGACAAAAGCCATGTCAATATCAGGCAAATTCCTCATTTCCGGAATTCCCGACGTGTCCCCGGAGACATAGACGCGCGTATCTCCTTTTTCAATCACATACCCATTGCCTCGTCCTTTAGGATGAAAGCTTTTTTCCGATTCGGGGATATTGTACATCGGAATCGCTTCTATCTTCAATCCAAGATGATTTACCGTCCCAGCATTATTCATCACAGACACTTTCGCGCTGAACTCTGCCGGCATTTGGTCCGCTACCGCCTTGGGGGCAATGATAATGGTTTTCTCTCTTACGACTGCCTTTAACGTTTCAACATCAAAATGATCTCCGTGTATGTCCGTAAGTAAAATTATATCTGGAGCGGGCTTGCTGGCAAATGTCTTCGCCTGGCCGACCGGGTCGGTGTATATCGCCACTCTATCCCAATTTAGAATCATGCTAGCGTGAGAAATAGGGTCAACGCTTACTACGCCTTCAACACCTATCTTGTTTTCTTTATTATCCATAATCCTATCCCTTCTTTGCCAATCGAAAGCCCAGATAAGAGAGGTAGAGAGAAGCAAATGCCTCAAGCCAATAAATCCACATTGGAACCATGAAGTCGCCCATTTGAACTTGCCAGCCAGAAAGCAATCGCGCAATATGCATAATGCCTATTATTAAAAATATCCAAGAAGCAACGCGAACAAAGTTATCTTTATTCATATTTATATTTTAATACTACCCTTTAAAAATAGCAAATTTGCCTTTAACCAGTGTTTCGTTGCATAAATGAAATATTATCTGTTATAATTAACATATTATCAGTTAATTTATATAAAATATGATTGGACTTATTATTATTCTTGCAATGGCTTTGGGGATCGGTGGAACGGTCGTCGCTGCAGACGATGCTCGTCCCGGAGACACGCTTTTTGGAATTGATCGGGCGGTGGAGAACGTTCGTGTTTCTTTGGCAAGTGAAGAAAACAAAAACGAACTTCGTGTTCGTTTTGCCGAAGAACGCATCAAGGAAGTGAGTGAGTTAGAGGAAGAAAGTAAAATAGTTAATGGCCCTACGGAATCATTGACGGTTGAGCAGGAAGCAGAAGTAACTGCCGGCATTGAATCCGCGCTTGACCTTCTGACCGATTTGGATGAAGTCGGGGAAATTGCGGACGCCAGACTTGAAGGCCTGGCAGCCGAACTTAGCGCTTTTTTGGACAATTTACCGGATGATGCACGGGTGCAAGTGAGCAACGATAGGCTGCGCATCAAATTTGACCAAGGGCCGGAAAAAATTGAAATTAAAGACCAGGGAAAAAACAAAACCAAGATTGAAGTGCGAACAGGAGAAGGTCGCTTACGAGTTGAAGTTAAAAATGGATTGATTGAAATTAAAACAAAGATGGAAAAGGGTGAAAATAGCGATTCGTCTGAAGATGAAAGAAGTGAGATTGAGGCAGAAGCTGAAATTCTTTCAGATAAAACAATTGTGGAGGTGGAGATTGGCGACGAAAAAACCACTTTTGCCACTTCTGCCAATACAAAGGAGGGAATTGTTGCCGCAATTATCGCTAAATTCCCAAATCTGTCAGCGGACCAAATTGGGGCTGTCCTTAAAATAGAGACAGAAGATGACGAAGACCCTGACGATGACTCGGATGATGATAATGACAAGGATGAAGATGAAGACTCGGATTCCGATGACAATAACGATGATGATTCGGACGACAGTAAAGATGACGACGACTAAAGAACAAATTGTTTATAAATATGAAGAAAATTTAAACTTTCTTCGCTAATCGAAAACTCTGAAAAGAAAGATAGAAGGCAATAATTACCGCAACCCAACTGGCCCATATTGGAATTACCAGGTTCCCTATTTGGACTTGCCAGCCTTCAAACACCCTTAAAACATGTATTACACCTATTATTAAAAATATGACAGAAACAACGAAAACAAAGTTATCTTTTGTCATATTCATATTCTAATATTATCGTTATAAAATAGCAAACTAAACACTAGCTCTGCACAGAAGTAAGGACCGTCCTTATAAAACACCAAAAGCCCCCGCATTGAACGAAGGGCTTCGGTTTGTGTAGCCTATCCTTTAGAGAAGGGAGACCACTTTTTATATAATTTTTTGTCTCTAATTCGAGTTCATAACTCTCGACATACGCGAAACAATATTTGTAAATGTTTAGAGTTTCCCTTCAAGGACCAGCCTATTACAATTTTCTCGCTACATAATTAAAAGTCAATAGTGTCTGTGCATGAAAAATATGAATAACCTGTGTATTGGTTGTTCAGAACCCCACAAAATTAGTGGAAATCTTTTTATGCAACGACCTATTAAATAAGTCCATAGATAAAAATAACCAGAAAAAATAGTTGGTAAAGTAAGAAAATTATGTCCCACAAAACGATGTGCCGTGGGGCGGATTACCACCCAAAATGGCAGAGTTAAACTTTGAAAAATAGGCTGGTTTCAGGCTGACAGAAAAATAGTCGAACGGGCAAACCGCGGTA
The DNA here is from genome assembly GCA_964645245.1 of uncultured Candidatus Saccharibacteria bacterium. GTDB lineage: Bacteria > Patescibacteriota > Minisyncoccia > Phycocordibacterales > UBA9973 > UBA9973. The sequence goes on from CAZYBS010000008.1 coordinate 24,539, forward strand.
GTGTAAGTTGTGCTATTGCTCCAATCGGGGTCATCGGCGTAACGGTTCCGTACTGTGGAGTTATATACCCCAAAATCCCAGTTGCCTGCCTGATTTGTCCCCGTCGTATAGGCAACCAGGTCACCGGCAGCAAATTTAACTGGCGTAAGTTCTTGTGTTTGACTGCCTTCTTTCGGCTCGCTTGGAAGAAGTTGCTTAATTGCATCTACTGGTTCAGTAATATGACCGAAACGAACTTTTACCTCGCAACTCATTTGAAACTCAAATACATAGGGTCCGCCGATGTAGTGCGCTCCGCTCTCCAGAGTCATTGCGGCCGGAGCATAAACAGGTACGCGAGCATGATCTGTGCCAATGTAACTGTGTGTTTTAAGACTCGGACCGGCGCCCATGGTGGGCGGAGGACCTATATAATTAACCCGGCTGATATCGGTAATATCATTGGTGAAAACAGGAGATAAATTGCTTTCGCAGTTACGCTCTGCTGTAGACACATAGGCAGGTGGGGCAACTTGATTTTGTTTTTTCTGGTCTTCTAGGTAAGAGCTAAAGTTATGAACCATTTGCCGCAATTTCTCTATTTCGCCCTTCGGATATCCTCGTGTTTCCAAATTAGCCAGATTACTCAAAATTCGGGTAACGTGTTCGGGCGAAAAAAATGACTTTTTTTCTTCTACGCCCCGAACCTCTCCCTCAATAAGCGCGAACTCTTGTTGTATGTTGACAACTGTATCGGTTTTACGAACTGGAGATTCAGATACTGAACTTTGAGATTGAACGGGGGGTGATTTATCCGGTTTGTCCGGTTTATCCGAAGAGGTGTTCAAAGTGCGATAAGGAGTAATGGTGGGAGGAGTAGGTAAAGTTGCCTCCATCTTTTTCTTTGAAAGCTGTACTTGGTGGCGCACCGCTAATCCGCCAGTCAAAGATATAATAACAATAGCGACGATAATGGGGATTGAGATAAAACCCTTATTATTCATAAAAGCCCTCTTTCTTTTAAAATTTCAAGGGTTTGTTTTCTAACCGCGTACAAGACATCGTTGCCGAGCAAATTCGCGCTTGGACGACCCGGGCCGCTTGTTTCATATTGGGAAGCTACTTCGTCAAGAATTCTTCCAGCCACAGGATGCTCTGCAAGTTCGTTGAAGGACATCTCAGCATAACCTTTTTTCCTTGTCCCTTCCATGCAATTATTATATTATAGAAATTGTATTTTTACAACTGGCTCCCGAATTATAGCAAGGACCGCCTTTGTTGTGACTTGCTATGAATTAAAAGAAATCGCCCCGGCCGGAGTCGAGTTTGACGCCGCGCTTGCGGGCACTGGCATACCTCTGACCGGCATGCTCCACCGTTGAATGAGCCACAGACACCTCCATTCCTGCTTTTTATACATTATTATTTCACCTTTTGCAAATTAATTTGGCTCCAACTAGTGGACGAGTTCAGAATCCCCGATTGGTATAATATAAAGCAAGAACTACAATTTAGCAACATCTTGAACCTTTTCCCAAACCTCTCACTTCAAAATTAGTTAGGCGAAGTTTCCTTTACTTGCCTACGCCTTATAAGCAGGATAATGCAAAAAATTAAATTAGCCAATGTCCAAGCTACTGGATATAGAAGTGTAAAGACATTAAATCTCTGTAAGGCAATAATACCTAACCCGTGCCTGAAGGCGGCAACCCACCAAGTAAATAAAGTTTCTGAATGAGGTTTATTCCAAGATTTTCTTAAAGTAGGGCCAAAACCTAAAATATCGGTTAGCACCACAAGTATCACTGATAAAAGAGGTTGTTTTACAACAAGCCAGAGAAAAAGAGAAAATAATGCCATAACCAAGAAAACCACATCTAGTTTCGTAATGCTTTTCTCTCCGTATTTGAAACATAAAAAGAAAATAAATATACATACTGCGGAAACAGCAAAGGTTATCCAGGCACCGACCCCAGCTCCTCCGTGCACCTGTAAAGCCCAAGTAATAGAACTAGCAAGACCCCAAACCAAAAAAGTGAATGTGTGAGGGGTTGTTCTTCTTTTGAGAATATCCCAAATATATGGGCTGTATCCTACGAAAACAAGAATGACAGATATTATGCTAATTATTATTTTATAACTCATATGATTTTATTTGAGCTGTCTTTCGCCTAAATCTTGGAAAAATCTAAGTAAATACCCGTCAGGGTCTTGAACCAAAAACTGCTTATTCCCAACCTCCTTGTCTTTGACCCTATACCATTTTTCTTCCATATCAAAAAAGATTGGCCAGTTAGCTTTCTTGAAGTTCTCATACAAACTTTGAACATTTGGCACTGCTATTTGGAAGTGCATACCCCGACCAAATGGTCTCTCTAAGTTTCCGACTTTCCAAGTGCGACTTTTATCAGTAAGGCCTTCAATCATAATACGAGCACCATTTATGCCTAACATAGCAAAATCTTCTTCTGGCCTATCATACAGAACCTCAAATCCTGCTATTTTGGTATAGAAGTCCAAACTTTCTTGAAAGTTTAATACCTTTAGCTCTGGCGTTAGAATTGTTTTTTCTGTCATAAAATCTCCTTATCTAACCTTAATTAGAAAATTATTGGCTGATAAAAAAGAATGCGACAAGCACAAGAATGAAAATTATTACTCTCCAGAAAATAATTCTTGGACGAAAATCATATTTTTCTATACCAATAAAGTGATTATAAATATGACCTATTTCCACAATTACAATAAAAATTGCAAGCATCACCCAGTTGAGTTTGTAGATACTATAAAAAACACCTAAAAATCCTAAAATATGCAAAACAATATTGACTTTGCCTTTGTGGAAATGCAGGAAATGATTTATTGCTTGCTTAATCATATTATTCCGTTTTTAACTCATTAAAACCCGTATCCTTGTCTGGAACCCTTTTATAAGACACATCCTCAAAGACACCTATAACAATCTCCGCGGTCACCCCTACCCGACACCCATCCTTAAGGTGTCCACCAATGACCTTACCTTCAGTATTAGAGACCGAAATATGTATATGGCATCCTTCTTGAGATATAGTTCCTGTTCCAGAAACTATTTCAAATGGGCCATCAAAACTCTTTATAATTTGATTATCAGGGGTTGCACCAGCCATTCTAAGGTTTGCGTTTTCTAATGCCCCCACCACAGACAATAAAACACCAGCTTTTATATTCTTGGCTTTTGCCTCTATTTCTTCCTTCAACATCTGTCCAGTTTTCAATCTAAAAGTAAGTTGTTTCATTGATTTGTTTTGTAAATCTAATTTTTTATATACCGAACTTCATCTGAAATTACTTTTCCTAGCTTAAAATCTTCGCCAAGGTTTTTAGGAAGTATACGAATATCGTCATTAGGGTTTACCCAAACTACTTCAGTAATCTCGTGAGCGTGAGAACGGATAAGTTTTTCAGTATCCAAATAATCTTTACTATTCTTTACCTCAAAGAAAAACTCTATATATTGTTTACCATCTTCTTGGGTAAAATTATTGATATAAAGAAGTTTTCCTATCTCTGGTTTTACTCCGAGTTCTTCGATAATCTCTCTGGAAAGACACTCTTTTATATCTTCTCCCCATTCTAAATGACCACCAGGCAATGCGGCAAAACTTGTGTCGTGTGGATGTCGCACAGCAAGTAATTTACCCTGATGTAAAATAATAGCTCGAATTTTAATAATTATTTTCTTTTCCATAAAATTATGACAGCTTCTTAAGCCAAGAATTAAAAAGAACCTTGGATTGTGCTAAGTGTTCTGGGTCTTTGAATGTATGTGGTGCGTTAGGAATAATATGGATTTCTTTCGGGCCTGGAATTAAATCGTAAAGCATATGTTGAGTGCCGTATGTGCAAGATTTATCTTCGCTTCCGACAATCAAGAGAACAGGCATTGTAAGATTGCTTGCCTTGGGTCTGACATCGTGCTTTAATCTTTCTTCCATATGCGACCAAGGCAACCGCAACTTCGTTCCTGGTTTAGAACTACTTTGTCGTTCTTGCCACCCAGTTTCTTTCCACTTCTTTAATTTCTCGCTGTCTTCCATTTCTGCGGCCTTGTAGCTAAGCTCGCCAGCTACTACTAGGGCGTAAGGAAATACAGCTTTTACTTTCTTCGGATGCTCTTCGGCATATCTAGCCAC
>CAZYBS010000009.1:0-28082 GCA_964645245.1 uncultured Candidatus Saccharibacteria bacterium
CTCGTGCCTGGGTTAAATCCTTGAATCAAGCGGATATTCTGCTTTCCTCTGGGGATAAATCGGAAATGACAACATTTCTAAAACAAATCGGCTCGAACCATATTTTGATTGATAAATCCTTTTCCTTTTCGCTAAAAAAGCCCTTTCAAATCCTATGCGAGCGGCGCGTCTCGCGCCGCGAGCCTGCTTCTTCTAATTTGCATTTTCCCAACTGGCGGAGCCGGCTGGATTCGAACCAGCGGAGGGGTTTAAAACCCTCACCTCTTTAGCAAAGAGGTACCTTAGACCGCTCAGACACGGCTCCTTATATTTCATAGACACGGCCCCAGCTTGAACTTAATTACTCTAGCATAATTAGGAGTTTTAAGTAAAATCAATACTATCGTGTTTTTTAAGCTTTACTGAATTTTATTCCAGTTTTCACCTGCATCAGTGCTTTTATAAAGCGTACCGGCGCCGGTCGCGCTAAACACAATTCTAGGATCAGAAAGGTCAAATACAATCGCGGCAACGTCAACGATGTTCAGATTGACCTTAGTAAATGTCTGACCCTCATCATTTGTCTGCCAAATACCGTCTCTGGTGCCTGCCAGCATTCTACTCTGGTTTACTGGATCGGGGACAAGCGTATAGATCGTGGCATTATCAGAAATACTGTTAGTTCTCGTCCACCCGCAAAAACAGGCAAAGGAGCTAAACAACCCGCCGCCCGTCCCAGCCCAAAGGTATCCCACATTAGTAGTTTTATCAGTTCTCATGCTCCGATCCATCGAACTTGGAGTAGCCATATACCCAAACGCCCGAACCGAAGGATTGGTCGGTCCATCGTCAATACGATACCAGCTTTTTGCTCCATCTTTAGTTCCAAAGACCCCGTTATCTACCGAAAAGGCATACAAGCGGTTTGTATCCAGTGGATTGATAGCCAGAGCATGGATGTCAGTTCCTTTAATTCCACTATCTGCTTTAGACCAGGTAAGTCCTCCATCGCCAGATTTAACAATTCCAATATCGTGACCTCCGGCATAGATGGTATTGGTATTTTGATCAAAAGCAAAATTCATAAAATCTTCTGCCATTACTTCTTTTTGCGTTTCAACCTTCGCAAAGGTTTTTCCTTCGTCAACACTTTTGAAGAGACCCTGGTGGGTCCCCATCAGAATTGTTTTGTTAGTGGGATTGCGAAATAACGAATGGATGTGACCATAGGTTGGATTTTCTATTTTGATCTCCTCTTTATCTCCTAACGAAACTTCTGTCGGGGTTTTAGTATTTCTCTGAATAAGGTATAGGAAGCCAACCAGAACTATTGCAACCGTAATGATATTTATAAGATATTTAGATTTCATGGTTCTATTTTATCACCATGACCCTGAATTCATTGAATGGGTCATAAGATTAATATTGTTCATATTAAATTGGCGCTTTCTCGGGCGCTCTGTCGTTATTAGTTTCAATAAACTCTTTAATTTTTACTTCATCAATTGTTTGTAGTTTGAGCAGTCTTCCCCAGGAAGTCAGGGCTACAGAGACATCAAGATTGTCTCTTGGGACCATAATTTTTTTACTTACATCTGCTAAACCGTAAATCTTTTTCAATTGATCAATTTGATCTTCCGGCAAATTAGATTGGTACCAAACAATAACTGCTCCATGCTCCATACTGTGTACTAAATTTCCATCGGGTACTCCCTGATTGTAGATTCCAGCTGGTTTTGGCTTGACATAGTGAGGGCCGGAGGTTGGCGGATTTGAGTTGTAATCTACTTTAGTACCATCTGGGACATGGTTTCTGCCCTGATCAACAATTTCTTCTCCCATTAATGGTTTGCTTAGTCTTGCTTTATCCTTAGTTGCTTCTCTAGAACTGGACCAAATAAGGCCGGTGAGTAAAGCTATTGTTAATAATCCTATTCCTAACATTACTTTATGTTCTGTTTTCATGATTCTATTATATCACCATGACCCTGAGTTCATCGAATGGGTCATAATATTTTATATTTAAGCTTATAATTTTCTATATTTTACACACCAAAGGATTCCTTATTTGCTTGGCAGTCATGTAAACTGCAGTTCCAAGTAAGAGTACTCCTATGATACCGAACTCACTACCTCCGAGCGGTAGAAGTGCCAGCGCGCCGGACACACCAACGAGGGAAAGGATGCTTGTAAGAAGAAAAGAACCGCATGCGGCACATCCTACTCCCAAAACTCCGCTCATAATGCCTAAAAATCCAGTGGTAACTCCGCTTTGTCCTACTTCTTTAATTCGATGTTTCAGAAAATACATCAATGTTGAGATATACATTCCAAAGAGGATAGCAATCATAATTGTGTAGGAAGCGGATAACAACGTGAAGTTGGTCGCAATCGAACCTAAGAGGCTCAATGGTAATTCAACCTTGCTTGCAAAAGATACGTCTGCCGAAGTGACGATGTTTGTAATCAAACGAATATTCGGAAGCCATACGGCAAATGCAAACATCGCTGCGCTCAAAACGAGTGCGAGTAATACATACACTGGTTTTTGAAACACCTTCTGTAAAGATTGAATCAGCATGGTTATTTTCCTTGTAATGCGAGATCAATTAATTGTTTTACTACAGCATATGGCTGGGCACCGGAGAGTGGGTACTTTTTGCCTCTTTTTGTTACCACAATGCTCCATGGTGTGCCATTGCCGCCGGTTGCAAGCGCATTATCAATATTCTCTTGAATATGCTCATCATACTTTCCGCTTGCAAGGCAAGAATTAAATTCTATTTCATTAAGCCCGATTTCCCGCGCGATTTGAGGTAATATAGTATCTACATCTGTTTGATTGTTTGATGGTGTAAGCTCAAAGAACCGATCGGCAAACTTCCAGAATGAATCATTGCCGCCAAGCTCATTAGCGCATTCCACGGCGACAGCTTCTTTACGCGCCTTCACCGGATGGAGCTGGTCAAGCGGAAAGTGGCGATACACCCACGCGACTTTGCCGCTCCTGCCGTATTCATCCATAACCTGCTGCATGGTGGGGTGGAATCGTTTACAAAATGGACACTCCATGTCTGAATACTCGACAATTTTCACCGGTGCATTTAGATTGCCTCGAATATGATCCGCCGCTGTAACTGGTTTCATTTGCTCTAAATCACCAGTTTCTTTTACTGCAACTTGTTGTTGTGGAGCAGTGGCGGTATCGCTACTGCCGGTCTTTCCGCCGCTGTAGATTACCGCGCCGGCGATGAGAACTCCGGCAATAATAATGGCGATTGGCATTGCCAGAGTATTTTTTTGATTAACTTGTGTATTTTCTTCCGCGTAACTTGTAATTTCTAAATTACAACTTTGGTGTTTTTTGCACCAAGCCTCGCACTTCTCGACCCATTCACGGCTCGCATAATGAAATCTGCACTCCTCACACTGATATAAATTTATATTGTTGTTTTTAATTTCTTTCATATTTTATTCTGTTTAATACCAATTAAATATTTTTAGTAAAATAATGTTTACTGTTCCTTTATGAAAATCTGTAAAAAAGAATTTTGAATCTTCAATAAATTTGTTCATGGTTTTTTTGTGGTTATTTAATAATAAATTACATTCCTTGCATATTCTCTAACTTCTTATAATCTTTATATAAAAACCAAAACCCAGTAATAGACACAAATGAGACAAGAAAATAAAACAAAAATGTATACTCAGCTATAACAGCAACAACTTTAGAACCAAAAAATACGAACATAAAAATAACTGGCAAAGAAAACAAGAAGTTGATTGTAAAAAAGGTTAAGAATTTTATTTTACTTAATCCGCTGGCATATGCCAGTACTTCCGGAATAACAATCAGTGCTATTCTGGCCTTTATAAATGATTTGGTGTCTTTTAGCACTGCCACTGTATTTATTACTTTTTCAAAAAATTTTTCTCCGGCAAATTTTCTTACTATTTTCTGCCCATAAAACCTACTCAAAAGAAAACATATTGCTGAGCCCAAGGCGTCACCCAAAAGTGATAAAACCAAACCATAAAGATTTCCAAAAAGACTACCGGCAATAAAATAAAGTGGGGTGCCACTTAGAGGTGCTATAACCAAGGTAGATATTTTTAGCAGAACAAAAATAATAGGCGCTATAATACCAAAAGAATCGATTTGATTTACCAGAGAACCACTCTTTATCATTTGTATCGAAACGACAAAAAGCAAAACTATTACGACAAACCAAATATATTCAACAATTTTTTGACGCCTAAACATTTTAAAAAATCCTTTTATATTTTATACAGATAATAATTGCCCAACATTTCTAGGGAACCCCCGTAGATACAACAGGAATACAGTTGCAACTACAAGCGACCCATAATGAATAAGTACAAATTCAAGTGAACTGCCTGAAAGATATGTGCCAATCGCTGGGACAATCGGCCAAATTATTGCCCACACTATAATAGCTCGTATTGGCTTTACCAGCAGTAAAATGGCGATCAATGTATCAGAAATTCCTATGAGAATTAACAGCATCCGTGCTAGGTCACTAGCTATTCCGACGTTAGTAAAAAGCCCTATCCACTCCTGTTCTCCCATAAATGCTGGGATTGCGCGGGAAATAAATACTACTGCCAGTATGATTCGGAGCCCCCATTCAATTTTATTCCTTATATCTTTTGTATGTATCATAAAATGTACTAGCAAGGATAGTCCTGGCTAAGACCTTATGTTAACTTATTCTGATAATAATTAAAACTACTGATTCTTGTTATCAATCTTAAGCACAGAGTGAAGCCAGCACCAGCCCCAAAAGCTCTCAATCAGGGCAATCCATCCTATAACTACAATAATCATATTCGTTGAACTCGCCTCAAAAGACGGCGCCCATGGTCCAAGCAACCAGAAGGCCAAGGCGAACCGAAATATTCTGTCCAATTTCCCCAAGTTTTGATTTGCCATAAAATTTTGAAAGTTATTTTTATAATTTCGACCTTCATAAACTTGATTGAATAACAGTACCCGCTGGTAATTGATAAGCTCCCTCCGGTTCCTCATATGTCATTATCATACCAGCACCAAAGAGCATCGCAACGATCCAGACCGCAAAAAACCACTTTTTCTCCTCAAAGAACAAAAGATCAAGCGCTCGGAATGTTGCTGCAATTACTGGCATTGCTCCCAAAAACATATGCCAGTTCATTGATTCTCTGACGGAAAATACTACTCCGAGTTGCTGGTGAAAAAAGAAAATGGTACCGATTAAAAACATCACTGCCGGGACGACGAAAGAAAGCCATTGTTTACCATCGCGAGTGCGAATCCATTCGGCAATACCGGCAACAACTAAAAAGATGCCAATAAGGAAATGTTGCTGTATCTGGGAAATGTGAGTGAGAAGATACCAGACAGCGTGTGGGTCTTGAATTGAATGAAGAATAGCATCCACAATTGAAAGTCCAAGTCCAGGCAGGATAAATGCAATCGGTGTGATATACTTGGTGAAAATCACTCGTCGGTGAATCTTGAACCGATCAAAAATACTACCCAAGAGCACGATCATGATAAATCCTCCAACGACCCAATGTGCCAATTCCGAATAATACACCAACTCGGCAGCAGTGTGGGTCTTGAGTGCTTGAACAAGAATAGCCGTTGTGTCGCTGTAGGCAAGCGGTATGCCGAGAGTCATCACTGCCATAAAGAACGCTTCCATAGCCATAACCACATCTTCTATGAGAGTTACCCATGTCATCGGTATTTTGAAAACCATGCCAAGACAAGCGCACGGCACCACCTCTTTCTGTCGAATTTTCTGAATAACGCCGATTGAACTGACCGTCATTAATGCAAGAGTGAAAATATCACGATAAATACCGCCGACGTTTGCGAGATAAAGAATGGCAATGGTCAATTCAAGAAATGGATATATAAATGCATAGACACGGGAACGCATAGCCAAAATATCATAAGTGCTGTATGTATCGGCAAACGCTCTCAAGTTAAATATTTTAAATAGCCCGAAAATAGTGAAAAATGACCCCATCATCATTCGCATAGAAAACGTTACATCTAGCGGGCCGTGAAAGATGCTTGTGACTATTGTGAAAAAGAAAATTAAAGAAAAAATAATAATTAGAGGCAGAAACTTTTTAAAACCTGATTCCGATTTCGGCGTAGCGCCTATGCGTACTGATCCTTCGGGCGCATGATGATCGCAGTAATAGTGGACAAGGCCTGTTTCATCAGTTCTTAAAAAAGTTCCATCCATACTGCATAATTCGCATTTTTGTTTCATTGCATTTATGTTCATATAAATTATAATCTCTTACTTTCTTTATAATTGTTGTCTTTTAAGTAAAATTGCATTAAGGGCCACGATGACTGTTGAAAAAGACATGAACACTGCTCCGAGGGCCGGAGAAAGAAGAATTCCTTTTGACACCAAGACTCCGGCGGCGAGCGGCAGAGCGACTACATTATACCCCGTCGCCCAGAAAAGATTCTGAATCATCTTTGTATATGTAAGCTTAGAAAGACGAATAATCTTTGCGATATCACGAGGATCGTTGCGCACGAGAATAATTCCGGCGGATTCGATAGCCACATTAGTTCCTGCACCGATGGCAATGCCTAGATCAGCCTGCACGAGCGCCGGTGCGTCATTTACTCCGTCGCCGACCATTGCTACTTTTTGCCCCTTGGATTGTAGCAGCTTTACTTTCTCCGACTTCTGTTCCGGCAAAACTTTTGCAAAGTATTCATCAATACCAAGTTCTCCGGCAACCCATTTTGCTACATCCTCTGCATCTCCGGTAATCATGGCTGTTTTTACGCCCATGTCATGTAAAGTCCTAATTGCCTCGCGCGATTCTTCACGTATGACATCAGCAAGTGCCATTGCTCCCATTATCTTGTCGCCCTTTATTACCACATTGATAGTCTTGCCTTGCTGCGCAAGTATATCAGTCTCGGTTTTTATCCTCCCTGTAAGCACCATTCCACGCTCTAGGGCAAGCGACACACTGCTGACGAACACCTCCACACCCTCAATCTCTGCCCGAACACCCTTCCCGGGAATCCTCTGAAAATTCTTTGCTTCAAAAATATTCAACCCCTTTTTCTTTGCTTCGTCTGCCATCGATTTTGCCAATGGATGCTCAGAATGGCTGTTCACAGAAGCGGCATATTGTAAGACCTCATTTTCGCCTCCTTGAATCTCAGAAATGATTTTATCAATTCCAAATTCTCCGCGAGTCAAAGTTCCTGTTTTATCAAACAAGACAACGTCAATACTGCGCGCTACTTCAAGAGCCAGACGTTGCTTTACCAGAAAGCCGTTCCGAGCGGCTTTCGTTGTTGAAATAGAAGCGACTAGTGGAATTGCCAAGCCAAGGGCATGTGGACAGGCAATCACCAACACCGCCACCATGCGACTTATGGCAAATGCCGGATCGGCAAGTACAAGCCAAATGGAAAGCGTCACTCCACCGGTTCCTACTGCAATTATAGTCAAGTAATAAGCGGCACGATCGGAGAGCATCTGAAGGCGCGACTTTGAACTCTCCGCTTCGGCAACAAGACGCATAACACCGGCCAGAAAAGTTTCATCTCCAATCTTGGTTACCGTTATTTGTAAAGAGCCGTCGACGTTGGTCGTACCGGCAATAACCGCATCACCGATCTTCTTTGATACAGGTTTTGATTCGCCTGTTGCAATGGATTCATTAACATCCGATATCCCGTCTTTAACAACACCATCTGCGGGAATCCTACCACCCGGCTTCACGAGCATTATGTCGCCCTTTTTCAATTCCGAGAGCGAAATAATCTTTGTCTTCCTGTCTCTCACTACTTCTACCTGATCCGGCAATAATTTAGACAACTCTTTGAGGGCGCTCTTTGCGCTGGAAACTGCACGCATTTCAATCCAATGGCCGAGAAGCATGATAATAATAAGTGTTACCAGCTCCCAGTAAAGCGTCTCTGTTTCCCCTATAAAAGTTATGACAACGCTGTAAAAATATGCAACCGAAATTGCTAGAGCAATAAGCGTCATCATGCCCGGAAGTCGGGCTTTTAGTTCCTGATAGGCCGAGGCAATAAATACCCATCCGCCGTAAAAGAAAATTATCGAAGCGAGCATAAACTGCAGATAGTTGGAGCCTGGGAAAATCGGAGCCTGGAATCCCAGAAGTTTCTGCACTACGTCTGAATACGCTACTACCGGGACGGATAACACCAAACTAACCCAGAATTTCACTTTGAAAATATTTGTGGAGTGTCCTTTGTGTTTGTTGAAATTGTCATGCGTTTCGTGAGCCTGTTGTTTTCTTTTGGCGGGCACAAGTTGCATACCACACTCCGGGCACATGCCGGATTTATCTTGAACAACTTCTGGATGCATGGGGCAAGTATAGTTTTGCTGTTTTGATTGATCCATTCTATTTTCTTTTCAGCTTGTAAACTTTTAAAATCTCATGAACAGCTTTATCATTTTGCCCTTTTTTGATTTGATTGATTACACAATGCCCCAGATGGCCCTTAAGAAGCACATCTTCAGCGTTTGACAGGCCTTGCTTGATAGCGGAAGTTTGAGTGATAATATCGATACAATACGCGTCTTTTTCAACCATATTCTGAAGGCCTCTCACTTGGCCTTCAAGGATTTTCAGTCTTCGGATGAGTTTTTGTTTATTGGTCTGCATAACCCAAGTATATACCCCCTAGGGGGTATTGTCAAGAGATTAAAAAAGGTATTTTTATCCGGCAAATTTCGTGTTATCATATGGTCATATGCGAAATTTATCTTCAGTAGTTTTAAGGGTCGGCATCGGCGCAGTAATTATTTATTTTGGCCTGCAACAGCTTAATGATCAATCTGCTTGGATTGCATATTTACCTTCATGGATAAAAAGCGTACCCATAAGCCAGATAAATTTTATTTATTGGAATGGATGGTTTGAACTGGTTTTCGGCATACTTCTGGTTGTAGGCTTTTATACGAGAATTGTCGCCTTTTTCTTAGCGCTACACTTGTTAAGTATAGTATTCACCGTCGGATATAACGAAATTGGCGTTCGAGACTTTGGCATTTTTATTGCCTTAGTTTCAATCTTCTTACATGGCCCAAGTAATTGGTCAGCAGATGAATCTTTGGAAAGAAATAAAAAAATATGGAATTAAGTGACAAATTGGAAATAAAATTCCGCCTGGACGCAAATCAAAAAAAAGCCCTGCATCGGCTCAAGCTTTTCTCCGTAGCAGACTTGCTTTTTCACTTCCCTGTCCGATATAGCGACATCAGCGAGGTAAAAAAAATTTCAGAACTAATTCCCGGAGACATTGCGACAATCTATGGAAAAGTTTCAAACTTAAAAATAAAAAAAACTTTTCACTCAAAAATTGGGCGGGCTGAAGGCGAGATTGAAGACTTATCCGGTAAAATAAAAATAATCTGGTTCAATCAGGCCTATTTGGCCAAGATGATTCATGCCGGTGAGAATGTGAAATTAACAGGTAAAGTCACAGCCGGCAAAAATAGAATTTATCCCCACACCTTTCACAAAAGGAAAGGTGTGGGGATTTATTTGGCCAATCCAGAATTTGAAAAGATGATGGATATGCCGATAGACTCCCACGATACGCTTTTCTCCGCCAAAGGCACTGTGGGATTTTCTTATCCTATTTATGCCGAAACCCGCGGGATAACTTCCAAATGGTTTTATCACGCTATTGAAAAGATATTGAGAGAAAAAACTCTGGATAACATAATAGACTACGTCCCGGCCGATATTTTAAAAAAATATAACTTACCAACGCTAAAAACCGCGCTGATTTGGATCCATAAACCAAAAAATAAAAAAGATGCGGAATCGGCTAGGAAAAGGTTCGCTTTTGAAGAAGTTTTTTGCATTCAACTAGAGCGCCAGCATGACAAGTTTGAATATAGAAAAAACAAATCTTTCCAAATAGCCATCAAAAAGAAAAACGTGGAAGAATTCCTGCAAAGATTCCCTTTCGATGCCACCAATTCTCAAAAAAAATCAATTGAAGTTATATTAGCTGATATGGCGAAAAATTTCCCAATGTCACGGCTATTGGAGGGCGATGTTGGGTCTGGAAAAACTGCCGTGGCCGCCACGGCCGCATACACAGTAGTAAACAGCAGGCCCTTCGACCATGCTCAGGGCCGTTTGCAGAGTTTTGGAAATCTGCAAACGGCCTATATGGCGCCGACTGAAATATTAGCTACTCAGCATTTTGAATCTTTCATAGAATACTTTTCACCCGCTTCACCCCGCCCTGGCGGGGCAAGCGGCGGGGCAGGTCTTCCAATAAATATCGGGCTAATTACCGGGTCCGGTTGTCGAAAATTTCCATCAAAAACTAGTGTATACGGCCCCGCCGGAGGCGGGGTAAATTGGACCACCATTTCCCGCACGCAACTTTTGAAATGGGCAGCCAACGGAGAAATACCAATACTCATAGGCACGCACGCTCTCATCCAGAAAACTGTTAAATTTAAAAACTTGGCGCTGGTGGTTATCGATGAACAGCATCGCTTCGGCACCGCCCAAAGAAGAAAACTCGTCAGGAAACCCGCCCGACCGAATGAGTTCGGTCATTCGGGCGGGGACAATATTGCTCCGCACTTGCTCTCCATGACGGCTACTCCGATTCCCCGAACACTCGCGTTGACCATCTATGGCGACCTAGATCTCTCCCTGCTTGATGAAATGCCTGCCGGCAGAAAACAAATAATTACGGAAATTATTACGCCGAAGCAACGCGAGCAAACTTATGAACGAATAAGGCGAGAGTTAGAAAATGGCAGACAGCTCTATGTTATTTGTCCGAGAATTTTTGAAGCGGACCCTGAAAAAGAGTCGGCTCTTAACGTAAAATCTGCCGTAGAGGAAGCGAAACGCATTAAAAAAGAAATCTTTCAGGAATATGAAATAGGCGTACTCCATAGTAAAATGGCTAAAATTAAAAAAGAAGAAGTGATGAAAGAATTCGTAGACGGTAAATTAAATATCCTTTGCGCTACATCGGTGGTGGAAGTCGGAGTTAACGTACCGAATGCTACTCTAATAATAATAGAAGGTGCGGAGCGTTTTGGCTTGGCCCAACTCCACCAGCTCCGCGGGCGCGTAATTAGAAGTTCGCATCAAGCATATTGCTTTATTTTCGCAGACGCTAAAAGCGAGAAAACCATAGCTCGATTGAAAGCGTTAAAAACCGCCAAAAATGGTTTTGAACTGGCAGAATTAGACCTAATACTACGTGGCGCAGGTGAACTTGGGGGCTCTAAACAATGGGGTATTAGCGACTTAGGCATGGAAGCGATAAAAAATATTAAAATGGTAGAAGCCGCCCGCCTTGAGGCCATTCGTTTAATCGGAGAAGACCTAGAACTTACTAAATATCCCCTGTTAAAAGAAAAAGTCCGCCAAAAATCCGGAGAATTTCATTTTGAGTAGATATATTTTTACTTCCACTCAAAACCTCTGCCGAAATGCCCCCAAACGCAAGTGTCGGCGAATTTCACTTTGTCTAATTTGAGATATTCACGCATACCTTTCGGACTAAGGTCATAACCTGTGATTTCTTCTTCCCTACCATCTATAACAGCCACCGCCATGACCGGTTCACTTTTGCCTATGGCATAAGCTAGTTTTGTAAACACTTCTTTGGCCTTTCTTGCTTCCAATAAATCGACAGCGATTCTGCGCGCCATATAGGCGCCGGAGCGGTCTACTTTGGTATAATCCTTGCCGGAGAGCGAGCCTCCGCCAATCGGTATTTCCGGACCATAGTCGTCAATAACCAGTTTTCTTCCGGACAAGCCGGTGTCCGCATCAAACCCCCCTTGCGTCCACTCTCCTGCCGGATTTATTAAATATTCCTTAGAGGCAATCACGCTTTTTACTAACTCTAAAAGCTTTTCATTTTTTGTATTTTGAAAGCTGGCGACGACAGTCAACACTTTCCCGTTCTCTATTGTCACTTGTGTCTTGCCATCATATGGATATACTTCGTAAATTTTTTTACAAAGGTCGCGCGCTAGAATGTATTCAAGCGGTAAATGTTCGGGTGTCTCGCTGGTCGCATAGCCTTTCATAATTCCCTGATCACCTGCGCCCCCTCTGTCAACCCCAAGACCAATTTCCCTGCTCTGCAGAGCTATATTTACAATAACTTTGTAATCGGCGCCCACGATACCTTGTACAATTTTTTCAATCTCAGGTTCTGCCCGTGAAGTTACTTCACCGTTTATGGTAATAAGTTTATGCCCGCCCATCACTTCAATAGCCACCCGGCTTTCCTTGTCGCCTTCCAAATAGGCGTCTAAAATACTATCCGCAATAAAGTCGCATATTTTATCCGGATGCTTGGGGCTACAGAACTCCGAAGTCTTTATATTCATATAATTTAAAAATAAAAAATCCTCATGGAGAGGAAAGAGTACGGACTAAGTATCTTTCCCACAATGGGCTGGATTTGGCACCTTCTTATTTTATAAGGGTCGCCGGTGGGTCGTTGAGCCAGGGCTCTCTCCACACTCTTGATATGTTATGTATTGAGTTGTAGAGGTATTATAGCATATTTTATAATACAAGGAAAATACTTTTAATTTATCTAATCAACACACCTCCATAATTAATTTCTTCACTGGATATTTTAAAAAGTTTATTAATTTTCTCATTATTAATATTGTTTTGTTTCCATTTTTCCACCGCTTTACATATATCTTCTATAAATTCTTTAACATTAATTAAAATGAAATTCGGTATTATTGTTCCATTAAAATTATGGTCTCTAATTGATATTAGATGCGAACCGCTTTGTCTGAAACTTATTTTTTCTAAAACATCTCTTTTTTCATTATCAGAGACATCATCAATTCCTTGATGTAAAATAGCACATCTAAGAACATAACAATCTACTCCGGAAATATGCTCCAAGTATTTTTCATTAATATGGTTTTCATACCATTCAGCGTATTTTATTCTATTAGTTTTACCATCTTCTGCGTCTATAGATGCACATATATCTGGAAAACTTAAAACAGTAAACAACGCTACATAGAGATTATTGTCACCGACTGCTTTCCTAACTGAATTTATGTAATTTTCCATAATTTTATAAATAATGTGGGCGTGCTTGGGCTCGAACCAAGGACCGTTCCGGTATAAGCGGAATGCTCTACCAACTGAGCTACACGCCCATATACAGATACATTATATTATTTCTAACTAAAAAACAAACGAATTTATTTTGTAAAATTATCTTGAATATATTTTATGCCCATCAAAACTTTTTCGGACAATCTAGCACTTCCTACTATCACTGAACATGTTCCACGCCCAAAACCATTATGGTACGTAATAGAAGAAAATTTACTATCTTTTATGTACGACTTTCGAAACTGCGAAAGTGGAATAGATAATTCTTTCGACCAATATTTTTCTCCTTTTTTTATATCCATATCAGAGTAAAGATGTAGGTGGACTCTTAATTGATTTCTTGTTACGCCAAACAACTCCAGCCAACGTATATAAAACTTCAACATATTTGGATTAGTATTTGTAAGACCCACAGCACCATTTGTTGTTTTGCTTCCCTCTGCCCAATACAAGAAAAGGCCTGCTAAAAATAACTCACGAGAAGAAAGTTTTTTTATTTTCTGTGACATTTCTTGATAAGCCTCGGCAAATTTTTTCTCTCTCTTAGCTCGCATTGTATTTCTATATTTTTCAATACGAATAGGACTATCAGCTTGTAACTCTCTGATTCTTTTTGCAGATAACGGCATATTATAAAGCCAGCTACTTAAGGTGCTTTTGCTTACATTGAGCTTTTCTTTAATCTGGCTATAGCTCATGCCTTTTTTGCGCATAGCCAGAGCCTTTTGTTTTTCTTCTTTTTTTGCCATAAATACGAACCTACAAATAATGATTACTAGAGTAGTATACCATAGTTCGTATATGAAAGTAAATGCTATGTAGTTCCCTTTCTTAAAGACAGAATCGCTTTTTTGGTTGTGTCATAAATAACCGGGAGTTCCAAGTAATCAATCATAATCGCGAACCAAGAAAGCCAGACAGGGATTACAAAAAGAGCTGCGCCGGCGAGCTGCGCATAAATAACTTCGTCCGTAATCCAAAATAGGTGAAGCCATTGCAAATTCAGAAGAATCAAAAATAATGTGTTTTTCCACCTCGCCCCGTCTAGGCGTGGGTCTAATTTTTTTTGAAGCTCGCCGATATAGAAAAGGGATATAAGTATTAAAGCCGGTATTTCAGTATAATCCACCAGCGCAATAACGGTATTCCAGAGGAAACTGGGGTCCCAAAAAGGATGTCCAAATACTCTGAAGAAAACAATATTCGTCGTCATCCAATACAAATGCACAATTTGCAACAAAAAAAGCAGGGCCGTCAGAGGTACGATGACTGAATACTCTTTCTCATACCATTTCCAAAATGTGTTTAGCATCGTCTTTCTTTTTTAGAACTATTCCGTGCGCCGTCAGTATTTTTTCATATTCTTCTTGTTCCAGAGTTTCCACTTCTATCAGCTTGTTGGCAATAGCGGTGAACGCTTTTTTGTGTTCGGTCAATACTTTCTCGGCCGATTTTAGCCCATTATTTATTATCCTTGAAACCTCCGCATCAACCCTGGTAGAAACCGTTTCGGAGTATTCTTTTTCTATGTTTTCGCCGTATTGAGGCCTTCCCCCTGCACCGACTAGAGCAATGGGTCCGACAACATCTGACATTCCAAAGCGGGTGACCATGGCGCGAGCCAAATTGGTCGCTACCTGCAAGTCGCTGGACGGACCGGTTGTAATATCTCCAAAGATCATTTTCTCGGCGACATAACCGCCAAGAGACATGGCAATATCGTCGGTAAATTCTTTTTTAGACTGAAGGCGTTTCTCTTCCAGAGGCAATTTCAAAGTATAGCCTCCAGCATTGCCGCGAGCGATAATGGAGACTTTGTGCACCGGGTCGGCATAGGGGAGGACCGAGGCCACCAGCGCGTGACCGGCTTCGTGATAGGCGGTAATTTCTTTTTCTTTTTTAGAAAGCAAATGGCTTTTACGTTCAGGTCCAAGCATAACTTTTTCAATCGCGCGGATTAAGTCAAATTGAAAAACTTTTTTACGATTTTCACGGGCGGCCAGTATCGCGCCTTCATTCATCAAGGAGTATAAATCGGCTCCGGAGAATCCCGGAGTGCGTTCGGCAATTAATTTCAAATTTATATCTTCGGCTAGTGGTTTTTTGACTGCATGAATTTCCAGTATCGCTTCGCGGTCGGCACGGTCGGGCAAATCCAGCAATACTTTTCGGTCAAAACGACCGGGGCGAATAAGGGCCGGGTCCAGCACGTCCGGCCGATTGGTTGCGGCCATCACTATTACTTTGTCATTCGGCTCAAAGCCGTCCATCTCCACCAGGATTTGATTTAAGGTCTGCTCGCGCTCATCATTGCCGCCGCCGAAACCGCCTCCGCGTGTCCGTCCGATGGCATCTATTTCATCCACGAATATTATCGCTGGGGCCGCTTTTTTGGCCATCTTAAAAAGGTCTCGCACTCGGCTGGCTCCAACACCCACAAACATTTCTACAAATTCGCTTCCAGACAAGTGGAAAAACGGCACGCTGGCTTCCCCTGCCACTGCCCGCGCGAGCAGCGTTTTTCCTGTACCCGGAGCACCGGTCAAAATAACGCCTTTCGGAATCCTAGCCCCAATGTCTAAAAATTTCTTTGGGCTTTTCAAAAAATCCACGATTTCCTTCAATTCTTCTTTGGCCTCTTTACACCCGGCCACATCCTTGAAAGTAACTTTGTTATTCTTATCATTCGGGTCAGTCATGCGCGCCTTGGACTGGCCGAAGGAAAGCGCCTGCATGCCAGCACCTCGAACCTGCCGCGATATATACCAAAAGAAAAGCAAAATAAAAACTATTGGCAATAAAAACGGAAGAATATTCAAAAGCAAAAACATGAATCCGCTTTCATCTTTTATTTCTATTGCCGTTTTTCCGAGAGCCTCACTACTGACGCCATAATTAAAAAGTGTCTGCGAGAGCGATGACCCGATTTCTTTCTTAGCTTTTTTAATTTCATCATTTGTATAAGTAATGGTAAGCTTGTCGCCTGCAACTACGATTTTCTTTACCTCGCCAATCGAGACGCTCTTGGCCAAATCCGAAATTGGAATCTCTGGCGTGACTTTTCCACTATCGGATACTGCTAAATAAGCTGCCGTGATGAGCATAAAGATGAGGATTGTTCCGGCAATACTGCCCCCCAAATTAGAGTCGGGTTTCAGCTTGCCTTTATTCTGGCTTGTATTCTGATTTGCTTTTTGGTTCAGAAAATTAAAATCCATCCCGTTAGAGTAGCACAAAAAATCAAAAAAATCTATGGTAAGATTAGAGAATGGCTCATTATGCTGAAAATAGAAAAGTATATTTTAACTATGAAATTCTTGAAAAATACGAGACGGGTATTAAGCTTTTGGGCACGGAAGTGAAGTCCGTGCGAGGCGGAAGAATGTCGCTGGAGGGGGCTTTTGTCATTGTCCGCGGAGGTGAGGCATATTTGGTTAATGCCAGTATTCCGCCGTGTCAAGTTAAAAATGCACCGAAAGATTACGATCCATTGCGCAATAGAAAACTCCTACTTACAAAGAAAGAAATAGCCGAACTTGCTGGTAGTGAGAAAAATAAGAGTTTGACAATTGTGCCTATTTCGCTGTATAATAAGGGCAGAAAAATCAAAGTAGAAATTGCTTTGGTTAAGGGCAAGAAAAAGTACGATAAACGCGAGACTATAAAAAAGCGCGATACGGAAAGAGAAATGAGAAGAACTTTGAAAAACTAATGTTGTCTGATCCGCAAACACACACGGACAAGGCTTTTGCAGAAATGTGATAGCGTACCTAGAGTACGGTGGGATGCGCGTGGTGATGTGTTTGCGGTTGAGGCGACATTACATGGGGATGCAAGGCATAGACAGTAGGCCTTTTGTCATTGATGCATACCGAGCATGGACGCAATCTCGTAATCCATTCGACTACGCTCAGGATTACCCTGAGTATTCTCGAAGGGTAAAACTTCGTCCAAATGTTAATTGCAAAATTAGCTTCTAAAGTGAAAAACGCGGTTTCTCCATACTTTGGTATGAATGACTTCGCTTTCGCTCGAGTTTCCGCTTACGCGTAACTCGTGTCTCTCTTATAGACTTCCGATATATAAGGGCAGGCATAATATTATCGGGATAGGAAAAAGAGTGTCTCAATTTTTCTCCGAAACAAAGAGACTCGATTAAAAAATATTTGGCTCGTTTCTAAATTTTTTAATTTAAACAAAAAAGCGCGCTATGTATGTAGACTTCTTGGCAAAAACCTTCTGCACGGGGATTCAATTTCCCCCATCTCCACTCGACTTATTCTGTCTTTGACAGAATTCGCTCGTGGCAAGCCACAGCAAAAATACCCTGAAGAATTTGAAGGGTGTTTTAAGGCGAGTGCCCCGAGGGATTCGAGGGGCGTATTTATGTTAAAATAGAATTATGTATTTCGTATATATGATTAAAAATTCATATGGAAATTTATATATAGGCATTACAGATAATCCTGAAAGGAGGTTAAAAGAACACAACACTAAACGAGGCGCAGGTTTTACAAAAAATCGTGATGAATTTAAAATAGTATTTCTGGAAAATCATAATTCTCTAAAAGAAGCCAGGTCACGTGAAATTCAAATTAAAAAATGGCGTAGAGATAAAAAGGAAAAATTGATAGAATTGTATAGTCAAAATATCTCTACAAAATTGCAATTATAATACTTGGCAACTATTTTTGACTCAAGTGCCAAGCTGTCTTAGTGCTTTTCTTTACTCCTTCGCCAAGATTCTCACCAAGTTTTAAGAATTCATTAACTATTTCAGCTTTGGTTTGCTCTTCTTCAATTTTTTTGTCACCCCACATTAATTCCTGGAATTTAAAATGAGTAATTTTATTTCTAGAATCATTTAGTTTCTTTAAAAAACTTAGAAAAGGTTTCCACTGTGGCACATCGCTCCCGTATAATTCAGCCATTTTTTCCATGATTTTTATTTTCCCCATAAAACTAATTTCCTCAAACACATACTCAAAAAATTCATCACTTTTAGGCATACCTCCTAGCTTTGCCCAATTAGAAAGTTCTACCCACATAGCAGTAGTAGCTATTTGTTTCTCACATAAACAGGTGAGCCAAAAAATAAAATTCACTGTTTCTATTTGTTTTTTAGTAATGGATAATTTATCTTCCACAGCACCCATTAGTCCTTTCAAGTATTCACTATCTTTCTCAGTTTCCATGCAATTTATGTTAGCATATTAACCTATTATTTAATACTCTCATTGTGAGTAGCTTAGTAGAAGAAAATCAAACATCGGCAAGGGCTTTTTGCAGGTTTTTGTTGCTTTGGCAGAAAAGCCAAAACCTAACGAGATAATCTTTTAAGCGGTTCAATAAATTACCCATCTTGTCCACAAATTGTATAGTGTATAATATATTCATGGATTATCAGTATGCATACCTTAGCATCAATATATTTTTCTTACTTGTCTGGACTATTCTTTTTGTAGTCCGTAATGATTTGCGCAGAAAAATATTGACTATGTCAATCCTGGTTGCTCCACTCGGAATTACACAACTTTTTTTCTTTCGTGATTACTGGCGTCCGTCGTATTCCTTGGGGACTGTTTTTGACGTGGTAGGATTAGAAGAGATTATATTTTGTTTTCTGATCGGAGGTATAGCGGCAGTCATATATGAGGAAATTTTTGGGCTTCGGTATGCTAAGCGACATGTCAAAAACCATCTTTACTTTATGCTTGGTTGTTCTATTTTTGGAATTTTGGGAATGGTCATTGGAAATATTATTTTAGGATTTAATTCTATGTATGTGTCTATAACATTACTTTTATTGATTGGTGTGGCTGTTCTTGTTTTTCGACATGATCTTTTAAAAGACGCATTGTTTAGCGGGTTACTTGTCGGTTTAATAATGTTTGTTTTCTACATATTCTTTTTTAATGTTATCTTTGATGGCATTATTCAAAAATGGTGGCTTCTGAAAAACCTTTCGGGTATCCTAGTATTTGGTGTACCGCTTGAAGAATTGATGTGGGGCTTTAGTTGGGGTTTCGTAGCTGGTCCTGCCTATGAGTTTATAAGTGGATTAAAATTAAAGAAAAACTAGTAAGAGAATTTATTATTATAGAACCCTTGAATCGTTGACTTTCAGGCTCCAATATGCTATATTCTCATAATCAAAGTTTAATCAATTGCGTGAAAGAATAAACAATCAAATACGAGCGAGTGAACTTCGGGTCTTAGACAGTGAAAATAAAAATCTCGGTGTTTTAAGCATCAGAGATGCTCTAGAATTAGCCCAGAGCAAAGGTTTGGACCTGATTGAGGTAGCCCCGAATGCCAATCCCCCATTAGGAAAAATAATGGATTTCGGCAAGTATCAATACGAGGCAAATAAAAAATTAAAGAAATCCAAAGCTGGTGCTAAGCACGCAGAGACTAAGTCAATCCAAATAAAAATAGGCACGGGGGACCACGACTTAGAACTGAAAGCCAAAAATGCTTCAAAATGGTTGAAAGAAGGACATAGAATTAAAGTTGAGCTTTTCCTGGCCGGACGCGCAAAATATATGGACGAAAAATTTTTGAAAGAGCGTCTAGATAGAGTACTACACTTAATCACTGAAGATTATAAAATATCAGATGCGTATAAAAGGGGTCCCAAAGGTTTAACGACAACAATAGAAAAGAAATAAGATGAAAACAAATAAATCATATTCAAAGAGATTAAGAGTAACAAAAAACGGAAAAATAATTTCCCGCAAGCCGGGCTTCAACCATTTCAATGCGAAACAATCACGCACCAAACAGCTGGCCGGCCGCAAGGGTCAAAGTTTTGTGATTAAAAACAAACCAAGGTCCCATTTGATGCCATTTAGTTAAAAATTTATGACCAGAGTAAAAAAGGGAGTACATGCGTTAAAAAGAAGGAGAAGCGTCTTAAAACAGACCAAGGGCTTCCGCCATGGCCGAAGTACTAAAGAGCGCCAAGCCAAAGAGGCGCTTCTGCACGCCGGAAATTATGCTTTCGCGCACCGCAAAGACAAGAAGTCGCATAATAGAAGACTTTGGAATATCAAAATAAATGCAGGTGCGCGTGAATTGGGTATATCTTATTCCAGATTGATTGATAGCCTGAAAAAGAAAAATGTGCTACTGGACCGCAAAATCCTGGCGGATTTTGCCGAAAATCATCCATTAACTTTTGCCAAAGTTCTGGAAGCCGTAAAGTAATTAAAATTTAGGATAAATTGCTTTTTCGAGTGGTCTGGGGATTTTTTCCGAGGACCCGAGAAAAAGGAATTTATCCTAAATTTTATACTCGCCTATTTTACCTTCCTGAACCAGAGCAATAATTTCTTCCACAAGTTTCTTGGGGTCAGACCCAATAACAATCTTCGCGTTAGGACGATGTCCTTTTTCTATAATTTCTTCAAGCTCGGTTCCCGTTTCCCAGGGCCCTTCAAAAATACCGATCGGTTTATCATCTTCAAAAGCAATAGTAAATTCATGAATAGTGCCAATACGTCCACAACCGCAGATAACCGCATCAACAGAACGAGTCAGCAAGAGATCGCGCCCGGAATAACCGAAGCCGGTGTAAATTATCAAATCCATATAATCAAGCGGAAGCTTATAAACTTCAACATGCTCTTTTTCGGATGCGGCCGGAGAAAATCCAATGGATATTCCTCCCAGTTCTTTAACTCCCATTGCAATCCAAAGCGGAAATCCAGTCGTCGCTCCCGTGACGAGCACCGCCCCCTGACGGGCAATTTCACGTCCAAGTTCTTTTGCTTTGTCCAAAGCATCTATTCCGCAGTGGCCAGTCTCGGCTGCGCCGGAAACACAAATCTTTATCTGGCTATGTCCATGTTTATTGGGAAAGTTTAAGTTCATATTGTTATTATACTCTAATTATTTTGAATTACGAAATTTGTTAACAAGATAGTGTTACACTACTTCCCTGCTCTGGCGCATACGCTTTAATTCCTAAATTATCTCTAAGTTTCTGCACTAGAAACAGCGCTGATTTTGGTTCACCCATAACTACAAAAACTTTTTTGAGCGTATCCTGCATATCTCCAACAAAGTTGAGGAGTCCATCCGAATCTTTATGTCCGGAATATCCTGTAATTGTCACAATATGCGCCCGGACGATTACATCCTCTCCGGTTATGCGCACTGTTTTTACTCCTTCCTGGATCAAACGTCCGGGAGTGCCGACCGATTGATATCCGGTCAGAAGCAGGGTATTATTCGGGTCCGGCAGGTAATGCCTTTCATGATGCACGATGCGTCCGCCCGTAGACATTCCGCTTCCAGCGATAACTATCTTTGGATTGGGCACCTGGCCGATCATTTTTGATTCTTCTGATTTAAGAGTACTGTGCAGTCCTGGAAAATCAAATAAGTATTTGTCATGCGACATTGCCTTTTGGGCATTTTCGTTCAGATAACTTTTAAATTGTTTAAAAACTTCAGTCAAACGAATAGCCAGAGGAGAATCAAAAAAAATAGGCATGATAGGAATTCTATTATTTTCCACCAAGGCATTGAGTTCAAAGAGAAGTTCCTGCGAGCGCTCCAGTGAAAAGGTTGGGATAATGAGCGTTCCTTTCCTTTTATAATTATCTTCAATTGTTTCCTCTAGAAACTTCCGGCGGTCATCTCTGGATTCATGATTCCTATCGCCATAAACAGACTCCATTATCAAATAATCTACCCCGGCAACTTTTTCAGGGTCGGGAAGGAGTGGTGAAGGCGAATTGCCCAAGTCCCCGGTAAAAAGAATTTTTTTTCCATTATAAATAAATAAAACCATCGCTGAACCCAAGATATGTCCGGCATTCATAAAAGATACCTCTAAATTAGGAGCTATTTTTATTATTTGATGATATTCAAAACCTTCCCAAAGTGAAAATGCTAATTTCAGATTCTCGGGGGTGTAGATTTTATCCAAATTCAAATCTTTAGTCTGCCCTAATATGTCCATAGTGTCTTCCAGCATCAGCAGAGCCAGAGCTTTGGTAGGTTTGGTAGAATAAATTTTCCCGCGAAAATCTTCATGAATAAGTTTCGGAGCACGGCCTAAGTGGTCAACATGCGCATGAGTTATAAAAAGGAAATCTATCTCTTTCGGGTCATAGGGAAAGGAGTCCCAGTTGATATCATCCGCCAATTTTATTCCCTGAGTCAGCCCGCAATCAATTAAAATTTTTTTACCTTCAATCTCCAATAAAAAATTCGCGCCCGTTACCGAGCCGGCTCCTCCGCAAAATGTTATTTTAGCAATTTTCTCCATTATTCTTTATTGTAGCGCATTTTCTTTAATTGATGTAATTCTTTTGAAAAAGTAAAGTATTGCAAAAGACCCTCCGAGCAAGTCAAAGAAAATGTCTGAAGTGGTATCCAATATGCTAAATGGGTCATGAGAAATAACACTCAAAAAGAATTCAAAAACTTCATACAAGATTCCAATCAACAATACAAATAAAATAATAGAAAAAAGGTGAGTTAAAATTTGTTTTCTGACATAAAAAACATAGATAAAAAAGAGTCCTTCCCACAATCCCCCCAGAAAATGCATCAGCATATCAAAATACCAAATAGAATAATACCAGTATAATTCCAAAGCAACATTATTTGCCAAAAAAATAAAAAGCATCAAAAATACAATGCGTTTGAAAAGCTTTTGCTTGTCCACAATAATATTATACCACATTTATAAGAAAAAATCCGCCAGCAAAAAATACAGCTGCGGAGTTCTTCTTAGGACTATTTCTGATGTATTACCATAGCTTATAGCTAGGTGGGTGCCAGACGCGAGAGGCCAAAGCCAAAGGCGATCGAGGTTCCCATAAATTAGTGTTCTAGGTAATAATCGGAAATAACCCTACTGAAAGTATAGCAAGATTAAAAAGTAGAGCAACTAGACAGAAACAATTTTTTGTTTCTGAATTATTTTGCAACTAAAAACGCATATCATGCCAATCAAGTCCATATTTTTCTTTTATGAGTTTTGTTTCCCCTTGCGAGAGAGCTTCATAATTCTGTAACTCTAGCAGTTTAATTGCTTCACCAATATGCTCTGCACTATTTCCCTCAATTTCTAAGTATGCCGGCATTTTGGGGTATTGATCAAGGTCAAAATTCCAATCTTTAAACGCAAAGGAAATCCTGTCCTTCTCTTGATGGGCATAATGTACTAATCCGACCGCCTCCAGTAGAGATTTTGTATGTTCAAAGTCAGAAACATTTATATTTATTTCATCCGATTGCCTTGTATTACCCACAAATTTTTCCAAAGACTTCCAGCTTATTTCACTTTTCCCATCTGAAGTTTTACGAACTCGCAAATACCATAGATGATTTGCATCAAGAGCCTCCTTTTTGCAATACCAATCCACAATTAATCTAGTATTTTGAGTTTCCCTAGCGCCGAGCGACTTTAACTTTTGTTTTATGCTCTC
The DNA here is from genome assembly GCA_964645245.1 of uncultured Candidatus Saccharibacteria bacterium. Taxonomy (GTDB): domain Bacteria; phylum Patescibacteriota; class Minisyncoccia; order Phycocordibacterales; family UBA9973; genus UBA9973. The sequence continues at coordinate 23,613 of CAZYBS010000009.1, forward strand.
TGTATCCACTTCTAGAACCTTTGTTTCAATTTCATGCATAAAATTAATTTTTACCGACATAAATCACCAGAAAGAGGCTTAGCCTCTATCTGGTATGGTATCTTCTTCTAAAAGTGAGGTCTTTCCTCTTTCTTCCCTTATAATCGAAATAATCTCATCGCTATGTTTCTTAAAATTCTTGGGCCCATCAAAAATTTCTAGGATTCTTTTTCCCTCTTCTTTTGAAACAATGTTAAAATTATTATTCTCATATTCGTAATCGCTGGCAAAAACAAGATTCATCTTATTCTTTGGAATGTTATGAACTTTATAATTTTTATTCGTGTAGCCAATAATTTTATTAAAATAATTCTCATCTTTTATAAGAACAGATTTAAAAGTTCCTTGGAGAAGCGATCCAGAGCGATCATTGCAAACATTAAAATAATAAGTATATCCGCCTTGTAGTTTTTTCATAAAATTACTAATACCACCATCAACCAATTGTTTTAATAAAAAGTGGAAATGATTTGGATTTAGGCAATATGCAACAATAGCAACCAATGGTTCAGATAGAGGTTTAGCCTCTATCTGGGTTTTTCTTAAGTTTGCCAAACTCACTATTCCATCAATTCTATTAAATTCGAGAATGCTTTCAATAAAACGATTCAGGTCTCTTTTATTATTAAAAATATCCCGCTTATCCACTCCACGATTGTATATATGATAATATTCACCTGTTACAATTGGTTGTTTCCTCATTATTGAATTATATCATTTTTCTAGATAGAGGCTAAACCTCTATCTAGATAATTTATTCGAAATATCCTAATTCTTCCAAAAAATCTTCAAGAATTCTGACAGGAATGCCGATTACAGTATCAATTGAGCCCCTAAGATTTTTTGTATAGTGGAAAAAAGATCTATCAATAAATCCTGCCCCTTTATATGTCATAGGGTTGTCAGCCATTTGAAAAATAACACGGTGAGGAATCTTCCTCCATCGAATAAAGGCGGTGTCTACAGCCTTCAAAGTTTTATTAAACCCAACATGATGGACAATAATTGAACAGTGAACAATTGTCTGACCTTTGGGATATTCTTTGTGCCAAGCGATAACCTCCTTTTTTGATATTGGTTTTTCTCTTAATTTTCCATTATGAGAAACTACCAAATCAGAAGTTATCAGAATGGTATTTTTATTAAATTTATTCTTCGCCAGAATTGCGTCTTTCTTTGCTAGGGCAAGCCTTAATACTAATTCTTTAAAATCTTCATGCCTTATTTGTTTTTCATCTATATTAGCAGTCTTTACCTCAAAAACAAAACCGGCATCTTCTAAGAGTTTTTTCCTAAACGGAGATGCGGATCCAAGAATTAATTTAGTTTTTCCCATTTTATTCATCCACTCCGAAACGTTTGTAGTCGTAAGTTTTGCCTTCGCCAAACCAGTGCTTGATCTCATGCTCCGCTTCTTCGGGGGTTTCGGAACAGTGAATAATATTCATCACCGCGCGTTTTTCTTTATTAGCCAGAGCCGGAGAATCAATGGAAAAATCCCCTCTGATTGTGCCCATGTCCGCTTTATAGGGCATCGTGTCTCCGGCTATTTTACGTACCACATCCACCGCATGTATTCCCTGCACAATAATTTTTACTAATGGAGCAGATTTCATATAATCAACCAGCCATTTGCGAATTTCCGGACCGATTTTCTCGGGCTCCAAAGTTCCGAAATCCATCATTGCGTCATAGCCGTATTTTTCATAAGTCGTCAGGGTCTTGTGCCCAAGCCGGGTAATCCATTCTTCATTTTTCGGATAATGAGTGTCAATCTGCTCATGACTGGGCTGGAACATTTCCAGCGCCACGATTTTTAAATCACGCTGCTCAAAACGCTTGACAATCTCCCCGATGAGTCCTTTTCGGACTCCGTCCGGCTTAATCATCACATACGTTCGCTCTTCTTTTGGATGCATATCCCTTAGTATAGCAGAAAAAAATATTTTTGTAAAAGCGATAAAATTAAAATCTTTTATGGAGTGGGCTCGGGTGTCGGTTCGGGTGCTGGCTCAGGAGTAGGCTCGGGGGTAGGGGTAGGCGCTGGTTCGGGTTCTGGTGCCGGAGTAATTTCCGGTGTGGGTTCTGATGTTACTTCCGGTGTGGGTTCAGGGGCCGGTTCGGGGACGGATTCAAATAATTCGCCTCCTCCGCTGCTTGAACTACTTGAAGACCCTCCGCTTCCGATAAGCAGAGCGTCAAGCCGGTTTTTATCAACGCAGGTTTCAGAGCCGGTGTCGTCTCTGACGCAAATTTCTTTGGTGCGAACGCGATTCGCAAAGAAATCCCCTATCCCATTCCCCGCATCCGCCAGCCAGGTCGTAACTTTAGCATAAACATTGTTAAAGAAAGAGCTCACGAATGATTCTGCCTCGCCCGTAAGGCTATGGCCGAGGGACTCCGGAGTGGAAAGCGCCGCAATGCCGGCAATTCCTTCAATTTTTAAATTCAATTCCTGGATACTCTTTACAAGTCGCAAGGTCAGCTCCAGATTGTAGCTGATTGCCTTGAAGCCGTGTTTCTCGCTCACCCAGTCAGGGAAGATGCTTTCTACTTCTTGGGCGATGAGGCCGATCTGGGTTCCTGCTACATATCTGATGCCAGGATTGCTGTCTATGCCCTCTTTCCATTCAAAGGTGACGGGACGCAGTTGCATGAGCTTGTCCAGGGAGTTTTCCAGAGAAACAACGTTCTGCTTGAGATTGATGTCGGACGCGCACGTCCCCGCCACTTGAGTTCCCGCTTCGCGAAAACAATCATCGCTGTTTATGTCAGCGACGACATCCAAGCCAAAGTCAGGCGTTACGTCTCCGATTCCGACTTTGCCGCCTTGATCAATGACAAATTGCGAAGCTGTGCCAAATGATACGACCGAACCCGAGCTTCCCACCGCAATACCAAAATAACTGTTGGGGGTGCTTGACACTGCCTTCATTGTGACGCCGACGCTACTCGCCTGATTCCTGAACAGGCTGATAGCCGGGTCGCCCGCATTTGACTCAAATGTCCATTTGATAGCATCGCCCCCTCCACTTACCGCATGAAACTGGTATCCCGGCGTCGTCGTCCCGATGCCGACGTTGCCACTACCTAAAACAGTGACCAGTTTTGTGCCGGCACTTGGAAGACCATTTTCTATCTGCAAAACAGTTTCAAGTGAGCCTAATGCAACTTTTGCTGTGCCGCTTTTCTTGGCTCCGGTAAGCAGAATGGCTGGGACAGTGTCTGTGGGGTCAGCAACACCAATAGTGCCATTGATAAGTAATGCCTCTACAGTGCCGGCAGAGCTAAAAGCTTGGACATTAGCCCCACCAGAACCGCCGGAATTTGAAGTAATAGCAAAGATGGTATCTGTATTAACTGGGTCCGTAACTCCATGGGCAACATCACCGTCGCTCATGGCGAAACTCGGATTGCTCCCAGCAGCTGTATTTAACTCGAATAGATAATCAGGAGTCGTATCGCCGATGCCGACGTTGCCAGAATTCAGAATTGTCATCGCTTCGGTCGCTCCGTTATTGCCTACCAGGAAATGCATATCAGCGCCTGTTGCTCCGACACCGGAAGTGGTTTGTAAACTCAAGTCTGCAGTGGTGGAAGTTCCGCCAATTACAAGAGGAGTCGTGATTGAAGTCGTGATAGTTGGAGTAGCGATCGTCGGACTGGTCGCCAAGACTAGACTCCCCGTCCCGGTCTGATTAGTCGTGGTTAGTGCCGTGCCACCACCTAAAGCTAAAGATGTTCCAGTGGCGGCTCCCAGGATGGGAGCAATCAGGCTGGGAGTATTGGCCAAGACTAGGGCACCACTGCCGGTTTCATCACTGAGCACTCCGGAGAGCTGTAAGGAAGTGGTGGCTGAGAAGACAGACAGGTTGTTGGCCGTGTAAGTTACTGTACCTCCGGCACCAAAGGCTATGGAACTAGCATCAGTGCCGGTCAAGGTTAAAGTATTAGAGATGGTGGCCGTTTTGCCATTGGCCAGGGTTAAAGTGCCAGTCGAGGAAGTGATGGTCAGGCCGTTGAGGGTGGTGGCGGTAGCTACACCTAAAGTCGGAGTAATTAAGGTCGGAGCAGTGGAGAAGACTAAGAGACCACTGCCAGTTTCATCACTGACGGCCGAAGAGATGGCCGCCGAGTCTCCACTGGAAGTTAAGGCTTTGGTCGCATCGGAGAAGACCAGTCTAGAAGCGGTTAAAGTTGAACTGGTCAGGGCACCAGAGAGAGTGCTGGCTCCAGTCACCGTCAGACTCCCAGCAATGGTGGAATTGCCACTGACGGCTAGGGTAGTAATGTTGCTGGTATTGGTGCGGAATTGGTCAGAAGTCAGATTGGTGGCGGAGAAGTAAGAGGCCCCAGAGAAGTTCACGGCCGGAGCTGGTGGAGCGGTATAGATGACGGCGGGATAGGAGTTGGAAGTGCCGGCTACTCCGG
>CAZYBS010000010.1:0-10220 GCA_964645245.1 uncultured Candidatus Saccharibacteria bacterium
GACGCGATAGACTCAAAATCTATTGATGGCAACATCATGAGAGTTCGATTCTCTCCTTGGGCACCAAAAATATGAATAAGAAAATAAAAAAAATAAAAGTATCATTAAGCCACTCCATTGATTTTCAAGTAAATGGAGGGAAAAAATTAAGCGGAACTATTAAAACAAATTTTTCAAAAAATGGTTCAGTCGGGCTTTTATGCGCCTCGCTGGTAAATAGCGGGGTGACAACGCTGCATGGCATTGCTCGGATTGAAGAAGTTTATCGAGTAATTGAAATCCTTGAGAGTATTGGGGTCGTGGTGAAATGGCTAAACCAGAATTCTTTGAGCATCATACCTCCCTTGCCTCCAAAAAAATTTACCCTAGAAAATATTAATGTTGAATCATCAATCAAAACACGTTCGGTCGTAATGCTGATGGGGCCACTTATTCATAAATTGTCATCTTTCTCCATTCCCCATCCGCATGGATGCAATTTAGGCAAACGAACAATCGCAGCACACATTTATGCACTAGAGGAACTCGGAGTAAAAATGAAAACCACAGCCAAAAATTATGAAATCACTGCAAAAAAATTGAAACCTGCCGAAATTGTCATGTATGAATCGAGCGACACGGCTTGTGAAAATGTCCTAACAGCTTCTTCTCTAATCAGTGGCACGACCACTATAAGTTTCGCCAGCGCGAACTATATGGTGCAAGAAGTTTGTTTTTTCCTTGAGGCTCTAGGTGTAAAAATTGATGGTATTGGCACTGCTACTTTAACCGTTCACGGAATTAAAGAAATAAATAAGGATATTGAATACTGGAACAGTGAAGACCCGATTGAGTCTATGATGTTTATCTCAGCCGGAATCATTACGGATTCAAGGCTTATTATTTCCCGTTGCCCGATAGATTTCTTATCTCTGGAGCTAGAAAAGTTAAAAAGAATGAATTTAAAATATAAAATTTCAAAAACATATTATTCATTCAACGCTCGCACTAAACTGGCTGATATAGAAATATTTCCGAGTAAATTGAAAGCATTGAATGACAAGCTACATTCAAATCCCTACCCTGGGATAAATATCGACAATCTTCCATTTTTTGTTCCGATTGCCATGCAAGCCCGAGGTCAAACAATGATCCACGATTGGGTCTATGAAAATCGAGCAATATATCTGACGGAATTGAACCGCCTTGGTGCAGATATAACTCTAGCCGACCCGCATCGTCTGTATATTAATGGCGGAACACCATTAAAATCGGCTCAAGTCGTCTGTCCGCCAGCCTTACGACCCTCGATGGTGATTCTTATTTCAATGTTAGGAGCTAGCGGCACGTCAATATTGCGGAATGTTTACATGATAAATCGCGGTTATGAAGAGATTGCCGAGCGTCTAAACTCTATCGGCGCCGATATTAAAATAATCAAAGGTAACTGAAATGTTGAAACATCAACATTTTAAAAAAGTTATCGTAATTTTAGGCCAGACTGCCACGGGTAAAAGCAGCTTAGCTGTTAAAATAGCCAAGAAAATTAATGGAGAAATAATCTCGGCTGATTCGCGACAAATTTACAAAGGGTTGGATATTGGAACAGGGAAAATTACAGTGCAAGAAATGCGGGGAATTCCCCATTATTTGCTTGATGTGGTAAACCCTAAAGTTAAATTTACAGTTGTAAAATATAAAAAACTCGCAGAGGAAAAAATAAAAGAAATAATAAAGAAAGGCAAAACTCCGATAATTTGCGGCGGAACGGGTTTTTACATTGATGCAATTATTAAAGGCGTAATTTTTCCGGAAGTTCCGCCAAATATAAAACTACGCAAAAAGTTACTACAAAAAGATGCGACCGCACTATTTCGTCAATTGCAGAGACTAGATCCTAGGCGCGCAAAAAGTATAGATTCAAAAAATAAAATCAGATTAATCAGAGCAATTGAGATAGCTAAAACCCTTGGCAAAGTTCCAAAAATTACAGAGGTTAAACCTATGTATAAGTTTATAAAAATTGGTTTATATCTTCCACCTGATAAACTAAAAAAGAAAGTAGAAAAAAGAGTGCAGAAAATGTTTAATCCGCCAACTGGCGGAGGTTTACTCAATGAAATTAAAAAACTGAAAAAGTCCGGAATTTCAGACAAAAGACTTCGCGAATTAGGTTTTGAATATTTTAGGCCAACTCCAGAAAAAGTAATCGCTCAAACTCTCAAATATGCCAAACGGCAAATGACCTGGTTTAAAAGAGATAAAAAGATCAAGTGGTTTGACATATATAAAAATTCAACTCAAGATATATTGACTTATTTACAAAAAATGCTATAAATACTCTGAATTTAGAAAGCCCCATTGTGGGGAAATGTTCCCAAGGAGGAGGAATAGCAAATGGGTCTTGCACCCTCGCTCGTAACGAGCTTCACGCTCCCCAGCGCTTCGGAAAGCGTTGACCTTGCCGCGTTTTTCCCGGGGAAAATGGTCAAGGTTGATGGCCTCTTCCAGAGGTTCATCGGGGAAATCGGTTTCCGGTACATCACTGGGAACCTCGCCTGTCGTGTTTTTCAGACGCTGCCCAACGGGAGCAGCGACTACACAATCACTGAACCACCGCTCGGGCCGTGCGTGGCCGATGGCAACAAGACGTGTGCCGTCTTGTCCTACCTTGGTGGCGCAGGAAGCTCGCTCCTCCACATCCCCGAGGGTGAAAAGGAAGTCTACATCATCCTCGGGTACGCCATTATCGGCGGCGTACAGCATGTGCTCTTTGTCGAGCACGAGTGCGAGGATGGAAAAGACGAGATTCATCTTCACGTTCAGCGGCTCAATCGTTGGGGCGACAAGACCCCGATGGTCATCGTCATGGACGACTCACCAACGACCGAACAGCAGCCGGCATCAGATGTCCGGCGAGCAGAGCAAGGGTTTGAATTCGTCTGACAGTACGTTCGCGCTCCCGCCGGCGATGTGTCGGCGGGAAGAACTGGTAAGAATAAATCGGACTAAAGTTTCACTCAAACTGCGGTCCAAATAATACCTCAGTTTGATTTTATCAACTGAGGTAAAATTATACCTTTTTCATTTTCCATGATTTTTTATCCACCACTTTTTGTTTTAAAAAATTTTGAAATAATCCTGTTTTATTTGATAAATCATCAAACTTACCTTCCTGTACAATTTTGCCTCGCTCAAAAATAAAAATCCTGTCGGTGTTTTTGAGCGTCGTTAGTCGGTGAGCAATTGTTATCATTGTTTTATCTTTAAACAATTGTTCAATGTTTCGCTGGATTTTTATTTCGTTCGTATTATCGAGGGCGGAAGTTGCCTCATCGAATATCAACAGTTCGGGAGATTTGAGAATCAGCCGAGCAATTGCAAGCCGCTGTTTTTGTCCACCACTCAAATTATTTCCATTCTCGGCGACTCTGCCTGATAATCCTCCAAGTGAATTTTCTATTTCCTCATATAAATTCGCCAGTTTTGCCGCTCTAACAACTTCTTCATTGTCTATATTTTCTCGCTCACAACCATAGACGATGTTATCTCGTATTGAACCCGAAAATATATGCGTTTTTTGTGGCACATATGCTATATGATTCGCAATATCCTTTCTGTTTATCGCGTCTAAATTTTTGCCAAAAACTTCTATCTTTCCGGAGTAGCCATGTACTAGCCGCAATAGAATTTTTATGAGCGTAGATTTACCGCAACCAGACGCACCAGCTATGCCGATTTTCTCTCCGTTTTTGATAATGAAATTGACGTTTTGTAAAACTAGCGAATTTTCATATTTGAAAGACAGCTTGCTTATTTCTATTGCATTGGCGTTGTTTAAGGCAAATTTTTCTTTGCCATTTGCTTGGAAAGAAATATCGCGCGGCTGATTGAGTAAGTCGTACAGGTCATTTACTTTTATCGAACTCTCGTGAGCCTCATCGAGTATTCTGTGAATTTCACGCAAAGGTCCTGTTATGTTCAAAAACAGAATGGAGTAAACAAGAATGTCACCTTTGGTGATTATCCCCTGTGCCGCGAGAAAAATTGAAAGAGAAATTACAAGAATATAGAACAATCCTTCGTTGAGATATTTTCCGGAATCAAACAATGCCATAAAAATATGGTGCCTGATTTCCTTTTTTCGCATTGCTTCGGCAACTCCTTCAACTTTCGCTACTTCTTTATTTTCGGTATTTAACGCCCGCACTGTTTCTATGCCACCAAGCATTTCAACAACTGTGCCGTCAATTTTTTCCTTTCCGCGCAATAGCGCGACACGTATTCCTTTTTGTGAAGAAATTTGCCACACGATGAGAAAAAGTCCTACCGGAATCACTAAAACCATTACAGAAGCCAAGAGCGGTTTTTGAGTTAGTGCGATAGCTATTGCGGCAAGCGCACTGAAGAACACTGGAAAGAAATCAAGAAATCCGAGTTTAATTATTTTTATCATTCCCTGAATTGATCTAAAAATTCTTCCGTGTAAGGAGCCAATTTGTTGTTGATTGATATTTACAATATCTGTTTTGAGTGAATGTTCAATGACATTCACTGTTTGTTTTTTGTCGGTTTGTGTTGCTACATTTTCAACAAAATATTTTCTCACAACAGTTAGAGCCTCGCGTACAAGAATTATGCCAATTATTAAAGTGATAAAAGGAATCGTAATGCTTAAATCAAAATTTTCTGTCCCGACAAGTTTATCCACCAAACGTCCTAAAATTACGGCAGGTAAGTTGGTAAGAACTCCGGTAATGAGCATGAGAAAAGACGCGAAGACCAAAGCGGTTTTCTCGGGCTTTTCTAAAAGTCGCCAAGTACGCCTAAACCCTTTTATTATTTCGGAAAATTCTTTGTTCATTTTAGCGGGCCCGCCAGGACTTGAACCTGGAACCTTCCTTTTGGAGAGGAATGTTTTACCATTGAAACTACAGGCCCTTGTTTCTAAAAGGTAATAGAATTATAACAGAATAAGCGTAAAATAAAAATTACTACTTAACTTCCTTGTGCTTGGTCTGCTTTCGGCACCATTTGCAGAACTTTTTGAGTTCAATTTTTTCAGTGACCAATTTCTTGTTTTTACTGGACCAATAATTGATGCGCTTGCAGGCAGAACAGGCAAGTTTTATAAGTCTATCTTGTGACATAAATTTATATTATTATAAAATCTTTTAAAAGGCAATTATTCTCTTTAATACCCACCATTTTTAATAATTTTCTCTAGTAATTGCAATGGAAACATCGGCGGATTTTCCGCCAAGGCTTGGTGATAAAACACGGTTGAAGGGGTAAGTCCCGGCAAGGTATTTATTTCAATAATTAACAAATCTCCACTGATAATATTTACAAAAGCGTCAATCCGCGAATAACCCTGTATACCGATTTTCCTCGCAATCTCTTCTATAAAATTTTTTACTTTTTTCAGCGTTTTAGTTTTCATAACACTAACGGGGGGTGGAGTAATATTCACACCGGTACCACCCTGAAATTTTTCTTCCACCGTTAAAACTTCTCCTTCGGCGATAGTGATACTTGGATTTAACGATTTTATATTTTCTTTTGTCCCAAGAATACCAACAGTTATCTCAACAAAACCTGTGTGACGAGAGTGTTTAAGTTTGTTGTTTTTCACTCGCAATACATCTGTTTCAATAAATTTTTCAAAAAGCAAATCAGGGGGTTGCGCTGTCGGCATTTCAATAATATCAAATTGATTCTTAAATGTCTGCTTAGGTATAAAACTGACATGTTTTTTGATTATTTTTAAATATTTAATGAGATCATTGGCCGAGTAGAGATGCACGATGCCCGTCGTGCAACCCTCGGCGCGAGGCTTGATGATTACGGTTTTTATGTTGAGTTCCCTTTTTAATTTTTTCCAAAACGATTGAATATCAGAGTTGCTAAATTTAAGCATTTGGCGAGTCTCAACAATCTTGCCTGGAATAGATCTTACCCCTTTTATCTTTAAACTGTTGATAAAATTAGAGGTAGTCCATTTATCCATACACAGTCGTGATACTTTCTCGTCGGGCCCATTATACTTAATTTTTTCTTCACGAAGTAATTTCTGAAGATTCCCATTTTCTCCATCTCCTCCATGCAATGCGATAAAAACAAAACCTGATTCAGTTATAAATTCTTGGAAAGTTAACTTTCGCGGCTTAAAAAATTCTTCTTTATTTTTTGACTCCAAAAGTCCCAGACGCAGTCGTGCCCGTTTTTCAAATTCAAAGAGTCGTGCTTGCGTAATTGAATATTTTTCACAATTTTCAGTTATTTCCTCTACCGTATGATTCAAGCACAAATGATAAGGTAATTGCCAAATGGCTCCGTTGGTATCCAAAAGATATGGATGGGGCTTATATTTCTTTGACTTACGAAGTTTCAACCAAACATTCGTGCCACTCATTAAGGATACTTGTCGTTCAGAATTATCGCCACCCATCAGAATATTAACTCTCTTTTTTTGTTTGAAAAATTTACTAAAACTTCCTGGAAAATTTATGCCATTGCGGCCACAAGCATGCTCAACAATATAACGTAAAACATCTCTATGGGTCATGCCGATACTGGACGCTTGCTGAAAAAGAAAACTATTTTGTTCCATCCCAGAAATTGGGTTAAAATCACAAAACCAGATGTTGCCATCGGGCAATACCCATCCATCAAATCTGGCAAAATCCCGCATTCCGAAAAGCGCAAATAATTGCTCTCCTTGCGTTTGAATTTTTTCAATTATTTCATTGCTAAATCTGGGAGGGCAATGCCACGTTACTTGACGGGTGGGAAGATATTTTCTTCTAAAGTCAAAAATTTGATGCTGGGTGTAGTCAGTTTCAATTTCGGTGGGTGTCAAAGCAACCGGCAATCCATAACGGTTTTGCAGAATAATCATCGTGAATTCAAATCCCTGAGCAAAAGGTTCTATTACTACTCGAGTGGCCATTCGCTTAGAAAAGAGCAAATTTACTTTTTCTAAAGCTTCCTTGGTATTGGATACCGAAAAAACCCCGATGCTGGAGCCGCCAATCGCGGGTTTAACGATAGCACGTTTAATTTTTGAATTTTTAAAAAATTTATCCAGAAGTATTTTATGATCAGAGTGATAAATCTTTAAAATTATTGATGGTAAAGTGAAAAAGTTATGACGTTTAATAAATTTGTTTGCTTTATACTTATCAAAAACTAACTTACAAACTTCGCTTCCGGATCCAATGAAAGAAATTTCATTTTTTTCTAAAAATGATTGAACTTGCCCATCTTCGCCAAACGGGCCATGCATTGCCGGCATTACTATATCAGTTGATTTTAAAAGTTTTATTAAAGATTTTTGGCTTAAAGAACTTTTGGCTAATTTAAAATCAAAATCTGAAGGATTATTCGAATAAAGTTCCGCCTGGGAGATTTTATAAGCCCTTTTTTTTTGGTCAAAATAAATCGGAACAATTTCAATATCATCTCCGCCCAAATGGTCCAAGACAGACCTGGCAGAATTGAGTGATATCCCGCGCTCTAAAGACGGCCCACCTGTTAAAAGCGCAATTTTCATATATTTTTGTAGAAAATTATTTTTGACATAACCTTATAATATAGGGTAAAAAAACAAAGTCAAGGTATTTGTGGATAAATAGTATCTTTTTTGTAAAAATTTATTGTATTTGCAGTATGGCGCTTTTTATGTTTTTAGGCATCTTAGTCAGGTTAATATAGCCTTTTTTAGTGATTAAAATCATATCTTCTATGCGCACTCCGCCCCAGCCTTTTAAATACAATCCCGGCTCTATCGTCATCACGCATCCCACGGGAAGAATGTCTTCGCTTTTGGGTTTGAAATTCGGCCATTCGTGGATAACAGTACCGACTCCATGACCTAAACCATGAGGAAATTTTTTTGCTCCATATTTTTTATTCAGGAATTTACGCGCTGTTTTGTCTATAACTTTTGCTCTTCTCTCTCCCTTCTTTATTTTATTCATGGCTAATCCCATAGCTCGAAGCGCATCTAAATAAACTTTTTTTTGCTTTGCATTGGGCTCACCCCAGAAGTATGTGCGAGTCATATCCGAGCAATAATGGTTCACTGTACATCCAAAATCAAACATAATTATATCTCCTTTTTTTAATTTTGTTTTGCTGGGAGTATGGTGAATATTGGCAGTATTTTTGCCAAAGGCGACAATCGGCGAAAAAGATAAAATAGGCGCGCCGAACTTTATGAAAGACTTTTTGATAAAATTGACAACTTCAATTTCAGTTATTCCTGCTTGCCCCGCCCTGGCGTGGGTTTGCAGTTTTGCTACAGTATATCGTAGTACTTTCTCACTGAGCTTTTGCGCTTTGATAATATTCGCAAGCTCTTTTTTACTTTTTACCGCACGCACTTCGTGAATTAATTTAATTTGTTTCATATTTAAACTACTCGCTTATTCGCGCGAATTAGAGATATGTTAATATACTTCTTTATTGTAATGTTCGGTGCAAACCACCTTTTTAGGACCACCTTCTGACTCTGGTAAATAGGTTGTAAAAACTTCTTTATCCCCAAAGAAACAAGTTCTCTTTTGTAAGACCATTGGATTGCGAAGTTTTAAACGCCTATTATGTCTTTCATCTGGATAAGTCGAGGGCAGTGGTAAATCAAATCTACGATAAAAACTTAATTCTTGCTCTAAAATTCTAAAAGGCTTTCCTGTAACTTCACACTCTATGACTTCACTTAAAATAGAATCACTAATTTCTGTTATAGTCTGTGGTAAATCCCTACCTTTAACTGTGGTTTTATATAAATTAGGAATATAGTCCCGCCACCCATAACCCTTCGATTCGGCTACTGTTCTAGTTATTGGAAAATAATCTTGTGCGATAGTTTCATTGTAAGTAAATGGAGAAATTTCTATAGGAAAAAATTCTCCATATTCTCTTGTATTTTTCATATGCTGTATAATTTTTGGTAGTAATTTTTTGTATTCTTCTTCTGTATATTGTTTGTTCAGAATGCAATATTGTTTATTATTCATCTCTGCGCAACCAAAACAATCATTGCAATTATTTAAATTATAGCTATACCAAATATCTCTTGAATACCATACGGTAACGCAGAAAAAAATTCGACTATTTTGTACACCAACACTAACGCCCTCATAATTCAATTCAGATTTATCACCACATCCCGGACCCACATCGTAAGCATCTTTCAGTCCTTTACTACCCCAGTTTGCGTATTTTACATTATCGGCTTCATCTTTAAAGTCAAAAATATCGCAACAGTTGCGAGAGTTAGATACGTGGTCTCCGACCACATTATTAGTATTAATGAGTTTTAAATGTTTATGGAATGCATTCCGCCATAATTTTTCAAATTTACTTTTTGCCTTTTCTATACCAAAACGAGTATTTAAATCTAACTCTTCTTTCTTTTTTAAATATTCTTCTTTCGTGTATTGAACATTTTCTATGCAGTAACTTTTGTTTCGTAAATTAGTACATAAAATACAATTTGAACAATTCCGACAATCATATAAAAAATAAGAGTCTAGGCAATTTTCACTTTCTCTAGAGAAAAACAACATATTTGAGTCACTACAGTATACATTTTCATAGCCGAATTCCGTGTTAAAACAAATGTAGGAATCATGAGTAAACTTACAGTGCCAAAGACGATTGCAATACATTGAGTCTTCACTAGCCCATGTAGAACTAACTAGATAACAATTTTTCATTTCCACTGTATAATTACAAAATCTAGCATTTATAGATTTTGTATCAAATAATGTTATGTGAGGAACTCTTTCTAAGAGTCTGCGAAATTGCTCAAAGAAGGATAGAGAAAAATCATAGTCAACTCCATAATTCAGTGAATCCCATTTATCGCTCCACCATGTTTCTTTGTCGTAAGATATAATTTTAGTGTTTGGATGATAGATAGATATTAGGTAATCTGATTTTCCTGGTGCACCATTTAAGCGTCTAAATAAAGTACGTTCATTGCGCCACACCATACGACGAATTAGTCGGCACCCCGGACACCAAGTCGGCGGAGGAACTTTTATTTTTTCATAAAAACCAAAATCATCCGGTTTAATAACGAAATCTTTTTTGCAGTTTTGACAATTTTTTATTTCACTTTGCATATATTTCTATTCTATAATTCTATAGAATATTAGAATACTTTAAAACAATTTAACTATATCGTGATAGGTAACAAAAACCATCAGAAGTATCAAAACAGCAAAACC
>CAZYBS010000010.1:10230-20331 GCA_964645245.1 uncultured Candidatus Saccharibacteria bacterium
AATCATATTGGCGGTATTAGCGACTTTTGGACTAATGCGCGACCCTTTTATCTTTTCAATCAATAAAAAGAAAAGCCGTCCGCCGTCCAGCGCTGGAAATGGAAGTAAATTTATAATCGCCAGGTTGATGGAAATAAGCGCACTAAAAGAAAGAAGATAGACAAGCCCGAATTGATAAGCATCACCCACAATGCCCACTATTCCGACCGGACCGGTGATAGACACAAGGCTACCCTTGCCCTGCAATCCATCCACAATCAGTGCATAAAGCCCTACGGCAGTGTCTTTTGTGATAGACAGCGTCAATTTCGTCCCTTCCCAAAGTGCAGCAAAAAAAGGCAATTTAGCTATGCCTATTTGATCCATGGCTATGCCTATTCTGAGTTCGCCGTCCGCCGTACTCGCAACTGGGGTGAGTTTGGCATAGCTTGTTTCATCGTTTTTCCCGCGCGCATATCCGATTTCGATTTCTTCGCTTCCGCGGGAAGTTATGAAGGATTTAAAAGAATCCGGATTAATGAGGCTGACGTCCTCATTACCGCCTGCCTGCGCAGGTAGACTTTTTAGAGATACTATTCTATCACCGGACTTAAGTCCTGCTAATTCAGCTGGAGAGTTTGACACAACAGAAATAATCACCAAATTTACATCTTGCAAGGCATATCCTTTTATTCCGCTGCCAACCGAAGCGGGAAATCCGGACACAAACCCAAAAGAAAATAAAAGCCATGCTAATAAAAAATTGGCAAACACTCCGGCTAAAAGAACTATCGCTTGTTTCCATTTGGCTTTATATTGGAAACTTCTATTTCGGTCTTCATCGGGACCTGCCCCGTAGCGAGCTTGCTCTGCTTCGGGGTTCTCACCGAAAATCTTTACAAACCCTCCGAGCGGTAATAAATTAAAAGAATATTCCGTTTCTCCATATCTGCGACTAAATAACTTCGGCGGAAAACCGAAGCCGAATTCATCCACCCTGACGCCAAATTTCTTCGCAGTAAAAAAATGCCCAAATTCGTGGACCAGCACCAAAACCAAAAGAATGATTAAGAAAATTAAAATATTCATATCTGCTACCCCATAACTTCTTTTTGCTTCTTCTCAAAACTCATTTCCAGATTTCTATTAGTTTCATCAATGATTTTTTGTAATTCTTCCTTGGCGCGGAATTTTTCATCTTCCGTCAACTTCCCTTCTTTTTCCTTCTTCTGAACATCCTCCCAAATGCGTTCACGTTCACGGCGCACCGCAATTCTCTGTTCTTCTAATTTTTCTTTTAATACTTTTACCAGAGTCTGTCTGGTTTCCGTGGTTAATTGCGGAAAAATAACTCTAATGCCTGCATCGTCAACGGCTACCGAAAGTCCTAGGTTGGCGCCAGTTATGGCTTTTTCTATATCTTTGATTTGATTTTTATCCCAAGGCGCAATACGCAGAGTTTTTGGATCTTCAATAGAAATATTCGCTACATTCCTGAGCGGAACATGGGAGCCATATGATTCTACGGAAACGCCGTCCAGGACCATCGGCGACGCCCGTCCAATATTCAGCTGATTGTATTCTTTGCCTAAAAAGTCTACGACTTTCTTAAGTTCCGTCTTAAAATTTGAAAAGTTGTATTGCATAAATTTAGTATATCAGAAATTAAAAATTTGGCACAATTAAGGCCACAGATTCCATCAGGCTTTTAGCAGAACTTCCGGGCATACGCAGGAACTCACGAACTTTAAAAAAATGGTTAAAGTAATCTGGTGAAAAATTCTGCCGTCTTAACCCTTCCCGGAGTACCGGTTGGGACCTACGCCGCTCAGAATTTTCCATCAGATTACTTATCTCCTTCCGATGTAAAACAGACTCAAGCGCATTTAAAAATTTCAGAGCCTTAGAACGAGTGGAATCTAGAATGACAATTTCATTACCCTCTTCATCTATTTCATCGGGTTCAGCCAATAATTCTTTTATAAAATCAATTCTATTTCTTAAAGGCATTTTTATAAATTTCTCTGCATTCCCGACGCTTTCGGTCGGGACCCCGACCCCTTCGGGCGTCGGGGCTTTAATTAAATAAAATCTGGAAACAAGAGTTTTTAGGAGAGAATTGGCATCCGGCACGATTAGAAAAAAATGCGTATTATAAATCGGCTCTTCAAACATTTTCAGCAAGCTATTTTGCGCTTCTAAGAGAAAACTGTTGGCAGAGATTATAAATACTTTTTTAGCAGAAGCCTCGCCCGTAGGGCTATGGCCGAGGGAAAATCCTTTTTCATTGCTATAAGACTTCAAATTGCGCGCATCTTCAATTTTAAAAGAATCTACAGATATATGGCAAAAGTCCGGACTGGCAGTAGTGTTTATTCCTAAACTTTTCATAAATTCTAAAATCTCCGGTACGACTTCTTCCTGCTCGCCTTCTATCAAATACGCATGGTGTAGATTATTTTTATCTAAATGCTTTTGAATTAGGGACATAGGTTCTAGGTGTTAGGTTCTAGTTTACTAATTAGAACACGAAGCATTTTACTGACTTCCTCAACCAACATTACACAGTCTTTTATATCAAGACCATATAGATCTTTGCACAAAAATAATTGTGTTTCAAGTTCAGATGTGGAACCGTAGGCTATACTTAAAAAATGGCAGTAATCTTTTCTGGTTTTTCGGCTGTTGCCTTCCGCAATATTTGAAACAATAGAGACAGCCGAACGTCGTATCTGCGACTGCAAGGCAAATATCTCCGAATGTGGAAGCTTTGAGGTAATCTTATAAACTTGCTTCACAAGCTCATATCCTTTTTGCCAAACAATTAAATCTTTATATGATTTTATATTTGAATCCATAAATAAAATTTACTGTCCCCAATCAACTAATTCAGTAAAGCGAATATAAAAACCAAACATGGCATAAAAATCCTTGACTATCTTAAAATCAGGTACGTGTAACTCTATTATTAAATTATTTACTACTTTTCCTGGGTTTGGATTCAGCATATTTTTAAATTTATTACTGGTCCCTAGAACCTAGTCTCTAGTCCCTAACTTCTACTTCTTACTTAAAACCGTTTTTTTATAAACATCCAAATGATCCAGCGCTATGCCGGTGCCTTTGACTACACAAAAAAGAGCGTCTTCGGCCACACTTGCTTTTACCCCTGTTTTACGATAAACCAAATCAGCGAAATTTCGCAGTTGAGACGACCCACCGGTCATAATAATACCCTGATCTATAATATCGGAAGCAAGTTCCGGCGGAGTTTCTTGCAGGACATCTTTAATTGCTTTAATTATTTGTTTTAATTCTCCATCTATTGCCCGCACTATTTCATTAGTTGAAACGCGCGCTGACCTGGGCAATCCTTGGATGAAGTCTCTGCCTTTAATTGTTACGCTAAGTTCCTCTTCCAAAGCTACTGCCGCGCCAATTTTTATTTTTACTTCTTCGGCCGTCCGGTCGCCAATCGCTAAGTTAAAAGTTTTTTTGATGTAATCGGCTATCGCCTGGTCAATTTTATTCCCGGCGCATTTAACCGAAGTGGAAGACACAATTCCGCCGAGCGATATGACCGCCACATCCGTCGTGCCTCCGCCAATATCCACAACCATATGACCTCTGGATTCGTAAATTGGAATACCCGCGCCAATGGCAGCCAGTATCGGCTCTTTCACTACATAAGCATTCTTCGCGCCGGCGCGAATGGCCGCCTCTATGACTGCCCTACGTTCTGTGGAAGTGACGCCCGCCGGTACTGATACCATCACATCCGGTTTAAAAAAATTAAACGGTCCCATGGCCTTATTTATAAAATAATGGAGCATCGCTTCAGTCACGCGATAATCCGCAATCACTCCGTCTTTCATCGGACAGTAGGTAATAATAGAATCCGGCGTTTTTCCAATCATATCTTTAGCCTCAAAACCAATAGCCAAAATCTTATTGCCTTGCTCGGAAACCGCTACCACCGAAGGCTCATTTAAGATTACTCCCTTGCCCGGCAAGAATACCAAGGTATTGGCTGTCCCCAAATCTATGCCTAATTTTTTTGAAAAAATACCCATCAAAGCAATATATCATACTTGTGTTAAAATGAAAGGAATGAAAAATAATTTAGAAAATCCATTTAAGGGGTATTTGGCAAACTTGCAAAAACACAAACAAGCTGTCAATCCAGTTCATGAAATTGTAAACTGTTATTACAAAATGAATGGTTGGGAGAAAATGCCAAAAGAATTCTATACGGGAAGATATGCTTACAATAAGCTGGCCAAGGAAGCAAAAATGCTCTACGAGGCGTGCGGTGAGGTTTTAGACGACTGCATTTGGGCGTTGGACAAAATGAAATACTTGGCGGACAAGGGAAAGTTTGACTGGTCTATTATTACTTGTCTGAAACATGAATTAAAATAGCCTGTTGTAAATTTTTTTGATATAGTTTATAGTTTTACTGAAAGAGGTTCCCAGTGCCAAAATACAAAGTTGTACCGCCTCCTAATGATGGAGGAAAAAACGAAAAGCCATTCGAGCTTGACATGAGCTTCCGCCAAGCCAAGAGGCTCGTTGAGGAATTTCGCCCCGGATGGACGCTACAACGAGTTTCCCCTCCTAACTTCCTGTGGCGACTAGGTCACCGAGTCGCCGTTATGCTCGGGCTTTCCAAGAAAGAAGGCGCATAGTGACCGAGCACATCAGCCAGAGAGGCGCGACGGACCAACCGCACGCGCCTCTCCGGACTTTTTTATTTTATATACAAGTATTTTGCAAAAGACTAGAATAAGGAAATATTACATAGATCCGGAAGACTTGTTGTAAAAAATTTTTATATAGTTTATATTTTTAGGTGGAGGAGTACCCATGACAACTGGCAGGGATTATGTCTACATCGTAGACCGTGGAATCAAGAGATTCTCGGGGCCCCTGAATCTGACTCTCGCTTGGGAAGAAGCAGAAAGGAGATTCGGTAAGGGAGGAGAGTTGTTTCCTCAGGCTCCTCCACGTCCGACTTCGTTTGTGGGCACCGGCGTCGTCGAGACACCCCAACCACAACAAGTCGTCGGAGCCGACTCCCAGGCCAGATTCGGCCAGGGACACGGCGAGTGGCACGCACACGGTGGCGCCGACTGCGCCTAGCATCAACCGCGAGGACGACGACGGGGAAGATCCCGTTCGTCCCTCGCGGTTCGTTATTTATGACACAATCACAGTAAACTCTCCTCTTTGTTTTTCCGGATTTTTTTTAAGATATTCCAACACTTCTAAAGGAGAGCCAGTTTTAAATTCTTCATAAATTTTTGTCAGCTCACGAGCCAGGCAGACTTTTTTATTCGGACAAAATTTAGCAAGTGATCCCAATGTTTTTAAAATTCTATGCGGAGATTCATAAAACACCACCGTGCGTTTTGCTTCGGTGATCTCTTTAAATAAAGTCTCTCTCCCCTTTTTGTGCGGCAAAAAACCAAGAAAAGTGAATTCGTGGGTTGGCAGCCCGGAAGCCGATAGTGCGGCAATCAGTGCTGTCGCTCCGGGAATTGGAATAACATCTACGCCACCCGCCAGAATGACTTTGTCGGGCTGGTGGCTGAAATACACTTTAATTTGAGAAATAAGCATAGCCCCTGGGTCGGAAATTCCAGGCGTGCCGGCATCCGAAACCAAAGCCAGATTTTTCCCTTCTTCTAATAATTCAAAAATTTTATCTGTCTTAGCTAATTTACTGTGGCTATGATAACTCAAAGTCAGCGTGTTAATTGAGTATTTATTTAAAATTTTCTTGGTCTCCCGTGTATCTTCACACAATATCAAATCCACACCTTTAAGCGTTTCAAGAGCCCGGAGCGTAATGTCCCCCAGATTGCCTATCGGCGTAGCCACGACATAAAATTTAGACATTTTATTTTCTATACTTCTTCGTCCGCCATTTATCGGCGATTTTTACGCGAGTCAACGAACGCTCCAACTCGGCTTCAAAATGCTCAAAGTCTACGATTTCTTTATTTTCCATTTGTTTTCTTAATTCTTCTGCTTTAGCTTTTGCTTGTTCTATCTTTTCATTAGAGATTTCAGACACGTGCTCGGCAAAGTCAGCCAAAACAGCTACCTCGGTTACGCCTTCTATATTTTGCTTCACCTCCACAAATCCTCCCACGACCGCCATTGGCACAGGCTCGCCGCCGGCGACAGCGACGACATCTCCTGATGCCAGACCGGCAATCAGCGGAATATGGTCCGGCAAAACTGTAATCTCGCCTTCCGTCGTCGGTAAGCTGACCTGGTCAACCATCTCTTCTAAGACGAGATGTTCTGGTGTTACTATTTTGAATTTTAGTTTTTTGTTTGTCATATTATTCACCTCACCCCCGTCCCCTCTCCTTAATCAAGGAGAGGGGTGGATGCTTTAGCAGACGAGGTGAGGTTTAAAGCGCCCCTTTCATGTAAAAATCCCCTTCCGCTTTGTTATCATGCTTGCCCTCCAGAATTTCTTTAAAAGAACGAATAGTTTCAGCTAATGGCACATAAACACCTTTTGTTCCGGTAAATACTTCCGCCACGAAAAATGGCTGGGAGAGAAATTTTTGAATCTTGCGGGCGCGAGCTACCAGCTCTTTGTCCGCCTCGGATAATTCTTCCATGCCCAAAATAGCAATGATATCTTGCAAATCTTTGTAGCGCTGGAGCACGCGCTGCACCTCGCGGGCAACAGTGTAATGTTCTAGTCCCACAATGTTCGGGTCAAGAATAGTGGAAGACGAGTCCAGCGGGTCAACGGCCGGATAAATACCGATTTCCGAAAGTGAACGATTCAAGACCACCGTAGAATCCAAATGAGCAAAGGTTGTTGCCGGCGCCGGGTCGGTCAGATCGTCGGCCGGCACATAAACCGCCTGCACCGAAGTGACCGAACCTTTGTCGGTAGAAGTTATTCTCTCTTGCAAGATTCCCATTTCAGTTCCGAGCGTAGGCTGATAACCCACCGCCGAAGGAATACGGCCAAGCAGTGCGGATACTTCAGAACCAGCTTGAGTAAAACGAAAAATATTATCAATAAAAAGAAGCACGTCTTTACCTTCGGCATCGCGAAAATATTCCGCCATTGTCAACCCCGAGAGTGCCACCCGCAGACGCGCGCCTGGCGGTTCATTCATTTGTCCGAAGACCATGGCAACTTTTGGAAGCACACCGGATTCTTTCATTTCATGATATAAATCATTACCTTCACGAGTACGTTCACCCACACCCGCAAAAACCGAATAGCCTCCATGCTCTGATGCAATATTGTTAATAAGTTCCTGGATGACGACAGTTTTACCAACACCCGCGCCGCCGAAAAGCCCGACCTTGCCACCTTTCAAAACCGGACAAATAAGGTCTATAACCTTGATGCCGGTTTCAAGAATTTCAACTTTAGTTGCTTGTGTTACGTATTCCGGAGCCTTACGGTGGATTGGCATACGACCACCCCCAACCCCCTCCTTACCAAGGCGGGGAGGATTTTTTTCTCCTCCTGCCTGAGGAGGAGTGCCTGAAAGGCGAGGTGGTGGTAAATCATCAATCGTTTCGCCTAAAACATTGAAAATACGTCCAAGAGTCGCACTGCCCACGGGTACAGAAATAGGCGCTCCGGAATCTAATACTTCCATTCCGCGTGAAAGGCCATCAGTCGTGTCCATGGCTACCGTGCGAACCACGCCACCGCCTAAATGCTGTTCAACTTCCAGAATAAGCTTTTTGCCGTCTTTGGTCACTTCCAGCGCACTGTAAAGTTCCGGCAGTTGCTCCCCAAAATCCACATCTACGACCGGACCGATAATACGTTTAATTGTTCCCTTGTACATAATTTATTATTTAATGTTTATAATAATGTTTCTCTTTTAATCAAGGTTCTAGGGGCTAGGTTCTAGTATTTTCCCTAGAACCTAATCACTAGCACCTAAAACCTAATTCACGCTTACCATCCCCGCGCTAATTTCTGATATTTCTCTGGTAATGTTTGCCTGCCTTGCTTTATTGAATACTAAAGTCAAGTCATCAATCATTTCCCCCGAAGCTTCTGTCGCATTCTTCATCGCTACCATTCTAGAGGACTGTTCCGAGGCGTTTGATTCAAGCAGCATTTGATATATTTGCATGCGCGTCAGTTTTTCCGCCAGTGAGCTAATCAGCGTATCAAAATCTCCTTCAAATAAATAATCAATCTTTTGCTCGGACCGCAACGAGACTTCGTCTTTTTTCTCGCCGAAACTTTCAATCAATTCTTTCAGAGCAACTTTGGAAACAGGTAGGATTTGTTTAATATTTGGTTTCTGAGTAAGCGCAGAAATAAAGTCTGTATATGCGATTAACACTTTATCATAATTCCCGAGACTATATTCATCTATCGCCAGTTTTGATATTGGAGTGACATCAGCAATAGATAAACTGTCCGGAAACTCAAAAAAGCTGGCCACAACATTTTGACCAGTGCGGCGCATTGCCATGTCCCCCTTTTTGCCTATTGTTATAACGTGAATTTTTACATTACTGTTTTCTTGTTTCATCAATAGAAGTGTTTTTTTAATAACTTGCGCATTGTATGCTCCGCAAAGTCCACGATTGGAAGTAATAAGTATTAACAAAATATTTTTTACTTCTCTTTGGATGAAAAGGGGGTGTGTCTGCTCTTCTTTTTTGTCTTCAACATTTTTTGCAATGGATGTCAAAATCTCCCATGAATATTCCGCATAGAGGCGAGACGCTAAGGTGGAAGACACCGCGCGTTTCATCTTGGAAGCCGCCACCAGCTCCATCGCTTTGGTGATTTTTTTTGTGTTCTTCACACTCTTTATTCTTCTTTTTATCTCTTTAGTTCCAGCCATTTTTAAAATCTTCAATTACCTTTTTTAATTCTGTCTCACCTTTATCGCTCCACATTTTTGATTCCATGATTTCTTTATAAAAAGTTTTCGCATGGCGCTCGCCGTACTCTATGAGTCCCTTTTCAAATTCTTTGATTTTCTCTACTGGCACATCGTCCATGAGACCCTTAGTAAGAGCGTAAAGCGCGACCACTTGGTGCTCTGTTTTCATTGGCGCATATTGAAGTTGCTTTAACACTTCCACTGCTCTTTTGCCGCGTTCAAGCTGGCGCTTGGTAGCTTCATCAAGATCAGAACCAAATTGAGAAAATGCTTCCAGCTCGCGAAACTGCGCCAGGTCTAGTTTTAATGTGCCGGCTACTTTTTTCATCGCTTTAATCTGCGCGCTGGAGCCCACCCGTGATACTGAAGACCCAACGTTTATCGCCGGTCGAATTCCTTTATAAAAAAGATCAGTCTCCAAGAAAATTTGTCCATCAGTAATGGAAATAACATTAGTCGGAATATAGGCCGTAATATCGCCGGCTTGAGTTTCAATAATCGGCAAGGCGGTAATAGACCCGCCGCCATATTTTTCATTTCTTCGACAAGCGCGTTCCAATAGACGAGAATGCAAATAAAAAACATCTCCCGGGTAAGCTTCGCGCCCCGGCGGACGGCGCAGAAGCAAAGAAATTTCGCGATAGGCCACAGCATGCTTGGAGAGATCGTCATAAATAATTAGCACATCCTTGCCTTGATCCATAAAATATTCCGCGATGGATACTCCGGTGTATGGCGCAATATATGAAAGTGAGGCAGCCTCTGATGCACCTGCGGATACGATAACTGTATATTCCATTGCTCCGCCATTTTCCAGACGCGCCTCTAATTTGCGAAGTTTAGAATCTTTTTGGCCAATAGACACATAAACACAGATCATCTTTTGGCCTTTTTGGTTTAATATCGTATCAATAGCAATGGCTGTCTTGCCCGTCTGCCGGTCGCCGATAATGAGTTCGCGCTGACCGCGACCGACAGGAATAATAGCGTCAATGACTTTAATGCCGGTGGCAACTGGTTCCGACACAGAGAGGCGAGTAATGACACCGGGAGCCACTTTTTCAATCGGATAAGCCGAAGGTCCTGAACTTTTTGAAGGATTATTTCCTTTTATGGCTCCCTGGCCATCAACCGGGACACCCAGAGCATTTACCACCCGTCCTAAAATATTATCAGACACTGGTACTTCAAGAATTCGTCCGGTAGCTTTTACCTC
>CAZYBS010000011.1:0-14880 GCA_964645245.1 uncultured Candidatus Saccharibacteria bacterium
GAGATAGCCTTTTGCGCTTCATCGTTTGTTGACATTTCCACGAATCCAAAACCTTTTGAACGACCGGACATTTTGTCCATGATAATCACAGCCGATACCACATTACCAGCCTGTGCGAAGAGCTCTTTCAGAGCGCCTTCTTGAGTGCTGTAAGGGAGTCCCCCTACATATAGCTTTGTAGCCATAACTTTTTATTTCTTCCTTTTTTACTAAAAAGGACAAAAACTACTTAATAATGCCTGCCCGACTAGAAAGTCGTTCTGGCGGGCGTAGAAATTCTTGTCGCTAAACGAGAAACACTACGGAGAAAGTATAGCAAGAAGTGATTACAAAAGCAATAAACTCTTGAAACATAACTTTTCGCAGGGGTTTCGAGGCTGACGAGCCGAGAACTTCAGGATTTTTTAAGCTTCAAAAAATCCGTACCGGAGAAAAGTTCATGTTTCAAGAGTTTTTATTCTTCCTCCTCATCTCCCACCGCCCTGGATTCAATAGCGGAAATAATTTCGCCGATATCTCCTTCCATTATTTTCGGCAAATTGTGCCAGGATTTTCTGATGCGGTGGTCGGTGACGCGGTCTTGCGGAAAATTATAAGTGCGGATTTTTTCGGAGCGGTCGCCGGTGCCGATTTGGCTTTTTCTCTCTCCGGAATATTTTTTTGCTTCTTTTTCTTCTTCCAATTGTTCCAGCTTGGCAGTCAAAATCATCATCGCTTTTTCGCGGTTGGCCAGCTGGCTTCTTTCGTTCGTGGAGCGGACATCCAGCCCCGTCGGCTTATGGATAATGCGGACGGCTGTTTCAACTTTATTCACATTTTGTCCGCCCTTTCCGCCGGAACGGGAATATTCCATTTTGAACTCGCTTGGATCAATTTTAATAGAAACCTTTTTCCTAATCGGCAGCACGGCAACGGATGCAGTAGATGTATGCACTCGGCCATTTTTTTCGGTCGCCGGTATTCTTTGCACTCGATGTACGCCCGTTTCATAACGCATTTTTTTAAAAACATCTTTGCCCCCACCTGCGCGGGCAGGTTTTATTTCAAAACTCGCTTCCTTGTAGCCATTCAAATCGTTTTTTGATTCATAATTGACTCTCCATAGCCAGCCCTGCGACTCGGAATATTTTTCGTACATATGCGCAAGCTCCCAGGCGAAGAGTGAAGCCTCACCTCCGCCCGCTCCGGCCCGCACTTCCAAGACTATTTCATTCGTCCCGCCCTGGCGGGATTCCGTTTCCACATTTTTTTGACTTTTTTTCCACTCTTGCCAATCCATACAATTTAAAAAATTAAAATAAAATACTTTCCTGAGAAAAAGCATTTTATTTTAATTTTACTTATTTTTTAGCTTTTGCCGTTGCAGCTCGACGCTTATTAAAGCGTTCTACACGCCCCGCCGTATCCACGATTTTTTCGTTACCGGTGTAGAAAGGATGGCACTGGCTGCAAATTTCTATTTTGATTTCCGGTATGGTTGAACCAACGTAAAAAACCGCCCCGCAGGCGCAGGTTGCTTTTGTTTTCATATTATATGCAGGGTGGATATCTTTTTTCATTGCTCAGGAAGATTATCATAATTTTATTTTTAAAGCAAATCTATATCAGCTTGGATGCTGGTGGCTTTTTTCATTACATTATTGCCATAAAAAGCATTGGCTTTTTTGTTCCAATTACTGCCAGCGTAATATTTAAGCGCTGCAGTTCTTTCAGCCGTATACCCTCCATTGTCCGCCCCTAATTCTCCCAAATAAATAGAAGAAGCAAAGAAGGCATCTTTCGGTTCCCACGGATTTGGCATCCCGCTGATGCTTAAAGCACTCGCAATCTTACTGGCATAAAGTTCCCAAGTGGAAGGAATGAATTGCGAAGGGCCCATTGCCCCGCCCCAGCCGCCCTGCCAAGGACAGGACACTGGCATAGAATATGGATTCAGTCCTAGAGCGGAAGTAATTCTTTCAAAGGGCGCTTGGTCGCGGTCTGGTTTCATTATCGCTTTCCAATTTTTTGACGGCGGATCATCGGGACGATTGCAAGTGCCGATATTCGCGCCTAAATTTGTTTCCTGAGTTATAATAGCGAGCAAAAAGGCCGGACGAATACCTGTTTTTCCCTCGGCTGCTTTTGCATATTCTAATGCCGTGCCGAAGGGAATCGCTTTAGTGTCGCGAAGTTGGAAGAGTGCGGCGCGAATTTTATCCGCGCGAGATTTTTTCTCGGCGGCCAGCTTTTGATAGGCTTGTTCTTTTTCTTTAGAAATAGCCAGGAGCTGCTTTTTTTCAGCCTCTGATTGAACTACTTTTTTCTGAGCATTTTCTAGTTCAACTTTCGCGTCGGTTTCTGCATTTTGCTTTTTTTCCAGATCTTTTTTGGCAACTTCAGTTTGGCTTTTTATCCCTCGAATAACATCAGCCGACGCTTTAACCGCTTGCTTGATTGAGGCATAAGATTCCAAATCACTGTAAAAATTTGAAAGACTATTATCGGAAAGAACCAGATGAACTATGGTTGCATCATCAAACTCATTGGTATTTCTAAGAAGTTGAGCCAGAGATTCATGCTCGCGGTCTATTTTATTAGCAAGCGATTGAATTGTATTACTTTTCTCTTTGATGTCTACTTTTAATTGAGCAATAACAAGCGCTCTGGCTTTTATCTTTGTTTTCAGAGCATTAATCTGACTGGTTAAATAGTCCACATCTCCCTTAAGTGTACCGGTCTGTTTTTGTTGTTCTTTTTGTTTATCTAACAAATCTGTCAATTGAGCTTCTATTTGACTAAGTTCATCTCGACAATAATCTTTATCAGACTGACTGGAAGAAATGGTTAGCGCCAAGCAGTCAAAAACAGCTTGTGCTTTATTTGTGGGTATGTTTAAAAAAAGCGAAAGAATAAAAACAAAAATGAATATGTTTTGCAACATAGTTTTTAATTATAGCATATTTTTCTACTTTTTATCTGTTTTCTTTTCGGTTTTTTCCTCCTTGACAGGAGCGGCGGGGGGTTCTTTTCCTTCTTCGGTAACTACTCCCTCTTCTTCTTTCTTACCTTTCTTTTCAACTTCAATTGCCGACAAATCAACTGGCGCGACAACTTCCTCTTTTTCTTCCACTTGGGCAACGATGGATGCCACAACATCAGCGCCACTGGTAATAGTGACAACTCCGGCCGGTAATTTTATATCGGAAATCAAGACAGTGTCAGCCAGGGTTTCAAGCTTGGAAATATCTACAATTAAATTGTGTGGCAGGTCTTTCGGCAACGCTTCAATTTCAATTTCGTGAAGCACCTTAACGAGGTTTCCTATTCCGCTCTTGACCGCTTCTGACACCCCCTCGAAGACAAGTTCTACTTTTACTTTGATTTTTTTCTTCATGTCTATGGCTAGGAAGTCCACGTGTATTGGCTCATCGGTCACTGGGTCAACTTGCACTTCGTGAATTAATGCATCAACATCATCATCTCCCGCCTTAACTTTAACAGCAGAAGATTCTCCGGCCTGCCGCCAGATTTTCTTGAATTCAATATTGGAAATAGAAATGGAAGTGGATTTCTTGCCGGCTCCATAAAATACAGCCGGGACTTTGCCCGCTTTTCGCAAAGTTGACAGATTTTCCTTTGCATCCCTCCTAGAAGCTTTAATTACAAACATAAACAGGATTATATACAAAATTAACTAAAAAGCAAACTTAAACTTTATGATCAGCATAATGCTCTACTGCAATATGCGAAGCTATATATTCTTTTGTACCACCTAGATTTTGGGTTACGATTTTTTTGCCGGGGTTGAAAATATTTTTCGGGTCGAAAATATTTTTAATTTCCGTAAAGATTGAAACTATTTTATCTCCATACATCTTTTCTAGATACGGCGTGCGGATTATGCCGTCGTTGTGTTCAGCCGTAATTGAGCCGTGATATTTCATTACGAGGTCATATACCTTCTCCCCAAGCTCCATTATAATTTTCGCAGTATCAGGACGCGAAAAATCCATCAGAGGAATAATGTGAAAATTTCCATCTCCCGCATGTCCGGCCAGCGTATAAGTCAGGTCATATTTAGTTAAAACACCATTGAGCTCAGGAAGGAATTTCGGCAGAAACTCTGGACGGACGATGATATCATCTATAAACGGGGCAGTTCGTTTACCTTTTATATGCTTGCGCAGAAGCGCAAAGCTTTCTCGTCTAATATCCCAATATTTATTCGCTTCTGCCTGACTTTTCGTGATGTAGATTTTGAGCTCAAAATTTTTTATTTTTTCTTCAAGTTTCACGCATTGCTCATTGACTTCCACCTCATTGTCTCCGGCAAATTCAGCCAGAAGAATTAATTTAGGAAATCCGCCTGTAATCATCATAAATAATTCTGGTAAGAAGTTCCACATAAATTTAATCATTCCGGAGAGTCCCTTGTTCTTTAAAAAATCCGGAAAAAATTTAACCGCCAACTTCATTGTCTTATCATCGTATGCCTCCAGTGTTTCCGGGTTGAGTTCCAGAATTTCATCTACCAGACGGCCGAGTGGTGCTAAATCGTCCATAAAAATAGCCATCAGTTTTGAATATTTATTTTCCGGCACGAGCTTGAAAGTTATTTCGGTCGCAATACCCAATGTCCCCTGCGAACCGACGAGTAGTTTGTTCAGGTCAAATGCATTGTTTTGTATTACGTTCCATATATAGTAGCCGGCTGAATTTTTATGTACATTAGGCTTTGCGTGTTTTATCTCCTCGTCATTTTCATTTATCAAATCAAAAATATTTTTATATATATTCCCTTCGAAATCTCCCTGCGCTATTTTATTGTCAAGGTTAAACCTTGACAGTGGTTTAACAACGTATTCATTGCCATCTGAAAAAACAACTTTGGTAGACAAAATATAATCTTCAGTTTTGCCATATTTCAAAGTTCTCTCCCCGGCAGAATTATTACCAAACATCCCACCCATCGCATTGATGCTTTTGGAAGCCGTGTAGCAAGGTAGAATTAACCCTTTTGCCAAAGTTATCTTCTCAAAATCTCGGTAAAACATTCCTGGTTCTACAGTTATGTATGATGGGACTAATGGATAATTTTTGAATTTCTGATTAGTTTTTTTCTTAGAAATCCCATCCAGGGGCAAAGGTCCGCCGATTAACTTATTCATATGTCGGCTAAAATCTAAAATAATTGATTCGCCAATTGCGCCACCGGACATATCAGTCCCAGCGCAGCGAGCCGTGATTGAAAGCTCTCCATATTTTTCTTTATTTTGCTTATTCTCATTGACCCATTTGATTAAATTTTTCACATCTTCCGAATCTATAGGAAAAAGCACCAGCTTCGGCCGCACTTCCAATAAACTCGCATCATGTGAATATTTCACCAGCGTCTTCTCATCATCTTCCACTTCCCCCTTAAAAAATTTTTGTATTTCAGATTTCATTTTATTAAAATTTTAACGAGACCTGCTCCTATTTTTTTTATATTTTTTGGAAACTTATTAAGCTCAAATTCCATTGCTGTGCAAGAATCGATTCCTAGCCCATATTTAACACCAGTTTGTTTCATATCTTGAATAAGTAATTCATGTCGTTTACGTTGTGTATAGTGTGGTTCAATCACTGTGTCTTTAATTATACCTAGACCTTTTATCATTTTATTCTTATCATTATCTCCTTTTGCTCTAAAATATTCTCCCAAAATTTTAGCTCCTGCTGACTCTCCAATAATACAGGAAGCCTTTTCAATGAGTTTGAAAAGTTCTGGATTTGATTTGATTTTTTTCATTAGATTTATACTATTACTACCGCCACTTATAAAAATCAGTGGATTTCTGGCTTTTTTAATATCTGATTTATTTTTAGCATTTAAATAAGTAATACCTTTTAAGTGAATATGTCTATGAAACCAATTACCCGTCCATTCGACTTCTGTTGCTTTTATCCTTGCAAAAGGTATATGAAGAATCTGTTTCGGTTTCAAATATTTAATAACCTTCTCAATTTGTTTTAATTCAGTTTTAACTTGCCTTATTTCCGCTCCACCAAAAAGAATTAATTTCATATAAAGAATACAGTTTTTATAAATATCATATCTATTCTATAATTCTAACGAATTGTAGAATACTTTTACCGCGATTTGTAAGTTTATGCCGAATATTGTTTCCTTCATTTCTTTTCATTACCAATCCCGCAATTGCCATCTTGTTAATATGAGCAGATATATTTTTGAATTCCGTTTTTAGTTCATCAGAAATTTCTTGAACCGACAATTCTGGTTCTTTATATAAAAGTTCAAGTACTTGCAATCTTCTATGATTCGCAAAACCTTTTATTATTCTTTCTAATTGCCTATTGGTTTTTTTCATAATTTATCTATTCTACAATTCTATAGAATATTAGAATACCATTTTGCATGTAAAAACTAGTGATTATTTATATTCACCGACACTGGCTAAACTATTGGCTTTTGCTCTTTCCAATAGAAGAGTTTGCGCTTCGGTAATATCATTTGGATTTTTAGCCCAAGATTTAAGAGCTGGATTCTGGATGGCTCGGCCGTAAGAAAAGGTTAAATGCCAGGGTAAGCCTTTTATTTTGCTTATAGTATTTAAATTGACTGCTGCCTCTTCATCTTCCTGTCCGCCAGATAAAAATACAACTCCACCAACATCCATCGGCACATGTTCTTTCAAACATTTCACGGTCATTTCGGCGACTTTTTCAGCGGGGGCCCGATTCGACGCGTTTTTCCCTGAGAGCACCATGCTTGTTTTTAATATTATACCAGGAATAAAGACATTTAACTTATTCAACTCAGAAAAAACAATATCCAAATTCCGGGCTGTAGCTTCGTAACATTTCTCTATACTATGACTACCGTTTATTAAAATTTCTGGTTCAACAATTGGGACGATATCAAGCTCCTGACACAATACGGCATATTTAGCCATGAGGATTGCATTCTCTTTCATGCAATCCTCGCTTGGAATATTTTCTCCTATGTTGATTTGGGCACGCCACTTAGAAAAACTTGCTCCTGCTTCTTTATACTGTTTCAACCTAGCGGAAAGCCCGTCAAGCCCTTCTGTGATTTTTTCTCCCGGATGCAGAGGAAAATCTACCGCACTACTAGTATAAGCAGTCACCCCGAAATCAAGTCCTTTGTTTTTCAGGATATCCACAAAAGAGACATTGTCTTTAGTTTTCTGAAAAAAGGTCTCATGAACAAGAATGTAAGCACTTATATATTGTTCTACACTGGGAGTGGTAATAAGTAATTCCCTATACTCACGACGCTTTTCTTCCGTAAAAGGCACGCCCAACTTCTCAAAGCGGCCACGACATGTGCCTAAACTTTCATCTATCGCTAAAATACCTTTCGGAGAAGCTGTTAGACGAGCAATTGTCTTAGTCAGTGTTTCTTTATTCATTTTTTGTCGTTTTCTAAAATTGATAAAATAGAACTTTTTGCTATTTGAGGATTGGCAGAACCTTTTGTCTCTTTTATAACCTGCCCAACTAAAGACATTATAGCATTCTCTTTCCCGCCCTTGTAATCAGTCACCGCCTTCGGATTCGCGTCAACTATCTTTTGGGCGATGGCTTTTATTGCACTCTGGTCATTACTCTGAAGCAGATTCTTTTCTGTAGCAACTTTAAGAGGCGACTGGTCTTTAACCACCATCGTCGCCAAAATATCTTTTGCCACCCTGGAAGATATTTGACCATCAACAAACATACTGATAAGCTCGGCAAAATTCTTCCCTTGTGGAAATTTAAAAGCACCTTTTATTTTTATAATCCCAATTAAATCAGAAAGAGCAAAATTGGAAGCAATCTTTATTTTTTCTTTGTCTTTAAGAATTTCTGCTACTTCTTCAAACCATTCATTAAATATCCTAGAATTTATAAAAATTTCTATATCTTCATCTTTTACTCCAAGATCTTTTTTAAATCTGGCACGCTTAACTTCTGGTAATTCCGGCAGCTCATTTTTCATTTTCTTCAAATCAAATGCTTCATGAAGTTTCAATTTCGGCAAGTCGGGTTCTGGGAAATATCTATAATCTTCACTTGATTCTTTCTTCCTCTGGGAAAAAGTTTTCTGCTTGCCTTCATCCCAGCCGCGCGTTTCTTGCACTATTTCATCTCCTTTACTTTTTTCCAGTAATTCGGTCATTCGATCAAGCTCATATTTTATGGCGCGCTCAACACTCCGAAAAGAGTTTAAATTTTTCACTTCAACCTTTGTGCCAAGAATTTTTGAATTTGGTGAGATTGAAATATTCGCTTCCACGCGCATTTCGCCTTTTTCCATATTCGCTTCAGACACGCCCAAATACCAAAGCAATAGTTGGTATTCTTTTGCAAATTTTGTCGCCATTTTTGCCGCATCATCAGAATTTTCAAAAGTATGAGGTTCAGTGACAAGCTCCATTAACGGCACGCCGGCACGATTAAAATCTATAAGCGAGAAGTCTCCCCGGTCATGTTTATTGTTAGCCGTATCTTCTTCCAAGTGCACGCGAGTAATATCAAAGTCTGCTAAATGCCCGCCAGAAACTATCGGACATTTATATTGTGAAATCTGGTAGCCTTTCGGAATATCCGGATAAAAATAATTCTTGCGGTCAAATTCAGTAAAATCAGCAATCTCTCCATCAACTGCCAGACCGACTTTTATTACATTCTCTATCGCTTTTTTATTAAGTACTGGCAACGCTCCCGGATGCGCCATGCAGACCGGACAAATGAGAGTGTTGGGGGCAATTTCAGGGTTGCCTGCCCCGTTGGATGCCATAGGCATTCCTGCGGGGTTCTTACAGCCACAGAACATTTTTGTCTGCGTTTTTAATTCTGCGTGTATTTCAAGGCCTATAGTAGGGTAATATTTATTTGCCACGGTGTATATAATATAGCACTTATTTATATTTTTGAAAATTGAAATTTCCCTATTGCAGTTTTTTGCAAAAGACTAGTATAAATAGCG
This sequence comes from uncultured Candidatus Saccharibacteria bacterium, assembly GCA_964645245.1. Lineage (GTDB taxonomy): Bacteria > Patescibacteriota > Minisyncoccia > Phycocordibacterales > UBA9973 > UBA9973. Next base: position 8,978 of record CAZYBS010000011.1, read on the forward strand.
ACGCCTCGAAAACTGAGGGCTTTCGAGGCGCTTTTTGGCGGTTTATAAACGCCAGATACACAATGATTGTAAGGAACTATTTCTTCCGCTTGCCCCCGCCGCACAAACTTAACGGCGGGGGCTATCGAGATTCTCGCTCAGCGATTAGCGAGTAGGAGGCACAGGGAACTCTTCAACGAATGCGTGGAAGTGCCCCGCCTTCGAATCCATCCTGACCCACCTGTCATTCAAGCTGTACCGGACGGCCTGGAGGAAGAATCCCGTGATCACGGCCGGCACCTGCAGCAGCGTCTGATCGATCCGGTATCGCTCGGAGACAATGACCTTTTCGTGGTCAGAGTTGCTCCAGGCGATGACGGCCTTGATCTCGAGCTCGAGATCGTCGGGTGTCCACCGACGAAGATCGCCCCCGGTGCGAGCTTTCTCAGCTTCGTACCGAACACAAAATCGCAGGTTGATCACTTCGACCCCGTTTCGAACTGGTTCAAGCGAGGTCCTCAGTTCTGCCGCGATGTCTGCAGCGTGCTTGAGCTGGTCTGCGCTCGCCCAGAGAAGGTCGATCGTTGGTTCAAAGACGCCTGCTCTTGCTGCGAATGCCCTGTCGTCAATCGTGACTTTCATGGCTGTCTCCTCGGCTCTCAAAGAGCCTTTCGTGTCAGCGCCACAAACGGCGGATGACCTATATATTATATCACGTATAGTGGTATCATGTCAATCATGGTACAACTATAATCAATAACTTGGCATCATGCTCAACATTTTGCTTAATTTAGATCCACTTATATTTTTATTTCTTCTTTAAAATTTTTATTAGATTGTCACTAAATTTTTTTACCATTTTATCATCAAATAAAGATAAAGTGAAAACTTTCTTGTCTAGCTTCTCAAATGCCTTAACTGCTTTCGTGATAATTTTTGGGTCTTCCACTACATCAGATTTGGTCAGGATTATTATTTCATCTTTTTCTGACAAACCATCTTCACCTAATCTTAAACTTTTATCATACTTTGCCAACTCTTTGCGAATCTCTTTATAACTTTTTAACATGTTGGGGTTCTCAAAGGACACCAGATGCGCGAGCATTTTGGTGCGTTTGATGTGGCGCAAGAATTTAACGCCGAGACCTTTACCCTCTGAAGCTCCTTCAATAATTCCGGGGATATCGGCAATAATATAACCATAAAAGTCCCCCAAGTTGGGATCAAGAGTAGTGAAAGGATAATCTCCCACCCTAGCTTGCGTATTAGTAAGCGCATTGAGAAGTGAAGTCTTACCCGCATTCGGAAGTCCGATAAGTCCGATATCCGCAAAAAGTTCCAACTCTATTTTGAAATTTCCTTTTTCACCTTCTTCTCCCGGACGCCATTCTTTCGGAGTCGTATTAGTGGAGCTTTTAAAATGTTCATTTCCAAAACCGCCATACCCGCCCTTTAAAAGCAAAATTTTCTCTCCTTCCTGCGTCAATTGCCATTTTTCATCCGTTTCTAGATTGATAATAATAGAGCCAATTGGCAACTCCAAAACAAAATCTTCGCCATTCTTGCCATGTAAGTTTTTATTTCCGCCATCTTCCCCGCGTCCGGCAATAAAACTTTTTTTTGCTTTATATTTTGAAAGTATGTGCACATCTCGCACTGCCTCTATGTAAAAATTGCCCCCACGTCCACCGTCGCCGCCTGCGGGCCCTCCCTTTGGTATAAATTTTTCTTGTCGCCAGCGCACGACTCCGTTTCCGCCTCGTCCAGCTTCGGCATATATTTTTATTTCATCAATGAATGCCATGAAATTGGGTTGTAGGTTCTAGTGGCTAGGTTCTAGTAATGCAAGCTCCGCCAGTTTAATAGCTCCTTCTCTAGACTTGGCGACAGCCATAAAAAGCCCGCGGTGGCAGAATATTGCATCCGGGACACCGCTGATTTTTTGAAGTTCTTCATCCCTAAGCCCTGCCCAAGAGCTGGGAAAGCCTTTCCGGTTTTTGAAAGTTTTCAAATTATCCCGAACCGCTTTTATCGCCCAAAGACCGTCCGTCCCTCTTTGGTGTATTACGAAAAGTGGCTCCGGGAAATTGCTCAGGATGCTCTCAAACGGATAGTCTTTGCTTAAAACGATGATCTTTTTGTCCTTCGCGTCTTGGTACTCGGTTATAACTATAGCTTCCGCTTCTGTTGCGTCTTTAGCCCAAATTATTTCTCTTTCCAAAATTTTTTTGGCTATTGATACAGCATTCAAAAAATACTTATCATTCCGATCTGAGTCTTCTTTCCACGTCCGGACCATAACAGAGAAAGCGTTTTGGATAAGATACGGAAAAACCTCGTGTCGTGCCTCGAAGAGCTCTTGTCCATTATCACCGGCGTCTACCGGTGCAACCAAGTCTTTACCCACGAGCTCCCATGCACGTTCCGTACCACACAACTCAAGACCAAACTTTTTCCAAACCAGACCAAAAGAAGAATAATCTATTCCATTTGTGCGGCTCCCCGCACCTCCAGGCTGATGATGGTCAAAACGATTTCGCTTTTCGTCGTAAACATCCCCCACATCAAAAACATAATCCCCTTTATCTATTATTTCTTTATCTCTGGTACGAATTATTTCAAAAGTCTCACCTTTGTTTTCAAGATAAATAGAAAGCGTCGCACAAGCGAAAACGTCATCCGTGTGAAAGGAGCCATTGTGGGTAATTAATTTTTTAACTGATTTTTTATCCTGCATTCTTGTTTTAAAAAAGCGAATCTACGACCTCGCGAACTAAGTTGCCGTCGGCTTTGCCTTTCAAGTCCTTCATTAGGGCGGACATTAGTACGCCTTTTTTCGTAGCGTCATTAATAGATAATTCTTCTTTTTTGGCTTGGGCAATCTTTTCAACTTCATTTCGCTCCATCATTTTCGGCAGATAAGTTTCCAAAATTGCCAGTTCTCCTTCTTCTTCTTTCACTAAGTCTTCTCTATTCCCCTTTTTAAACTGTTCTATGGAATCCTTTCTCTGTTTGGCAAGCCGGGTAATTACGGCAAGAACTTCCTCATCTGTGAGTATTTCACTTGGTTTTCTCTCTTTGGCGACCAACTCGTTGGTAAAAGCGGACACCATCGAGCGCAAAGTCTTGAGACGAACTTCGTCTTTACCTATCATCGCGTCTTTTATTCCGTTTTTTATTTGTTCGTGCAGCATACACATATTATAACAAATTGTGATAAAATAATGAAATGTCTAAGTTAATCTTTTTTGATACGGAAACCACCGGCAATACTGATAAGGACTTTCTTTGCCAGATTGCTTATAAAGCAAGTGATGAAAATTTTGTTGGTCTATACAAACCTCTAAATAAAATTCCGCCGGAAGCTTCGGCCGTGCACCATATAACCAATAAAATGGTGGCAGATAAGCCATCTTTCCGCGAAAGCGGCGACTTACCAAAAATCAAAGAACTTTTTGAGGATGAAAACTCTATTGTAGTAGCCCACAATGCGCCTTTTGATCTATTAATGATAAAGAAAGAGAATATAGAGCCTAAGAAATTTATCTGCACATTAAGACTGGCTAGACACTTAGATCCGGAAGAAAAAATAGAGAGATATAATCTGCAATATTTGCGCTACTTGCTGGAAATAGAGATAGATGCGACAGCCCACGATGCGCTCGGTGACGTGCTAGTTTTGGAAAAACTTTATGAGCGATTAAAAAATAAAATGATGAGAGATGAAAATCTAAATGAAGATAAAGCGATAGAGAAAATGATAGAAATATCTTCCCACCCATCGCTCATGCGATCTTTTAACTTTGGCAAACATGCTGGTAAAAAAATAGAAGACGTTTTAGCTGTTGATCGTGGATATCTAGAATGGTTACTCGCCGAAAAACTCAAAAGCGATCAAATAGACGAGGATTGGATTTATACGCTTAAATATTATTTGAGGAAATAATGCCAAAATTATAGATATGGAAAATAAAATATATAAATTGGAGGCAGAAGTAGATTTAACAAAAGAGCCTAATGAAACAAGAGTAAGACCAATCGTAGGCGACATTTGGGAAGACTTCGGTTTTTGGCTAGAAGTCACAGGATTTATGGCTTACCAAGCAATGAAATACAGAGAATGGAATAAGGAACAAATGTCTGAATATATGAAAGATTATTTTAACAAATGTTTAAAAGATTATAAACTAAATAATAGTAAGCAGAGTAATTAAATACCAAAAAATGTATTTAATTAATTACCTAACTTTTCCGACCGAAAGAGTTAGGTAAATTAAAAGTTTTGCGCAAAGACCAATCATTTTCCAACTTTTCTACTATCATATATAAAACATCTTTACCGAGTTTAAAATCGGCCTTTAATAATGAAATCAGATCTTCGCAATCATATGGATAAAGCCAAACACTGTGTTGAAGGTGTACAAAACCAATTTGAGAGAGCGTCTTCCGTAGAAGAAATCGTATTTTGCTTCTGGATTCTTTGATATCAAAAATAACCACGCGCCAGCGGCCATCCCACTTTTTTGGAATTTTTAATTTAAAATTATGTTTATCAAGAAAATCCAGTTTGTTTTTTCCTTTTGGAGTAATACGTGCAACTTTCTTTCCATTTATTTCTATTATTTCAATCAGACCTTTTTCTCTAAGACGTGTAAAAGAGTCACTAATAGAATATTTTAAATTCTTTTTTCTTTTAGAAGGTCCCTCAAGTTGTTTAATGACTGACAATACGTTTGGGGCTACAAGAACAACGCCAAGTATACCGGCGGCAAAAATTGTACTAAGAATTATCTTTTGAATATTTTTACGTTTGTCTCTATTTTTGATTTCTTGCTCCAAATTTCCCATATTTATGATTATTCGAATAATACCCTATTATTATATATCCGTGGTTTAAAATTACCTAATTTGTCCGACCGGTAGAGCTAAGTAATTATAGAATCGATCAAAAAATTAAGACTGGATTTATACGCTGAAGCATTATCTGGGAAAGTAAAATTTTCATACTTTGGTATTCTAACCAAAAATATTTGACAAATAACCTATAATATGTTACTCTTGCCAAGAATATAGTTGATCATGTCAGATCAACTGATGGGAGTAGAAAATGGAGCTCGATAGGTTGCTGGTGGTTCTGTTTTTCGGGGGTCTATTCTTGGTAGCCATCGGGGGAATCGTCGGGCTTCGCAAGCTCGACGGGGAGATGACATTGGGGGTTCTCCCAAAGATTTTCATGTGGTCTGGCGGAGGGGCATGGGTGGTGGGGCTCGCGTTAAGCCTCTTCAGATTAGCGGTCTCCAGTGGTGTAATCATCATTCGGTAATGATTACACCAACACACCGGGCGGAGGTATTTCACGGCCTCCGCCCTGCCGAGCAAGCATAGTCGTGAGCACGGCCGTCGACAGGAACCTCGTTTCTCTCGGCGGTTTCTTTATGTTAAAATATACTTATGCAAATACTTTGGATAATACTGGGGGTAATAGGCGGAGGTATAATTGTCTACTTTTTTTTGAATAGAAAAAAAGAGGAAAAAAAAGAGGATACAGGATTAAATCTTATCTTGACGCAAATAAATGAACTCTCCAGAACAGTAGACAGTAAAATCGGCGAATCGCATAAACAAGTCAATGAAAGTCTGAAATTTCACTCTTCTGAATCCAATAAAATCATTCGTGATGTGACGGAAAGACTCACCAGGCTGGACGAGACCAATAAACAAGTTATCTCTTTTGCTGACCAATTGCAAAGTTTGGAAAACATTTTAAAAAATCCGAAACAGCGCGGAATCTTGGGCGAGTATTATCTGGAAACAGTTTTGAAAAATGTTCTTCCGCCTGGGTCTTATCAAATGCAATACCCTTTCCCTGATGGCACAATCGTGGATGCAGTCGTATTCGTGAAAGATAAAATTATCCCGATAGA
>CAZYBS010000012.1:0-3588 GCA_964645245.1 uncultured Candidatus Saccharibacteria bacterium
AAGAGAAGATTTAAGAAAAAAAAGAGAAGAAAAGCACCCAGAATGAAACGGACACGTTTTGCCAAACTATTTTCTGGGGATATGGATTTGGCAAAACCGAGACTGCATTTTCCGCCCGCAGAAAGGGGTCTGGGGAATGAATGCGGGCGGATTTCGGAATTTCTTTTCGGCGGGGCTGACACGAAAAAGTAAATTAAATATCGGCTCCTGTTTCGTTATCGTCCTTTTCTTTAATGTCTTCTTTTTGCGTTTGTTTTTTCAGTTTCTCTAGTGCATTTTTTTCTAAAGCTAATAGCAAAGACAAATCGTCTTTTGTATCAGTTTTAGGGATATTTAGTTTATTTTCAAATTTTTCCATATTATTTTTTTAGATATTGTTCAAATTTTTCAACAAAAGCCTTTCCGTATTTTTTCTCAAAATAATCTCTTCTCTCAATAATATCTGGCACCGTTCTTTCGATAACATCTTGAGTGGCAGTCTCAGTGAGACTATCAGCGTTTTTCGCAATACTTTCTTTGATTCTTTGTTGTTGTTCTGGAGTTAATTTGCCCTCAAAATACTCAGCTATTTGGAAGGCAGTAAAACCACCACGATCAATATTTTTTTCTACAAGTTGCTGTTGAAGTTCTGGGGGAACTATCTTTTCTCCCTGCATAATCTCCATCATTATTATGCGCATTTCTGGGGAATCAGCGACTTCGACCAATACATCTTGAAGCCTTTTCTGAACATCTGGATTTTTTGATAAAAATTCTTCTGCGTCCTTGTGCTTAGATAGGAAGTCAACACCTTGTGCATAAAATTCAGTTTTAAATTCTGAAGCAGTTTTGCTTCCATTAAATTTAGTCTCTGCCTCGGCATGGATTTGAGCGTATTGCTCAAACCTAGCTTTGTCATTCAATAAAATGTTTAAATTATTTAATCCCAGTTCTTCGAATTTTTGCCGGACATCCTCAGGTATCTTTGGGGCAACTTCCAGTAATACACGAATCTGACCAAAAGGAGTATTTCTAGCGATAAAATTTTTCCACTGACTATCTTTTTCTTCATCTGTAAACTCATAACCGGGTTGACCACTTAAAAAAGCTTTTTCTAATTGCCAAATTGGTGAACCAGTGTGATTACCATAGCCACCAACTACCATTTCCATTTTTTTAGCAAGACCTATATCGATTTCGTTTTTATCCTGATTTCTATTTATGTAATTTCCATATCCGTCTTTTTCTAAAAGACGCTCCACCACAGTGTCGTCATTAGCTTGAACTTCAACAAACTCAATGGGAATATTATTTTGACGACACTGTTCTTGTAAATCTTTAAATGCTGGGTCGTCTTTTTTGTCGGCACGGAAAATAATTTTACTTGTTGATGGCATTTCTACTCCTGTTGCAGTTGCATAAAATGTATCATCTTTACCAAAAGCATATGGCTTGCCATTTGCTTCCACCATTTTATCCATTGGCATTATATAAGCATAACCAACGTCATCCCAGTTTCCACCATCATTATTTCCTACACGACAATTGACGGTAAAGTGCAGTGTTGGGCGCGGGACTTTCCCTTTGGTTACATCCATAGCTGTCTTCAAAAGCAATTTTCCATTTTCAAAAACTGGTAAATTATTGCTTACACGCACCGCTGCCATATATTCAAAAGGATTTTCTTTTTCTAAAATAGATTCATTTTCGGCGAGACTACGAGAAATCACTTGCTCACCATTTGGCTCTTGAATTTCGGGTCCAACAGTTTCCACTCCATGACTTTCATTGGTCATTTCTCTAGCAGTATCAGCAATCGCACCCATTTCAGCGACTGTATCTGCTACCTCTATTTTCTGCTCTGGAGAAAGTTCTGAAACGATTTCATCTCTGTGTTTCAATAAATCAGAAAAGTCTTTTATTTGTGGCTCATTTTCTAATCCTTCAATAGTAGAACTTTCCGGTGCTTCTCTTGATACTAAATTTTTTATCCTCTCTTTTGTTGATTGAGCCAAAGCAACAATCTTTTCCTTGATATTTTTTATTCTGTTAGCAAAACCGCCCTGTTCATAAATTCCAGCACCTTTTTCCTGCGACAAACTTGCAGAAGCAGGAACATTTTCAATTCGTTTATCAGCACTTGCGATAACCTCATTTTGACTACCATCAACTTCTCCGGTCGCTTGCTCAATATTTCTCTGAAGCTCCACTTCGGAAATTTCTTGGCTAGCCTCTGCTTGCTCTGAAACGGGAGCTTGTTCTTGTTTTTCCGCCGGTGGCGGAGTACCACTTTTTTCAAATTCATTATTCATGTTTTGCAAGACTTTCTCTAAGTTCTTTTATTCTTTCTTCATCGACCTTTTTTTGGTATTCACTGATAGTATCAAAAAGTTGTTTTTCAAGCTCGCTTAACTCACTCTTATATTTTGAGAGAATGGTTTTCAATTCAGTGGCTTTATTTTGAATTTCCTTTTTGTCCATATTTTCATTTTAGCATTTTTGACTTATTTTATCCATTGTCAGCCCCGCCGAAAAGAAATTCCGAAATCCGCCCGCATTCATTCCCCAGACCCCTTTCTGCGGGCGGAAAATGCAGTCTCGGTTTTGCCAAATCCATATCCCCAGAAAATAGTTTGGCAAAACCGAGTCCGCATTTGAATTCCGTCAGTTTCTCCCTTAGGAGAAACCCGACCTCGCCCGCCACCACCATACAAAATAAAAAAAGAGAAAACCCCCGCCAAATCAAAACAGAATGCGTGGTGGCGAGGCGAGGGCGGAGCGACGGAGCGGGAACGGAGCCGAACACCTTTCGGTGTTCGGTGGAGTGGACGCTACGGCGTGACGGAGTGTCCGTTTCATTTCGGGTGCTTTTCTTAAGTATTTTCTTCTCTTAAATCTTTGGAGCAAATTTTCTTAAAAATTGACGAATATCTAAAGCCGTGCTATCATAAGGCACGGTTTTTAGTTCGTTGAAAAGGAACACTATGGAAAGATTTAAGAATGTTCTCTTGGCCTTATTTCTAAGTTTAGTATCTTCTCTGGCATCTATGGGATTATGGACTTTAAGCGTGTGGTATGCACACAGAGGAGGCGTAATTATGGTTAATGGTAGGCCAATTGATTTGAGCTATTTGAATCAAAACTTCATGCATGACCTATTGCAGAATCAAATGGGTCTTGCCAGCTTAGCAATCCTTTATTACATTATCCCTTCTTTGGCTGTTTATCTTCTTTGCAAAAAGCTAAATAAATTTATCCCAAAATGGATTCCAATAACTGCCGTAGGTGTGGCTTTGTTAAATCCATTAACCTGGATAGGATTGATGTTTCACTTTGCTACTATTCACTAGAACTCAATAAAGTGCGACGACCTCGCACTTTTTAATTTTTCCCTTTTATTCCCAATATCTCAGGAAACTTAACATCTTTTTTCAGAGCAACTTCTAATGACGATTTTCCATTTAAATGTTTGAATGGCTCCTCGCAATCAGTAAAAGGTTTTGTTCTTCGTCTTAACATCCAAGCATTGAGCCATCTTTCAGCCGAGTGGAAACTCTGGAATCCTTTGATTGATTTTAATCTGCCCTGTAAGTGGGAATTGTAGCTCTC
>CAZYBS010000013.1:0-1678 GCA_964645245.1 uncultured Candidatus Saccharibacteria bacterium
TAGATTAAATAATATTTTAAGAGCGCTGAAGGGACTAAACAGAGAATCTTTCGGCAAGTGTGAAGTATGTAAAAAAGATATTGAGATAGCACGTCTAGAAGCAAATCCTGCCGCTCAAACCTGTAAAGAACACTTATAAAATCAGAGAGACCTCCAAAGTAATTTAAAATCAATTATGAGCTTTGCAAAAGTCTATTCAGCACAAATCAGTCTCCTGCAAGGTGCAATCGTGACGATTGAGGTGGACTTGTCAAAAGGGCTTCATGCTTTTAATGTGGTGGGTTTGCCGGATAAAGCCGTGGATGAATCAAAAGATAGAGTAAGTGGAGCCATAAAAAATTCCGGTTTTAAATCTCCGAAAGCTAAAAATCAAAAAATAATAGTCTCACTTTCACCGGCTGACTTAAAAAAAGAAGGGCCGTTTTTTGATCTGGCGATTGCTATTGCATATCTCTCTGCATCTCTCGATATTAAATTCAATTCGGAGAAAAAGATTTTTCTTGGCGAACTTGGGCTTGATGGTACACTCCGGAGTATTCGGGGTGCTCTACCACTCGCCGAAGAAGCTAAAAGGCGAGGATATGAGGAAATATATTTGCCAAAAGAAAATGCAATTGAGGCGGCATTAGTAGAAGGCATAGCAGTTTTTGGAGCTGGCAGTCTAAAAGAAGTTATAAAACATATTGCTCCGACGCCCCAAAGGGTCGGGGTCCCGACTTCCAACAAAGCTAGAACGTCGGGAGCGAAGATACCTCAACAGCCACAGACTAAAATAAATTATACAAGAGAACTAAGAGAAATAAAAGGCGGAAATTTTGCTGACATTCGCGGACAAGAAGGCGCCAAGCGCGGACTGGAGATTGCGGCGGCTGGCGGGCACAATATCGCTATGTACGGTCCGCCCGGCACAGGCAAGACGATGCTAGCTCGGGTGTTCTCGGGTTTATTGCCTGATTTAAGTGCTGACGAAGTCTTGGAAATAACTGGCATTCATTCTGTAGCCGGGAGTACACGAGGCGAACTTGTTTGTTTTCCTCCATTTCGGTCCCCGCATCACACTTCGTCTTATGTCTCACTTATTGGTGGGGGGACTTATCCAAAACCCGGAGAAGTGACACTCGCGCACCGAGGAGTTTTATTTTTAGATGAATTTCCGGAGTTTGAAAAAAGGGTCATAGAATCACTGCGCCAGCCACTGGAAGATAATATCGTTTCAATTTCCCGCGCCAAAGGCTCAGCAATTTTTCCGTCTAATTTCATATTAGTGGCGGCGATGAATCCTTGTCCATGCGGGAATGCCGGAAGTAAACAAAAAGCCTGTATTTGCAAACCGTCTGATATAGATAAATATAAAAGAAAATTATCCGGACCGATAATGGACCGTATTGATCTTTGGGTTTCAGTCGGAAATGTGGATTATAAAAAATTAGGCGGAGAGGGGACGGGCGAGAAGAGTGAGAAAATAAAAGAGAGAGTATCACGCGCCCGTATTATTCAAAAAAATAGATTTAAAAAATTTGGCAGGGCAATTAGCACCAACAGCGAGATGAATGTGAAAGATTTGTCCAGTATGGTCAAGCTCACAAAAGAAGTAAGAGATTTACTGGACGACAGCGCCGAGCGTCTGGCTCTCTCTGCCCGTGCCTATCACCGAGTCATCAAAATCGCTCGCACCATC